>JBBSAL010000028.1:0-46712 GCA_038252305.1 Actinomycetales bacterium | reverse complement strand
TCTCCGCGATCAACCGGTCGTTGCGCTGATGGGCCCCGGGGGGGTGCGGGCCGCCCCCCCCCCCCGGGGTCCCCCCCCCCCGGGCCCGGCCGGCTCCGGGCCGCGAGGTGACGTCTCGGCGGTGGGCGCGGGAACGGGCACGGGTCGCCCTGGCCCACTCCGCCTGCAGCCGCGCGTCGCTGCGCCGGGCCTGGAAGGCGGCTTCGCGCTCCAGGATCCGGTAGCTGTCCAGCCGTCGCCGGGGCAGCACGCCCTCCTCGATCGCCGCGAGCACGGCGCAGCCCGGTTCCGCCTCGTGCGCGCAGTCGGCGAACCGGCAGGAGGCAGCGAGCTCCTCGATCTCGGGGAACAGGGCATCGAGGTTCTCGGTGCCCTGCAGGCCGACGGCCCTGAGCCCAGGCGTGTCCAGGACCGCCCCGCCGCCCGGCGCCAGGTGGAGCTCGCGAGTCACGGTCGTGTGGCGGCCCTTGCCCTCGACCCCGAGGGCCGCTGTCGTCATCACCTCCGCACCGAGCAAGGCGTTGAGGAGGGTGGACTTGCCCACGCCCGAGGCTCCCAGCAGGGCGAGCGTCGCGCCGCCCGCGAGGAGCGAGCGCAGCCCGGCCATCGGGTCCCCGGCCGGCGCGCTGACCGCGATCACCTCGCAGCCGGGAGCGCTCGGCTCGACCTGCCGCACGGCCCGTTCCGGATCGGGGTGCAGGTCGGCCTTCGTGAGCAGCACGACGGGCCGTGCACCGGAGGACCACGCGAGGGCCAGCAGACGCTCGATCCGGCCGAGGTCCAGGTCCGGGACCATCGCCTGCACGACGGCCACGACATCGGCGTTGGCCGCCAGCACCTGGGCGTGCGAGGTGCCCGAGACGCCGAGCCGCCGGACGACGGAGCGGCGCGGGAGCACGCGGAGCAGGGACAGCGGTGCGCTCGGCCCGGGCGGTGACCCGCCCGACAGGAGCACCCAGTCGCCGGCCGCCGGTGTCGCTGCGGGGTCCTGGGCGGCGCGTCGGCCCAGCGCAGGCGACCAGCGCGCGGTGACGGTGGCGATGCCGGGGTAGGGCGTGTCGTGGCGGTCGACGATCCCTGCGGCGTCATCGACCCCGTGCGCTGCGGCGACGAGGACCTCGCACGCGGCACGGTCGACCCGGCAGACGCGGCCGAGCGTGGTCGCAGGGCGGTCCGCGCCGGGTGCGGGACGGTGCGGCTCGTCGTCGTGGGCGTCGCCGAGATCGTCGTGCAGCTGCTCGAGCACCGATTGCCAGGCGTCGTCCCAGCCGAGCGGGCCGGCGCCGGAGGAGGAGGGGAGGGGGACGGTCACGGTCGGACCTTTCGACGGCCCGGGCGGTCAGTGCCGCGGGCGGGGTGAGGGGAGCGGGCAGCGGCGCGGCTGGGCGTGCATGGCTCTCCTCCTCCACCGGACCCGATCGGGGCCGTCGGTCCACGCTACGGCCGGCCGGTCGGGCACGTCATCGGAATTAGCGGCCGGGCGTGGCTCGCGGGCGGGTGTCGGTGGGCGGGGGACAATGGACGGGTGAGCCTCTACCGCGACGAGGCGATCGTGCTGCGCGCTCAGAAGCTGGGTGAGGCGGACCGTATCGTCACACTCCTGACCCGTGAGCACGGGAAGGTGCGCGCCGTCGGCAAGGGGGTGCGGCGGACCTCCTCCCGGTTCGGCTCCCGGCTCGAGCCCTTCATGGTGATCGACGTCCAGCTCTACTCCGGCCGCAGCCTCGACACGGTGACCCAGGTCGAGACGATCGGGCCCTACGCGCGGCAGATCAGCGCGGACTACTCGGCGTACACCGTCGGCACCGCGATGCTCGAGACCGCGGACCGCCTCGTGGAGGCCGAGCACGAGCCGTCGCTGCAGCAGTACGTGCTGCTCATCGCCGCCGTGCGGGCGCTCGCGGAGGGAGCGCACGCCCCCGGGCTCGTCCTGGACTCCTACCTGCTGCGGGCGCTCGCCGTCGCCGGCTGGGCTCCGTCGTTCACCGACTGCGCCCGGTGCGGCGCGCCCGGCCCGCACCGCGCCTTCGCTGCCGGGGCCGGGGGAGCGGTGTGCGCGTCCTGTCGTCCGCCCGGTGCCGCGTCACCTGCGCCCGAGACCTTCGCGCTGCTCGCGGCGCTCCTGACCGGGACCTGGGCCGTCGCCGACGCCAGCGACCCACGACACCGACGGGAGGCGAACGGGCTCGTGGCCACGTTCCTGCAGTTCCACCTCGAGCGCGGCCTGCGTTCCATGCGGATGGTCGAACGCGCATGAGCGCCGCACGCCGTAGGTCCCGGGTGAGCGAGCACGTCGTCGTGCCGCCGCCGCCGCACCCCTCCGGCGCCCGCCCCCCGGCGATCCCCGCCGAGTTCGTGCCGAAGCACGTGGCGATCGTGATGGACGGCAACGGGCGTTGGGCCAACGAGCGCGGGCTGCCGCGCACCGAGGGCCATGCCGCCGGCGAGGCGGCGCTGCTCGACGTCGTCGCCGGGGCGATCGAGATCGGCGTCACGCACGTCTCGGCCTACGCCTTCTCCACCGAGAACTGGAAGCGTTCGCCGGAGGAGGTGCGCTTCCTCATGGGCTTCAACCGGGACGTCCTTCGCCGACAGCGCGACACGATGCACGCCTGGGGAGTGCGGGTGCGCTGGGCCGGGCGCACCCCACGGCTGTGGCGTTCGGTCATCCACGAGCTCGAGACCGCCGAGGAGCTCACTCGCGAGAACGACGTCTGCACCCTGACGATGTGCGTCAACTACGGAGGCCGGGCGGAGGTCGCCGATGCGGCGCGCGCGATCGCGCTCGAGGTCGCTGCGGGGCGTCTGGACCCCTCCCGGGTCGACGAGCGGACGGTCGCCCGGCACCTGGACGAGCCGGAGCTGCCCGACGTCGACCTCTTCCTGCGGACCTCCGGTGAGCAGCGGACGTCGAACTTCATGATCTGGCAGGCCGCGTACGCCGAGCTCGTCTTCCTCGACGAGTACTGGCCGGAGGTGGACCGCCGGCACCTGTGGCGTGCGGTCGAGACCTACGCGCGGCGCGACCGGCGCTACGGCGGAGCGGTGGACGCGGCGCGCTGAGCTCAGTCGCGGTCGGTCGGCTCGCCCGGGTGCCGGTGCGGCGAGTGCTCCGCGAGGGCGTCGATCGCCGCGATGTCGCGACGGCGACGGCGCACCCGGAGCCCGAGGGCGGCCACGAGCAGCGTGACGACGAGGACGAACGCCGCGAGGGCCCACGGCGACCGCGCCGCCAGCGAGGCGCCGGCGGTGAACGCCGCCAGACCGCCGACCGCGTAGATCAGCGCCCAGGCCGCGCAGCCCGGGAGCATCGCGACGGTGTACCGCAGCCAGCGGATCCGCAGCAGCCCGGCGCCGGCGTTGACGGCGGTCTGGAAGCCGATGGTCAGGAACGACAGAGGGACGACGGGAAGGCCCCAGCGATCGATGACATCGGTGGCCCGTCGGACCTGCGGTCCCTCGACGTAGCGGGCCCACCGCGACCGGAGGGCGCCGGCAGCGGCCGCGCGACCGACCCAGTACGTCGACTGTGCGCGCACGAACACCACCACGAGCAGGAAGGCGTACACGAGGGCGAACGGGCCCTCCGCGATCCATGACGGCATCAGCGCTCTGCCGGCCGGCAGTCCGAGCAGAACCCCGAGAGCTCGACGGTGTGCTGGATCGCGGTGAAGCCGTGCGCAGCGCCGACCTGGTCGGCCCACAGCTCGACGCCGGGTCCCTCGATCTCGACGGTGCGCCCGCAGTCGCGGCACACGAGGTGGTGGTGGTGACCGCTGCGCGCGCACCTGCGGTAGACCGCCTCACCCTCCGGGGTGCGCAGCACGTCCACGTCACCGTCCTCGGCCATGGACTGCAGGGTCCGGTAGACGGTCGCGAGCCCGACGCTGTTGCCGTGCTCGCGCAGGAGCTCGTGCATCTGCTGGGCGCTGCGGAAGTCCTCGAGCCCTTCCAGGGCGTCGGAGACGGCCGAGCGCTGCCTCGTCATCCGCTGCATCATCGGCCTCCGGGAAGCTGGGGACCACCGGGCGCCGCGGCGATCTCGGACTCGTCGAGCTGGACGTCGTCGCCCACCTCGGGGTGCGGGTCGGGACGGCCGCGTCGCCGGACCACCCGGGAGGCGACGAGCGACCGGACGACCGCCACGACAGCGTAGATCGCGATCGCGAGCACGACGATCGTGGCGCCCGGGGTGACGTTCGCCCAGTAGGTGATCGACAGCCCGGTGACGCAGACGGTCACACCGATGCCCATCGCGACGGCCATCGTCCGGCGGAACGAGCCGGTCATCAGCTGGGCGACGGCCACCGGGACGATCATCAGGGCGCTGACCAGGAGCAGGCCGACCACCCGCATCGAGACCGTCACGGTCAGGGCAGCGATCACGGCGATCGCGATGTTCAGGGCTCGCACCGGGAGCCCGCTGGCCCGGGCGAACTCCTCGTCGTGGCTGACCGAGAAGAGCGCCGTCCGCAGACCGATCCCGATGACCAGGACGAGACCCGCCAGCACCAGGGTGAGCCACAGGTCGCCCTGGCTGACCGTCGAGATCGATCCGAACAGGTAGCCCATGAGGCTCGCGCTGGTCCCCCCCGCCCGGGAGATGATCAGCACGCCGCCCGCGATGCCGCCGTAGAAGAGCAGGGCGAGGGCGACGTCCCCCGAGGTCCTGCCGCGCTCGCGGACGAGCTCGATGGCGAGCGAGCCCAGGACGGCCGCCACCACGGCACCGGGCACCGCGAGGACGTCGTTCGGGGTCAGGCCCATGAGGCTGCCGACGAGCCAGCCGAGGGCCACGCCGGTGAGCGCGACGTGCCCGATGCCGTCGCCCAGCAGCGACAGCTTGCGCTGCACGAGGTAGGTGCCGATGACCGGCGCCGACAGACCGACGAGCAGCGCGGCGATCAGCGCGCGCTGCATCAGCGGATCGCTCAGCATGGAGCCGAGCTCGTCCCAGATCATGACTCCCACCCGATCGTCGTCGGCAGCACGGTGGCGGAGTCCTGCGGGCCCTCGTCACCGTCGTGCGGGTGCAGGTGCTCGTGCTCGGTGCCGGCGTGGTCCGGCTGCGGGTGCGGGGGCTCGCCGTCGTGGACGACGGCTCCGTGCCGCAGCACGACGGCGCGCTGGATCAGCGGGCTCAGGGCGCCGAGCTCGTGCAGCACGACGAGCACCGTGACGCCCCGGGCCGTGAGGTCGGAGAGCACGTCGGCGAAGACGTGCTGGCTCGGCAGGTCGACGCCGGCGACGGGCTCGTCGAGGACGAGGAGGTCGGGGGTGCGGACCAGTGCCCGGGCGATCAGCACGCGCTGCTGCTGACCGCCGGAGAGCTCGCGGACGGGGCGATCAGCGCTCTCCTGCAGACCGACGGTCTCGAGCGCCGTCAGGGCCCGGTGGCGGGCGTCCCGCGGCTTGAGCAGCCGACGCGCGTGGAGCGTCCCCGACATGACGACCTCCGCGGCGGTGGCCGGGACCCCGGTGGCAGCGCTGACCCGCTGGGGCACGTAGCCGATGCGCTGCCAGGGCACGTCCGGGCCGAGCGGGTGCCCGAAGAGCGCGATCCGGCCGGCCTCGACCGGCAGGGCACCGACGAGCGAGCGGACGAGGGTCGACTTCCCCGACCCGTTCGCGCCCAGGAGCGCGACGACCTCTCCCGCCTGGACGGTGAGGTCGACGTGGTGCAGGATCACCGAGCCGCCGAGGCGGACGCGGACGCCCGAGGCGGCGACGACGGGCGTCATGAGCAGCCGAGTGCGGCGCGCAGGGCCGAGAGGTTCTGCTCCATGGCGCCACGGTAGTCGGTGCCGCCGGCGGGCTCGCTCTCGATCGGGTCGAGCACCGCGGTGCTGATCGAGAGGTCGCCGGCGAGCGTCTCGGCGACCTTCGGGCTCAGGAGCGCCTCGGTGAAGATCGTGGTCACCCCGTACTGCCGGACGACGTCGCCGATCTCGCGCAGGCGGGCGGGGGACGGCTCGGCCTCGGGGTCGAGACCGGACAGGCTCACCTGCGTGAGGTGGTACTTCTGGGCGAGGTAGCCGAAGGCCGCGTGCGAGGTGACGATCTCGTTCCGTTCGCACTGGGCGAGCCCGGTGGAGAACTGCGTGCCCAACGCCGTGAGGGCGTCGTCGAGCCGGGTCGCGCCGGCCGCGTAGTCCGCGGCGTGCGCGGGGTCGGCCGCGCTCAGCGCCGTCGCGACCTCGGGGGCGAGCGCGGCCAGGAGTGTCGGGTCGAGCCAGAAGTGCGGGTCCTCCGAGTGGATGCCGGTGCTCGCCGCGCCGGCGCCGTCGGTCGAGGTGCCGGCCTCGGCAGCGCTCTGGCTCGCCAGGTGCTCAGCGATCGTGGGCACGGTCGCCGCGTCGACGAGCTGGGCGGGCTTGCGCGAGGCGATCGCCTGGTCGACGGCGGACTGGAACCCGGACAGGTAGACGACCAGATCGGCGTCGCCGACCTCCCGGACCTGTCGGGGCGAGAGCTCGACGTCGTGCGGCTCGGCGCCGGGCGGGGTGAGGGACGTGACGTGCACCAGGTCCCCGCCGATCTGCTCGACGACGTACTGCAGGGGGTAGAACGAGGCGAGCACCTGCACGCCGCTGGGGGTGGCGGCCGGGGTGCATCCGCTCAGGAGCAGCCCGGTGCCCACGAGGGCGACGGGGAGGACGAGTCGGAGGTGTCGACGAGAAGACATGAGGATCATTCTCAATACAGATGAGAATGATTGTCAAACTGACGACCGGTAGCCTGGGACCTGCCGGCATACCCGGCAGATCCCGTCCGCGCGAGCCACGTGCGGACCCAGTCGACCTTGGAGCCCCGGTGGCCGCAGCACCCTCCCGTCTCGAGTCCGTCATCAACCTCGCCAAGCGGCGCGGCTTCGTCTTCCCGTCGGGGGAGATCTATGGCGGTACGCGCTCCGCATGGGACTACGGACCCCTCGGTGTCGAGCTCAAGGAGAACATCAAGAAGCAGTGGTGGCGCTCGATGGTCACCAGCCGTGAGGACATCGTCGGCCTGGACTCCTCGGTGATCCTGCCGCGCCAGGTCTGGGTCGCCTCCGGTCACGTCGGCGTCTTCACCGACCCGCTCACCGAGTGCCTCTCCTGTCACAAGCGGTTCCGCGAGGACCAGATGCTCGAGGAGTTCGAGGAGAAGAAGGGCCGCGTCGCAGAGAACGGGCTGAAGGACATCGCCTGCCCGAGCTGTGGCACGCGCGGCCAGTGGACCGAGCCGCGCGACTTCAACATGATGCTCAAGACCTACCTCGGGCCGGTCGAGGACGAGTCCGGCCTGCACTACCTGCGGCCCGAGACCGCCCAGGGCATCTTCGTGAACTTCGCCAACGTCATGACGACGAGCCGCAAGAAGCCGCCGTTCGGCATCGGCCAGATCGGCAAGTCCTTCCGGAACGAGATCACGCCGGGCAACTTCATCTTCCGTACGCGCGAGTTCGAGCAGATGGAGATGGAGTTCTTCGTCGAGCCCGGCACGGACGAGGAGTGGCACCAGTACTGGATCGACACGCGCACCGCCTGGTATGTGGGCCTCGGTCTCTCGCCGGAGAACCTGCGGATGTACGAGCACCCCACCGAGAAGCTCTCGCACTACTCCAAGCGGACGGTCGACATCGAGTACCGCTTCGGGTTCCAGGGCAGCGAGTGGGGCGAGCTCGAGGGCATCGCCAACCGCACCGACTTCGACCTGCGCACGCACTCGGAGCACTCCGGTCAGGACCTGTCGTACTTCGACCAGGCCAAGAACGAGCGCTACCTCCCGTACGTCATCGAGCCGGCCGCCGGCCTCACGCGTTCGCTGATGGCCTTCCTGGTCGAGGCGTACTCCGAGGACGAGGCACCGAACGCCAAGGGCGGCGTCGACAAGCGCACGGTGCTGCGTCTGGACCCGCGCCTGGCGCCCGTCAAGGCTGCCGTGCTCCCGCTCTCGCGGCACGAGGACCTCTCGCCGGTCGCTCGCACCCTCGCCAGCGAGCTGCGCTCGTTCTGGAACGTCGACTTCGACGACGCAGGCGCGATCGGTCGCCGCTACCGCCGCCAGGACGAGATCGGCACCCCGTTCTGCATCACGGTGGACTTCGACACCCTCGAGGACCAGGCCGTGACGATCCGGTCGCGTGACACCATGGCGCAGGAGCGCGTCTCGCTCGACAAGGTCACCGCATACCTCGCGGAGCACCTCGTCGGCTGCTAGCGCGGGTGCCGGTGGACGGGGACCTGGCGGGCCGAGCTCGCCACGGTGCGCGGATCGGCGTGCGGCGCGCCGAGCTCGGCAGATCCGACGGCGAGGGCGCCGGTCGCCGTCGCCGCCGCCAGCGCGTCGGCCGTCGGCTGCCCGGCAAGCGTCGCCGCCAGCAGCCCGGCGAGGAAGGCATCTCCCGCACCGTTGGTGTCGACCACCTGCGCCGAGGGCGCGATGCCGATGTGGTACCAGCCGCTCGCGTCGAGAGCCAGCGCCCCCGCCCCGCCGAAGGTGCAGACGGCCAGCCGGCACCCGGCGTCGACCTGGGAGCGCAGGTACGCGGCGGGGTCGGCGAGCCGAGCGTGGCTCACCAGGAGGACGTCGGCTGCGGCGGCGAAGGCCCGCGGGTACTCGCCGTGACCGTCGTCGTCGTGGACGTCGCACCAGACGGGGACGCCTGCGGAGCGGGCCGCCGTGAGCAGTGGACGGCTGTGCTCGGCGAGGTCGGCCACGAGGACGTCCACCCCGCCCAGGATCCCGCGGGCGGTATCGGGGTCCGGGTCCTGCGCAGCCGACGGCAGCTCGAGGTAGATCGACTGACGCTCCCCGTCGGCGGCCATCAGGTTGAGGTGCCGCTCGGTACGTCCCTGCAGCGCCGCGACCACGAGGAGCTCGAGCCGAGGCCGTGCGAGCGCTCGGCGGACGGCGGCCGCCTCGTCGTCGGAGCCGAGCACGGTGCGGAGGGTGACGTCGACGCCGAGGCTCGCGAGGGTGAGTGCCTTTCCCGCCGACGTGCCGCCGATCCCTTCGCGATGACTGCGGGCGAAGAGCGTCGGCCCGCCGGTGGCCGGCAGGGTGTCCAGATCGACGAGGGTGTTCCACGAGGCCGGGCCGTTGACGAGGACACGGGGCACCTCGCCACGGTAGCCGCTTGCGTGGCTAGGGTGGTCCGGCCCGGCTCACCGAGGAGCCGGTGCGCTGCCTCGCGCTGACAGGGGGACCGGATGAGCAGGCTGACGAGGGTGGTCGTGGCGGCGGTGGTCGCGCTCGCCATCGGCCTGCTGTCCGCCTGCTCCGCTCGCGACCCGGGTCCGCAGCCGGCCGGCGCACGCGACGTCGGGGTGCAGATGTTCCAGTGGACCTGGAGAGCGCTCGGTCGCGAGTGCACCGACGTGCTGGGCCCGGCGGGGTACGGCTGGGTGCTGACGTCACCGCCGCAGGAGCATGTCCTCGGTCCGCAGTGGTGGACGGCCTACCAGCCGGTCAGCTACCGCATCGAGTCCCGCCTGGGCAGCCGCGAGGAGTTCGGGGCGATGGTCTCGGCCTGCCACGCCGCCGGCGTCCAGGTGGTGGCCGACGCGGTGCTCAACCACATGACAGGGAAGGACACGTCCGGGGTCGGCTGGGCCGGCTCGACGTACTCGCACTACGAGTACCCGGGGATCTGGTCGGACGAGCACGGTGACTTCCACCACTGCGGCGTCCCTCCGGCCGACGACATCGCGAGCTACAAGGACGCGTACCAGGTCCGCAACTGCGAGCTGAGCAACCTCGCGGACCTCGCCACGGGTCACCCCGACGTCCGGCGCACCCTCACCGCCTACCTGGAGGACCTGCTCTCCCTCGGCGTCGACGGCTTCCGGATCGACGCGGCCAAGCACATGCCGCCGCAGGACCTGGAGGCGATCGTCGGCGGACTGCCCGCCGGAACCCGGATCATCTCGGAGGTGATCCGTGGCTCGGGCGAGCCCGTCACGCCGGAGCAGTACCTCGGGGTCGGCGACGTCTTCGAGTTCGCCTGGGGCAAGGATGTCGCGGGCATGATCCGCGGCGGTTCGTTGCGACTCGCCTCGGAGCTCGGCAGCGGACCGGGTTACCTGCCGTCGGACCAGGCGTGGATCTTCGTCGAGAACCACGACACCGAGCGGGGCAGGAGCACGCTCGGCTACCGCGACGGCGGCGAGGCCGTGCTCGCCGACGTGCTCGCGCTGGCCACCGACTACGGCCGACCGGTCCTCTACTCCGGCTACGCGTTCTCCGACCGCGATGCCGGCCCGCCGCAAGATGCCTCCGGTCACGTGCTCGACGCGAGCTGCTCCGGCGACGCCGGGCCGCGCGACTCCTACCCCGACGGGACCTGGGTCTGCCAGCACGCGTGGACCGCGGTGCTGGGCATGGTCGGCTGGCGCGACGCCGTCGGCTCCGACCCGGTCGGCAACCGGTGGGACGACGGTGACGTCCTCGCGCTGAGCCGTGGGGTGCGGGGCACCGTCGTCCTCAACGCCGGGTCCGAGCCCGCGACCGTCGACGCGCCGACGACGCTCGCCGACGGGCAGTACTGCGACGTCGTCGCCGGACCGGTGGTCGACGGGGCGTGCGCCTCGGGTGTGATCGAGGTCAGCGGCGGCCACGTGCAGGTGACGGTGCCAGCCCTGTCGGCCGTGGCGCTGCACGTCGGGGCGCGCCCCGGCAGGTGAGCCGGCTCCTCGGCCGTGCCGAGGCGATGCGCGACTCGGGCCTGGTGCTCCCGGTGCTGTGGAGCCCTGCGGCGGCTCAGCCCTGCTGCGGTGCGATCCCGGTCGAGGCCCGCACGATGAGCTCCGGCCGGAAGAGGAGCTCGCTGCGGGTGGCTCGTACCCCGCGGATCTCGGTGACCAGCGCCTGCGCTGCCGCCGTACCCATGGCGGCGACCGGCTGACGGACGGTGGTCAGCGGCGGGTCGGTGTAGGCGATCAGCGGGGAGTCGTCGAAGCCGACGACGGACACGTCCTCCGGCACGCGCTTGCCGAGGTCCCGGGCGGCGTGGATCGCACCGAGCGCCATCAGGTCGGACCCGCAGATGACGGCCGTGTGGCCCGAGCCGATGAGCTCACGTGCCGCCGCGCGGCCGCCCTCGACCGTGAAGAGCGTCGTCACGACGTGGGCACCGCCGTCGTCAGCCGACAGGTGACGGCGGTAGGCGTCCACGAAGCCGGCGAGCTTGCGCTGGGTCGGCACGAACCGCTCAGGCCCGATCGCCAGCCCGATCCGTCGGTGCCCGAGCGAGACGAGGTGACGGAACGCCAGGTCCATCGAGGCGACGTCGTCGTTGGACACCGATGGTGCGTCGATGTCGGCCTCGTGCCCGTTGACGAGCACGATCGGCAGCCCGCGGCTGCGGAGCCGGTGGTAGCGCTCGCGGCTCGCCGTCGTGTCGGCGTGCAGGCCGGAGACGAAGACGATTCCGTCGACGGAGTGCTCCAGGAGGACGTCGACGTACTGGTCCTCGGTGGTGCCGCCTGCGGTCTGGGTGCACAGCAGGGGGGTGAAGCCTCGATCGGCGAGAGCGGTCTCGATCGCCTGGGCCAGTGCAGGGAACACCGGGTTGGAGAGCTCAGGGACGATCATGCCGACCAGCCCGGCCGAGCGCGTGCGCAGCCGTTCGGGCCGTTCGTAGCCCAGCAGGTCGAGGGCTTCGAGAACGGCCTGGCGGGCCTGGAGCGAGACGCCGGGCTTGCCGTTGAGGACGCGCGAGACCGTCGCGGTGCTGACCTTCGCCTGGCGGGCGAGGTCCTCGAGGCGGATGCGCCCGGGGGGCAGCGCAGGGGACACACGACCTCCTCGTCGTCAACACGGTGCCCGCGGGACGGGCGACTGAAACCGTGTCCTGAAAGTTACCGTAACGACTTGCAAGGACCATGGCAAACGGCTTACGGTCGAACAACCAGGCCACCGCCGGCGGGTTCACGATCGGCGGTCGGCCGTTCCCACCGATCGCTTGGAGAATCACGATGCGACGGAGCATCCCTGTCGCGGCAACCTTGGGCCTGGCCCTTGCGCTCGCCGCGTGCTCGAGCTCGACCGGCACCACCGAGACACCCTCGGCCGACGCCACCACCACCGCCCCCGCCCTCACCGGGACCCTCACCATGTGGGTCGACGAGACGCGGATCGACATCATGAAGCCCATCGTCGAGCAGTTCAAGGCGGACACCGGGGTCCAGGTCGACCTGGTCCAGAAGGTGTCCGGCGACATCCGCACGGACTTCGTCTCGCAGGTCCCGACGGGCGAGGGCCCGGACGTCATCATCGGCGCTCACGACTGGACCGGTGAGTTCGTCACCAACGGTGTCGTCGCCCCGATCGAGCTCGGCGACAAGGCAGCCGGCTTCTCCCCGTCGGCGCTGAGCGCCTTCGCCTACGACGGCAAGCAGTACGGCGTGCCGTACGCGATCGAGAACATCGCCCTGGTGCGCAACAACGCGCTCCTCAAGGACACCACGGCCACGACCTTCGACGACCTGGTCACCCAGGCGAAGACGGCCGGCACCGAGTTCTCCGTGCTGATCCAGCAGGGTGACGCGGGCGATGCCTACCACCTGTACCCGCTGCAGACCTCGTTCGGCGCCCCGGTGTTCAAGCAGAATGCGGACGGCTCCTACACGAACGAGCTCGGCCTCGGCGGCGACGCGGGCACCAAGTTCGCGGCCTACCTCGCCAAGCTCGGCGCGGAGAAGGTCCTCGACCCCGCGATCGACGGCGACAAGGCCAAGCAGGCGTTCCTCGACGGCAAGGCCCCGTACATGATCACCGGGCCGTGGAACACCACCGCGTTCAAGGAAGCCGGCATGGACATCTCCGTGCTGCCGATCCCGAGCGCCGGCGGTCAGCCCGCGCAGCCGTTCGTCGGTGTGCAGGGTGCGTTCATCTCCGCCAAGTCGAAGAACGCCGTCCTCGCGAACGAGTTCGTGGTCAACTACCTGACCACCGAGCCCGTGCAGACCGCGCTCTACAAGGCCGGTGGCCGTGCCCCGGCGCTGACCGCATCGGCCGACAAGGTCGACGACCCGATCCTCAAGGGCTTCAACGAGGCCGGCGCCACCGGCGCCCCGATGCCGTCCATCCCCGAGATGGGTTCGGTCTGGAGCTTCTGGGGCACCACCGAAGTGCAGATCATCGGCGGCCAGGCCGCTGACCCGGCAGCCGCGTGGAACACGATGGTGACCAACATCCAGGGTGCCATCAAGGGTTGAGACCAGTCGCCCTCGGGCCCCACGATGGGGCCCGAGGGCGCTGCTCCGTCCGCATGCAGTCGTTCGCAGTCCGTTCTCCTCCTCTCGCTCGTACCGCGCACCGACGCGCACCACCGGAGGCATCGATGCCCGACCAGACCGCCACCGGGATCCCGGCGATCCACGAGCCCACGACCGGCGCCGCCGGCGGGGACGGCCAGGGTCCGGGCCCGGGGACCACGAAGCCCGGCGGGTACCGCCCCTCGCACGCCCGGAGCATCGGCAAGGGATTCCTCGCCAAGCTCGTGCTCGTCGGCCTCATCGACGCCGGAGCGTTGTACGGGATCCTCTCGGCCGTGGCCGTCCAGCAGTGGGGGATCGCCGCGTTCAGCGCGTTCGTCCTCCTCGTGGTGACGTGGACCTACTTCTCCAAGCGGATGCTCCCGGCGAAGTACCTCGTGCCCGGGCTGATCTTCCTGCTCGTCTACCAGATCTTCGCGATGGCCTACACCGGCTACGTCGCGTTCACGAACTACGGCGACGGCCACAACTCCACCAAGCAGGACGCCGTCGCGGCGGTCCTCGCGCAGAACGAGGTGCGGGTCGAGGGCACCGCGAGCTTCCCGCTGACGGTCGTCAAGTCCGGCAGCACGCTCGGCTTCGCGATCGTGCGCGACGGCAAGGCCGAGGTCGGCACCGCGGAGAAGCCCTTCGCCGCCGTGGCGGACGCCACGGTCGCCGACGGCAAGGTCACGGCCGTCCCTGGCTACACCGTTCTTCGCTTCGCCGACATCGTCCCGTTGCAGCAACAGATCACCGCCCTGCGGGTCGCGCTGTCCGACGACCCGACGCAGGGGTCGATCCGTACCCAGGACGCGTCGACCGGCTACGTGTACACGCCGTCGCTGGTCTACGACGCCAAGGCCGACACGATGACGGACCCGACGTCCGGCACGGTCTACGTCCCGAACGCGACAGGCAACTTCGAGGCTGCCGACGGCACCACGCTCACCCCGGGCTGGCGGGTCGGCGTCGGCCTGACGAACTTCACGCAGTTCTTCTCCGACTCGCGGATCTCCGGACCGTTCATGGAGATCCTGCTCTGGACCTTCGCCTTCGCGTTCTTGTCGGTCGCGACGACGTTCGCGCTCGGCCTGTTCCTCGCCATCACGTTCAACGACCCGCGGATGCGCGGCCGGAAGATCTACCGGTCGCTGCTCATCCTGCCGTACGCCTTCCCGGCGTTCCTCTCCGCGCTGGTCTGGCGCGGGATGCTCAACCCCCGTTTCGGGTTCATCAACGAGGTGCTGCTGCGCGGCACGGAGATCCCCTGGCTGACCGACCCGTGGATGGCCAAGGTCTCGATCCTCATGGTCAACCTCTGGCTCGGGTTCCCGTACATGTTCCTGGTCACGACCGGGGCGTTGCAGTCGATCCCGTCCGACGTGATCGAGTCGGCGACGATGGACGGCGCGGGCAAGTGGCGGGTGTTCCGGTCGATGACGCTGCCGCTGCTGATGATCTCCGTGGCGCCGCTGCTGATCTCGTCGTTCGCGTTCAACTTCAACAACTTCTCGCTGATCTACATGCTCACCGGCGGTGGACCGAACTTCGTCGGGGCGCCGATCGTCGTGGGCCACTCGGACATCCTCATCTCGATGGTCTACTCGGTGGCCTTCGAGAGCGGGCTCAAGGACTACGGCCTGGCGAGCGCCTTGTCGATCATGATCTTCCTGGTCGTCGGCCTCATCTCGTACTTCGGCTTCCGCCGCACGCGCACCCTCGAGGAGATCTGAGATGGCCACCACCTCCACCGACGAGTACGTACGGGTCACCGGCATGCGGTGGTGGCGCGAGATCGGCTGGCGGCATGTCGTCGGCGTCGTGATGATCATCATCTGCGTGCTCCCGCTGCTGTACGCGCTGTCCGCATCGTTCAACCCCGGAGGCACGCTGACCGGGTCGAACCAGCTGTTCCGGACCGTCTCGCTGGCCAACTACAGCGAGCTGTTCACGACGGACTACGGCTCCTGGTACGTCAACTCGCTGCTCGTCTGCACGATCACGGCGTTGGGCACCGTGCTCATGGGTGCCTCGGCGGCCTACGCGTTCTCGCGGTTCCGCTTCCGCGGGCGCCGCGGCTCGCTCACCGCCCTGCTGCTGATCCAGATGTTCCCGCAGATGCTGGCCTTCGTCGCGATCTTCCTGCTGCTGCTCAGCATCTCGAAGGTGTTCCCGGCCATCGGCCTCAACACCCAGCTCGGGCTGATCGCGGTCTACCTCGGCGGGGCGCTCGGGGTGAACACGTTCCTCATGTACGGCTTCTTCAACACCGTCCCGCGCGAGCTCGACGAGGCCGCGAAGATCGATGGCGCCTCGCACGCGCAGATCTTCTTCACGATCATCCTGCGGCTGGTCCTGCCCATTCTCGCCGTCGTCGGTCTGCTCTCGTTCGTCAGCTCCTACGGGGAGTTCATCATCGCCAAGGTCGTGCTGCAGAAGGTCGACAAGTTCACGCTCGCCGTCGGTCTCTACCAGTGGGCCGCTGACGAACGGACGGCGCCGTGGGGCCTGTTCGCGGCCGGTGCGATGCTCGCGGCGATCCCGGTCGTGCTGCTCTTCCAGTTCCTGCAGAAGTACATCGTCGGGGGTCTGACGGCCGGAGCGGTCAAGGGCTGATCGCGCGAGGGCCGCTCTGCCGGAGATGGGCGGCTAGGGGCGCGACGTGGCCCGGGTGAGCTGAAGGGCGGCGCCGAGCCGGGCGCGGGCGCGGGCGTAGCGACTACGCACGGTAGACGCCGGCAGGGCGAGGACGTCGGCGGCCTCGGCCAGGGTGAACCCGTCCCAGTGCACGAGCCGCACGACCGCGGCCAGGTCCGGCTCCAGCCGGTCGATCGCGTCGCGTACCTCGACACCCCGGTCCGCGGGCGCCTCCTGGGCCCACGGACCGGTGGTCACCGCGCGCAGGCGGTCGGCCAGCCGCGACCGGCGCACCTGGCCGCGCTGGGCATTGGCGACGACCCCGCGTGCGACGCCGAACAGCCACATCCGCGCCTGGGTCGGATCGGTCGGCACGTCGCCGGCCCGTCGCCACGCGACGAGCATCACCTCGGCGAGCACGTCGGGAGCGTCGTCGCGCCCCACCCGCCGTAGGGCGAAGGTCAGGAGGTCGTCGGCGTTCTCCCCGAGGGCTGTCGCAACGCTGTCAGCTGCCGACGCGCCGGCGTCGTGGCTCACTGCTCGTCTCCGGCGCAGTGCGCCTCCCCCTCGATCTGGAACCGGTCGGTCGAGAGTCCCTCGCGTTCCACGGCGCTCGCGATGGCGCCGTAGACGCCCTCGGTGACGCCGATGCGGTAGCGGACGTCGTTGACCTGGTCGCTCGGCGGCAGCTCGCTCCCGTCGCTGGAGGTGATGCGGACCTTCGAGTACGCAGCCTCGACGTCGACCACCGAGGCGAGGTCGACACTGCCCACATAACGCTCGGCGGCCCTGACCGTGTCCGGGGGGCCCGTGAACCCACCGATGATCTCCTCGCACGCGGCCCCGCTCGGCACCGTGAAGTGCAGGCGCGCGACGGCGTGGTCGGCCCACGGCGACCTCCAGTGCCAGCCGGCCGCCGCGGCACCCGCACCCGCACCCGCGAGAACCAGCGCGCCCACACCTGCGAAGGCGGCAGCACGGGGGAGGCGACGGACCCGTGCCGGGCCCGAGAGAACCTCGAGCCGGGTGGCTGCCACGAGCCCTGCCAGCTCGTCGGTCCGCTCAGCCGTTGGCGGGCTCACTGCGGGTGCTGAGCGAGCGAGCAGCAGGTCGAGCTCCTCATCGGGCCCGTCGGAGAGGGGCTCTGACGGGAACCGGTGGTCGTCGCCGTGGTGGGTCATGGTTTTCCCCCTCGTGCGGATCGGTTGCCTACACCCCCTACATGTCCGGCACGCGCCGCCATGACGACGCCGTCCGGGAGACCTCCGCCCAGGCCCCGACCCGCCGGGCTCGAGCCCCCGCGCCACGCTACTTCCCGGCGCGTCGAGCGGTCTGCGCAGTGGGCCCGTGGTGCTCGCCTCGGGGCGGTGCCGACCACGGCGAGCACCCCGCCGACGCAGGCGAGAATCCGGAGTGCGGCCGGCGGAGACGCCACGATCCACGTCCACCAGGCGACGAGCTGGTCGAGTCAGGGGGCAGGCGCACGAGGTCCGACCGCCGGGTTCGATGGATGCTGAGGGTCACCGCAGCCCTCGCGTGACGGGGCCGCAGTCACGCGAGGTCCGCGGTCAGGCACCGTGGCCGTGGCCGTGGGGCACTGGGCTGTCGGAGTGGCGGCCGCCGCGTGCGCGGGCCGCGGGGAGGGTCGTGACGACGAGCGCGCCGATCGCCGTGGTGATCGGGATCGCCAGGACGAGCCCGATCGAGCTGACCGCCGTACGCGCGATCTCCTCGGCGAACACCCCGCTCGTCAGGGTCTGCAGCAGCGGGTACTGGAAGACCTCGACGAGGAGCAGCACCGGCAGGGCCGCGCCCGCGTAGGCGAAGGCGATCGTGTAGACGGTCGAGGCGATGTGGTCCCGGCCGATCCGCATCGCGCTGGTGAACAGCGAGCGCCGGTTCGCGGTCGGGTCGGCGGCGCGGAGCTCCCAGAGGGCCGAGGCCTGTGTGATCGTCACGTCGTTGAGCACCCCGAGCCCGGCGAGCACGACGCCGCAGACGAAGATCCCCGCGAGCGCGCTGCCGTCCGTGCGACCGATCGCGAGGGACAGCTGATAGCTCTCCTCGGTCGAGGTGCCGGTCAGGTGGGCGACCTTCGCGGCGAGCAGCCCCAGGCCTCCGGTGACGACCAGTCCGCTCAGGGTGCCGAGCAGCGCGGTGGTGGTGCGATGGGTGAACCCGTGCGCGAGCGGCAGGACGACGAACATGATGGCGGAGGCGGCGACGATGCCGACCAGAGGTGCGCTCTCGCCCTGGATCACGGCAGGCAGGACGAAGCCACCGATCACGCCGAAGGCGATCCCCAGACCGACGAGCGCCCGCAGCCCGCGGAACCGTGCGACCGCGACCACCGCGACGGCGAAGGCGATCGCCAGGCCGGACAGCGGGATCCTGCGGTCGAAGTCGTACCAGGCCCAGGCCTCCTGGTCCGTGGTCGTCGGCGGGTAGTGGATGAGCACGAGGTCCGTCCCCGTCGGTACGTCGGCGGCGCCGATGGTCGCCGGCGTCCACACCTTCACGACGTTCCCCGCCTCCGAGGAGGAGGTCAGGACGGCCGTCACCTGGGTGCAGGGGACCGTGTCGGGGATCGTCCCGTCGGCACGTCGGTCCTCGTTGGCGCCCTGGCACTTCGTCGTCTCGACGGCTGTCACGCGCGCCTTCGGGTAATCGGCCCCGAGGTTGACGGTGCCGGCGTCGTGCCGCGCCCCTGTCGGCCAGAGCAGCACGAGACCGACGATCGTCGCGATCGCGATCGGCAGGAGCGCGGCGAGGAGGGCGGTCGTGGTGCGGCTGAGGCGGGGCACGCCCCCGATCATCGCGCACACCGCGGGGTGCTCGCGGCACTGCGTGGTCGGGGACGCGTTCTCCGACCGGGGCTGTGCGCGTCGTGGGGGACAATCGACGGGTGCTTCCTCCCGACACCGCTGCTCCGACGAGCCCCCCGGCCGCGCCCAGGGCCGTGCTCCCGCCGCTGCACATCGGCCCGATCACGGTGCAGACGCCCGTCGTGCTCGCCCCGATGGCCGGTGTGACCAATCGCGCCTTCCGGCGGCTGTGCCGCGAGCACGGCGCAGGGCTGTACGTCGCGGAGATGGTGACCTCGCGCGCGCTCGTGGAGCGCAACCCCGAGTCGCTGCGGATCATCCAGCAGGACCTCGACGAGAAGCCGCGCTCCGTGCAGGTGTACGGCGTCGAACCGGTCACGGTGGCCGCTGCCGTCCGACTGCTCGCGTCGGAGGACCGCGCCGACCACATCGACCTGAACTTCGGCTGCCCGGTTCCCAAGGTGACCCGCAAGGGCGGGGGAGCGGCGCTGCCGTGGAAGAGCGGGCTGTTCGCCTCGATCGTGCGCTCGGCCGTCGACGCGGCCGCGCCCTACGGCGTGCCGGTGACGATCAAGATGCGCAAGGGCATCGACGACGACCACCTCACCTACCTGGAGGCAGCGCTCGTCGCCCAGGACGCGGGCGTGGCCGCGGTCGCGCTGCACGCCCGCACCGCTGCCGACTACTACTCGGGGACTGCGGACTGGGAGGCGATCGCGCTGCTGAAGCAGACGGTCACCGACATCCCGGTGCTCGGCAACGGCGACATCTGGTCGGCAGAGGACGCGCTCGCGATGGTCGATCAGACGGGCTGCGACGGCGTCGTCGTCGGGCGGGGCTGCCAGGGGCGGCCGTGGATCTTCGCCGACCTCGCCGCCGCGTTCCACGGCTCCGACGTCCGCGTGCGTCCCGGTCTGCGCGAGGTCGCCGCGGCGATCCGACGGCACGCCGAGCTGATGATCGAGGACGGTGACCCGCGCAAGGCGATGCGCGAGATGCGCAAGCACATGGCGTGGTACCTCAAGGGCTACGCCGTCGGCGGCGACCTGCGCTCTCGGCTCGGACTGGTCGAGACCCTTGCGCAGCTGGACGACCTGCTCGCCGAGCTCGACCTGGACCAGGGGTACCCGGGTGTGGGCGCCGAGGGGCAGCGCGGGCGGGCAGGGAGCCCGAAGCGGCCGTCGCTGCCCGAGGGCTGGCTCGACTCGCGCGAGCTCAGCGAGAGGTTCCGCGCGTCGCTCGCCGAGGCGGAGAGCGGCGTCTCGGGCGGTTGAGGCTCGGGGGCCGGCGGCTGCGCGCCGGTAGCCTCGGCTGATGGGGTCGCGTGGGGACGCGCTGGTCGAGGTCGAGCTCGTCGAGGACGAGGGTGCTCGTGCCCCGCGGCCTGCGCGGGCGGGTCGACTTGCGGCGCTCCTGCGGGACCGATGGGCGGCCCGCGGGCCCCGCACCAGACGGCGGATGTCGCGGGGTGTCGTTCTCGTCGCAGCCCTGGCCTGTGTCGGGGCGGTCGTCGCGCAGGGGAGGGGCGCCGCAGACGAGGCCGCGATCGCACGGTTGCCGGGCATCGCGCCCTCGCTCGCCACGCCTGCGCACGAGGTGTGGCGGATGGCGGACGCGACGCCCCTCGGGTGGTCCGGTGACGACCTTCTCGTGCAGCTCGCGGCGACGGACCGGGTCGAGCGGATCGATGCACGCACCGGAGCGGTGCGGTGGGGCGCGACGGCGACCGGGGTCTGCTCGTCATCTGCCCAGTGGTACGGCTTCTCGTTCTTCGGCATGCTGGGCGCCGGCCAGGTCGACAGCGCCTACCTCGTCTGCACGCAGTCCTTCGGCGTCGTCGGGGAGTCGAACCCCCTCACGATCCTCGACCTCGCGGACGGGACCACGCGACCTGGCCCGGTCCTGGACGGCACCTTCCTCGGGCTGAGTGGCGTGGGCGACGACCTGATCATCGCGACCGCTGCACCCGACGGGCACGTGCGGGCCGAGCGCTGGTCGATCACGTCCCGGAAGGTCCGGTGGACCTACCTGAGCCCCGACGTCGTGGTGGACCCGGCATCTGGTATGGCGATCGCAGGTTCGTCGGCCGGAGCCTTCTCCATCCTGGGGAACAGGTCGGTCCTGCTCGACCCCGTGACGGGGCAGGAGGTGACCGGCCTCGCGGCCCGCCACGCCGCCGCGACCGAGCCTGTCGACGTCATGCTCCCCGACGGCTCGACGCTGCACGGGGCGGTCGACGGGACCGGACGTCATCAGCGGACCGCGCCGTCCGGCGCCGCCCTTCCTTCGATGCTCGGGTGGCCGATGCCGGTCGGCGTCGACGACGGCTCGGTACCGGATGTCCTGCTGATGACCTCGCCCTACGGGCAGAGCTCGGCGATCGAGCTGAGCTCGGGAGCTGTGCTGTGGCCCGTGCCCGGAGGGGCCCGCGTCGTGGCCCGGCTCGAGGGCCGCGGCGTGCTCCTCGACTCCGGCAGGATCCAGGTGGTCGACCTGAGGACGGGCACGGCGCTGTGGTCCGCCGAGGGCACCGGGCAGACGGTCCTCGGCCCGGTGGGAGGAGCGGTCACGGACGGGCACCTGCTCGGGTACCTCACGCACGCCCGTGGCGAAGCGGTCTTCACCGTCGCCGATCTCGGCACCGGCGCCGAGCGCTCCCGGCTCGGCCTGGGTGCTGGCGATGCCGCGTTGCTCGGATCAGCCCACGACGGGACCGTCGTCGTCTTCACCGCCCGTCCCCTCGGGAGCGCCGATCAGGGCGCGGCGCTGATCGGCCTGCGGCCGTGAACGCCCCGTCGGGTGCCCGGGCCGGGACGCCGGCCGACAGATAGCCTCCGGTGATGGGGCAGCGAGGGGACGGGCTCGTCGAGGTCGTGCTCGTCGAGGACGACGAGGACGACAGCGAGGGCATCGAACGCGCCAGCGGTCCGTCGCCCGGCAGTCGGTTCGGTGCGTGGTGGTCGTCCCGTCCCCCTCGACTTCGCTCGGGTGTCGCCCGGCTCGGAGCCACCGTTGCCGCCGTCGCCTGCGTGGCGGTCGTGGTCCAGCAGGGAACGGTGGCGGCGGAGGAGGCGGCGCTCGCGGCGTTGCCCGGGCGGTCCGTCTCGCTCGCGGCGCCGCTCGACGAGGTGTGGCATCTCGACGACGTCTACCCGCTCGGCTGGGTCGACGGTGATCTCCTGGTCACGGGCTACAGCGCGCCCTCGACCCGGCGCATCGACCCGACCACGGGTGCCGCCCGGTGGTCCACGGCGTCCGGTGTCGGGTGCACGACGATGGACGACCTCGGGCGAGGCCCCTTCGCCGACGTGGGACTCCCGCAGCTGGACGGTTCCTCGCTCGTGTGCCTGTCGATGGGTGACCCGTCCTCGGGCGGTGGGAGCGGCCTGGGTCTTGGCATCGTCCTGCTCGATGCCGCGTCAGGGACCACGAGCTCTGGTTCCCACCTCGACGGCGCGCCTTTCGGGCTCCTCCCGGTCGACAGGGACGTGGTGGTCGCGACGGCGACCACCGACGGACGGGTCCGCGCCGAGCGGTGGTCGCCGGAGTCCGGGCAGGTCATCTGGAGCTACGAGGGCACGGAGCCCGTCATCGACCCCCAGAACGGATACGGCCTGAGCGCGGGGCCGGGCTACCTGCAGGTGGAAGGCAGCCCCACGCTCCTCCTCGACCTCGCGACCGGCCGCGAGCTCGCCTCGCCGGTCGACGCGACGAGCTCCGAGGAGGCGGGGCGCTCCGCGACGTCCGAGTCGACGCTCGCCGACGGCTCCGTGGTCCGCGGGCGCTTCGGCGACAGCGGGAAGCTCCAGCGCACCGCAGCGGACGGCACCGCGCTGCCGCCCTTTCCCGGGTGGCCGATGGCTGCGGGGGTCGACGACGGGTCCGGCGCCGGCACCGCGTTCGCTCTCACCTCCGGCGGGAACGTCTCCGCGGTGGACCTGAGCACGGGAGCAACCAGGTGGACCGTGCCCGGGTACGACGTCGTCGCGGTCCTGGAGGGGCTGGCCGTGGTCCTGGACCAGACCTCCCTCTCAGCACATGACGTCGGGACCGGGGCCGAGGTGTGGAAGGAGCCGATCTCTCAGGACCAGTACGGCGGCGCAGCCGTGACCGACGGGCGCTCGGTGGGCTACCTCACAGTGCCGGAACCTGGGGCGACCCCGACGGGCAGTGCGCTCGTCCTGCGTGTCGTTGACCTTCGGACAGGTGTACGACGCGCCCAGTCCTCGGTCGTCGGCTACGGCGCGAGGCTCCTCGGCACGGCTCCTGACGGGGCGATCCTCGTCCTCACGGTGGGTGGTCGTCTCTCCGTGCTGCGCCCCGAGTGATCTCCATCGGGCCGGTGGAGGGCGAGCGGGTCGGGCAGCGCGCTCAGGTGACTGCTCAGATCAGCCGCGCCCACACCGTCGTGTCCGGAGGGACGAGCACCGCGTCGTCGTCGGCCACCGGGAGATCGGCCGAGGCGTGCACCAGGGTGAGGTCGGCCGGCAGACGCAGCGGGCTGTTCCCCAGGTTGCAGATCACGAGGACGTCTCGGTTGACGAAGGCGAGCACGCGGTCGCTCGCGCAGGTCGGCAGGCCGTCGACCCAGGCCATGGAGCCGGTCCCGAGCCGGAACTCGCGCCGCAGGCGCAGGGCCGAGCGGTAGACCTCATAGGTCGAGCCGGCGACGCCGCGCTGGGCGTCGAGGGTGTAGCGGGCGAACGAGGCCGGCTGGTCGAGCCAGGCGGCGCCGGTCGGCGAGAACCCGAAGGCCGGCTCGTCCGCGCTCCACGGGAGCGGGATGCGGCAGCCGTCCCGGCCGCGGTGCATCCGCTCGGTGCGGATCCACGTCGGATCCTGGCGCTGGTCGTCGTCGAGGGTGGTGTGCTCGGGCAGCCCGAGCTCCTCGCCCTGGTAGACGTAGGCCGAGCCGGGCAGGGCGAGCATGAGGAGGCTCGCGGCACGGGCCCGGCGCAGGCCGAGCTCCTCGTCGGGCTGGCTGTCCTCGGCGCCGATCCCGTTGGGCACGGGAACCGTCTGGTCCAGGCCCAACCGGCTCGCGTGGCGGACCACGTCGTGGTTGGACAGGACCCAGGTGGTCGGCGCACCGACCGTGTCGTTCGCATGGAGCGAGGCGGTGACGACCTCGCGCAGGGCGGATGCGTCCCAGCGGGTGGTGAGGAACGCGAAGTTGAACGCCTGGTTCATCTCGTCCGGGCGGACGTAGCGTGCCAGGCGCTCGACCGGGCTGACCCACGCCTCGGCGACCAGCACCCGGTCGCCGTCGTACTCGTCGAGGACGGCGCGCCACTCGCGGTAGATGTCGTGGACACCCTCCTGGTCCCACATCGGGCCGTGGTGGGCGGTAGGTGCACCGCCCTCGCCGGGGGTCGCCGGCACCTCGGGGAGGCCTGGCTCCTTGACCAGGCCGTGGGCGACGTCGACGCGGAAGCCGTCGATGCCCCGGTCCAGCCAGAAGCGCAGGACGGAGGCGAACTCCTCGTGGACCTCCGGGACGCTCCAGTCCAGGTCGGGCTGCGTGACGTCGAAGAGGTGCAGGTACCACTGGCCCGGGGTGCCGTCGTTCTCGGTGATCCGGGTCCACGCGGGTCCGCCGAAGACCGAGCGCCAGCCGTTCGGCGGCCGGGACCCGTCCGGACCGATGCCGTCACGGAACATGTAGCGGGCGCGCTCCGGGCTGCCCGGCCCGGCCTCGAGGGCCTGGGCGAACCACGGGTGCTCGCTCGACGTGTGGTTCGGGACGAGGTCGATGATGACCTTCATCCCGCGGCGGTGCGCCTGCTCGACGAGGTGGTCGAGGTCCGCGAGGGTCCCGAAGACCGGGTCGATGTCGCGGTAGTCGGAGACGTCGTAGCCGGCGTCGTTCTGCGGGGACCGGTAGAACGGCGAGAGCCACAGTGCGTCGACACCGAGCCGGGCCAGGTGCACCAGCCTGCTCGTGATGCCCGGGAGGTCGCCGACGCCGTCGCCGTCGCTGTCGGCGAAGGAGCGCGGGTACACCTGGTAGATGACGGCGCTGCGCCACCATGCGGAGTCCGACGTGCTCGCTCGGTGCACGAGCGTGGTGGTCGTCGTCGTGGGCTGTGGTGCGGGGGAGACCTCGGTCACGGGCACCTACTCTTCCATGCCCGCTGCGTGGCCGTGCGGGACCGTCGTCGTGGGGCCGAGGCGTCGCAGGAGGGCCTGCGCCGCGCGGTGCCCGGAGGCCATCGCGCCCTGGATGCTCGGGGTGTCGCGGTGGTCGCCCGCGACGACCAGGCCGTCGGCCAGCTCCACGGGTCGACGCAGGTCGCCCAGCGGCGCCGGGGCGGCGGGGAGCGCCCCTGCGACGGCCACCCGCGCGACGAGCTCGAGCTCCTCGGGTCGGCGCCCGTGGAGGAAGCCGACCTCGCGACGCACCCGCGCCTCGTCGGTCATGGTCGTCCCCAGCACCGAGGAGGCGATCAGGTCACGACCAGCGGGGGCGTACTCGGGGGCGGAGTCGGTCAGGGCGACACTCGTGACGACCGGTCCGCGCAGGGCACCACGGCCGTCGAGCCGGATCACGGCGCCTGGTCGCCCCCGCCTCGCCTGGTCGGCCGGCCCGCTGTGGTACCAGGTCGTGACGTCACGCAGGTGGGGCCGCCCGAGGCCGGGGATCAGGTCGGCAGCCGTCCCCGGGTCGGTGGCGACGAGCACGGCGCGCGCCTCGACACGGCCCGCGTCGGTCACGACGTGCTGCGGTGCGACGCCGCGCACGGGGGTTCCCAGGTGCAGCGTCCCGGCCGGCAGGCGCGC
The DNA here is from genome assembly GCA_038252305.1 of Actinomycetales bacterium. Lineage (GTDB taxonomy): Bacteria > Actinomycetota > Actinomycetes > Actinomycetales > Cellulomonadaceae > Actinotalea. The sequence goes on along the minus strand of JBBSAL010000028.1, from coordinate 21,226 downwards.
GGCGAGCTGTGCCCCGATCTGGCCCATGCCCAGGGTCGGCACGCCGATCGTTCCGCGCAGGAAGGTCCGCCACACGAGCAGGAAGAAGCGTGAGGACGTCTCGAGCTCGTCCTCGAGGAACACCCCGGCCAGGAACGGGCGCAGGAAGGACTCGAGGACCGGGCCGTCCAGCCCCCGGGCCGTGAGCTCGGCCGCCGTGCTGCGCTCCTCGCGGGCGAGCAGACGATCGACCCGTCCCGTTGCGGCCTGTGCGCTGAGCAGGGCGAGCCGCGCCGCCGTCCTGGGCGAGCCCACCGGCCCGCGGAGCAGCCCGAGGGGCCCGGTGAGGCGGGAGCGGGGATCGGCGACCAGGGTGTCGCCCTCCTCGGTGACCAACCGTGCGCCACGGACGAAGGGCCGCAGCTCGAGCGCCGTCAGATCCAGGACCCGTCCGACCTGGGGATAGGCGGTGTTCAGCACCTGGAACCCGCGGTCCAGGCGGTACCCGTCGACGACGTCCGTCCGGGCGCGGCCGCCGACGCCGTCCGACGCCTCCAGCACGAGCGTTCGCAGGCCGGCCTCCGTCAGGCGCAGGGCGGCGGTGAGGCCGGCCAGGCCGGCTCCGACCACGACGACGTCCGCCTCGTCCGGGAGCCGGCCGGTGGGCGCGGCCGCGGCGGCCGGCCGGCCGGTGGGCGGTTCGTCGGGCGGAGGCGCCATGGGGCGAGGCTAACCGCGCAGGCGTGAGCGGGCATGTGCTCGCGCGCCGGCGCTAGGGTGCTGGCGTGCAGGTCACCGCGGGTGCGTACGACGAGGCCGACCGGGAACGTCGGTGGCCGGAGTCGGCCAAGAGCGAGCAACGGACCCCGTTCGAGCGTGACCGCGCGCGCATCCTGCACTCCTCGGCGCTGCGCCGGCTCGGGGCCAAGACCCAGGTGCTCGGCCCCGCGAGCGACGACTTCGTGCGGACCCGGCTCACGCACACCCTCGAGGTGGCGCAGGTCGGCCGGGAGCTCGGCAAGGCGCTCGGTTGCGACCCGGACGTCGTCGACGCGGCCTGCCTGGCCCACGACCTCGGCCATCCGCCCTTCGGGCACAACGGGGAGCGTGCGCTGGCCGAGCTGACCGCCGACATCGGTGGCTTCGAGGGCAACGCCCAGACCCTTCGCCTGCTCGTGCGGCTCGAGCCGAAGGTCATCGACCACCGGACCGGCCGTGCCGTCGGGCTCAACCTCACCCGTGCGAGTCTCGACGCCTCGGTGAAGTACCCCTGGCGCCGGGGGCTCGGGCCGGAGGGATCCGGGCACAAGTTCGGCGTCTACGAGGACGACCGCGACGACTTCGACTGGCTGCGTGCCGACGCCCCCGCGCTGGTGCGCTGCCTCGAGGCCCAGGTGATGGACCTCGCCGACGACGTGTCGTACTCGGTGCACGACGTCGAGGACGCCATCGTCGGCGGACGGCTCGAGCTCGAGGTGCTGGACGACCCGTCGGCGCGCGACGCCGTCGTGGAGCAGGTGCTGTCCTGGTACGGCTACGGCATCGAGGCAGCCGAGCTCTACGCCGCCATGGAGCGGCTGCCGGGCGTCGAGGCATGGGTCCGCGGCTTCGACGGCTCGCGCCGCGCGCTCGCCGCGCTCAAGGACATGACCAGCCAGCTCATCGGCCGGTTCGCCGGGGCGGCGATCGGGGCCACGCGCGCCGAGCACGGCGACGGTCCGCTCACGCGCTACGGCGCCGGGCTCGTGGTGCCCCCCGGGACGCTCGCGGAGATCCTCGTCCTCAAGGGCCTCGCGGTGACCTATGTGATGGCGCCGCGCGAGGCCGAGCCGATCTTCGGCCGTCAGCGTGAGCTGATCGCCGACCTGGTGCACGTCCTGACCGATCGCGCGCCGATCGCCCTGGAGCCGCCCTTCGCCGACGACTGGAGGTCGGCGACGGACGAGCGGACCCGGCTGCGCGTCGTCGTCGATCAGGTCGCGTCGCTGACCGACGTGTCGGCAGCCGAGTGGCATGCGCGACTCGCTCCGCCACCGCGACGGTAGGCCGGCCCGCGCGCGACCGTCGTCGCGCTACGCGAGCACCTAGACTCACGGCGTGCCAGGGCGGATCAGACGTGAGGACGTCGCGACCGTCCGGGAGCGCGCCCGGATCGAGGAGATCGTCGGCGAGCACGTCACGCTGCGGCCGGCGGGTGTGGGCTCCCTCAAGGGACTGTGCCCCTTCCACGACGAGCGCTCGCCGTCCTTCCACGTCCGCCCCCAGGTGGGCCTGTGGCACTGCTTCGGCTGCTCCGAGGGCGGGGACGTCATCTCCTTCCTGCAGAAGATCGACGGCCTGGGGTTCACCGAGGCCGTCGAGCACCTCGCAGGACGCGTCGGCGTTCAGCTGCAGTACGAGGAGGGTGGCGCCTACCGGCCAGGCGAGGAGCCGGGTCGGCGGCAGCGGCTCATCGAGGCGCACCGGATCGCCGCGTCCTACTACGCCGAGCAGCTGCTCACGCCGGAGGCAGCTGTCGGGCGCGCCTTCCTCGCCGAGCGTGGCTTCGACCGGTCGGCTGCCGAGCACTTCGGGGTGGGCTATGCGCCCCAGGGCTGGGACCACCTGCTGCGCCACCTGCGCGGGCGCGGCTTCACCGAGGCCGAGCTCACGGCGACCGGACTGACGAGCCAGGGCAACCGCGGCCAGTACGACCGGTTCCGGGGTCGCCTCGTCTGGCCGATCCGCGACGTGACGGGCGACGTGGTCGGCTTCGGCGCGCGCCGTCTGCTCGAGGACGACCAGGGCCCCAAGTACCTCAACAGCCCGGAGACGGCGCTCTACAAGAAGGCTCAGGTCCTCTACGGGCTCGACCTCGCCAAGCGGGACATCGCCAAGAACCGGCAGGTCGTCGTCGTCGAGGGGTACACCGACGTGATGGCCGCCCACCTGTCCGGGGTCACCACGGCGGTCGCCACCTGCGGGACGGCCTTCGGCGACGACCACGTGCGCATCGTGCGGCGCCTGGTGGGCGACACGGCGGTCGGCAGCGGGGTGCAGCTCTCCTCTGGCGCCTCGACCGGTGGGGAGATTATCTTCACCTTCGACGGTGACGCCGCAGGCCAGAAGGCGGCGCTCCGGGCGTTCGGTGAGGACCAGCGGTTCTACGCCCAGACCTTCGTCGCGATCTCGCCGGGCGGGATGGACCCCTGCGAGCTGCGTCAGGCCCAGGGTCCTGAAGCCGTGCGGGCGCTCGTCGCCGGGCGGCAGCCGCTCTTCGAGTTCGTGCTGCGCTCGACCCTGCGCGCCCACGACCTCGACACGGCCGAGGGGCGGGTCTCGGCCCTGCGCTCGACGGCACCGGTCGTCGCCGGGATCCGGGACACCGCGCTGCGGCCCGAGTACACGCGGATGCTCGCCGGCTGGCTGGGCATGGACGCCGACACCGTCCAGCGCGCGGTCTCGTCGGCCACCCGGGCCGATGCGCGTCACGACAGCGGGCGTCCGGGCGGGCCGACGGTGCCCGGACCGGCCGGCCGTGGCGAGAGCCAGGAGGGTCACCGGTCGACGGCGCGTCCCGTCGGTCCCGACCGTCGTGACCCGGTAGCGGCGCTGGAGCGCAATGCGCTCGAGGCCGTGCTCCAGCACCCGTCGGCGATCGATGCCGCCGCGTTCGACGCGCTCGGGAGCGACGCGTTCTCGGTCCCGGCCCTGCGCGCCGTGCACGAGGCGATCCGAGCCGCAGGAGGGCTCACCGCCGCTGCCGCTGCGCCCGACGTGCACGGCTGGATCGAGATGGTGCGCGAGGAGGCGGCGTCGACCGTCGCCCCCCTCGTGACCGAGCTGGCGGTGACCCCGCTGCCGGAGGACCGCCCGGACGCCCTCGACGGCTACGTCCGCGGCGTGGTCGGTCACCTCGTCGAGCTCGGCCTCACGCGGCAGATCGCCGAGGCCCGCGGCCGCCTGCAGCGGATGGACCCGGGCGGTCCGGAGGCGGGCGAGGCGTTCGCCGAGCTCGTCGGCCTGGAGAGTCGCCGGCGGGCCCTGCGGGACGCCGACTGACCGGGCGGCTCAGAAGAGCCGGACGACGAGCTCGGTGAGCAGGGGTGCCACGACGAGGGCCGGGAGCATCGCAGCGACCGGGAAGTCGTCGCGGATCCTCAGCAGACGTAGGGCGATCCCGACGAGCATCAGCCCGCCGGTCGCGGTGAGCGCCGCCACATGGGCGTCCGGCAGGAACGCCCCGAGCACCACTCCGACGAGTGTCAGCGAGCCCTGCAGCACCAGCACGGTCAGCGCCGAGAACATCACGCCGATGCCGAAGGTCGAGGCGAACGCCAACGAGGAGAACCCGTCGAGCACCGCCTTGAGGACGAGCTGGTCGATGCCGCGCCCGAGCCCGTCGGACAGGCTGCCGAGCACCATGAGCGGGCCGATCCCGAACAGCAGGGACGCGGCGAGCCAGCCGTCGATGAAGCGTTCCCGCCCGGCCGGGACCGCATCGCCGCCCCGGCGTCGCTGGGTCCACCCGTGCAGCGCCCCGCCGAGGCCGTTCAGCCGCTCGTCGAGCCGCAACGCCGAGCCCAGCCCACCGCCGATCAGCAGGGACCCGAGCACGATGAGCGTCGGCGCCCCGGACGGCACGGCGACGGTGAACGCCGGGTCGGCGACGCTCATCGCCGAGCGGGCCGCGACCAGCAGCGTGATGAGCCCGAGGCTGTCGGTGACCACGCTCCGGGTGTGCTCGCGCAGTCGGTGCCCGGCGGCGATGCCGATCGCCGACCCGAGGACGATCGCCGCGATGTTGATGAGGGTCCCGAGGCCCGGGAACGCGCTGTGCACGGCCGAACCCTAGCGGGCGTGGCACCCCCGCGGCCTCACCGGCCGATCGACCTCTCGGGCGCCGCCGTCGGTCCACGGACCGACTCAGCCCGCACCGAGGAGCGCGACCGCGCCGATCTCCTGCTCCCGCCGCACCTGCGGGCGCAGGCCGGCCTCCCGCATGGCGGCCTCGAGCGCGGGGACCTGGAGCTCGGCCACCTCGACGATCACCGTCCCCCCGGGGGCGAGCCAGCGAGGGGCCAGCCCGACGACCCGGCGCAGGATCTCGAGCCCGTCCGTCCCGCCGTCGAGCGCGAGCGGGGCCTCGTGATCCCTTGCCTCGCGGGGCATCAGCCCCACGGCGTCGCTCGGTACGTACGGGGCGTTCGCGACGAGCACGGCGACGCGGCCGGCCAGCACGCGGGGGAGCGCGTCGTCGAGGTCACCGACGTGGGCGACGCCCCCGAACGGCTCGAGGTTGCGGCGCGCACAGGCGATCGCGAGCGGGTCGAGATCGGCCGCGTGCAGCTCGACGGGACGGGCCGCCCGGTGGGCGGTCGCCGCGCCGAGTGCGCCCGTCCCGCAGCACAGGTCGATGACGACAGGACGGACCTCGGACCTGCGAGCAAGGGCCTCGACGGCGAGCCGCACGAGAAGGACCGACCGCTGACGGGGCACGAAGACGCCCTCGTCCACAGCGATGCGCAGGCCGGCGAAATCCGCCCAGCCGAGCACGTGCTCCAGCGGCTTGCCGGTCACGCGCAGTGCGACGAGACGGTCGCGCTCGGGACCGGGGGGTGCGGTCTCGGCGATCAGTCGCGCCTCGTCCTCGGCGAACACGCAGCCGGCGGCGCGCAGCGTCGCGACGAGCGCCGCCGGCGGCTCAGCCGAGCCGGACACGTTCTCCGTCGCGCGGGACGACCGCGAGCCAGCCCAGCTCGGACCGGACCCTCGCCGCCAGTGCCTTCGAGGCCTCGGGCTCACCGTGCACCACGTAGAGCACCTTAGGCGGCTCGGGTGTCCCGCCCAGCCACCCGAGGATCTCGTCGGCGTCGGCGTGCACCGAGAAGGCGTCGATCTGCACGATCTCGGCCCGCACCGGCACGTAGCGCCCGTGCATCTTCACCTCGGTCGCGCCCTCGACGAGATCGCGTCCGCGCGTCCCTGCCGCCTGGAACCCGACCAGCACCACGGAGCAGTCGCGGTCCGGCAGCAGGTGGCGCAGGTGGTGCACGACGCGCCCGCCGCTGGCCATCCCGGAGGCGGAGACGATGATGCACGGGCGGGCGGGTGCGTTCAGCGCCATCGACTCCTCGGGGGTCCGTGCCTCGTGGATGTCGTGCGGGTCGAGCACCCCGGGCTCGAGATCGGTGCGCAGCTCCGGGCTCCCGGCGGCGAGCGCGCGCCGGTAGACACCCAGCGCGCTGAGCGCCATCGGGCTGTCGACGTGCACCGGGATCCGCGGGACCCTGCCTGAGTCCATCAAGCGGTCCAGTGCGAGGAGGACGACCTCCGTGCGGTCGACGGCGAAGGCCGGGATGAGCACCGTCCCGCCGCGTTCGACGGTGCGGGTCACGATGTCCGCGAGCGCGTCGAGACCGCCGTCGGCGTGGCTGCGGTTCCCGTAGGTCGACTCGACAACGATCGTCTCGCTCGCCGGCGGCGGGGGAGGCGGGCGCAGCAGCGGGTGCTCAGGTCGCCCGAGGTCGCCGCTGAAGGTGATCCGGTGCCCGGCGACGTCGAGCACCGCGCTCGCCGAGCCGAGGATGTGCCCGGCCGGCTGCAGCGTGACCTCGACGTCTGGGCAGGCCTCGACCGTGCGCCCGAAGTCGATCGGCTGGAGCATCGGCAGGGCGCGTACGACATCGGCGGTGGTGTACAGCGGCCGGGGCTGGGAGTGCCGGGAGAAGCCGCGGTCGGCTGCGTACCGCGCGTCCTCCTCCTGGAGGTGGGCGCTGTCCTTGAGGACGATCGCGGCGAGCTCCGACGTCCCGAGGGTGCAGACGACCGGACCGTCGAACCCCTGCTCGACGAGCGCCGGCAGGTAGCCGCAGTGGTCCAGGTGTGCGTGCGTGAGGACGGCGGCGTCGATCTCGGCCGGGTTGACCGGGAAGGGCTCCCAGTTGCGGCGACGGAGCTTGCGCAGCCCCTGGAAGAGCCCCGCGTCGACGAGCACCCGGTGGCCGTCGCTCTGAAGCAGGAACTTGCTCCCGGTGACGGTCCCGGCAGCTCCGAGGAAGGTCAGGTTCGCATCGCGCATCTCACGGCTCCCGTCTCATGGACGACGCCTCGCGAGGAGTGGGGCGGCAGGTGGTCCAGCGCCTGCCTCTTCACGCTACTCCGCGGCGATGCGGGGAGTAGGGGCGGTTGCGTGCACGCTTGTGCGTCCCCGAGCATGCGACGATCCAGCCGAGCCGATCCGACCGCGGAGGACGTCCCATGCGCTACGAGTTCGACGCCGTGCTCTGGCAGTGGGCGGCGCGCACCGAGAGCTGGACCTTCGTCAGCCTGCCTCCCGAGGTGGCCGACGAGGTCCTCGACCTGGCCGGTCCGGTGACGCGCGGTTTCGGGTCGGTGCGCGTCGAGGTCACGGTGGGGCGGACCACCTGGCGCACCTCGATCTTCCCCGACGCGAAGGCGGGGACCTACGTGCTGCCGATCAAGAAGGCCGTCCGTCGGGCGGAGGGGCTCGCGGCCGACGGATCGTTGCGCGTCGCTCTCACGCTCGTCGACCTCTGACCGTTCCGGCTGGTCACGATCTCATCACGGGTCTTGACGCCGACGCTCCTCATGAGAGAGCGTTCTCTCAGCGCGAGAGAGCGCTCTCTCACTCTCGCCGCACGGACCGGTCGATCGCCCTCAGCCAGCCGTCGATCGCCGTGCACCGACCCCGGGGGGACCCCTGGGGAACAGCCCTGCTGAGGCGGACTGTCGCCTCGATGACGAAGGAGTCACAAGTGCGGACAACGAAGAAGTCGTGGATGGCGATCAGCGCCGGCACGCTCGGCCTCGCGCTCGTCGCGACCGGCTGCAGCAGCACCGGCAGCACCGGTGCGGCGAGCGGGTCCTCGAGCGGTAGCAGCGACGAGAAGATCACCCTGACCGTCGCGACCTTCAACGAGTTCGGGTACGACGACCTGCTCAAGGAGTACACGACCCTGCACCCGAACATCACGGTGGAGCAGAAGAAGGCCGCGACCTCGAACGAGGCGCGCGACAACCTCAACACGCGCCTCGCGGCCGGCTCCGGCCTCTCCGACGTGGAGGCCATCGAGGTCGACTGGCTCCCCGAGCTCATGCAGTACCCGGACAAGTTCGTGGATCTGACCTCCCCGGACGTCAAGGGTCGGTGGCTCGACTGGAAGGTCGCGCAGGCGACCACGCCGGACGGCAAGCTCCTCGGCTACGGGACCGACATCGGTCCGGAGGGCGTCTGCTACCGCTCCGACCTGTTCGCGGCCGCCGGTCTGCCGACCGACCGTGCCGCCGTCGCCACGATGCTCGGGAACACGTGGGACAGCTACTTCGCCGCCGGTGAGGCCTTCAAGGCCAAGTCGAGCGTCCCGTGGTTCGACTCCGCTGGCGCCGTGTTCCAGGCGATGATCAACCAGGTCCCGAACATGTACGAGAACAACGACGGCACGCCGATCTCGCTCGCCGACAACACCGAGGCCCGCAAGATCTACGACACCGTGCTCACCCAGTCGGTGACGAACGGTCTGTCCGCGCCGTTGTCGCAGTGGAGCGAGGACTGGACGAACTCCTTCCAGAACGACGGCTTCGCCACGATGCTCTGCCCGGGCTGGATGCTCGGCGTGATCGAGGGCAACGCGGCCGGCGTCAAGGGCTGGGACATCGCTGACACCTTCCCCGGTGGCGGCGGCAACTGGGGTGGCTCGTTCCTCACCGTCCCGACTCAGGGTGCTCACCCCGAGGAGGCCAAGGCGCTCGCCGCGTGGCTGACGGCCCCGGAGCAGCAGATCAAGGCGTTCAAGGCCAAGGGCACGTTCCCGAGCCAGGTCGACGCTCTCAAGAGCCAGGACCTGCTCGGCGTGACCAACGCGTTCTTCAACGACGCCCCGACCGGTCAGATCCTCGCGAACCGCGCGGCGGCCGTCACGGTGGCGCCGTTCAAGGGTGCGAACTACTTCGCGATCAACCAGCTGGTGCAGGACGCGATCACCCGCGTCGCGGTCGACAAGACCGATGACCCGAACAGCTCCTGGGACAAGGCCGTCACCGGCTTCTCGGAGCTCGGCCTGAGCTGAGCGACACAGGCGGGACCGGGCACCGTTGCCCGGTCCCGCCTCTCGCCTGCTCACCCACCACCGAGAGAGGCATCATGGCTACTGCATCTACGACCCGGCCCCTCGCCGGTGCACGGTCCGGACAGGGCCCGGGGGCCCCACGTCGCCGCCGACCTTCGCTCGGTCAGCTCGACATGAGGCTCTCGCCCTACCTGTTCATCTCCCCGTTCTTCATCCTCTTCCTCATCGTCGGGCTGTTCCCGCTCGCCTACACCGCGTTCGTCTCGGTGCACGACTGGGGCCTCATCTCGGGGCAGGGTGCCTTCGTCGGGTTCCAGAACTACGCCGACGTCCTGCAGCAGCCGAGGTTCCTCACGGCGCTGCGCAACACCTTCAGCATCTTCCTGCTGTCCTCGATCCCCCAGGTGATCGCCGCGATCGCGATCGCCGCCGTCCTCGACCAGAACATCCGGGCCAAGACCTTCTGGCGGATGGGCGTCCTGCTGCCCTACGTCGTGGCCCCGGTGGCGGTCTCGCTGATCTTCTCCAAGCTCTTCGCCGACCAGTCGGGCATGATCAACCAGATCCTCGGCATGGTGGGCCTCGACCCGATCCGGTGGCACGCCGACGTGCTCGCGAGCCATGTCGCCATCGCCTCGATGGTCAACTTCCGGTGGACCGGCTACAACGCGCTCATCTTCCTTGCGGCGATGCAGGCGGTGCCGCGGGACCTGTACGAGGCGGCCATCATCGACGGTGCCAACCGGGTGCGGACCTTCTTCTCGATCACCATCCCGATGCTGCGCCCGACGGTGATCTTCGTGATCATCACCTCGACCATCGGTGGCCTGCAGATCTTCGACGAGCCGCGCCTGTTCGACCAGCTCGGCCAGGGTGGCGCCGACCGGCAGTGGATGACGCTGACGATGTACCTGTACGAGACCGGCTGGGGTGCGCAGAAGAGCTTCGGCCGGGCGTCGGCGATCGCCTGGCTCCTCTTCCTGATCATCGTCGTCATCGGTGTCGTCAACTTCTCGATCACCCGGCGCATCGCTGCGTCCGGTCCGGCAGGAGGTAAGCGCTGATGGACACCATCAAGAAGCGACAGTCCTCGATCGCCTCGATCGAGCAGTCGGCCGGCCGTGGGGCGGCCCGATCGGCGGCGCGCAGGCGGGCCAAGGCCGGCTTCGGAGCAGAGCGCCGACCCCGGTGGGTGACCTACACGCTCCTCGCACTCGTGCTGGTGGGCTCCGCATACCCGATCTACTTCGCGATCCTGCTCGCCTCCTCCACGGCGCCGATCATCGCGCAGAACCCGATCCCGGCCCTGTTCCCGCACGGCGAGCTGTGGACCAACCTCAGTCGGGTGCTGAACGCCGACATCCAGTTCTGGAAGGCGTTCGGCAACTCGCTGCTCGTCGCGAGCATCACGGCGCTGTCCGTCGTGCTCTTCTCCACGCTCGCGGGCTTCTCGTTCTCCAAGCTCCGCTTCCGCGGTCGCGGTCCGCTCCTGATCTTCGTCATCGCGACGATGGCCGTGCCGACGCAGCTCGGGGTGGTCCCGCTGTTCATCCTCATGTCCAAGCTCGGCTGGGTCGGTCAGCTCCAGGCCGTCATCGTTCCCGGCATGGTGACCGCCTTCGGGGTGTTCTGGATGACCCAGTACCTGGAGAGCGCGCTGCCCTACGAGCTCGTCGAGGCTGCTCGGATCGACGGCTGCTCGCTGTTCAAGGCCTTCTGGTACGTCGCGCTGCCGGCGGCCAGGCCGGCGGCGACGATGCTCGGCCTCTTCACGTTCGTCGCCTCGTGGACGAACTTCTTCTGGCCGTTCATCGTCCTGGGCTCGTCCAACCCGACGCTCCCCGTCGCGGTCCAGCTGCTCCAGGCGTCCTTCTTCAAGGACTACTCGCTGATCATGGCCGGTGTCGTCGCAGCCACCGTCCCGCTGATCGTCCTGTTCGTCTTCGCCGGGCGCCAGCTGGTGTCCGGGATCATGCAGGGCGCCGTCAAGGGCTGAGCATCCTTCGGCGGACCCGGGTGGGCGGGTGGGGCGCAGGCTCCGCTCGCCCCACCCGTGCGCTCAGGCGGACTCGCGCACGACCAGCTCGACCGGCAGCAGCAGGTGCGTGCGACCCACCGGCGAGGCGATCTCGTCGGTCGGCTCCAGCGTGAGGTCGGGGCGGGTGTGCGCGAGCAGGAGCCGCACCATGGCACGTCCCTGGAGGACCGTCTGCTGACGCACCGTGGTCAGGGGCGGCGAGGCGGAGGCTGCGGTCTCGATGTCGTCGAAACCCACGACGGCGACGTCCTCGGGGATGCGCCGACCGGCCCGCCGAAGGGCGGCGATGGCGCCGAAGGCCATGAGGTCGGAGGCAGCGAAGATCGCGTCGATGTCGGGGGCCGTCGCCAGGAGGCGCTCGGTCGCGGCCTCGCCGCTCGCCTGGGTGAACTCCCCGCGCTCGACGAGCGCGGGCTGGTAGAGGGCGCCGAGCTCGGAGCGGAAGCCCTCGAGACGGTCGGTGCCGGCGGTCATGTCGCTGGGGCCGGCGACCGTGCCGATCGTGGTCCGCCCGATGTCGAGCAGTCGACGCGCGGCGAGGCGTCCGCCGTGGGCGTTGTCGTTGTCGACGAAGAGGAGGTCGAGCGACTCGTCGTGCGGTCGGCCGCCGATGACGACCGGCATGCCGGCGTCGAGCATCGATCGCGGCAGGGGGTCGAGGCCCGCGTGCTCGGAGATGAGCAGGACGCCGTCGGCGGCGCCCGAGCGTGCGTAGCGCTCGACGCGTTCGAGGTCGGCGTCGTTCTGGGCGAGCAGGATGACGACCTGGAGCCCGGCGGCACTCGCCTCGGTGGTGACGCCTCGGATGATGCCGCTGAAGAACGGGTCGCCGAAGACGCGGACGTCGGGCTCGGAGACCACGAGCGCCAGGGTGTCGGTGCGCCGACGGACGAGGGCACGGGCGCTGACGTTGGGCTGGTAGCCGAGCTCGCGCACGGCGTCCTCGACGCGCGCCTTCATGCCGGTGTCGACCGTCGGCGATCCGTTCACCACCCGCGAGACGGTTGCGCGGGAGACCCCGGCGAGGGCGGCGACCTCTTCCAGGCTCGGTCGGTTCGTGCGGACGGACGGCGACATCACGCTGACCTCTCTGAGCGGCAACCCGCCCGGTTCGCGCCCCATGCTAGGACGCGAGCGACGATGGTCGGTCCAGCGTCCGGCCCGGGGCGCGTCGGGCTCGTCGTGCGGGTGACGGCGCCGCCGGGCGTTGATCTGAGGTGGTCCTCGTGCCAGGATGAGAGAGCGCTCTCTCGTGCGGGTGACACACTCGTCTCCGTCTGCCGTCACGAGGGGCCTTCGTGGGGGGAGCGCACTCTCATCAGAGGTGTCTGACGTTCGACTCGAGGAGGAGCTCATGACCGCGCCGACAGCTGAGGCGGGCCAGGTCGTCCGTCACGCAGTCATCGACGGGCGTGAGCTCGGGCTCGACGCCCGTCGCTACTACCGGATCTCCGCGTACGACCAGATGCCGCCGTTCCTCATGACGCTGGTCGGGGCGAGCGACCTGTGGATGTTCGTCTCGAGCACCGGTGGTCTCACGGCGGGTCGTCGCGACGCCGAGCACGCGCTCTTCCCCTACTACACCGAGGACAAGGTCGCCGAGAGTGCTGAGCACACGGGCGGGCTGACCGAGCTGCGGGTCACCGCTCGTGACGGTTCGGTCACCTGGTGGCGTCCCTTCGACCGGGTGCGCCCGGGCGACGTGGTCCGCGAGCGGAGTCTCTACAAGGACTTCCTCGGCACGACGCTCGTCTTCGAGGAGAGCCGCGCCGACCTCGGCCTCTGCGTCCGTGTCACATGGCAGACGAGCGGCCGGTACGGGATCGTCCGCGGCTGCCAGGTGACCTCCCTCGCCGTGGAGCCGGTCGAGGTCGACGTGCTCGACGGGCTGCGCAACCTGCTCCCCGCGGGCGTCACCTCGCAGACCCAGAACGAGCTCAGCGTGCTGCTCGACGCCTACAAGCGCGCCGAGCTGGACCCCGCCACGGGCCTGGGCACCTACTACCTCAGCTCGGCGCTGACCGACCTCGCCGAGGCGAGCGAGTCGCTGGTGGCCTCCGTCGCCTGGCAGGTGGGGCTCGACCGGCCGGAGCACCTGCTCGCCGACACCCAGCTCGACTCGTTCGGTGCCGGTCGGCCCTTGGCGCGCGAGACGGACGTCCGCGGTCGGCGCGGCGCGTACCTCGTGCGCAGCCGCTTCGTCCTCGCGCCGCAGGAGCGTCGCAGCTGGCGGGTGGTCGCCGACGTCGCGCTCTCCGCGGCGGACGTCGTCGCGCTGGGCTCTGAGCTCGCCGACCCGCTCGCTCTCGCCGGTCGCCTGGACGGCGACATCGAGGCGACGCGGCACGGGCTCGAGACGCTGCTCGCCTCGGCAGACGCGGCCCAGGCCACGGGGGACGAGCTCGCGTCCGCGCACCACGGTGCGAACGTCCTCTTCAACACGATGCGTGGGGGAGTGCCCGCGGACGGCTACACCGTCGAGACCGCTGATCTGCGTGACTTCGTCCGCGCGCGCAGCACCCGGACCGCCGAGCGCTGCGCCGCCGTGCTCGACGGGCTGCCCGCCTCCGTCGTGCGTGCCGATCTCGTGGCGGTGGCGGAGGCTGCTGGTGACGCCGACCTCTCGCGGCTGGTCACGGAGTACCTCCCGCTGACCTTCAGCCGCCGGCACGGGGACCCGAGCCGCCCGTGGAACAAGTTCCAGATCGCGTTGCGCGACGGGCACGGTGCGCCGCTGCTGGGCTATCAGGGCAACTGGCGCGACATCTTCCAGAACTGGGAGGCGCTGGCCTGGTCGTTCCCCGAGTACCTCGGGTCGATGGTCGCCGTCTTCGTCGACGCGACCACGGCCGACGGCTACAACCCCTACCGGGTCTCGCGCGCGGGCATCGACTGGGAGGTCCCCGAGCCGGAGAACCCCTGGGCCAACATCGGCTACTGGAGCGACCACCAGCTCGTCTACCTGGTCAAGCTCCTGGAGACCTCCGAGCGCTTCCAGCCGGGCGCGATGGGCCGACTGGTCGATCGTCCGCTGTTCACCCACGGTGACGTGCCCTACCGGATCGCCTCCTACGCCCGGACGCTCCAGCACCCGGACGCCACGATCGACTTCGACGAGGGGGCCGCGGCGGCGATCGCCCGAAGGGTGGCGGCCGAGGGCGCCGACGGCAAGCTCGTGCACGGGCCGGACGGTGAGGTCCTGCACGTCACCCTCGCGGAGAAGCTGCTCGTCCTGCTGCTGGCGAAGGTGGTCAACCTGGTGCCCGAGGGCGGCATCTGGATGAACACCCAGCGCCCCGAGTGGAACGACGCAAACAACGCGCTCGTCGGCCGCGGGCTGTCCGTCGTGACGCTGGCGTACCTGCGGCGCTACCTCGGCGCCGTGCGCGAGCTGCTCGACGGCGACGTGACCGTCGGCGTCGAGGTCGAGGCGCTCCTCGGCGAGGTCGGCGCGGTCCTCGCTCGCCATGTCGGCGGGACGGTCGACGGGTTCGACGACGCCTCGCGCCGCGTGGTGGTCGACAGCCTGGGAGCGGCGGGCACCGCGTACCGGGAGGAGGTCTATGCCGGACTCTCGGGCCGGACGGTGGTCGTCGAGGAGGGCCGGATCCGTTCCGTCCTCGACACGGTCGAGCGCTACGTGGACTCGGGCCTGCGGGCGAACCGTCGCCCTGACGGGCTCTTCCACTCCTACAACGTCCTGCACATCGCCGACGGCCGGCTCGAGATCCGTCGGCTCCAGGAGATGCTCGAGGGCCAGGTCGCCGTGCTCTCCTGCGGGTTGCTGAGCCCGACCGAGTGCCTGGAGGTGCTCGGAGCCCTGCGCAGCAGTGCGCTGTACCGGGCAGATCAGCACAGCTACCTGCTCTATCCCGACCGTGAGCTCCCGTCCTTTCTCGAGAAGAACACGGTGACGGCCGAGCAGGCCGCACGGTGCCCGCTCATCGAGCGACTGGTCCAGTCCGGGGACCGCTCGGTGATCCTGCGGGACGTCGAGGGGGTGCACCGGTTCGCGCCGGGCATCCACAACGCCCGGGACGTGACGGCGGCGCTCGACGGCCCCGGGCTCCGGGAGGCGTCGGTCGTCGTCGGGGAGCGGGACCGCCAGGAGCTGCTCGCGGTCTTCGAGGAGGTCTTCCGCCATGCCGAGTTCACCGGGCGGTCGGGCTCCTTCTTCGCCTACGAGGGCCTCGGATCGATCTACTGGCACATGGTCTCCAAGCTGCTCCTCGCGGTGCAGGAGAACCTCGAGAGCGCCGTGGCCCGGGGGGAGGACCCCGCCGTCGTCGACCGGCTCCGGGAGGTCTACGAGGACGTCCGCACCGGGCTGGGCTACTGCAAGCCGCCAGAGGTCTACGGTGCGTTCCCGGTCGACCCGTACTCCCACACGCCCTCGGGCCGGGGTGCCCGCCAGCCGGGCATGACCGGGCAGGTCAAGGAGGAGGTCCTCACGCGGCTCGGTGAGCTCGGGCTGCGGGTCGAGGCGGGCGGCATCGTCTTCCGACCCGTGCTGCTGCGTGCAGCGGAGTGGACGACGGTGCCGAGCACCTTCCGGTACCTCGACGTGCGCGGTGTCGAGCAGCTCGTCGAGCTCCCTGCCGGGAGCCTGGCGTTCACCTTCTGCCAGGTACCGGTGGTCTACCGACGCGCGGCCGACGCGGACGCCACCGAGGTGAGCGTCGAGCTCGTCGACGGTCGCGTCGAGAGGTGCGCAGCGGAGCGCGTGCCTGCCGGGCTCAGCGCCGAGATCTTCGGCCGGAGCGGACGGGTGCGGGCCATCCGGGTAGCCGTCACCGCCGGGTTGGGACCTTCGACCCCCCTCGGGTAAGGTAAGCCTCACCTACGGTGGTGGTAGGTGAGGTTCCTGAGGACGGGGAGTGCGATGAGCGAGACGGCGACCGGCGCGACGTCGGTGCTGCCTGCCCCCACGGTGCTCGCGGCGACCCGCACCGCCACCCTCAGCTCGCTGCGTCGCGGCGAGGGCGCGCGCGTCGTCGGCATCGACGCCGCGTGCCCGGCTCCGGTCATGCAGCGCCTGTGCGAGCTCGGATTCTGCGCGGACGCCTCCGTCCACTGCCTGCGGCGCGCGCCGCTCGGCAGCCCAACGGTCTACCGCATCGGCGACGCCGACCTCTGCCTGCGCAAGGCGTTGACCGACTACATCCAGGTCGAGCTCCCGGCGTGAGCCACAGCCACGACGGCGGTCGCTCCACCACCACGGCGACCGGTGCGGTGCTCGCGCTGGTCGGCGCGCCCAACGCAGGCAAGTCGAGCGTCTTCAACCGCCTGACCGGGCTGCGCGTGCGGACGGCCAACTACCCCGGCGTCACCGTGACGCACTCGACAGGGGTCGTCTCCGACTCGCACCGCAGCATCCAGCTCGTCGACCTTCCGGGGACCTACGGGCTCACCCCCGTGAGCCCCGACGAGCACGTAGTGCTCGACCACCTCGAGGGTCGTCTCCCGGGAACCCGTGCGCCTGACGCGCTGCTCGTCGTCGTTGATGCCACGACCTTGCGACGCTCGCTGTCGCTCGTGGCTCAGGCGCTCGCGACCGACCGCCCGTGCGCCGTCGTGCTCACCATGACCGACGAGCTCGACGTGCGCGGTGGGCGCCTCGACGCCCACTCCCTCTCGCAGGCGCTGGGCATCCCCGTCTACCCCGTCGTCGGCCATCGTGGCAGGGGTGTCCCGGCCCTGCGCGAGGGGCTCCTCGACTGGCCGTCGTGGCAGGCGCCGGTCCTGCTCCCGCCGGCCGACGACAGGGCGCAGCTCGACGGCTGGATCCTCTCGGTGCTGGACCGGGTCGCCTACCGTCCGGCCGGCCCGCCCACGGGGAGCCGTTCCCTCGACAGCGTGCTCCTGCACCCCGTCTGGGGCCTGGTGACGTTCGCGGTCGTGATGGCCGCCTTCTTCCAGGCGATCTTCACGCTCGCCGCGCCCCTGCAGGGCTACGTGGAGTCCTTCTTCGGCTGGTTGGGCGGGATCGCCGCGGCCGATATCGGCAACCCGCTGCTGGCCGACCTCGTGAGCACGGGCCTCATCGGTGGCATCGGCGGGGTGCTGGTCTTCCTGCCGCAGATCATCCTGCTGTTCACGCTGCTCTCGCTGCTCGAAGGGGTCGGCTACCTCGCCAGGGCAGCCGTGCTGATGGACCGGGTCATGGCGATCAGCGGGCTCGACGGGCGTGCCTTCGTCTCGATGCTCTCCTCGATCGCCTGCGCGGTCCCGGGCATCATGTCGACGCGCACGATGCCGTCCTCCCGGGACCGGATCGCGACCATGCTGGCCGCCCCGTTGATGCCCTGCTCGGCACGGCTCCCGGTGTACCTGCTGCTCACCGGCATGCTCGTGCCGACCACGGCCCGGTGGGGGCCGTTCGGGATGCAGGGGCTCGCCCTCTTCGCGTTGTACCTGGCCGGCGGGATCTCGGCGATGATCGCCGCCTCCGTGCTGCGTGCCACGGTGCTCCGGCGCGGTGGCCTGCCCTTCTACCTCGAGCTGCCCCCGTTCCGGATGCCCACCCTGCGCACGCTCGCCCAGACCGTGTGGAGCCCGGTGCGGATGTTCCTGCGCAAGGTCGGCACGATCATCCTCGTCGCGAACCTCGTGCTCTGGGCGCTGCTCACCTTCCCGTCGCGCACTGCCGAGACGGCACAGATGTCGCCCGCCGAGGCCTCGTCCTACACCCTCGACCACAGCTTTGCGGCGAGCATCGGTCACGCGGTCGAGCCGGTCTTCGAGCCGTTGGGCTTCGACTGGCGGATCAACATCGGCCTGGTCAGCGCGATGGCGGCACGTGAGGTCTTCGTCTCGACGCTGGGCCAGGTCGCGGCGGCGCAGGACCCGGAGAACCCGAAGGACGTGCTGCGGACCATGACCTTCACCGACGGTGCACACGTGGGGGAGCGGGTGTTCACCGCGCCGACGATCGTCGCCCTGCTCGTCTACTTCGTCTTCGCCATGCAGTGCATCTCCACGCTCG
This sequence comes from Actinomycetales bacterium, assembly GCA_038252305.1. GTDB lineage: Bacteria > Actinomycetota > Actinomycetes > Actinomycetales > Cellulomonadaceae > Actinotalea. The sequence continues at coordinate 3,156 of JBBSAL010000028.1, read as the reverse complement.
CCGTGATGCGTCGGGAGTCGAACTCCTGGCGCTGGCCCGCGTTCTCCTTCGTCAGCCTCACCCTCCTCGCGTGGGCGGCGGCCTGGGTCGCCCGCGCGGTGGCCCTCGCGGTCACATGAACGTGATCCCGGGTTCCGAGGCGTCGAGCACCGATCCGGCAGTGGCGGAGGACGCTGTGGACGAGCACGTCGTCGCGGTGCACCCCGAGCGCACGAGCGACCCGCGGACCCTGCGCTGGTACGTCCCCGGCCCGGCGGTGCCCGCGGTGGGGGAGCCGCACGGCGGGGGAGCGCTCGCGGCCCTCGTGGAGCTCGGCGTGCTGGCGGACGCGCAGATCGGGCTGGACGGCATCACCACGACGCTCGCCGCGGGCCGCTCCTGGCCGCAGGAGGGCGCGGCGGTCCGCGAGGCCGTCCAGGCGACGGTCGCCGCAGCGCGGGCCCGCCCCGCCCTGCCGCCGGCCGAGCGTGACGCCGCCTTGCGCGGGCTCGCCGAGCTCGTCGTCCGGGGTGCCGGTCCGTACGCGGCGAGCCACGGCGGCCGCATCGAGCTCGTCTCGGTGCAGGACGACGTCGTCTCGGTGCGGCTCGGCGGCGCCTGCCACGGCTGCCCGGCACAGGCGTTCACGGTGCACCGCCGGCTCGAGGCGGACCTGCGGCACGGTGCTCCCTGGCTGCGCGAGGTCACCGTGGTCGACCAGCGACCCGGCCCGGGCAAGGGCCCCGGTGCGGACGGCGCCGCCGACGGGGGCTCCACGCGCCGCCCGCTCGTGCTCTTCCGTTCGCGACCGCCCGGGGCCTGAGCCACAGTGGGGCGCATGGCGAACCGTCTCGCGGCCGCGACCAGCCCCTATCTGCACCAGCACGCGCACAACCCGGTCGACTGGTTCGAGTGGGGCCCTGAGGCGTTCGCCGAGGCGAAGCGCCGCGACGTCCCGCTGCTCATCTCGATCGGCTACGCCGCCTGCCACTGGTGCCACGTCATGGCCCACGAGTCCTTCGAGGACGAGGCGACTGCGTCGCTGCTGAACGAGCGCTTCGTGGCGGTCAAGGTGGACCGGGAGGAACGGCCGGACGTCGATGCCGTGTACATGCGCGCCACGCAGGCCATGACGGGCAGCGGAGGCTGGCCGATGACCGTCTTCGCCACCCCCGACGGCGCGCCGTTCTGGTGCGGGACGTACTTCCCGCCGCGGCCGGTCGGTGGGATGCCCTCGTTCACGCAGGTGCTCGAGGCGATCGGTACGGCCTGGTACGAGCAGCGACCGCAGCTCGAGGAGGACGCCGCGCGGCTGACATCGGCCCTGGCGGACGCCGGACGGCCGGTACCGGGCGGCGGGAGAGCGCTCGCCGGGCTCGACCGTGCGTCGGCGTCCGTCGATCCGGCAGGGCTCGACACGGCGCTGACCTCCCTCGCCGCGAGCTTCGACCGTGGCCGGGGCGGGTTCGGGGGAGCACCGAAGTTCCCGCCGTCGATGGTCCTGGAGTGGCTCCTGCGCCGTTCGGCGACCTCGGCCCCGGACGGCGCGCAGGCGCTGGCCATGGCGGAGACGACCCTGGACGCGATGGCGCGCGGGGGGATCCGGGACCAGATCGGCGGCGGGTTCGCGCGGTACTCCGTCGACGCCTCCTGGGTGGTGCCGCACTTCGAGAAGATGCTCAGCGACAACGCTCTCCTGCTGCGGGTCTACGTGCACTGGTGGCGCGCGACCGGTTCACCGCTGGCCAGGGCCGTGACCGAGGAGACCGCCGCGTTCCTGCTCCGCGAGCTGCGCACCGCGGAGGGTGGCTTCGCCTCCTCGCTCGACGCGGACTCCGTGGCAGCAGACGGCACGCTCCGCGAAGGGGCCTTCTACGTGTGGGACCGTGCGTCGCTCGCCGACGTCCTGGGTCCCGAGGACGGGATCTGGGCTGCCGACCTGTGGGGCGTCACGGAGTCGGGGACCTTCGAGCACGGCACCTCGGTGCTCCAGCTGCGCCACGACCCCGAGCCGCAGGACGCCTCGCGGCTGGCCGAGGCGAGCGCGCGGTTGCTGCGGGCAAGGGATGCCCGCCGCCGCCCTGGCCTCGACGCGAAGGTCGTCGCGGCCTGGAACGGCCTGGCGATCGCCGCGCTGGCCGAGGCCGGTGAGCTGTGCGGGCGCACGGACTGGATCGAGGCGGCGGTCGTGGCGGCGGACCTGGTCCTCGCGGTGCACGGACGCCGCGAGGGTGCTGGCCTCCGCCTGGTCCGCACGTCGCGCGACGGGGTGGCCGGCACGGCCCCGGGGGTCCTGGAGGACTACGCAGATCTTGCCGAGGGGCTGCTCGCGCTGTGCCAGGCGACAGGTGAGGCGCGCTGGCTCCACGAGGCGGGCGCACTGCTCGACGAGGTCGTGAGCCGGTTCCAGGACCGGGGCACCTTCCACGACACCGCCGCCGACGAGACGGACCCCGTGCTCGCCCGGATCGGTCGGCCCCGCGACCTCGCCGACGGTGCGAGTCCCTCGGGGCAGGCTGCTGCTGCGGGGGCGCTCCTGACCTACGCGGCGCTCACCGGCTCCCAGGTCCACCGGGAGGTCGCCGAACGCGCGCTCGCCGAGCCGCTCGCCCTGGCCACCGCTCATCCGCGCGCAGCGGGCTGGGCGCTGGCGGTGGCGGTGGCCGTGCTCGACGGTCCGCGGGAGATCGCCGTCATCGGGCGGCCGGACGCCCCGCAGACCCTCGAGCTGCGCCGCGTCGCGGTGCACTCGACGGCGCCCGGCGCGGTCCACGTCGTCGGGCCCGAGCAGACCGTTGACGGCGACGGAACCTCGCGCGTCCCGCTGCTCGCGGACCGTAGAGTGGTCGACGGCGCCCCGGCGGCCTACGTCTGCCGTGGCTTCGTGTGCGAGCGGCCCATCACGGACCCGACGGTGCTCGCGGAGCTGCTCTCGCGCTGAGGCGACACGCAAGGGTCGCCTGACCTGTCTGACCACACGTCTTCGAGGGATGCCATGACTGCGATGTTCGGTTCGTCCACCGTCACCTGCACGCCCGGGGTGCGCTCGTGACGGGCCGGGTGGTGGTGACGGGTGCGGCGGGCAAGCTGGGCCGTGCGGTGGTCAGGCACCTGGTGGAGTCGGGTTGGGAGGTGCTGGCGGTCGACCGGGTGCGGCCGGCCGGCTACGAGGGTGAG
>JBBSAL010000027.1:0-46792 GCA_038252305.1 Actinomycetales bacterium | reverse complement strand
GTGAACTACGTCCCCACTCTTCTCGGGGTCAACGACCGCGGCCAGACCTTCGGGGTCAGCGGCTCCGCCGACCAGGGCGAACCTGATCTGGTGGCGGTCACGGCCACCAACGGCAAGGACGGCTACGCCTACGCCACCGACCTGCAAGGCGGCCCGATGCCCACCAGCCCCGCCGACGCCATCGCCCAGCAGGAAGCCAACCAGGGACGCACCCACACGATCCCCGTCTACGAATCAGACGGCACCACCGTCATCGGCGAATTCACCATCGGCTAACCCCCGACCCGCCCCGACGCCTCGACACAGTGCCGACCGGTCAGGCCGTCGCAAGGGGACGCCCCGCTCAGCAGCATCCGCGCCGCCGCTCGTCGGCGGCTCAACCAGTACTCGTCAACGCACGCTCATGCCGCATCCGGTACGCCGACGTGGCTGGCCAGGCGCGCGCACGCTCGTCCCGATTCGCGTACGGCGAGCTAGGGTTCGCGGCGTGAGGCACAGGTACTCCAGGCGCGACCACCAGGCCCGACATGAGGCGGCGGTGGCCGCGCTGGTTGCACTGCTGCGGGAGGTCGGCGGGGACGGCAAGGCCGCCGTTCAGGGCGTGCTCGAAGACGCGGCCGCGGAGATGGCGCGGGCGCCGGCCAAGCCCGCTGGGCGCAAGCGCCACAACTGGAAGGGGTACGAGCAAGGCGCCGACGGTCAGCCCAGCTGGACGTGCGTGAACTGCTCCCTCAAGCACCGCACCGGCTGGTACGAGATGGACGGCCGGGTCGTGCACGTCGACCAGTGGCTAGCACCTGATCGGCGACTCCTGCGGGTGCGGTGGAACCTGGCGCTGGACGCGCCGGCGACCGCGCCGTCCTTCGACGTGGCCTTCGCCGGCGTGGAGGAGGGCGGCACACCCGAGTGCCCGAAAGACCCCGCGGCGTGGGCGTCCTGGCCGGCGTTGGGGCCGGCAAGGCGGGGGTAGACCAGCGCGGCCCCGCTGCAGGGCGCCGCGGCGGGGCCGCTCGGCCTCGACCTTCGGGTGACCGGCTGGCCACCTACTTGAGGTGTTCACGGTCATGGCCGCTGAGTAGAACGGTGCGGTGCACCGTTGCGGGTAGCCGGAGACCGGCGGCGGTGTCAAGCGTAGTTCGCCCGTTCACGGCCGCCCGGGTCTGACTAGGCCCGCGAAGGCCGCCCGTAGCGGACCTCGCGGACTGAGAACCCACGCATTTCCAGGGTGCGACCGGCCTCATCGACGCTCCAGCCGCCCGCCTCGTAGAAGCGTCGCGCGCGGGTGTTCGTGTCCAAGACCCACAGGCTCGCCTCGGTGAACCCCGCGTCGGCAAGAGCGGCCAGCCCGGCCGCCATCAGCTCCCGACCCACACCCTGACCCCACACGCCAGGTATTGCGTAGATCGAGTAGATCTCGCCGCCCGTCAGCTCCGCGTCGTCTCTGGTGGGGCCGAAGGAGACGAACCCCACGACCTCGTCGTGGTCCTCAGCGACGAGCACCCCGGTGCCAGGCCAATCCATGGCCTCCAGGACGCGGTCCCATCCACTGCGCCAACGGGCCACGTCCAAGCTGTCCAGATAGTCCTGCGGTATCAGTCCGCGGTACGCCCCCTGCCAGGTGCGCACATGCACACGCGCGAGAGCCTGAGCGTCGCCGGTCTCAGCACGTCTGATGCTCACCAGGTCATGGTGCCAGGCCGTCGCCGTGAACTCATAGAGCGGCAACTTTCGCTACACGCTCATGCCGCTGAGCAGCATGGCGGCACGGTCACGGGCCGAGGACGATGACCTCGGGCACGACGCCCGGAACGGTGTCCGCGGGGCGGCCCACGCCGTGCTGGCTGGGCACGCCGGTGACCTGTGCGACCCGCCCGCCGGGCAACGGTAGGGCCATCGAGGACCCGGACCCGGGCAGCGGCCAGGAGGCCACCACCTTCCCGGAGCGAAGGTCGCGCACGACCAGCGTCTGATTCGCGTCAGCGCCCTCGACGACTCCGACGTGGGTGCCGTCGCACAGCACGCTCGGCGCCCACAGCCAGGCCCCCAGGGGGGCGGACCACAGTTGTTCACCCGTGGCGATGTCCATCGCGACCAGCTGAACGTTGCCGTCGGCGGTGTTCGCCTGCAGGGCCAGGACACCGTCCATCGCGAGAGCCGGGTGGCTGCCCGCGGCCTGCTGCCACGCTTGTTGTCCCGTACGGGTGTCGAGGGCGAGGAGCGAGCCGGCCGACGTGAGCACCACGGCGGTGTCGCTTGTGACCGGGACGCCCAGGTCGGGCGTGATCAGTCGCCCGCCGGTAGCCCAAAGCTGGTTCCCGGCCTCCCCAAGGGCGACGGTGCGTACCGTCCCGTCGGCCTCGACCTGGGCGCGGACCTGGCCACCGCCGTCCAGGGGCACCGAGGCCACCACCCACGGCGCCGCACCCTTGGCGTCTGCACCGCTGTGCAGGTCCAGCGCCACGACCCCGGAGGGCCCTGGCAACACCAAGGAATCGCCGGCCACGAACCAGGCGTAGGCAGGGTCCTTCAACTCGCGGGTCCACAGCTTGGCGCCATCGGTGATCGACACGGCCGTGACGGCGCGGGGCAAGCGCAGGTCGATCTCCAGGAGCAGGTCATCGACCGTCACGAGCATCGCGGTGTCGTCAGTCTGCGTCAGCCGGGCCATCACGGTGCCGTCCACCGGGTCCACCGAGACCAGACCGCCGGAGGTGTCGCTGCACACCACGAGACGCGGGTCCTCGACCAGGCTGGCCTGGGAGGAGTAGTTCTGGCCCGTGACGTGGGTGCCGTCGGTGAGCCAACACCAACCGAACTGCTCCGAGGACCACCGCTGCACACCGGTGTCCGCATCGAGGCCCACGGTGGTGGTGTCGAACCCCGCCACCACGACGGTCCCGATCTGCCCGGCGAGCCAGTCCGCCTTGACCCGCCACAGCTCGTGACGCGCTTCGGTCAGATCCGGGACCAACCCGCTGGGAGCCGGACCCTGCCGCGCCACCGCCCGGCCCCACTGGACACCCCCCACGGCGAGAGCCACGACCACGACACCGACAAGCAGGGGCCAGCGGTGCCCGCGAGCCCACCGCACCACCGTCTGGAGTGCGTGGACACCTGTGCCGTCCCGCAGGCGATCGTCAGGCTCGTCCTCAACGAGCTCGACCTGGACCAGGTCTCCCCGCGCACGCCTCACGAACGAACCCTCGCACAGCATCCCGGCCACACCAACGAACCCGGCAAAAGCACCCCAGGCACTCTCCGAACCGCACCGCCATAGCTCCGTTGAGCGCGGGGACCCACGCACGGCTAGAGCCGCTGTCCGAGCGCACGCGCTGACGAGCGAGTGGCGGTCGGCGCGGGACCGACCGGCGTTCCGCTCCGGCGAGATCCGGTTGAACCTTCATCCACCTTTCCCAAACTCTGCGCCCATGCAACTCGATTGCGCCGGATGCAACTCCACGCAGTGCAGCGGCGCAAGTCTCGCGCAACTCAACACACTGTCCACAAGCCAGCTCAGCCTGGACACGTAGAGCCCAAGTGCATCTAGTGTTGTCAAACAGCATCAAACGTCATCTCATCGGATCCAAGCTTGGGGGCAGCATGTGCACGAGCCTCAGTCACCGGCGACCTGACCGGATCGCCTCACCCGGTCAGCACCGCGCACCGCCCGACCCGTTCGCCCGGGACACGAGGGACGCGCTCCTTCCCGGCCTGCGCTCCGCGGTCCTTGCCGTTGCGAGCGCCGTGGCAGCCGGAGGTCTCGCCCTCACTGCCCGTGGCCTCCTCGGCCCGGCACCCGCTCGGGCCTCCGTCGACCTGCTTGTGGGGGCGGGCGTCCTCGCGACGGGCGCCCTCGCGGCCACCGTGCTGTTCGTGGGGAGCCTCCTGCTCCTGCTCGCGCAGCTGGCGCGCGCAGCGGGGCGCTCCGCACGGGCGGTCGAGGACCTCGCGGCTCGGTGCACTCCGGCGGTGGTCCGCAGGGTCGTCGCGGTGGGCCTCGGCACAGGGCTCGGGCTGCTCGGCCCTGCGGGCCTGGCGAACGCGCTCGAGCCCGACCTGGGCTGGGTCGTGACGTCGGCGGTCCAGGAGGCGCCGCCGCCGGAAGCGCCCGCGGTCCTAGGTGCCGTGACGTTGGCGCCCGTCACGTCAGCACCCGCGCAGGCGGCGCCCACGTCCCCTGAGCCCAGGTGGTCGGCAGTCAGCCCCGAGCCCTCACGCTCCGCCGCGCTGCCTCAGGGTCCTGCGCCGGCGCCGAGCGCCCCGGAACCCGTGGTCGTGCTCACCGGGCCCGAGGTCGGCTCGCCGACCACCACCACCTCGGTCGAGCCCGCACGCCCGGAGGCCGTCACCGTGCAGCCCGGCGACTCGCTGTGGGCGATCGCGGCGAGGGGCCTCGGCAGCAGCGCGCCCGAGCGCGTCGCGGCCGAGTGGCCCCGGTGGTACGCCGAGAACCGAGGAACGATCGGGGACGATCCCGACCTGATCCGGCCCGGCCAGGTCCTCGAGGCCCCGACCCGGACGGGGGACGCCTCGTGAGCGCGCTCACCGTGCGGGACGAGCGACCTCGGCCCGGGCGCACCCGCACCGCGGTGCCCGGGGCCCCCGGACGGGAGCGCCGAGCTCCGGGGCCCCGGCTCCTCCTGCCCCCGCTGCCCAGCACGGCCGCCCCACGGCCGCAGGACGTGGTGCTCCTCGCACCGGACGCACGCTCGGTGCTCCGCGCCCCGACCGAGGCGGCATGGCCGATCGCCGGCCCGCAGGCACCCAGGCCCGGCCCGCTCCCCGACCCCGTCCAGCTGTGCGGCGCCGTGGCACTGGCGGCCGTCGAGGCCCTCTCGGGGACGAGGCCCCTGGCGCAGCTGACCCGGTGGGTGACCCCCGCGCTGCTCGAGCAGCTGGGGGCCCGGTTCAGGCTCCTGGGCCCTGCCCTGGCGCAACACGCGGCCCAGGTTGCGGCTGGGAATGCGGGCCCGAGCGTCCCGGTCACGAGGGCGCGCGTCCGATCGGTCCGCATCGCGCGGATCGGCACGACGGTCGCCGAGGGCAGCGTGGTGCTGCACGACGGCGAACGCGTGCGCGCCGCAGCCCTCCGGCTGGAGGTGCACCGCCAGCACTGGCGGGTCAGCGTCCTGCAGATCGGCTGAGGACGTGCTCAGGAGCCGTGCTCAGACCTCGTTCTTGCCGTGGCAGACCTTGTACTTCTTGCCCGAGCCACAGGGGCACTGCTCGTTGCGACCGGTCCCCGGGTACGTCTGCCCGTCCGCCTCGCGGGTCGACGCCTCGTCGGCCCGGACGACCGGGGCCGCATCGCCGTCGACGCTCGGCGCCGAGTAGCTCAGCGGTACGCGGCGCTGCGGTCCGTCGAGACCCTTCGCGATGAGCGAGGGCGTGGCGGACCGGGTCGGCTGCGCCGGTGCGGGCGGGGCGTCGGGAGCAGCAGCCTTGGGAGCCAATGCCGCCGGTGCGGCGAGCGCAGCGCCGGCAGCACTCTCGACGGTGAGGGCCGGTGCGGCCGGAGCCGCCTCGCCCTCGGGCTCGGCGACCTTGACCTCGAGGTTGAAGAGGTAGGTGACCGACTCCTCCTTGATGGCCTCGGTCATCGCCGCGAACAGCTGGTAACCCTCACGCTGGTACTCCACGAGCGGGTCACGCTGCGCCATCGCGCGAAGGCCGATCCCCTCCTTGAGGTAGTCCATCTCGTAGAGGTGCTCGCGCCACTTGCGGTCGAGCACGGAGAGGACCACACGACGCTCGAGCTGACGCATGTTCTCCGAGCCGAGCTCCTCCTCGCGCGCAGCGAAGGCGAGCTGGGCATCCGAGACGAGCTCCTCGGCGAGCATCTCCTGGCTGATGCGCGTCGCGCCACCGGCCTCCTCGATGATCTCCTCGACCGTCAGCGAGACCGGGTAGACGGCCCTCAGCGCGGTCCACAGCGCCTCGAGGTCCCAGGTCTCCGGGGTGCCCTCGGCCGTGGCCGCCTGGACGTAGCCCGTCACGACATCGGCGACGAAGTGCTGGATCTGGTCGGCCATGTCCTCGCCCTCGAGGACCCGGCGCCGCTCGGCGTAGATCACCGAGCGCTGGCGCGACATGACGTCGTCGTACTTGAGGACGTTCTTGCGGATCTCGAAGTTGCGGCCCTCGACCTGGCTCTGCGCGCTCTGGATCCCGCGGCTGACCATCTTGGACTCGATGGGCAGGTCGTCGGGGAAGCCCGCGCGGTTCATCATGTTCTCGGCGAGCCCCGAGCCGAAGAGACGCATGAGGTCGTCCGCCATGGACAGGTAGAACCGCGACTCGCCCGGGTCACCCTGCCGGCCGGACCGGCCACGCAGCTGGTTGTCGATGCGGCGGGACTCGTGGCGCTCGGTACCGAGCACGTAGAGACCGCCGAGCGCGAGGACCTCGTCGTGCTCAGAGGCGACGGCCTCCTTGGCCGCCTCGAGTGCCGCGGGCCAGGCCTCCTCGTACTCCTCGGGACGCTCGGCCGGGTCGAAGCCGCGCGCGGCGAGCTCGGCGACGGCCATGAACTCCGCGTTGCCGCCGAGCATGATGTCGGTGCCGCGGCCGGCCATGTTCGTCGCGACGGTGACGGCGCCCTTGCGGCCCGCCTGCGCGACGATCGACGCCTCACGCGCGTGCTGCTTGGCGTTCAGCACCTCGTGCGGGACCCCCTGCTTGCGCAACAGCTGCGACAGGTGCTCGCTCTTCTCGACGCTCACCGTGCCGACCAGGACCGGCTGGCCCGCGGCGTGCCGGGCGACGATGTCGTCGACGACGGCCACGAACTTGACGTCTTCGTTCTTGTAGACCAGGTCTGCCTGATCCATCCGGAGCATCGGACGGTTCGTCGGGATCGGCACGACGCCCAGCTTGTAGGTGCTCTGGAACTCTGCGGCCTCCGTCTGGGCCGTACCGGTCATCCCCGAGATCTTCTCGTAGAGCCGGAAGTAGTTCTGCAGCGTGATCGTGGCGAGCGTCTGGTTCTCGGCCTTGATCGCCACGCCCTCCTTCGCCTCGATCGCCTGGTGCATCCCCTCGTTGTAGCGACGGCCGGCGAGCATGCGGCCGGTGTGCTCGTCGACGATCATGACCTCGCCCTGGAGCACGACGTAGTCCTTGTCGCGCTTGAAGAGCTCCTTGGCCTTGATGGCGTTGTTGAGGAAGCCGATGAGCGGCGTGTTGAGCGACTCGTAGAGGTTGTCGATCCCCAGGTAGTCCTCGACCTTGGCGATGCCCGGCTCGAGGATGCCGACGGTGCGCTTCTTCTCGTCGACCTCGTAGTCGCTCTCGCGGTCCAGGCGCAGCGACAGGCGAGCGAACTCGCCGTACCACTTGTTGATGTCCCCACCGGCGGGCCCGGAGATGATCAGCGGGGTCCTGGCCTCGTCGACGAGGATCGAGTCGACCGCGTCGTCGATCGCGAAGTGGTGGCCGCGCTGGACCAGCTCGTCGGGGCTCCAGGCCATGTTGTCGCGCAGGTAGTCGAAACCGAACTCGTTGTTCGTGCCGTAGGTGATGTCGGCGGCGTACTCGACGCGACGCTCGTCCGGCGTCTGGCCGCCGGTGATGCAGCCGACCGTCATGCCGAGGAAGCGGAACACGCGGCCCATCAGCTCGCTCTGGTAGCTCGCGAGGTAGTCGTTGACGGTGACGATGTGCACGCCCTTGCCGGTCAACGCGTTGAGGTAGGCCGGCAGGGTCGCGACGAGCGTCTTGCCCTCACCGGTCTTCATCTCGGCGATGTTGCCCTGGTGCAGGGTCGCGCCGCCCATGAGCTGGACGTCGAAGTGACGCTGGCCCAGGGTGCGGCGACTCGCCTCGCGCACCGCGGCGAACGCCTCGGGAAGGATGTCGTCCAGGCTCTCGCCGGCTGCCAGCCGCTCCTTGAAACGGTCGGTCTCCTCGCGCAGCTCCGCGTCGCTGAGGGCGATGAAGCCGTCCTCGAGGGTGTTGACCTGCTGCGCGAGCCCCGTCAGTCGCTTGAGGACGCGACCTTCGCCCATCCGCAGGATCGAATCGAGGATCGAGGGCACGCGCAGCTCCAGACTCGTCAGTGTCCCGCGCCGTGTGGAACGGGACGGCCCAGTCGCGCTCCCGCGCGCCAGTGCAGACCAGCAGCCATCGTAGGCGAGACACGCCGCGGACGGAGCACCACGGCGGCCGTGGCCAGATGGAGCGCGTCCAGCACCCCGCTCGCCGTGGTCGGCATCCGGGGTGCACGGCCGCCGGGCTCACCGCCCGGGCCGGAGGGTCCGCAGCGCCGGGACGAGGTCCCCTGGGCCGGTGGGTGCCACCTCGACACCGTCCATCCCGAGCCATCGCGCCATCTCGCCGAGCGCCTCGGCGAGCTCGGTCGGCGTGTCCCGAGGTGCCCCGGGCTCCAGGTGCGCGCCCTGGATGCGCAGGACCCCCGCCGGGCGATCGGCCTTGAGGTCGACCCGGGCCACGATCTGTTCGCCCAGCAGGAACGGCAGCACGTAGTACCCGTGCACACGCTGGGCGGCCGGCGTGTAGATCTCGATCCGGTAGCGCGTGGCGAAGAGCTCCTCCAGGCGCCGCCGTTCGAAGACGAGCGGGTCGAAGGGGCTCAGGAGCGCCCGGCCGCTCGCGCGCCTCGGGAGCTCGGCGTCACGGTGCAGGTAGGCGGACCGGTCCCAGCCGCGGACGGTCACCGGGGTGAGGACGCCGTCCTCGACGAGGTCCTCGACGGCCTGCCGCACGAGCCCGGCGACCGATCGGCGCTGCAGGCGGAAGTAGTCGGCGACACAGGTGACCGTCCCGATGCCGTGGGCCCGGGCGCCGATCTCCACCAGGGCACGGACGGCATCGGCATCCGTCGGCTCGCCGAGTGCGAGGACCTCGGGCGGCAGGACCCGCTCGGTGAGGTCGTAGCAGCGCTCGAAGGAGTCCGTCCGGCGCGCGGCGGCGACCTCACCGGTGAAGAACAGGTACTCCAGGGCCCGCTTGGCGACGGTCCACTCCCACCATCCGCTGCGGGTGCGGGGATGCTCGGCCTCGTGCACCGCGTGGACCTCGCGCGCGGTGACCGGTCCGCGCTCGGCGACCAAGGTGCGCACGGCGTCGAGCACCGGGGCATCCTGCAGGCGCACCCCGGCCACGCTCCCCCAGTCTCGTTCGGCGAAGGCCCGGCGTCGCCAGCCGAGCAGGCGGTAGGTCTGCGGTGGCACGAAACTCGCCTCGTGCGCCCATGCCTCGACCAGCCGACGCGGCGCACGGCCGGAGGCCCTGGTCAGCAACGTGGTGTCGTAGGGCCCCAGCCGGGAGAACGCGGGCATCAGGTGCGCCCTGGCGAGCACGTTCACCGAGTCGATCTGCAGCAGGCCGAGCCGGTCGACGACCTGCTGGAAGTGACGCATCGTCAGGCTGCCGGCGGGGCGGCGGCGGGTGTCGAGGCCCTGGGCCCGCAGGGCGACCCGCCGCGCCTGGGGCAGGGACAGGACCTCGGGACGCGGACGAGCAGCGCGCGAGCGCCCGGCTCGGACGGGCGACGACGGCGCGCTCGGTGGCATGCCGGACATCCTGTCGGTCGGCACCGACACCTGCACGTCCGGCCCGGCACGAGGGTGCCGGGCCGGACGGTGGTCCGAGGCCTGTGCGGCTCAGAACGCGTCGGCGGTGACGACGACCGGGGCGTCGAGCCGGATCACTCCGTAGCTCCAGCCGCGGCGCCGGTACGCCACGGAGGGCAGCGACGTCTCCGCGTCGATGAAGAGGAAGAAGTCGTGTCCCACGAGCTCCATCTCGTAGAGAGCGTCGTCCAGCGACATCGGCTCGGCGTGGTGCAGCTTCTCGCGGATGACGACCGGGGAGTCCCCCCAGGTCGACTCGACCGCTTCTCCGTCCACGAGGAGCGGAGCCAGCGGCTCGACGACCTCGGGCTCGACGACTCTCTGATCGGCCTGGGCCGGGACGCCGTCACCCTTGCGGTGGTCCTTGCGCCGGTCACGGTCGCGGCGCAAGCGCTCGGTGAGCTTGCCCATCGCGACGTCGAGCGCGGCGTACGGGTCGTCCGCCGAGGCCTCCGCCCGGACCACAGGGCCCTTCCCGCGCACCGTGAGCTCGATGCGCTCCGACACGTCCGCCTGCCGAGGGTTGCGCTCGTGGGTGATCTCGACGTCGATCCGCTGGGCTCGCGGGGCGAGCTGCGTGATCTTGGACAGCTTGTCCTCGACGTGGCGGCGGAACCGCTCGGGGACCTCTGCGTGGCGTCCGACGACGACGATCTCCATGGTGGACCTCCTCAGATGGGGCAGCGGTGCGCCGCCCGGTGGACTTCCCGGTATGCCCTCACGGGGCGACAGTCGCGCACCACCTCCTCGGTGGGAGGTGCACTGCCCCGCGTCTGCGCTCGGTCGTCTTTCGACGGCCGCCGGGGCGGGTCAGCTCCATGAACCGACGTTAGCCCCCCGGCACCGATGTCGAAAGCGGCGCGCGGGTGATCGTCGGCGTGGCCGCCACGACGAGCGCTCCGAGGACGAGCCCTCCCCCGCTCGCGAGCACGTCCTCACAGGCAGCAAGGGTGGCGCCGGTGGTCAGGACGTCGTCGACAAGGAGCTGGAACCCGCGGGGGCGTGAGCGCAGCCGGACCGCGTCGCGCAGGTTCAGGGCCCGGTCGCGTGCACCGAGGCCCACCTGGTCCCGCCCCCGTCGACGGGCGAGCCGGCGGGAGACGCGCGCGTCGAGCCCGAGCCCGCGCAGCTCGTCCGCGGACCGGCGGGCGAGGAGCCCGACGAGGTCCGCGCCGCGGTGTCGGGCCACTCCCGGACGAGACGGGACCGGGACGACGTCGAGACGGCGGCTGTCGGTCGCCGCGGCCAGCGCCGGCGCGGCCGCCCGCGCGCACCGCGCGACGGCAGCGAGCAGGTACGGGGTCAGGTCCGAGCGACGGCCGTCCTTCCACGCGGGAACGAGACCCCGGACGGGGCCGGCATAGCCGGCGGCCGCCCAGACCGGGAGCGGCGCGAGGCCGTCGAGGTGGTCGAGCCGCGGAGCCCCCTCCTCGCAGCGCCGGACGGGCGGCTCGAGACTGGCTGCGCACCCGGCGCACAGGCCGATGTCCGGGGCCCCGCACCCCGGGCACGAGACGGGCAGCACCAGCCGCACCAGCTCGGTGAGCGGTGCCGGAGCGCGGAGCGGACGGGCCATGCCGCCAGCGTGACACCGGCCCGCGCGGGCGGGAGGTCGTCCACACGCCCGGGTTCAGCCGGGGAACGTCGGGTCGATCACGCCATCGGCCACGGAGACCCAGGTCGCTCCCTGGCGGGAGAAGAGCACCCCGTCGGCGTCGGCCACGTACAACGCCCGGTCTCCGAGGCCGGCGGCCAGCGCGATCGTGCCGTCGACGAGCGGGAGCGAGGCGGTCGGGCCGCCGATCGGCACCTTGTTGACGACGAGCGCGTTGACCGAGCCCCGGAGCCCGAGCACGGCGAGCGTCGCCTCGTCCGACCACGCGACCTGGGTCGCGTCCTCGACGCTCGCGCCGACCTGGAACTGGTCGCCGAGCCGCTGCGGCCGCCCGGTGTCGTCACGGATGATCGCGGCGACGTCCACGACCACACGCCCGTCCGTCGCGCCCGTGTGCACGACGGCGATCCGCGCCCCGTCCCGGGAGATGGACATCGATCGGATGGTCAGTCCGGCGAGCCAGTCGGAGGCGACGGCGACCGTCGTGCCGTCGGGACCGATGGCGGTCAGTGTGCCGGGCGTCGCGGAGTCGCCGGACCAGATCCAGTCGTAGCGGTCGGTCGTCGGGGCGATCAGGCGGCTCCCGCGCAGGATCGGGACCGGGGCTGCACCCTCTGCAGGGAGCCGGACCAGGGTGCCCGGACCTGCGAGCGCGACACGGACCGTCTCGTCGAGGCTGACCGCCGGCGAGCGGCTCTCGGCCGGCAGCGCCGCCACGCCGGAGACCGGCGTCATCTTGCTGTTGACCAGCTCGACGAGGACGCCGTCGGAGAGCGCGTAGGGGCCCGTGGTCGGAGCGACGTCGCGCACCGGGACGTCGGTCGCGGTCGAGACCCACGGCAGGCCGCCGGCCACGCTGGCGACAACCGAGCTCACTGCCGTCCCGGGCAGCCTCTCAAGGGTCGCCGTGAGCTGGGCGAGCAGGAGGTTGCGTTGCTTCTCGTTCGCGCCGGCCGCGCCGCCGGCGAGATCGACCAGTGCGATCCGGTCCGAGGTGATCGTCACCGACTGCGGGCCGAGCCGGGACCCGTCGGGCACCCCCGTGCGAACGGCGTCGCGCAGCCACGCCGAAGGGCCGGCCAGCATCGCCCGCACCGCGTAGACCGCCGCCTTCGACCCCGGCAGCCACCGCACGTCAGGGACCAGCTGGGTGCCGTCCGTGCTGGCGAAGTAGATCGGCACCTGGCGGTACTCGTTGTCGAAGTCGGAGGCCGAGATGAGGACGGCGTCGTCCAGGCCCGAGATCCGCCACTGGTCGTCGCTGGTCTGCGAGAGCGTCAGCGCGAGCTGCTCGTGCGCACCGGGCGGCGCCTCGGTGTAGACGCCGTTGCGGTCGAGCGAACCCTGTACCGGGACGTCGACGATCGCCGTCCCGTCGGCGCCGATGGTGATCTCCGGGCCACCGCCCAGGAGCGGGTAGACGAGCACCCGCGCGACGGGGTCCCAGCGCGTCGCGGCACGGGGCGTGAGGAACTTCCTCGCGACGGTGAACTCGTCGGAGAGCCCGGCCGCTCCGGCCAGCAGGAACCCGCTGACGATCTGCTGCTGGGTGCCGTCCTGCGGCGGGTCGTTGGCGAGCGGGACCGCGAACCCGGGGTTCGAGAGCGCGACGTCGCCCTTGTGGACCGGGCCGGAGGTCGGGATCATCGCGCAGCCGCCCACGACGGCGAGCGCGAGGAGCCCGGTGAGCGAACGCCGCACCAGGCCACGCAGCGGGCGAGGACGTCGAGGGTCCGGTGTCATTCCGGCCAACCTCCCAGATCGGGCACGGATGCCGGGTCGAGGGCTGCGGCGGTACGACGAGGCTCCGGCATCAGCGGGAGCGGGTCGTCGTCCGGGATGAGCGACAGGGGCGAGGAGTCGAGCACGATGCCGGCCCGGCGCGGCAGCGTCAGCCGGAACGCGGCACCCTTGCCTGGCGAGCCCCACGCCTGCAGCCAGCCGCCGTGCAGGTGGGCGTCCTCGATCGAGATGGCGAGACCGAGGCCCGTCCCGCCGGTGGTCCGCGCGCGCGCCGGGTCCGCGCGCCAGAAGCGGTCGAAGACGTGGTCCGCCTCCTCGTCCGTCATCCCGATGCCGTGGTCGCGGACCACGACGGCGACGGCACGCGAGTCGCCGGCGACGCGCACCTCGACCGTGTGGCCCTCGGCGTGCTCGATCGCGTTGACCAGGAGGTTGCGCAGCACCCGCTCGACGCGCCTCGGGTCGATGTCCGCGACGACGGCCCGCTCCGGAAGGACGACGGACAGCCAGGAGCCCTTGCGCTCGGCGAGCGGTGAGGCCTGCTCGACGGCCGAGGTCACCACGTCGCGGACGTCGAGGCTGTCGGCGTCCAGCATCGCGGCCCCCGCGTCGAAGCGGCTGATCTCCAGCAGGTCGGCGAGCAGGTCCTCGAAGCGGTCGAGCTGGGTGGTGAGCAGCTCGGCGGAGCGGCCGGCCGCGGCATCGAGCTCCTCGCGCGAATCGTGGATCACCTCGGCGGCCATCCGGATCGTCGTCAGCGGCGTGCGCAGCTCATGGGACACGTCGGAGACGAACCGTCGCTGGAGCAGGGACATCTGCTCCATCCGGCCGATCTGGTCCTGCAGCGAGGCCGCCATCTCGTTGAACGACCGGGCGAGGGTCGCCATCTCGTCGACACCCTTGACGGTCATCCGCTCCGAGAGGTGCCCCTCGGCGAAACGTTCCGCCACCCGGGCCGCGCTGCGCACAGGGCGGACCGCCTGCCTGGTCACCAGCCAGGTCATTGCCCCGAGCAGCAGGACGAGCCCGACCGCCGCCGCGCCCAGGACACGTTGGACGAAGTCCAGGGTCTGAGCCTCGGGCTCGAGGCTGTAGAGGAAGTAGAGCTCGTACTGGCCCGCCGCGGGCACCGTCACCACGCTGCCGACGAGCAGGCCAGGCTCGATCCCGCCGTCCTCCGTCGGGATCGCCACCGACATCCACCGCTGGCTGTCGTCGGTGAGCACGGCCGCGCGCAAGGCAGGGCTGAGCAGGTAGTTGAGCTCGGGCCGCGTCGAGACGTCGTTGACCAGCAGCGGGGGCGAGTCGACCGGGGAGCGGCGCAGGAAGACGTCGGGCTCACCCGAGCCCCCCACCTTCAACGCCGAGACGAGGACGTAGAACAGCTGCTGGACCTCCGCGGCCGTCGGCACCGTCCCGGTCGTGAGATTCGTCTGGGCGCTACGGGTCGATCGCGCGCTCTCCTCGAGGAGCTGGGTCACACGCCGCTCGAAGAGCCCGTCGCGGATCCGGTCCGAGAGGTAGGCCCCGAGCACGACGAGCGCGGCCGTCCCGACGACGAGGGTCGAGGTGATGACGCGGACCTGCAGGGACGAGCGCCAGACGAACCAGATGCTCGAGGCCCCGCCGCGCACCCGCTGGACCAGGCGACGCACGCGGGTGCGAGCCCGACGCCACCGGCTCCCCCGGCCACGGCTCACCGTCCGACCACCCTCATACGGAGGCCGCACCCGCCTTGTACCCGACCCCGCGCACGGTCACGACGATCTCGGGGTGCTCGGGGTCGTGCTCGATCTTGGAACGCAGACGCTGGACGTGGACGTTGACCAGTCGCGTGTCGGCCGCGTGCCGGTACCCCCAGACCTTCTCCAGCAGCGTCTCGCGGGTGAAGACCTGCCAGGGCTTGCGCGCGAGCGCGACGAGCAGGTCGAACTCCAGCGGCGTGAGCGCGATCAGCTCGGCGGCCCGGCTCACCCGGTGACCGGCCACGTCGATCCTCAGGTCCCCGATCACGAGCTGCTCGGGGCTCGGCTGCTCGTTGTGCCGCAGCCGAGCGCGCACCCGGGCGATCAGCTCCTTGGCCTTGAACGGCTTCGGGATGTAGTCGTCGGCACCGGACTCCAGCCCGACCACGATGTCCACCGTGTCGCTCTTGGCGGTCAGCATGACGATCGGGACGCCCGACTCGGCCCTGATCAGCCGGCAGATCTCGGTACCGTCCTTGCCGGGCAGCATGAGGTCGAGGAGCACCAGGTCGGGTTTTCCCGACCGGAAGGCCTCCAGGGCCTCGTCGCCATGACTGCAGAAGAGGGGCTCGAAGCCCTCGGCCCGCAGCACGATTCCGACCATCTCGGCGAGGGCGACGTCGTCGTCGACCACCAGGATCCGTCCGCTCATGGCTCCATGGTGTCACCCCAGGGCACGTGCTTCGACGCGCACCGCCGCGGCGCCGGGACGGGCCCCGGTCCGTGCCGGAGCGTGGCACGATGGTCGCGCCGCTGGACCGTCGCTCGGCGAGAGTCCGGTGGGCACCGCCGCCGAGCAGGAGCGCACCGACCGCAGGGAGTGACGTGACCGAACCGACGCAGGGCCCGCAGACCCCCGGGCCCGGTCAGGGGTGGGGGCCCGTCGGCGACGGAGGGCAACCGGGGTACGGCGCGCCCGGCCCCGCGCAGCAACCACCGGGCGGACCCGCCTACGGGCAGCCGCCGAGCGGTCCCGCGTACGGGCAACCGCCGTACGGCCAACCCCAGTACGGCCAGCATCAGTACGGCCAACCGCCGGGCTGGGGCCCGCCGCCGGGCTGGGGCCTGCCCGTCCAGCGCGGCATCATCCCGCTGCGCCCGCTCAACCTCGGCGAGATCCTCGACGGGGCGTTCAAGGCCGTCCGCGCGAACCCGACGGTCATGTTCGGCTTCGCCGCGATCGTCGTCGGTGCCGCTGTCGTGCTGGGTGCCGTCATCCAGTGGGGTGTGGCCGGCTCCCTGAGCGCGAGCGTCAACGACATCGCGACCCAGATCGACCCGACGGGCCAGGCGGGCCTCGCCGACTCGCTCGGCGGCGGCCTCGCCCAGCTCGTGTCGATCCCGCTGCTCACGCTGGCCACCACCGTCCTGACCGGGGCGCTCATCGTCTCGGTGAGCCGCTCGGTGATCGGCACCAAGATCTCGGTGGGTGAGCTCTGGGCGCAGCACTGGAAGCGCATCCTGTTCCTCGCGCTCGTCTTCTCACCCGTCCAGGGCCTCATCGTGGTGCTCGCCTGGACGGCGCTGGTGGTGCCGGTCGTGCTGATGGGCACCAACGGGCAGGGCGGCGCCGCGCTCCTGTTCGGCGCCGTCGGCTTCCTCGGGCTGATCGCCGCGACCATCTGGTTCGAGATCCGCACCCTGCTGATGCCCGCGACGATCGTGCTCGAGGGGACCACCATCCGTGAGGCGATCACGCGAGGCTGGACGCTGTCGCGTGGCAGCTTCTGGCGACTCTTCGGGATCAACCTGCTGACCGCGATCATCGCCGGCGTCGTCGCCCAGGTCATGTCGGTGCCCGCGGCGATGATCGCCACGTGGATCGAGGGACCGAGCTACCTGGCGACGGGGCCGGGGATCGCGATCACCTCGATCGGCACCGCGGTGGGGAGCACCCTGACGGTCGTCTTCACGGCCGCCGTCATCGCCCTGCTCTACATCGACGTCCGGATGCGTCGCGAAGGTCTCGACATCGAGCTTTCGCGCGCGGCCGAGGCCGCAGCCGCCGACCGTTGAGCACACGATGACGACGCGGGGGGCACTGACCGCGCTGCTCGACGTCCCGGTCCAGCCGGACGGCGACACCGCCCGCCGATGGGTGACGGACGAGCTCGCCAAGGCCGTCTACCACCAGCAGCCGAGCCTGCTGGAACGTCTGTGGACGTGGCTGACCGAGCAGCTCCAGCGTTTCCTCGCCGCTGCGGGCGGCGTCGACGGGCGACCGGCGCTCCTGACGATCGGCACGGTGATCGCCGTGATCGTCGTGGTGAGCGTCCTGGTGGCCGGACCCGTGCAGCGCGCGCGCAGCGCACGTCGTGGCTCGGCGGAGGTCTTCGGTGACGACACGCGCTCCGCCGCAGAGCTGCTCGCGAGCGCAGACCGGTACGCGGCCGACGGCCGCTGGGGCCCGGCGGTCCTCGACCGGTTCCGCGCCCTGCTGCGCGCCCTGGAGGACCGCGTGGTGCTCGAACCACGGCCCGGCCGGACCGCCGACGAGGGCGCCCGCGAGGCCGGCGCCCGGCTGGCGGCCTGCGCCGTCGAGCTGCTCGCCGCTGCCCGGCTCTTCGACGACGTCTGCTACGGCGAGGCACGTCCCGACGCCGACGACGACGCCTGGCTGCGGCAGGTCAGCGCGCAGGTGGCGGCGACCCGCCCCGAACCGCTCACCGCACCCGCCCTCGCCCAGGACGCAGGGGTCGGCGGATGAGCGCACCGAGCCCGTCACCCGAGTCCGTGACGGTCGTGCTCGGCGGCGACGCCGTGGCCCGCGCGCGTGGCCGGTGGCGCCGTGCCCGTGGACCGCTCGTCGTCCTCGGGATCCTCGTGCTAGCGGGACTGCTGGCAGCGGTGCTGCGCCCCCTGACGGGCACCGATCCGCTGTCCCCCGACAACCCGCAGCCCGGAGGTGCCAGGGCGGTCGCCCAGGTGCTCGAGCAGCAGGGCGTCGACGTGCAACGCATCCGGTCGACCGACGAGGCCATCGCGCGGGCGACGCCGGGCGTCACGCTGCTCGTCATCGGCACCTACGCACTCACCGACCCGCAGGCGGCGGCCCTCGCCCGCTCGGGCGCCGACCTCGTGCTCGCCGGCCCGGAGGACACCCACCTGCGCACGCTGACCGACGGAGCCCTCAAGACGGCCGACGACGGCGCGACCCGCACGGTCTCCGCGCAGTGCGAGGACCCCGACGCCCGCGCGGCCGGACGCGTGACCACGAGCGGCTGGGGCCTGCTCGCCACGGACGACCGGGCCACCGTCTGCTTCACCGGCGGCACCGGACCGGGCGGCGCGTACGCCTGGGTGCAGACCGGCGCGCGCCGGGTGGCGGTGCTCGACGACGCGGCGCTGCTCTCCAACCAGAAGATCGACGAGCTGGGCAACGCCGCCCTCGCGCTGCGGGTCCTGGGCCGGCACCCGACCCTGCTGTGGCTGCGGCCGACGGTCGAGACGGTGAGCGCCCCGGGTATCGGTGACCTGCTCCCGGCGGTCAGCGGCCCCCTCGCCGGGCTCCTCGCGGTCCTGGTCGCCGTGGCGGCGCTCTGGCGTGGCCGCGCGCTGGGACGCGTCGTCAGCGAGCCGCTGCCCGTGACGGTGAGCTCGGTCGAGACGACCCTCGGCAGGGGTCGGCTCTACCGCGCCTCACGCGCCCGCGGCCACGCCGCTGCCGCTCTGCGGGCCGGCACCGCCATGCGCTCGGCCGCCCGGCTCGGGCTGCCCCGCTCGGCCGGTGCCCTGGAGGTCACCGATGCGCTGGCCCGCGCGACGGGCCGGGCCGCCGCCGATCTCGCCACGCTGCTCTACGGACCACCACCGAACGACGACTCGGCGCTCGTGGCACTCGCCGCGGCGCTCACCCAGCTCGAGAGCGAGGTACACCCCACGTGAGCGACCCCACCTGGCAGTCCGCCGTCCCGCAGCCGCCGGAGCCCGAGGGCGCGTCGCGGCCCGAGCCGGCCACGGACGTGCACACCGTCGCTGCGGTGCCGCCCTCCGCCCCGCCCGCACCTGCGGACTTCCGGCCGAGCGCCGAGCTGCGTCAGTCCCTCGCCGGGCTGCGGACCGAGGTCGGCAAGGCCGTGGTCGGTCAGGACGGGGCCGTCACCGGCCTGCTCATCGCGCTGCTGTGCCGCGGCCACGTCCTTCTCGAGGGGGTTCCCGGGGTCGCCAAGACGCTGCTGGTGCGCACCCTGAGCGCGGCGCTCGACCTGAGCACCGCCCGGGTGCAGTTCACTCCGGACCTGATGCCCGGCGACGTCACGGGCTCGCTCGTCTACGACGCGCGCACCGCGGAGTTCTCCTTCCGCGAGGGCCCCGTCTTCACCAACCTGCTGCTCGCCGACGAGATCAACCGCACGCCGCCCAAGACCCAGGCCTCGCTGCTGGAGGCGATGGAGGAGCGGCAGGTCTCCGTCGACGGCCAGCCCCGGCCGCTGCCCGACCCGTTCCTGGTGATCGCGACGCAGAACCCCGTCGAGTACGAGGGCACGTACCCGCTGCCCGAGGCCCAGCTCGACCGATTCCTGCTCAAGCTGACGCTTCCGCTGCCGACGCGGGAGCACGAGGTCGAGATCATGCGCCGGCATGCCGCGGGCTTCGACCCTCGCGACCTGCGGGGGGCGGGGGTGCGCCAGGTGGCCGACGCCGCCGTCCTGGCCGCAGCCAGGGCCGAGGTCGCCCAGGTGCAGGTCGCACCCGAGGTGCTCGGCTACGCCGTCGACCTGTGCCGGGCGACGCGCAGCTCCCCGTCCCTCTCGCTCGGTGTCTCCCCGCGTGGAGCGACGGCGCTGCTGGCGACGGCCCGTGCCTGGGCGTGGCTCTCCGGCCGCGGCTACGTGACGCCGGACGACGTCAAGGCACTGGCCCACCCGACGCTGCGGCACCGCGTCCAGCTGCGCGCGGAGGCCGAGCTCGAGGGCGTCACGGCCGAGAGCGTGCTGGACACCGTCCTCGCGTCCGTCCCCGTCCCGCGCTGATCGTGGCGGTCTCCTGGCGAGCGGTGGCGCTCGTCGCCCTCGGCATCGTGCCGGTGCTGCTGCTGCCGACGACGATGACCGTCGTGCTGTGGACGCTGCTCGTCCTGGCCGTCGTCGCCATCGACCTGGCCCTCGCCGCCTCGCCGCGCCTCGTCTCCGTCACCCGCACGGTGCCCCGGTCCGTACGGCTCACGACCGCCGGGAGCTCGACGCTCGTGGTGACCAACGGCGCACGCCGACGCCTGCGCGGGACCGTCCGCGACGCCTGGCAGCCCTCGGCCGGCGCCCAGGCGAACCGCCATGCGGTCGACGTGACGGCCGGGGAGTCGAGGCGTCTGGTCACCGTGCTCGTCCCGACGCGGCGCGGCGAACGTCAGGCGGACCGGGTGACGGTGCGCGCCTTCGGTCCCCTCGGGATCGCTGCCCGCCAGGCCTCGGCCCCGGTGCCCGGGCGGTTGCGGGTGCTGCCGGAGTTCGCCTCCCGCCGGCACCTCCCCTCACGCCTCGCCCGGCTGCGGGAGATGGACGGACGCACGGCGGTGCAGGTGCGTGGCGCCGGCACGGAGTTCGACTCGCTGCGCGAGTACGTGATCGGCGACGACGTCCGCTCGATCGACTGGCGCGCGACGGCGCGCCGCTCCGAGGTCGTCGTCCGCACCTGGCGGCCCGAGCGGGACCGCCGGGTGCTCATCGTGCTCGACACGGGGCGGACCTCGGCGGGCCGGATCGACGACATGCCGAGGATCGACGCCTCGATGGAGGCGGCACTGCTGCTCGCCGCGCTGGCCTCGAAGGCCGGCGACCGGGTGGACCTCATCGCCTTCGACCGCACGGTCCGGGCCCAGGTCGCCGGGACGAGCGGGCCGCGCCTCATGCCGGCCCTCGCCGACGCCATGGCCCCGCTCGAGCCGGCGCTGGTGGAGACCGACTGGCCAGGGGTGGTCGCCGCGGTCCAGGCCCGGCTCGCGCAGCGGGCCCTCGTGGTGCTGCTGACCGCCCTCGAGCCGGCCGCGATGGGCCAGGGGCTGCTGCCCGTCGTGGCACCGCTCGCCCACGACCACACCCTCGTGGTCGCCTCCGTCCAGGACCCGGAGGTCCGGCGCCTCGTCGGCCGCAGGTCGACCTCGGCCGAGGTGTACGACGCTGCCGCCGCCGAGCGCACCGAGCTCGAACGTGCCGCGGTGACCGTGCGGCTGCGGCAGCGCGGCGTGGAGGTCGTCGACGCCCTGCCCGACGACCTCGCTCCGCGGCTCGCGGACCAGTACCTCGCGCTCAAAGCCGCCGGGCGACTCTGAGCCTGCCGCGGCGGGCCCGACGACTCAGGCAGCCAGCGGGACCGTCGCGCTCGCCTCGGAGGCCAGCAGCCCGCCGGTGGCGCCGGACCGCACCGCTCGACGTCCCAGGACGAGCACGTACGTCCAGAAACCGGCGAGCACGAGGGCGCCGATGGCGATCTTGACCGGCCAGGGAAGCGACGACGGGGTGAGGAAGCCCTCGAGCAGTCCCGAGACGCACAGCACACCGACCAGCCCGATCGCCGTCGTGAACAGCGCGAGGCCCTCCTCGGCGAGGGCTCGTGCACGCGGCCGTCCGCCGGGATCGACCACCGTCCAGAAGATCTTCAGACCGGCGGCCAGTGCGACGAACACCGCCGTGAGCTCGAGCATGCCGTGCGGCAGGATCATCTGGAAGAACACCCCGAGGCCGCCGTGCAGGTCCATGATCGCGCCGGCGACACCGACGTTGACGGCGTTCTGGACCAGGACCCGCAGCGGCCAGTACCCCGTGATCCCGAACGCGACGGACTGCGCGGCGATCCAGGCGTTGTTGGTCCACACCTGGGCGAAGAAGCTCGTGCCGGGGTAGCTCGAGTAGTACTGGGTGAACTGGTCCTCGGCGTAGGTGCGCAGCTCGGACGGTGTGCCGATCGCCGCCTGCGCCTCCGGGTGGCTGACCACGAAGACTCCCGCGACGAGGGCGAGCACGACGCTGGCGAGCGTCGTGCCGAGAGTCCACCAGCGCAAGCGGTAGAACGCGGCGGGGAGGCTGACCTCGAGGAATCGCCGCACGTCGCGCCAGGCAGGGTCGTGCGCGCCGGTGATCGCCGACCGCGACCGTGTCAGCAGGTCCGACAACCGCGCGACGAGCGTCGGGTCGGGTGCGGCCGAACGCACCTGTGAGAGGTGGGTCGCGACCTCCTGGTAGAGCCGGACGAGCTCGTCGCTCTCGGCGCCGCCCGGGCGCCTGCGACGCGAGAGCTCCTCCAGCCGCGCCCAGGACGCGCCGTGCACGGCCGAGAACGCATCGAGGTCCACGACGGGTAGCCTGCCACAGGAGCCGGCCCCGACCGGCGGACTGCGGGGAGGACGGCGATGTCGGACGAGATCCTCATCGGTGAGGGCGTCCTGCTCGACGCCCGGCCGGCGTCCTTCGCGACCCGGATGGTCGCCGCGATCATCGACGTCCTCGTCGTGGGGACCGCCTCGCTCGTCGTGGTGCTCTTCACGATCGGCGTCCTCGCCGTCCAGATCGACCAGGCCGCGACGATGGCCCTGGTGATCACCGGGCTCGTCGTCGTGACGGTCGTGGTCCCGACGCTCGTCGAGACGCTCTCGCGCGGTCGCTCGCTCGGCAAGCTCGTCATGGGCATCCGGATCGTCCGCGACGACGGCGGTCCGGTCCGCTTCCGCCATGCGGTGGTCAGGGCGCTCACCGGCGTGCTGGAGCTGTGGTTCACCACGGGGCTCATCGCGATCGTCACCTCGATGGTGCACCCGCAGGGCAAGCGTCTCGGCGACCTGCTGGCGGGGACGTACGCGGTCCGCGTGCGCAACGGTCAGAAGGCGCTGGCGCCGGTGGTGATGCCGATGGAGCTCGCCGGCTGGGCGGCCCGTGCCGACATGCGTCGCCTTCCCGACGGGCTGGCCCTGGCCGCCCGCCAGCTGCTGGGCAGGGCCGACCGGCTGCACCTGGGCTCACGCGCACGCCTGGGCACCGAGCTCGCTGCGCAGCTGGAGAAGTACGTCGCCCCGGGACCGCCACCGGGGACCCACCCCGAGCGGTTCCTCGCCGCGGTCCTGGCCGAGCGCCGGAACCGCGAGTACGCCCACGCCGTCAGCATGCTGCAGCGCACCGCTGCGGAGACGGCACTGATGGCGCGGCTGCCGCACGCGGTCCCGGACCCGCACTGACCCGCCTGGACGGCGGACGGCCGGTCAGGGGGTCGTGCGGTGCAGGTCGGGCTCGAGATAGATCACGCAGCTGAGCGCGACGGCTCCTCGCACCCTGACCTCGGCGGCGTCGATCGCCGCAGCGACATCGGAGGCGGTGGAGGCCGCCGGGACGGAGATCTTGGCCGCGACGAGGAGCTCGTCCGGGCCGAGGTGGAGCGTGCGCAGGTGGATGACCGAGTCGACCCCCTCACCGACAAGAGCACGGCGGATCGCGTCGACGTCGGCGGCGGTGCCCGACTCGCCCAGCAGCATGGACCTCGTCTCCGAGGCCAGCACCACGGCGATGACCACGAGCAGCAGGCCGATCGCACCCGAACCGATGGCGTCCCATCGGCCGTCCCCGGTCGCCAGCGTCATCCCGACGCCGAACAGGGCGAAGAGGAGCCCGAGGAGCGCGCCGGCGTCCTCCAGGAGCACGACCGGCAGCTCGGGCGAGCGGGAGGTCCGGATGAAGCCGACCCAGCTCTGGTCGCCACGCACCGCGTTGCTCTCGCGCATGGCCGTCCGCAGGCTCAGTCCCTCCATCACCAGCGCCGCGACGAGGACGAGGACCGGCACCCATCGCCAGGACTCGATCGGTTCCGGTGCGTGGAACTTGTGCCACGCCTCGTACAGCGCGAAGAGACCGCCGAGCGTGAAGAGCACGATCGCGACGAGGAACGCAGAGAAGTACCGCGCGCGCCCGTAGCCGAACGGGTGCTCCTGGTCCGCCGCGCGCCTTGCCCGCTTGCCGCCGAGGATCAGCAGGAGCTGGTTGCCGGAGTCTGCGAGCGAGTGCACGCCCTCGGCGAGCATCGCGCTGGAACCCGTGAGAGCGAAGGCGACGAACTTGGTCACCGCGATCCCGAGGTTCGCCGAGAGCGCGGCGATGATCGCCTTGTTGCTGCCGGAGGTCGACACGAGGTCCCTACTCGCCGACCGGACCGGTCACCATCTCGTCGACGAGCAGCACGGGGATCCCGTCGCGCACCGGGTACGCGTGGTGCTCGGGCGCGTCGCAGACGAGCGTCGGAGAGCCGTGGGCGTCGGCCGCGTCGCTCAGCACCGCCCCGCAGGCCGGGCAGCGCAGCAGCGCCCGCGCCCAGCTCTCCAGGCCGCTCATGCCGTGGCCTCAGCCGAGCGCACGAGCGCGAGGACGTCGTCGCGGACCTTGTCCATGACGTCCTCGTCGGCGGCCTCGACGTTCAGCCGGAGCAGGGGCTCGGTGTTCGAGGCCCGGAGGTTGAACCACCAGCGCGGCGTCTCGTCCCAGTGCGAGACGGTCAGTCCGTCGAGCTCGTCGACGACCACGGGGCCGGCGCCCTGGTCGGTCACGTATGCCTGGACGACACGCGCTCGCGCGGCCGGGACGTCGGCGACGGTGGAGTTGATCTCCCCGCTTGCCGCATACGGCTGGTAGACCTCCGCCAGGGCCGACATGGGGACGGCCTCGCCGTGGAAGTCCGTGGCGTTGCCGAGCGCGGCCAGCACGTGCAGGGCGGCAAGCATCCCTGTGTCGGCGAAGAAGAACTCGCGGAAGTAGTAGTGCGCGCTGTGCTCGCCGCCGAAGACGGCCTCGTTCTCGGCCATCTCGGACTTGATGAAGGAGTGCCCGACACGCGTGCGCACCGTCGTGGCGCCCGCCGCGCCGAGCAGGTCGGGTACGGCGCGCGAGGTGATGAGGTTGTGGATGACGGTCGCGGTGCGACCGGCCGCCTTCTCCCTGGCGACCTCGCGGAGCCCGACGAGGGCGGTGATCGCCGACGGGCTCACCGCCTGGCCGAGCTCGTCGACGACGAAACAACGGTCGGCGTCGCCGTCGAAGGCCAGGCCCAGGTCCGCGCCGTGCTCGACCACGGCCTTCTGCAGGTCGACGAGGTTGGCCGGCTCGAGCGGGTTCGCCTCGTGGTTCGGGAAGGTGCCGTCGAGCTCGAAGTACAGCGGGACGACCTCGATCGGCAGCTCGGGAAGGCCCGCCTCGAGCCCGAGGACGGCGGGCGCCGTGAGCCCGGCCATGCCGTTGCCGGCGTCGATGACGACCTTGAGCGGACGGATCGTGCTGAGGTCCACCAGCCCGCGCAGGAATGTCGCGTACTCGGGCACCATCTCGCGCGACGCGATCTCGCCGAGCCGCCCCGCCTCGACCGTGGGGATGCCGTCGCGCAGGTAGCGGGAAGCGAGGTCGCGGACCTCCGCGAGCCCCGTCGCCTCACCCACCGGACGAGCGCCGGGCCGGCACAGCTTGATGCCGTTGTACTTCGCCGGGTTGTGGCTGGCGGTGAACATGGCGCCGGCCACGTCCATCGTCCCGGAGGCATGGTAGAGACCGTCGGTCGAGCAGAGGCCGATCGTCACGACGTCGACGCCGCGGCGGGTGACACCCTCGGCGAAGGCGGCCACCAGCCCGGGGCCGGAGTCCCGCATGTCGTTGCCGAGAGCGACCCGCGGACGGGCGGACAACGGCCCATCGGGAGCACCCGGGAGCACGATGACATCGGCGAACGCGGCGCCGAGCGCCCGCGCCACGGTGTCGTCGAGCTGGTCCGGCACGATGCCGCGCACGTCGTAGGCCTTCACGAGGCCAGAGAGGTCGGGAAGGGCGTCAGGGGTGGAAGTCACAGGCGCAGCCTAGTGAGTCCGCAGACCGCGCCGACCGCCGGACCGTTCTCAGCGCGGCGGCTTCTGCGTCCTGGCCAGGACGGACTCGATCGGCAGGGCGGTCAGGACCCCGTCC
Source organism: Actinomycetales bacterium (assembly GCA_038252305.1). Classification (GTDB taxonomy): domain Bacteria; phylum Actinomycetota; class Actinomycetes; order Actinomycetales; family Cellulomonadaceae; genus Actinotalea. Next base: position 21,177 of record JBBSAL010000027.1, on the reverse strand, counting down.
ATCTCCGTCAGCCACTGCCGCTGCTCGCAGGCGTGGCAGGAGACGAAGAGGACGTCGGTCCCGTCGGTGAGGACCATGGGCAGCCGTGTCAACGAGCTGCTCCCGCAGTGGCCGCATCGCTCGGTGGTACCGGTCGATGCGGGGGTCGGCTCGGTCACCCGCCCTCCCCTCTCAGCACCCGCAGGTGCCCACGCCGCGCGATCTCACCGGTCCCGGGCTCCGTGCGGGCGGACGACGGGGGCTCGGCCGCGACCACGGCGGGGCGCCCCGCCTCGCGGACGGCGTCGGCGAGCGCGAGCATGTCGTCGGAGCTGGGGCCGGTCGGGATGAACTCGGGCGAGACGCGCACGACCTCCCAGCCTCGCGGCGCCGTGAGACGACCGGCGTGCTCGGAGCAGAGATCGTAGGAGTGCGGCTCGGCGAACTGCGCGAGCGGTCCGAGCACGGCCGTCGAGTCCGCGTAGACGTAGGTCAGGGTGGCAACGGCGGGACGCCCACAGGCGCTCCGGGTGCACTGACGTCCTGACCTCACCCGGCGAGCGTACCTGCCGCCGCCCACGACGGGACCCGGGCCACGCCGCAGGGGCACGACGCGTGCGCGCACAGAGCGAGGTCGAGCGCCCCGCCGGACGTAGAGTGGACGGGTGAGCCCTCGGCGGACCCTGGACCCCTCGGTACGTCCGCGTCGGCGCGATCGACGCGGGCGCGGTCCGCGCGGCCCGATCCTGCCCGCGGCGCTGCCGGGCCATCGGACGCGCGCCGAGCAGTTCGACGAGCTCGTCCTCGCCGCGGTCGAACGGTTGGAGCTGCGTTGGGCGCGCCAGCTCGCCGGGACCGAGTTCGCCGTCGAGGAGGTCCCCCCGTCCGGGCCCGCACCGTGGGAGCACGGAGGCGTGCCGCTGGGCCGCTACTTCCCGCCCGACGCCGGGCTCTCCGCGCGCATCGTCGTCTACCGTCGCCCGGTCGTGGGCCGCGCCGCCGACGAGGCCGACCGCGCCGACCAGGTGCGCGACGTCCTGGTCGAGCAGGTGGCGCACCAGCTCGCGCGGGCTCCGGAGGACGTCGACCCCGGCTACCGCAGGTGAGCGGGCGACCGGCTCCGGGACGCACGCTCTACGCTTGGCCACGATGAGCACCACCCAGAGCACCCGCGTGCGCATCGTCGCCGTCACCTACCACCCGGGCCCCGAGCTCGCCGCGTTCCTCGCCAGCATCCCCTCGGCGACCAGCGCCGAGGTCGAGGTCGTCCTCGTCGAGAACGGGACCGACGACTCCACCGCCCGTGCGGCGGCCCAGTCGGTGGGCGGGACCTTCCTGGCCGCCGGGTCGAACCTCGGCTACGGCGGCGCGGCCAATCTCGGGGCCGCCGGGGCCACGCAGCCGTGGATCGTGGTGGCCAACCCGGACGTCGTGTGGCACCCCGGATCGCTCGACATGCTCCTGGAGGCCGCCCGGAGGCATCCGGAGGCCGGAGCCGTCGGGCCGGCCGTCCTCAACCTGGACGGCACGCGCTACCCGTCGGCACGTGCGCTCCCCTCCTTGCGCCAGGGCGTCGGCCATGCGCTCCTCGGCCGGCTGTGGCCCACGAACCCGTGGACCGGCGCCTACCAGCGTCGGCAGGAGACCGCCGGCGACATCGAGCGGACGGCCGGGTGGCTGTCGGGGGCCTGCTTGCTCCTGCGTCGCGAGGCCTTCGAGCAGATCGGCGGCTTCGACGAGGGCTACTTCATGTTCTTCGAGGACGTGGACCTCGGCGAACGGCTCGGCAGGGCCGGGTGGTCGAACCTCTACGTCCCCGACGCCGAGGTGACGCACGCACAAGGGACCTCGTGGCGTGATCGACCGGCACCGATGATCCGGGCCCACCACGCCTCGGCCGCCCGGTACCTCTCCCGGCGCTACCACGCCTGGTACCAGTGGCCGCTGCGGGTCGCGATCCGGGCCGGCCTGGCCGGTCGGCGCACCCTCGAGCTGAGACGGGCCCGGCCGACCGGCTGAGCGCAGGCGGACCGGACGTCAGTGCAGCCGCACCTCGACCGAGGCGCGGGCGGTCGCCACCGCGACCGGGCCGAGCACCGCGACGAGGCCACCGGTCTTCTGCGGCACCTCGAGGACGACGGCCCAGGCCAGCGACGACGGCCCCTCCCCCTCGGTCCGCACGACGAGTCCGGTGGCCGGCGCTCCCAGCGGGGCGATCTGGTCCGCTCGCACGGTGAGGCTACGACCGGGGTCGACGGTCCGGGTCACCGTGCCCAGGACCGCACCGTCGCCTCCGACGGCCTGGACCGAGACGACCGCCGTGCTCGCTCCGGTCCCCTGCGGAACCGCGAGGTTCACCGACCAGCCGGGCAGGCCCGGCAGCGCCACGAGGCCGCCCGCACCGGCGGGCATGCTCGGGACCCATGCGCGGTCGACCGGGGTGGTGATCAGACTCGGGTCCAGCCCGAGCGCGGTACCCCTGGCCACCATCGCGCCGGCCACCACGGGGACGTCCGAGTCGACCACGATGCTGTAGGTGCCCGCAGCGAGTCCGCCGAGCGGGACGTCCAGGACGGCCCCCGCCTCGAGGCCGAGCGCGTCCGCCCCCGGGAGCACGGTCGACCCGTCAGGGCCGAGCAGCGAGACACGCGCCGTCCCCGCCTCCGTACCCGGGACGAGCAGCCGGAGCACCGCGGGATCGCCGTCGCCGCCGGCGAGGGCGACACCGGGGACGACCTGACGCAGCGAGGGCTCCTGACCACCGACGACGTCGGAGACGCCCGCCGGCACGAGGCCGTTCAGCGCGCTGTCCTGCAGGTACGCGCTCACTGCGCCACCGCTCGAGGTCACGCGCACGACGATGCGGGGCTGTTCGACGGCGAGCCCCTCCAGGAGCACCGAGCGTTCGACGCCGGGCGGGACCAGGATGTCGGGCGTCGCCGCGAGATCGACCGGACCGGTCGAACCCCAGACCGCGATCGAGACCGTCGCGGGCGTCCGCCCGGGATTCTGCAGGACGAGGCGAGCGCTCGTCTCGACGGACGTGCTGCCGCCGACGAGCCAGGTCTGGACCGCAGCCGGGCGGCACGCGGAGGCGACCAGTCCGCGCAGGTCACCCGCGGAGGTCTGCGTGACGACCGAGCCCGCGAGTGCCACCGATCGGTCCTGACCGCCGGCGGCATGAATGACGGCGGCCGTCGGCGGCTGGGTCTCGGTCACCACGGAGGTGAGCGGGCTGCCGGGCAGCGGGACGAGAGTGTCCGTCGAGCCGAGCGCACGGATCTGGGCCGACGCCGCGCTCGAGCCGTCGCCCGCACTCATCGCCGTGAGCGTGGCGACCGACGCCACCGGCACGGGGTCGAACTGCGGGTCGACCGCCTGGTCCGGCGTGGCCGAGCTCGCCGTCGCGAGCCGGACGGGGCTCGGGCAGACGAGGTCGGTCGCCGGCGAGGCGACAGGCACGGCCACGGACGGCTGCGCGGTCGGCTCCCAGGCGACCACCCGGTCGCCGCCGAGCACGACACCTGCGGGCAGGGCGAGCACCACGAGCGCTGCGCCCCCGCGCAGCAGGACGGTGCGCCAGGTTCCGGCCATCAGGACCTCCTGCGGCGGACGGGCACGGCGAGCAGGACCGTGGCGACCAGGACGATGAGCTGAGCGGCGAGCCACCCGCCACGGGCGGGAGGCCGGTAGGCGACGACGAGGTGCCCGCCGTCGGGGCCGACGTCGAAGGCCTGGCGCCACGTCGTGGCGACCGAGCGCAGCGGGCGCCCGTCGAGCCAGGCGCGCCACCCGGGATCGGCACGCTCGGCCAGCACGATCGCCCGGTCGGCGGTGGACGAGGCGAGGTGGGTGTCGACGGACCGCTCGCTCGAGGGCAGCGGTCCGAGCACCGTGCCGGCCTCCCCGGGAGTGGTCAGCCGCGCCCACGCGGTGACGCCGTCGGTGGGCGCGACCCGCCAGAACGTGCCCGCAGCGGTCTGCGTGACCCGCTCGATCCCCGGAGTCGCGTCCAGGACCCCGACCAGCTCCCGCACGGGCGCCGAGCCCGCCGACACGGCGCCGGTGGTGGCCTGCGGGACCAGGATGCCGCCGATCGCGAGGGCGCCTGCCTCGCCTGCGCCGTCACCGACCCCGGCCGTCAGGTCGGCGACAGCGGTGACGAGCTCCGTCGTGGCTGCGTCCTGGCCTGCGACCACGGGGTCGAACGGCCCTCCGGTGACGGCACGAGCGGTCACCGCACGTGACTGGTCGATGAGCAGCCGACCGTCGCCCCGCAGGAGCGACGCGTCGACCGACCCGTCGGCGGACGGGCTGAGGACCAGGACACGCGACTGGCCGGGCGACTGCTCGAGCTGGGCACCGGCCGCAGGGACCGTCGGGCCGTCGACCAGGGTCAGGGCCGTGCCGTCGTGCCGCACCGTGGCGATCCAGCCGCCGAGCACCGCCGTGGGTCCGGCCCAGGCGAGCAGCACGAGGACGCCGGCCGAGAGCTGACGCCAGCCGAAGGTGGTGCGCGAGAGCGCGGGCCGGGCACCCGCCGCACCGAGCACTGCGGCCAGGAGCACGCCGAGCAGCACGAGGCTCGCGCCGGGCCCGGACCACGCCGCCGTGAGCACGCCCGCCGTCCCGGTGGTCGGGTCGAGGGTCGAGCCGGCGGAGACGCCGTCGGCGAGCGTCGGGCTCCCCGGGGCGACCGCGACCGGGAACCTGGAGAGGACGAGAGCGACCACGCCGCCGAGTGCCGCGACGACCCAGCCGAAGCGCACCACCCGCACGTGCGGAGGACGCCGACCGAGCGCCAGCAGGGCGAGGAAGGCGACGACTCCCGTCGCCGCGAAGGGAAGGAGGCGCCACGGCCCGGCGAGCGGGGCGCCGAGGAGCGCTGTGAACCAGTCGGCCGCCGAGCCCTGTGCCGGCCAGCCGAGCAGCTGCTGCCACACCACGGCGGCGTGTGCCGCGACGGGCCGCCCGGGATCGGCGAGCAGGGCACGCCAGGCGCCGCTGCCCGCGGCGACCAGCAGGGGACCGTTCAGCACGAGGGCGGGGACCGCGATCCACAGCACCCGGGCACGACGCCGCCACACGCCGACCGCCAGGAGGACCAGGAGCCCGGCAGGGAGCAGGACCGGCGCCCCGGCACCGACGGCGGCGAAGGCCAGCGCGGCCCCTGCTGCCGCGGCCAGCGAGGCCTCGGCCGTGCGGGGCACGGGGACGGGATCCGGGGTCGACTCGTCGTCGGGGCGCTCTCGCTGGGCCCCGACGAGGCCCGACTCGACCGCATCGACCCGGGCCACCCCCAGCGACCTGGCCACCCCGAGCGCGACCCACGGCAGTCCGATGTGCGCCACCACGGCCCCGACGCGGGCGTCGCCGATCGCGAGGAGCAGGGCGGGCGACGCGGTCCAGGCCGCAGCGGCCCAGGCCCGCACCGAGGTCGAGCGGGTCGCTGCTCCGGCGGCGAACCAGGCACCGAGCGACGCGAGCACGAGACCGCCGACCACCAGGAGTGCGGCGGCCAACCCGGTGTCGCCCACCACGGCGGTCAGCGGGACGAGAACCGCGAGCAGGGGGTCGCTGGGGCCGGCGTTGCCGAGCCCACCGGCAACCCACCACGAGGTGACCGCCGCCCACAGCTGACCGATCGTGCTCACCCCCGTGGTCAGCGTGCCGCCCGTGAGGCGTGAGCCGCGCAGCACGTGCCAGAGCAGCGGCCCGACGGTCGCTGCCGTCAGGGCGAGTGCACCGGCGAGCACGAGGAGCAGGACCGCACGACGCCGCGTCCGGAGCGCGGCCAGCTCGCGCAGCTCGAGCTCGCTCGGCGCGGTGCGCGTACGGCGGCCCTCGGCCGCGGCCATCCGACGGTCGCGCTGCTCCCGCAGCACGGAGCGCCAGGTGACCTCCAGCGGTCGCAGCGTCGAACGCCGCAACCGCCGCGTCCGGCGCGCGGTCGCCCGTGCCGAGACCAGGCGGTCGGGGCGGGCCAGGACGCGCACGGGCGCGGCCAGCTCGGCGAGGACGAGGTGGGGCTCCTTGAGCACGAGCCGCATCACGGCCCGGGTCAGCCCGCTGACCAGCGCGAGCACGACGACGACGGGCACCAGGACCGCAGGGACGCCGACGAGCTGGCTGCGCAGGTAGGCCTCGCGCCGCGCCCGGGCCGCTCGGCGGGAGTCCCAGCCCGCACGCCGATGGCCGTCGAGGCCCAGGGATGCCTGCGCGTGCAGCACGACGGCTCCGGGGACCACGACGACGCGGTGCCCGGCGAGCCGCGCCCTGCGGGACAGGTCGAGACCGTCCCGGTACGGGCCGAGTGCGGGATCAGGACCGCCGAGCTCGTCCCAGACGTCGCGGCGCACCAACGCACCGGCGATCCCCACACCGAGGACGTCCTCCGTGCCGTCGTGCTGGCCCTGGTCGACCTCGCTGTCGTCGAGCATGGTCATCCGACGCCCGAACCTCGAGGTCGAGACACCCACCTCGAGCAGACGGGTCGGGTCGGACCAGGCGAGCTGCTTGCAGCCGGCCACGACCACCGACGGGGCGATCTCGACCGCGGTGCGCAACCGCGCGAGCGCGTCCTCGCGCGGTGCCGAGTCGTCGTGCAGCAACCAGATCCACGGGGTGCTCTCGCCCTGCGCGATCGCCCCGCGGACGGCCTGGCCGAAGGTCCGGGCCCGGGGGTCGTGCCGCAGCTCGGGGCGGTGCCCGGCGGTGAACAGCTCGTCGAGGAGCGGCGGCAGGTCCTCGGCGGCGTGCGTCCCGACATCGACCAGCACGACGGACCGTGGGACGACGCTCTGCGCGGCGACGCCCTCGAGCGTCCGCCGGAGATAGGGGGTGACGCCGTCGGTGACGACGACGACGGTGACCGCGACGATCGAGGGGCCACCCCCGACGCGTCCGGGCGCGTCGGTCACCTCGATCGTCTCAGGCTCGTCCATGGTGTTCCCTCCGACGCCAGGGGTGGCGTCGACCGAGGGTCTCAGATCACGCGCCGCTTGAGCTTGCGACGCTCCCGCTCGGACAACCCGCCCCAGATGCCGAAGCGCTCGTCGTGCTCCAGCGCGTACTCCAGGCACTCGGACCGGACGTCGCAGCCGGTGCAGACCTTCTTCGCCTCGCGCGTGGAGCCGCCCTTCTCAGGGAAGAAGGCCTCCGGGTCCGTCTGCGCGCACAGCGCCCGCTCCTGCCAGCCGAGCACCGTCTCCTCGGGCTCGCCACCGAAGAGCGAGACCACGGGGGCGACGTCCACCGGAAGGGTGAGCTCACTCGGGAACGGTCCCTCGTCACTGAGCACGTTCCACATCTCAGGAGCCTCCGTGGCCTTGTCGGGTCACTCTGTCGGCGGTGCTGCCAGATGATCTGATGCGTGCCGCCAGTGGCACGTCCAGAACCGCATGACTGAAATTACACGCGTGTCATCCGCCAGAGTCAAGCCGGCATGTGTTATCTGGGGACATTACGGATGGTCCGACCGGGTGAACTTGCGCCCTAGCCTTGTCCGATGAGCTCTTCGCAGCCTGCCGGCTCCGTCCTCGCCCGTCTTCTTGCCGCCCCGGGCCGCCCCCGGGTGACCTGGTACGACGACGAGGAGAGGGTCGAGCTGTCCGGCCACGTGCTCGACAACTGGGTGGCCAAGACGACCAACCTGCTCGCCGAGGAGCTGGACGTCGGCCCGGGGAGCACCGTCCTGGTCGACCTCCCCGGGCACTGGCGAACGATCGTGTGGTGGCTGGCCGTGCTGCGCTCGGGGGCGTGCCTGGCGACGGTACGGGAGCCCGGGACCCAGCCCGACGTCGTCGTCACCACCGAGCCGGACGCATGGCCGTCCGCGACCGAGCTCGTCGTCGTCACCCTGCCCGCTCTCGCCCGCCGTGCGACGCTCACCCTCCCGGCCGGCGCGATCGACGCCGCTGCGGCCGTGATGACCTACGCCGACACCCTCGGCCCGGTCCTCGACCCGGCTCCGGGCGATCCGGTGCTGCGCACCGGCCCACCCGAGGCACGCGGGTCCGTCGTGGCCGCGGACCTGCTCGACTGGGCGGCACGGACGGCCGACCTGCCCCGGCTGCGGCTCACGCCCCTGGCCGAGCCCTCGATCGAGCCGGCCGGTGCGTCGACCGTCGGCGACCAGGGTGCACGTCGCCACCTGATCGCTGCGGACGTCCCGGCTGATCGCCTGCTCGCGGCGTGCCTGACGATCCTGGCCGGGGACGGCTCGCTCGTGCTCTGCTCGGCCGCCATGGTCGACGGCCTCCGGGCCGAACCGGAGCGGCTCGCGCGGCTGCGGTCAGCGGAGCGCGTGACCGACTGAGTCAGGGCACGTCCGCCTGGACCAGCGTGCCGGCCCCCACCATGGTCAGCGGGCCGTCGGCGGCGTCGACGAAGGCACTCTGCCCACGGGCGAGCGTGAGGGTGCCGCCAGCAGACTTCAGGGCGACGAGGCCGTCGAGGCAGAGCAGGACACGGGGGCCGCGGCCGGGGAGCGGGTGCGAGCCGCCGTCGTCGACGGTGGTGACCGACAGCTCGAAGTCGTCGACCGGCGCGTAGAAGACCCGGCTGGCACCCCAGAAGAGCTCGGGCGCGATCCTCAGCGGCGGAGCCGCGACGCGGTCCATGCACTCCAGGAGGCCGGCGACGTCGGTGGGCTTGGCGGTCAGCCCCCCACGCAGCTCGTTGTCGGAGGCGGCCATGACCTCCACGGCCATCCCGGAGAGGTAGGCGTGCACGGTCCCGACCGGGACGTACATCGCCTCCCCCGGGTGCAGCGTGACCGGGTTGAGCAGGAGCGAGGCCACGCCGGCCGGGTCCCCGGGGAACTCCTCCCCGAGGATGACCACCGTCCGGTCGGCGCGGGGCGACGGCGAGCCGTCCCACAGCCGCTGGGCGCAGGCGGTCGCGACCTCACGCACGGCGTCGGAGCCCGGCCGCGTCGCTGGGTCGAGCAGCATCCGGAAGGCCTCGACCACGCCGGCGGCATCGGGGTGCTCCCCCAGCACCGTGCGCAGGGTGCGCGCGAGCGGGGCGTCGAGACCGTCGAGGAGCTCAGCGGCCCGACGCGGCGCGCGGAACCCGCACAAGGCCTCGAGGGTCGTCAGGGCGTAGAGCAGCTCCGGCTTGTGGAACGGGTCACGGAAGGCGCGGTCCGGCGCATCCCGGGCGATCCCGGCGGCCTCCTCGGCGGCGAAGCCCGCCTCGGCACGCGCGGTGCCGGGGTGCACCTGGAGCGCCAGCGGCGAGTCCGCGGCGATGAGCTTGAGCAGGTAGGGCAGCCGCGGACCGAACCGGGCGACGACATCGGCGCCGAGGGTCGTCTCGGGGTCGGCGGCGATGTAGTCCGTCAGGGTGGTCGCCCCGTCGGCCGGCTCGACGATCGCCGGCGAGGAGGGGTGCGCACCGAACCAGGCCTCCGCGAGCGCCCGGCCGTCCGGGTCCATCCCCAGGGCCCGCGGGATGGCCGTCGGCGAACCCCACGGGTAGCGGCGCGACGTCGATGTCAGCGGAAGCACGTGTCCTCCTGGAAGTGGGCTCGCCCAGCAGCGTATGCCGTCGACCGGCGACGTCGCGGCGACCTGGCACCCGGACGGGTCAGGGGACGTCGGCCTGGACCAGTGTCCCGTGCCCCGTCACGCTGAGGTCGCCGTCGGAGGAGGGCACGAAGGCACTGTTCCCGCGGACGAGGCCCATCTCCTCGCCGTCGCCCGCGTGCACCGTGATCTCACCCTCGAGGCACACCAGGATCCGCGGGCCACGCCCGGGCAGCGGGTGACGGTCGTGGTCGGCCACCGTCGTCACGGAGAGCTCGAAGTCGTCGACCGGCGCGTAGTACACCCGCGTCGCACCGTGGAAGACCTCGGGAGCGATCCGGATGGGCGGTGCGGCGACGCAGTCCACGGTGTCCAGCAGTCCGGGGATGTCGACATGCTTCGAGGTCAGGCCGGCGCGCAGGACGTTGTCGGAGCTCGCCATGATCTCGATCCCGACACCTGAGAGGTAGGCGTGGACCGCGCCGGTCGGGACGAAGAGCGCCTCTCCGGGCTGGAGGCTGACCGGGTTCAGCAGCAGCGAGGTGACCGCCCCGGGATCACCCGGGTAGGCCTCGCCGAGCTGCACGACCGTGCGATCGGCGCGCGGGGAGGGCGAGAAGTCGACCAGCCGGGCGGCACAGGCCGCGACCACGGCGTGCACGGCGTCCGCGTCGGGACGCGTCTGCTCGTCGAGCAGGTACCGGAAGACGCCACGGATGCCGGCTGCGTCGGGCTGCGCGCGCAGCCGCTCCCGCAGCGTCATGGCGAGCGGCGAGGCGAGCCCTGCGAGGAGCTCGGCGGCCTTGCGCGGGGCCCGGAAGCCGGCGAGGGCCTCGAACGGGGTCAGGGCGTAGAGCAGCTCCGGCTTGTGGTTCCGGTCCGGGTAGCTGCGTTCGACCGCGTCCCGCCCGACACCACGCTCCTCCTCGGCACGGAAGCCCGCCTCCGCCCGCCGGAGGTCGGGGTGCACCTGGAGCGAGAGCGGCCGATCGGCGGCGATGATCTTGAGCAGGTACGGCAGCTCCCCGCCGAACCGCGCCACGACGTCGTCTCCCAGGACGGTGCGGGGCGATCGCGCGATCTGCTCGACGAGCGAGGTCCAGCCGGCTGTCGTCTCGATCTCGGCCGGAGCCTTCGGATGGGCGCCGAACCACGCCTCGGCGACGGGTCCGCCGTCCGGGACCGTGCCGAGCGCTTCAGGGATCGCGGTGGCCGAGCCCCAGGCATAGCGCCGGGTCGCAGGTCGTAGCCGCTGCACTCTCGCACCCTCCTCAGCAGTGAGGCGCCAGCCTATCGACCCACGGCGCATCCAGGAGCGCACCGGCACAGCGGTCCGTCGACCCGTGCGCCGAGGCCGCGGTGGGGCACACTGGCCCCATGCGAGGAATCATCTTGGCCGGCGGCTCCGGAACCCGACTCCACCCGATCACGATGGGCGTCAGCAAGCAGCTCGTCCCGGTGTACGACAAGCCGATGATCTACTACCCCCTGTCGACGCTGATCCTGGCGGGCATCCGGGACGTCCTGATCATCACGACCCCGCACGACGCGGCACAGTTCCACCGCCTGCTGGGCGACGGCTCGCAGTTCGGCATCTCGATCAGCTACACCGTCCAGGCCGAGCCGAACGGGCTCGCGCAGGCCTTCGTGCTCGGGGCCGACTTCGTGGGCGAGGAGTCCTCGGCCCTGGTCCTCGGCGACAACATCTTCTACGGCCCTGGCCTCGGCTCCCAGCTCTCGCGCTTCGAGGACATCGAGGGTGGTGCGGTCTTCGCCTACCGGGTGGCCGACCCGACGAGCTACGGCGTCGTGGAGTTCGACGACGCGGGCCGCGCCCTGTCGCTGGAGGAGAAGCCGGCGAAGCCACGCTCGAACTTCGCGGTCCCGGGCCTGTACTTCTACGACAACGACGTCATCGCGATCGCGCGCGACCTCAAGCCCTCGGCGCGCGGTGAGTACGAGATCACCGACGTCAACCGCACCTACCTCGAGCAGGGTCGTCTGCAGGTCGAGGTCCTCCCGCGCGGCACCGCCTGGCTCGACACCGGCACGTTCGACTCCCTCCTCGAGGCCTCGGACTACGTCCGCACCGTCGAGCACCGCCAGGGCCTGAAGATCGGGTCGCCGGAAGAGGTCGCCTGGCGGCGCGGCTTCCTCTCCGACGACGACCTGCGCGTGCGCGCGGAGGCGCTGGTGAAGTCCGGGTACGGCACCTACCTGCTGGGGCTGCTCGAGTCCGGCGCCTGAGCACGGCCGACCCCCGCGGTGACGAGCAGCGCGGGGGCGGGCCGGCCCGTCACCGGGTGAAGTAGCCCGCGACGTCGACGACGGCGTGCAGCGAGGCGCTCTGGCTGTAGAGCCCCACCGCGCCGCCCGTCCCGAGGCGCACGATGACCAGGTTCGGCTCATCACGGCCCGCCACGACGTTCAGGTTCGAGACCAGCGGGACCGTGCCCGACGCCGACTGCGGGAACACCCGCACGTTGGAGAGCCGGTCCGGTCGCACCGACGTGACGTTGAGCACGACGGAGTCCGCGGTCACGGGCACCCCCGCATGACCGGCGACCTGCAGGAAGGCAGTGGTCCCCGCCACGAGCCGGCCACCGGTCAGCCCGAAGGCCGAGCGGGAGTCGGCGATCCGCGTCGGGGCGAGCGCCACGTACCCGTCGACCCCGGTCTCCGAGTAGTACCCGGCCAGGTCCGCGACCAGGTTCAGGTCGGCGGTCTGGGTGTAGAGACGCACCCGCCCACCCTCACCCACCGCGACCGTGACCAGGTTCGGCTGGTCGCGACCCGGCAGCAGGTTGAGGTTGGAGACCAGCGGCGGCGCCTGGTCCTCGGAGGCCGCAGGAGTCGGGTAGACCCGCACGTTCGTCTTCCGGTCCGGGCTCACACCGGTCACGTTGAGCACCACCGCCAACGCGTCGGCCGGCACCCCGTTGCGCCCGGTGACCTGCAGATCGACCCAGTGACCCGCAGTCAGCCGACCGGCCGGGACACCACCGGTGCCGTTGCGGGTGTCCATCACCCGCACCGGGTCGAGCGGCACGAAGCCGGTCGCACCACCCGGCGAGTAGTACCCCGCCACGTCCGCGATCAGCTGGCTCGACATACCGTCCGTCGCCAGGCTCACCATCCCGTCACGCCCCAGGGAGACCGTCACCAGGTTCGGCTGATCCACCCCCGGCACGACATTGAGGTTGGACACCGTCGGCGGCACGTCAGCACCCACCGGCGTGGGATACACCCGCACGTTGCCCGTCCAGCTCGGCGAGACCGCCGTCACGTTCAGGACCACGGCCGTCGCGTCGGACGGCACCTCGACCCCACCCAGCGCGAGCCTGATCGGGCTGCCCGGACTGACCGCCCCATAGGCACCACCCGTGCCGTTACGCGTGTCGAGCACCCGCCACGGACTGACCGGCGTGAACCGGTCACCACCCGCAGCCACCGTGAACCACGTCCGGTACGGCTCGTCCTGCGTGCCCCCCGACAAGTCGGACAGCCCGCCGAGAACGACCTCGTAGTGGTGACCCGCGACCAGGTCGGAGGCCGGGGTGAGGGAGAGCAGGTGGCTGCCCGCGTCCCAGGCACGCGTCGCGGGCACGTCAGCGCCCGCGTCGTCCACCAACCGCACGCTCTGCGCGGACAGGCTCGCCGGGTCCAGATCACGACCCAGGGTGAACGTCAACGTCGGACGCACCGCGACACCAGCCGTGTGCGGGGCGAGGGACGAGTCGAGCAACCAGGCGCTCGGGCCCACGGCCCCCAGCGGGCTCTGGACGAACGACGAGAGGGTGCCGCCGCCCGCAAGCACCAGGTCGGGGGCGCCGTCTCCGTTCACGTCGGCCGCCTGCAACGCCCCGGGCCAGTAGTGCGAGCTGTACGGGGCGGGGGTGCGGCTCGGAGCGCTGAGGGTGCCGTCGGGCTGCTGGAAGAGCACCGACACCGCGTCCCAGCCGCCGTTGCCGACCACCACGTCGAGCCGGCCGTCCCGATCGACGTCCGCCAGCGTCAGCGCCTCAGGGATCTCATAGGCGGGCGACCCCACGGGCGCGTTGAACGTCCCGTCACCGTTGCCTGCGTTGACGTACACGTGCCCACCGTTGGCGAGCTCGCTGCGGACGATGTCCGCGCGGCCGTCACCGGTCACGTCCCCGACCCCCAGGTCCCACGCCCCAGGCGTCTTCCCGGCCGACGGCTTCGAGAGGAACGACCCGTCCGGCTGCTGGACGTCGACCGCGCCGCTCAGGGACACGGCGTCCACGAGTCCGTCGCCGGTGACATCAGCGAGGGCGTAGCGGGTGTCCATGCCGGCCAGCACCGCCCCACGGACGAACCCTCCGGGCTGCTGGGAGAGGACGAATGTCCCGGCAGCGTCGGTGACCACGAGGTCGTCGTCACCGTCGCCCTCCAGATCGGCAACCGCGATCGCACCGATCGCATCAGAGACACCGGCCAACGAAGTGATGACCGGCCCGGCCGGCCCGACGTCGATGACTCCGACCCCGGACGTCCTGCCGAAGACGACCTCGGCGAGACCGTCGCCGTCGACGTCGGCTGCGACGGGACCCGAGATGAACTGACCGTTCGTCGTCCCCGAGTCCGCCGCCAACGTGATCGGTGCACCGAAGCTGCCGCCGCCGACGCCAGGGAAGACGTACACCGATGCCGTGCCAGGCTGACCCTCGACGGTGTCCAGGACCCCGTCGCCGGTCACGTCCGCCAGTGCCAGGCTCGGACTGCTGGGACCGCCGGAGACGTCGTGCCTGGTGAATCGCGCCGGATCCGCCAGCGGTCCGGACGCCTCGATCGCGTAGGGCGGCTGGGTGGCCGAGCCGGTGCGGTCCCGCACACCGATCTCGACCACGCCCGCGGCCGGGGCGGGGACCTGGAGCGTGACGGCTGCACCGGCGGCCGCCGGACCGGCAGTCGCCAGGGTCTGCCCCGCGGCGTCGAGCGCGACCACCTCGGGCCGCATGCCCGATGCCGCCCCGGACGCGGTGGACGTGGGGCTGACCGTCACGAGGTAGTAGCCGGCCGACGGCGCCGTGAAGCGGTACCAGTCCTGGTCACCCTCCGGTGCCAGGGTCGCCCGGTGCCAGGTCGCCCCGAGGGTCAGCGGCTGTGCCTGGGCCGGAGTGCCGTCCTCGGGGCCCGGGTCGCCCGCCACCCGGTCCACCGGGACGGCCGTGAGCAGCCCGAGCGCAGCCGCAGCGTCCACGACGCCCGCGCCGTAGTAGGGGTCGGTCCCGCGCGGCCCCGCGTCCCGCGCGGTCCGGGTCAGCGTGGACTCCACCTGCGCCGGGTCCCGCACCCCCTGCGCCTCGACCAGCGCGGCGACCCCGGAGACGAGTGCCGCGGAGAACGAGGTCCCGCTGACCCACTCGTAGCCGCCGCCGGCCAGCGGTGCGCCGATCTGGTCGCCGGGTGCCGCCAGGCTCACCCAGTCGCCCCAGCTGGAGAACGAGGTGACGTCGCCGTAGTCACCCGTGGCACCGACCGCGAGAACCCCGTCGACCGACGGCGCGTACGCAGCGGGGTACTGGGTCACGGAGCTGCCGTCGTTCCCAGAAGCGATGACCACGACACACCCCGCCGCGACGGCGTCCTGCATCGCGGAGAGCACGACCGGAGCCGGGTCCGGCCCGGCGAAGGAGAGGTTGATGACGTCGGCCCCGTGCGCGACGGCCCAGTCCATGCCCTGCGCGATCGTCGAGTCCTGCGCGACACCCGAGGCATCGGCGATCCGCACCGGCAGGATGGCGGCCGAGGGCGCCGCGCCGACCGAGCCCAGGCCGTTGTCGCCCCGGGCAGCAGCCACGCCCGCCACGGCGGTCCCGTGCCCGTTCGGGTCGGAAGGGTCCGCATCACCGTCGACGAGGTCGATCCCCGGCAGCAGCGCCCCGGCCAGGTCCTCGTGCGCGGACACACCCGTGTCGAGGACCGCGACCACGACACCGGAACCACGCGTCGCGTCCCAGGCACGCGGCAGCTCGGTCAGCGCCACGTACGGCCAGCCGTACTCCAGCAAGGGGTCGTTCGGCCAGGCCGCGACCGAGCGACTGTGGTCCACCTGGGCGGACTCGACCCGCGGGTCTGCCTGCAGCGCAGCGAGCGCCGACGCGACGTCGGCCGCGGCGACGGGAACGGTGACCGTCTCCGGGGACGCGGCGACCGCGGTGCCATCGGCCGCGAGACCCTGTGCCGACAGGGCATCACTCCGCTGCGCGGGAGCGGCCCCGGCCGCGAACCGGACCACGAGCCGCGACCCCGGCCCACCCGCGACGGGCGGCAGCGCGGGGGTCTGGCCGATGCCGGCCCCCGCCCGGTCACCGGTCGCGTCGGCGCCCACCGGGCCCTCATCGCCCGCGCCGCTCCAGGCCGCCACCGCCGGACGGCCCGCCGCACTCACACCCGCAGCCGCCCATCCGGGCTGCGCGGCGGGGCCGACGAGGCCTCCCACGAACACACCGACAGCAACGACACAACCGATCAGTGCACGCACAGCTCCCCCAAGGTGGCGATCGGATCCCGGCCATTCCTACCACCGGACGAACGTCTCGGATGTCCACTTTGCGGGCCTGTCACCCGAACGGAGAAGCGCTAGGTGCTGGGACCGCTCGTCTCCGCGCGCTGACCGAGGTCGGCGAGCCACAGGAGCAGCGCCGTGACCGCGAGAACGGCGACCACCGCCCCCACGGACAGGACGGTCACGGGAACCGGCGGATGCCACGGCACGGGAACCGGCTCGAACCACGGCGCCTCGGTGCCGGCGACGTAGCGGCGCAGGTTCGTCCCGAAGGAGGCCAGCTGCACGACGGCGATCGCCCCGAGCAGCAGGACGATCAACGACCTGCTCGTCCGGCGTCGAAGGACTCCTGTCGCCCTGTCGACGACGACGGCGGCCAGCAGAGGCACCCCGACGGCGATGGCGAGCAGGTAGCGCCCCTGCCAGGGCAGGCCGACATGACTCGCCTGAGGCACCTGCAGGAGCACCGGCACGAGGAAGACGGTCAGGCCGAGACCGACGAGCACCAGCCGCTCGCGGCGGCGTCCCACCGCGAGAGCGAGGAAGACGAGCAACCACAGGGTCGCCGTGACCAGGGAGTAGACCAGGCCGGGTGCCGGGGTGTCGTACCAGCCGAATCGGCCGATCATGGCGTTGTAGTACGAGGTCGTCAGGCGAAGGACGCTGTCGAGCGCGGGCCCGAACGTCAGGTCGGGGAAGAGCACCGTGTCCCCGCCGGAGACGGCTCCGTTGAGCGCGATCCACCCGAGCGCGAAGCCGGAGCCGACCGTCCCGAGTGCCAACCCTGGCCAGCTGCGACGGTCGGTGAGGACCGCACGCACCGGCGGCCAACCGACGAGGACGACGACCGTGAGCACGATGATCGCCAGGAACAGCGCCGAGAACGCCTTGGCATTGACGAGCCAGACCACGAGGAACCCGGCGCGCCACCAGCGACGGGCGACGAGGGCCGGGTCGGGGTTCCGCAGGGCGGCGAACAGCGTGAGCCACAGCGCCAGCCCGGCGGACGCCTCGACCGCGTTCGGGTTCACCGTGCTGTTCATGAAGACGACCATGGGCGACATGGCCACCGCCACGCCCGCGACGGTCCAGCGGCGGGTCGGGAGCTCGGCCACCGAGCGGAGCCCCATGGCAAGTAGCCCGCTCGCCAGGAGCGCGCCCATCAGTCTCATGAGGTAGAGCATCGCCAGCGAGGGCGGCAGGACCGAGGGAAGACCGACGACCAGGTAGTACAAGGGATTGTAGTTGGCCGCGGTCGTGGTGGTGGTCTGCACCTGGTCCAGGTTGCTCAGGTCGATCGGCCAGCAGCTGGCCGCCACGCTCGAGCGGAAGGCGTAGCAGCCGGGCATCTCGTGGGTCAGCGCGAAGATGCGGGGCAGCTCGACCTCACGGACCCCTGGCCGCACCTCGGTCCCGAGGGTGTGCTCGCGGACGAGCGCTGCCGCCTTGACGATGTGGCTCGGCTCGTCCGGCGAGGCGCCCATCGGGTTCGACAGCGCCCAGGTCCCCGCCAGTGCGGTGAGCAGGGCCCAGGAGAGCCAGAAGACCAGCCGTGGCTCACGCCGACGGGCCGCGGCCACCACCCGCTGCGCGCGCGGCTCAGCCATCGTGCCCGGGAGCCTTCGTCTCGGGATCGGCCGTTCCCTCGAGGTGGTCACCGGCCGGGGCCTGCGCGCCGGCCGCGTCGGTGGTGCCCGTCCGGGCCGTGACCCCCAGCGCCTCGTCGATCGCCAGGCGACGGGCCAGCAGCGTGAGCTTGAGCTCACTCTCCCGGAAGCCCCGGTAGGTGGTCACCATGGACAGCAGGAAGACGACGATCGTCCCGTAGAGCAGCAGGTCGGTCCCACGCCCGACGCCCACGAGCTTCGCGGCCGCGTTCCAGGTGTCCGGGAAGATCACCGAGAGCACGGCGAGGGCAGCGAATCCGACGACGGCTATCCGGCGCATCGCGAGGTGCCGGGCACCGCCGGGGGCACGCAGGCCGAGGGCGACCACCAGGCCGACGCCGAGCAGAAGCAGAACCTTGATCAGCACGGTGCCTACCTGTAGATGAGCTCGGTGAGGATGTTCACGGCGTTGAGCACGGACTGCCCCTTCGAACGCGAGTAGTCCGTGTAGACGATGTGCACCGGGTGCTCCACCCAACGCAGCCCCGACGCCCCGACCTGCTCGATGATCTCCGAGGCGTGGGCCATCCGGTTCTGACGGATGTTCAGGCGCGAGGCGGCCGCTCGGTTGAACGCCCGGAGGCCATTGTGCGTGTCGGTGAGCCGCACACCTGTCGAGAGGTTCGAGTAGGCGATCGCGAGCTTGAGCACGAGCCGCTTGAGGAGGCCCGGCCGCGTCCGGTCGTCCAGGAAGCGTGAACCGAAGACGACGTCGGCCTCACCGTCGCGCAGGCGCTGCACCATCTCCTCGGCGTCCTCGACCCGATGCTGTCCGTCCGCGTCGAACGTCACGAGGTACTCGACACCGGGCAGGCGGAGCGCGACCTCGATCCCGGTCTGCAGCGCGGCGCCCTGGCCCAGGTTGATCGGGTGCTCGACGACGAGCGCGCCGGCCGCGCGCGCCCTGGCCACCGAGTCGTCCGTGCTGCCGTCGTCGACCACGACGACGCGGGGAAAACGCTCCCGAGCGCCTGCGATGACGTCGTGGATCACGGGCCCCTCGTTGAACAGCGGGATCACGAGGCAGGCGTCGGCGTTCTCCGCCACCGGTCGGCGCTCCTGACATCGAGGAATGGGACGCCTCAGGGTACCGGTCGCCGGGCGATCACCCGGAAGATGCGACCTGGCGCCGAGGCGAGGCGCCTCCCGTAGAGTGCCGCCCGTGGAGTCCCAGAATCACTACTACGGGCACAGCGGGGCCTTCGCCCGGTACGTGGGTCTCGAGCGTCCCCGCCACATCCGCGGGCTCGTCCAGCACGGATGGACGTCCGTCTCGCCCGTCCGGACCCACTTCCGGGACTTCCCGTCGATCGGAGCCCCCGACGGGCGCACCGATCGCGACCTCTTCGTGTGGAGCAGCACGTCACGAGCGTGGGACCCGCAGGCGGAGTCCCGCCGCACGGTCGCGATCGGCGCCCCCTGGCTCTACCTCCTCGCCACCGGCACTCCCCCACTCGGCGGCAAGGGGACCGTGATCCTGCCGGTGCACGGCATCCCCACGCAGCGACTGCACGGAGACCACGCCGCCGTGGCCCGCCAGTGGGCCGAGAGCGAGGGGCCGTCGACCGTCTGCCTCTACCACGTCGAGGCCGACGACCCCCGGATCGTCGAGGCCTACCGGCAGGCGGGCCACCGCTGCGTCACGCTGGGCACCCGCACCGACGCCGCATTCCTCGGGCGCCTGCTCGCCCTGCTCGGCGGCGCGAACCGGGTCGTGTCCAACCGGCTCTCGACGCCGCTCGTCTACGCCGCCGGCCTCGGTGTCGACGTCGCGGTGCACGGCGACGCGATGCTCCTGGACGGCGAGCAGGACGCCGCGATGGAACGCCTGACATCGACCTGGCCCGAGTTCTTCGCTGCGGGCGCGACCGCCGAGGATCGACGCGCCGTCGCCCTGCAGGAGCTGGGGGCGTCCGACCTGCGCGAACCCGAGGAGCTGCGTCAGCTCCTCGGCTGGGACAGGAGGTCACGGATCGGCCCCTGGGTCGACCACTGGGTCGGCGCGCCGGCCGGGCGGGCCGTGACGAACGTCCGGCGACGACGCGCGTCCACCGTCGGGGCGGTCCCGGCGAGCGGGCCTGCCGCCCCGGGGCTCGGTGCCGGCGCCTGGCTGCACGGAGCGCTGTCCTACCTCCCCCGACCCCTGGGCCGCGTCAGCCGAGAGACGGCCCCGCTGACGTTGTGATCGAGTCCGACGCGCCCGGACCGACCGGGCACGAGCAACCGGACTAGACGAGCCCGGACCGCACCGAGGCGTCGAGCAGGCCGCGCCGGACCAGGTGCACGGTCTCGACCGCCGCGAAGGGCCGAAGCCCGGCCCGCGCCCACGCTCGTTGGACGCGGACGTTGTGCACCTGCGTGGAGATCACCAGACGGTCGAGCCCGCGGTCCAGGGCCACGTCCTCGCAGGCGCGCAGCAGGTTGCCGTACAGGTGCCGACCCTGGGCCGCGGGGACGAGGCCCGCGAGCAGCACCTCCACGTGGTCTCCGCCCTCGGCGAGCGTCGCCGCACCGATCGGCTCCCCGTGCTCGCTGAGCACCAGGACGTTGCCCGGATCGGCGTCGAGAGTCCGGACCGCCCAGTCCTCGTAGCCGTCGAGGGCCTTCGCAGGGTCGAAGAGCGGATTGGCGGAGTAGTGGTTCCCGTAGTCGGCGAAGGACTCCCGGACGATGGCGCGCAGGACGGGCGCGACCTCCCGCAGCGTGCCGGCGCGGGCCGGCTCGACGGTGACCTCCGGCCCGCCGGACCGCGCGTCCGGGAGCGCGGGTCGCGCCGTCTTGTCCCAGTAGGTCAGGGCGCCGGCCGGGAGGAGCTGTCGCCCGCCGCGGGCGAGCGACCCTCCGAGGTCGAGGCGTGCCGCGTCGTAGCGCACGACGGCGACATCGGCCCCGAGGGCGTCGAGCCGGCTCTCGAGCTCGTCGACGTCGACCTGCCCCGCACCGATCGAGACCCGTACGACGAACAGTCCGAAACGGTCGCTCTCCACGGCGCTCGGCCGGATCTCGACCCCGGGCGCGAGGAGCTCGTCCCAGGCCACGTCAGGCGCGGACGGGGTCGAAGGCCTCGACGGCCGACACGACCCTGTCGACGTCCGACTCGCTCATCCCGGGCCAGAGCGGGAGCCGGACGAGGCGCTCGGCGAAGTCGTCCGTGGCGGAGCAGGGCTCAGGGGTGCGGCCGAACCTGACCCCGGCGACGGAGGAGTGCAGCGGGATGTAGTGGAAGGTCGCGCCGACGCCCTTCGACCGCAGGTGTGCCAGCATCTCGGTGCGGTCCTCGGCGGTCGGTGCGAGCAGGTAGAAGACATGGGCCGGGTGCTCCGCAGGAGGGGGCGGGCTCATCAGGCTTGCGCCGTTGGCCTCCGCCCATGGCGCCAGGGCCTCGGCGTAGGTGTCCCAGATCGCATGCCTCTGGGCCTGGATGTCGTCCATCACCTCGAGCTGGGCAGTGAGCACGGCGACCGTGAGC
>JBBSAL010000026.1:0-47634 GCA_038252305.1 Actinomycetales bacterium | reverse complement strand
GTTGAACGGAACGCCAGGATTGTCCTCGGTGACTCTCGCGCGCCCGCGACCCGCAACTGTCGCCGGAGCTGCTGTGTCAGGCCTCGTCATTTTCGGCTCCTTCGCCTGGGCGACAATCTCGGTAGCTCGATTCGGGAACCCCAATAATGCATTTGTGTATATGGGCGCGCTCGGAGTGATGTGGACGGCCCTTTGGGCTGGGGCAACGTCGAGAGTGCTGGCAACGGGAGATAGATTGGTCTTTGTTGACTTCATCTCGAGAACTACAGTGCCCGCCGTCATCGTCGATACAGTGTTCTCCGAGAACGGCGTGTACTTGAGAACGCGCCAGGGACATCTTGTCGGCTCGACCGCGTATCAGGCATCCCTGCTGCAGGTGGGCCATCCCAGCAAACGGTATGCGGCGGCCGGAGCCGCCATTCGCGCCTGGCTGAAGGAACATTCAGCGAGTAGAGAAGATGGTCCCACGATCGAAATCAGCGATGAGCGCTACCAAGGGCGTCACCGCGTTACGTCTCGAAGTCGGTCGGCCGAGGGTATCGAAAGCAGGTTCCGATCGGAGGTGCTCGTCTTCCTTGCGGTTTCTGCCATCGTGCTGCAGCTGGCTGGTCAGGTCGTTGTGGCGGTAGCCCGCTCATGAGCCCCGATGGTGGCAGGCATCACCTTCCACACGTGCGAGGGGCTGGTCATAGGGGCGGCAGACCCGCCTGCTGGCCCTCTCGTTCGCTCTGCGGCATCGTCACACGGGTCTGATGCACGGATGGGTGTCAACGTGACCGATCGCCCAGATCGCCAATGAAGTCAGGATCTCCGACTCGTGCCTACGCGACTTGCTCCATGCGGTCGACGGTCACCGTCCCGGCGAGACGGTGACCGAGTCCGCCGAGCTGCGTGAGCTCAGCGTCGCAACCGGTCGCTCGAGCCGGAGGTCGAGGTCCTGCCGAGATCCAACGCTGCCGCGCACGTGTTGCCGTCCTGGGGGTCACGGAGGGACGCACGCCCGCGACGAACGTCGATCAGGCTGCTCCCGGTGACGGTCTCGCGGCGTCTGACGGTACTGATCGACGCTGCATTCTGGGTCGATTCGTTCGTAGAGCTCCCCCAGGCGCTGGCCACGGGCGCGGGGCCTATGGCGGGAGCGGGGAAGCCACGAGTGCGGGTGGTGTCCTGCCGGCGAAGCGGCCGTCGACGCCCACTTCACTGTGACTCATATGTGACGCGGCGTTGCGTTTCCGCTGGTCAGAGGGTGCCCGCGATAGGATTCGAACTCGCAGTGGCCGACTACCGCAGCGAATGACGCGCGTGCGACCACGGGCCGGACTGTCGGACACTCCTCACGCCGTCCGCGGGCGCTCGCCAAGGACCTGATCGAGCCGCTCGGCGATCCGCCGCTGCGAGTCGTCGGCAGCGTGCTGGTAGTGCAGTGCCGCTCGTGGGCTCGCATGGCCTGCCCGCTGCATGAGCTCGGGCAACGTCGCGCCGGTCGACGCGACGAGGGTCAGCGCCGAGTGGCGCTGGTCGTGCCACGTGAGGTCGTCGCGGCCGATCGTCGCGCGCGCCTTGGCGAACATCGTGGAGCGGTGGCTGCTGGGCAGTGGCGTCCCGGTGCTCGTGCCGAAGATGAGCGCATCGCCGCCCGGGGGAGTGAACTCCTCCATGTGGTCGCGCAGCGCATCGACGGCGACCCCGGGAAGCACGACGGACCGCTTCCCGGCGCGGGTCTTCGGGGCGCTGAACCAGCCCTGGCCGGTTCGCGGCGCTGCCAGCGACTGCTCGACGCGCACCAGCGCGGCGTCGAGGTCGACGTGCTTGCGCTGCAACGCGAAGAGCTCACCGGCGCGCAGGCCGCTGCAGAACGCGACGATCACCGACGCCCGGTAACGCTCGGGCATCGCCTCGGCCAGCGCCCACATCTCCTGCGCAGTGACGGTGCGCCGATCGACGCGGTCGCGAGCGTCCCGGCTCCCGGCGCCCTTGATGGCACACGGGTTCGCGGTGATCAGCCCGTCCGCGACGGCCTGCGCCAGTCCGGCGTGCAGCAGCCGGTAGGCCTGCGTCGCCGCCGTTTGCCCGGCGTTGCGGTGCAGTGGACGCTCCGGCACGCCGACCCCACCGGTCGCGGCCACCCACCCGTCCCGTGCCCAGTCAGGGATCCGGCCGGTCGGGGCGAGCGGTGTTCCCTGCGTGGCTGCCCAGGCCCGGATGGCAGCGTTGATGCGAACGGCGTGCACGCCGCTGCGCTCCCACCGCTCGGTCACTCGCCGGGTCGACTCGGCCAGCACCGCGTGGTTCCACTCGCGCACCACTGCCGGGGTCACCGAGGCCAGCGTGCGGATGCCCAGGTGCACGGCCCGCGGCCGTCCGGTCGCCGACGTGATCGGGACCGGTGCGTCGATCCACGAGTCCAGCACCTGCCGGTAGAGCATCCGCGTCGACTCGGCGATGTCGGGTCGCGTCGCGATCCAGCCACGGAACCACTCGCCCAGCGGCTGCTCGCCGAGCTGTGGGTCGTGCCAGGCGCCGCGGGCCATCTGGGAGACCTCGTGGGCGAGCGCCTGATCGGCCTCGGACTTGGTCGCGAAGGTGCCGATGGTGCGCATCGAGCCGTCGGGCCCGGTGTACCTGGCCCGCCACGTGCCGGACGGCAGGCGGCGGATGGCGCCGCTGGATCGACGGTGCGGGCTGCGGACAGTCATGGCGGGACCTCCCGGCGCTTATGGCACGTTATGGCACGACGGCCTGCGACAAGGGTCCAACGAGGGTCTGACATGGTCGCCGCAAGCCTCTGACCTGCGGAAACGCTGGAGCGGGTGAGGAGAATCGAACTCCCGTAGCCAGTTTGGAAGACTGGGGCTCTACCATTGAGCTACACCCGCGCGGCCACCGACATCGTCCGTGACGCAGCGCCAAGGGTAGCGGGTCCGAAGGGATCACTCACCTCGCTCCCGCGTCCGGGTCACCGACCCGAACGCTTGCCGCGGCCTGTTCCTCGTGTTGGTCCGCCACGACGACGATCAGCACCCGACCGGGGTGACGGTGCCGACCCGCGTCGTGCAGATCCGCCGGACCTCCCCGTCGGGGCCGCCTTCGTGGGAGCGCGTTCCTCTGGCGTCGCCGGTGCCCCGCGCCCGCGCGAGGAGTTCGCCGTCCTGCCGCGGACGATCCCGATGAGCTCCTCGACCAGCTCCGTGGCCTCGCCGCGCCGCCAGGCGAGGGCCATCGTCGAGGTCGGCTGGTCGGTCACGACGCGGTAGGTGAGGTCGCGCCGGTGGTGCAGTCGGGCCAGTGACTGGGGGACCATCAGCACTCCGACGCCGGCGGCCACCAGCTCGACGGCGGCAGCGGTCGTCGCGGGCTGCTCGACCCCGGGCGGTGCCGCCTGACCGAGGACGTCGTCCAGCGGGACCAGCACCAGCTCGTCGACCAGCTCGGTGGGGGAGAGCTCCTCGCCGGCGGCGAGCAGGTGGTCCTTGGGCACGACGACGACCGTCGCCTCGGTGTAGAGGGGGATCGCGTCGAAACACTCGCGATCGACGGGAAGGCGGACGAGGCCGGCGTCTGCTGCGGTGGCGAGGGCGGCCTCCTGCGAGCCGACCTCGATCGCAAGGAGCTCGAGCGGGACGTCGGGCAGCCGCTCGCGCCACGTGCGCAGCCAGCGTTGCGGCTGGGCACCAGGGACGACGGCGAGCCGGAACCCCTGCTCCGCCGCAGGCCCCTCGCCGTGGGGGGCAGCAGGATCGGGGTCCATCGGGCTCCATGGCCTCAGGGCGTCGCGAGCGATGCCCGCGGTCCACGGCCGGTCGGCCGAGTCCGGTCAGGCTACCGGCCGCCGTTACGCTGGACGGATGTCGACCACCCAGGACTCGCCGGACGCGCCGGACGCGCCGGACGCGCAGGACGCCGCGACGGCGTCCGAAGCGCCCGCCGCCCCCGCGCGGCGCAGCAAGAAGCCCCAGGCGCTCAAGCCCGCGACGGCCGCGACCAAGCTCGACATCTACCTGCAGGCGGCGCCCGCAGAGTTCCAGGAGCGGATGATCACCCGCGACGAGCTCGACGAGATCCAGCGCAACCCGCCGCAGTGGCTCGTCGACCTGCGCCGCAACGGGCCGCACCCGCGCTCCGTGGTCGCCGCGCGGCTCCGCGTCTCGAACAGCGCGCTCGTGCGCAACGGGCTCACCGACCCGCAGACGACCGAGCAGATCGAGGCCCTGATCGCCGACGCCCCGGAGTGGCTCGGTCGCGAGCGTGCCAGCCTCGCGCAGGTGCGCCGGGACGAGCAGCGTCGCCTGGACCGCACGGACCAGTAGGCTCACGACCGCACGGGATGTGGCGCAGGTTGGTAGCGCGTCCGCTTTGGGAGCGGAAGGTCGTGGGTTCGAATCCCGCCATCCCGACCAGCAGCCCGAACCGTCTGGTGCTCGCCGCAGTGCCCCGCCCTGCCGTGCCCTAGGATGAAGGGTCCGTCTGCGGCCTCCTGCCGCAAGCCATCCCCCGGGTGCCGGTGCCGGCCGCCGTCCCGCTCCGAGGACCGGCACCGCCACGACCCCGTTGGAGAACACTGCTGTGAAGAGCGCTGTCGAGACCCTGGACGCCACCACGGTCAAGCTGACCGTCGAGGTGTCGGCCGAGGACCTGAAGCCGAGCATCGATCACGCGTACGAACACATCGGGTCGCAGGTGCAGGTCCCCGGGTTCCGCAAGGGCAAGATCCCGGCGCGCATCATCGACCAGCGCGTGGGCCGCCCCTCCGTCATCGAGCACGCCGTCAACGACGGGATGGCCGGTTTCTACAGCCAGGCCGTGAACGAGGCCGACCTTCGTCCCCTCGGCCAGCCGGAGATCGAGGTCACCGAGATCACCGCGCTCACCGAGGTCGACGGCGGGCTGACCTTCGTCGCCACGATCGAGGTGCGCCCGACCCTCGAGCTCCCCGACCTGTCGACGATCACCGTCACGGTCGACGACGTCGAGGTCACCGATACTGACGTCGACACCCGCCTCGACGCCCTGCGCGAGCGCTTCGGCACCCTGGTCGGCATCGACCGCCCGGCCGTCGAGAAGGACTTCGTCGTGCTGGACCTCACCGCCCGCGTCGGCGAGGAGGAGGTCGACTCGGTCAGCGGGATCTCCTACCAGATCGGTGCCGGCAACATGCTCGACGGCCTCGACGAGGCGCTCGTCGGGCTGTCGACGGGGGAGTCCACCACCTTCGAGTCGACGCTCGTCGGCGGTGACCACGCCGGGCAGACAGCCCTGGTGAGTGTCACGGCCACCGCGGTCAAGACCCGCGAGCTCCCTGACGCCGACGACTCCTTCGCCCAGCTGGCCTCGGAGTTCGACACGCTCGCCGAGCTGCGTGACGACCTGCGCGAGCAGGCCGCCAAGGCCAACGACTCCGGCCGCGCCGTGCAGGCGCGTGACCTGCTCCTTGCCCGTCTGCGCGAAGAGCTGACCATCCCGGTTCCGCCCGGCGTCGTCGAGGCCGAGGTGCACCGCCACCTCGAGGGTGAGGGCCGCCTGGAGGACGACGAGCACCGTGCCGAGGTCACCGAGGAGGCCAGCGTCTCCCTCGCCGACCGCATCCTGCTCGACACCCTTGCCGAGTCCGTCTCGGTGCGCGTCTCCCAGGACGAGCTCGTGGACTACCTCGTCAACGCCTCGCGTCAGTACGGGATGGACCCGAACACCTTCATCAAGACGATCGACGAGCAGGGCCAGATCCCCGCGATGGTCGCCGAGGTCGGTCGTTCGAAGGCCGTGGCCATCGCCCTGCGCAAGATCACCGTCGTCGACCCTGCCGGCGCGGTCGTCGACCTCTCGGAGTACATCGGCAGCGACGAGCTCGAGGCCGACGAGGCCGACACCGAGGTCGTCGAGGTGGCCGAGGAGGCCTGAGCCTGTACCGACCGCCGGGCACCCGCGCCCGGCGGACCGCGTGACGACGGCCCCGCACCGCTCCGGTGCGGGGCCGTCGTGCGCCGACAGCGAAAACGGCCCCGCAGCGGGCGTGGTGGCCCCCTGCCTCGCGTTAGGGTCGCAGCACAGTTCCAGGGCCGAGGGCCCGCGCAGGACGAGGAGAGCCGTGAACCAGTTCCAGCAGCAGTCCGAGCCGCGCGCCGCGCGTGGCGAGGGGTCGAGCCTCGGCCTCAACGACCACATCTTCAACCGGCTGCTCCGTGAGCGGATCATCTGGTTGGGCTCCGAGGTCCGCGACGAGAACGCCAACGCCATCTGCGCGCAGATGATGCTCCTGGCAGCGGAGGACCCGGAGAAGGACATCTGGCTCTACATCAACTCTCCCGGTGGCTCGATCACCGCGGGCATGGCGATCTACGACACGATGCAGTACATCCAGCCGGACGTCGCCACGATCGCGATGGGCATGGCCGCCTCGATGGGTCAGTTCCTGCTCTCCTCGGGCAAGAAGGGCAAGCGCTACGCGACGCCCCACGCCCGCGTGATGATGCACCAGCCCTCCGGTGGCATCGGCGGCACCGCGACCGACGTCCGTATCAACGCCGAGCTCATCCTGCACATGAAGCGCGTGCTGGCCGAGCTCACGGCTGAGCAGACGGGCAAGCCCGTCGAGCAGATCAACGCCGACGCGGACCGCGACCGGTGGTTCACCGCGCCCGAGGCGCTCGAGTACGGCTTCATCGACCATGTCGTCACGCACTCCGGATCGGTCTCCGGTGGCGGCGGCACCACCGGCTCCTCCGCCTCCGCGGACGCCTGAGCCCGGCCGCACCCACGACATCCAAGGAGCACCAGTGAGCAACGACTACTTCGCCCGCGCCGCCTCCCTCGCCGGCGGCCAGGCCATGCCCTACGGCGCGCCCGGGTCGCGCTACGTCCTCCCGCAGTTCGAGGAGCGCACGGCCTACGGCTTCAAGCGTCAGGACCCCTACACCAAGCTCTTCGAGGACCGCATCATCTTCCTCGGGGTCCAGGTCGACGACGCCTCGGCCGACGACGTCATGGCCCAGCTGCTCGTCCTGGAGAGCCAGGACCCGGACCGCGACATCATCCTGTACATCAACTCGCCCGGTGGTTCGTTCACGGCGATGACGGCGATCTACGACACGATGCAGTACATCAAGCCGCAGATCCAGACCGTCTGCCTCGGCCAGGCCGCCTCGGCCGCCGCGGTGCTGCTCGCCGCAGGCACCCCTGGCAAGCGGCTCGCGCTGCCGAACGCTCGTGTGCTCATCCACCAGCCGGCGATGGAGGGCGGCGGCTACGCCCAGGCCTCCGACATCGAGATCCACGCCAACGAGCTCATCCGCATGCGGGAGTGGCTCGAGGAGACCCTTGCCCGGCACGCCGGCAAGGAGGCCGCGGTGGTCCGCAAGGACATCGAGCGCGACAAGATCCTCTCGGCCCAGCAGGCCATGGAGTACGGCCTGGTGGACCAGGTGCTCGAGAGCCGCAAGGCGCCGGTCCTGCCTTCCTGAGCGCACTCTGCTCAGGAAGGGCCGACGCCTGCCGATCGGACACGCGGGAGCGCACAGGCTGACAGGCAGCCGTCCGTGGTGTGCAATGGAGGATGGTCGGCGATGGTCGCCGCCTGGGAGGAGGACGCCGTGGCTCGCATCGGTGACGGTGCCGACCTGCTCAAGTGCTCCTTCTGCGGCAAGAGCCAGAAGCAGGTCAAGAAGCTGATCGCCGGCCCAGGCGTCTACATCTGCGACGAGTGCATCGAGCTCTGCAACGAGATCATCGAGGAGGAGCTCGCCGAGGCGACCGAGGTCGGCATGGTCGAGCTCCCCAAGCCTCGCGAGATCTTCGACTTCCTCGAGCAGTACATCATCGGCCAGGAGCCTGCGAAGCGGTCGCTCGCCGTGGCGGTCTACAACCACTACAAGCGCATCCAGGCCGGCGAACTCGCACGCCCGGGCATCGAGGTCGACCACGTCGAGCTCGCGAAGTCGAACATCCTGCTCATCGGCCCCACGGGCTGCGGCAAGACCTACCTCGCGCAGACTCTCGCGAAGATGCTCAACGTCCCCTTCGCCATCGCCGATGCGACGGCGCTGACCGAGGCCGGCTACGTCGGTGAGGACGTCGAGAACATCCTGCTGAAGCTCATCCAGGCGGCGGACTACGACGTCAAGAAGGCCGAGACGGGCATCATCTACATCGACGAGGTCGACAAGATCGCCCGCAAGAGCGAGAACCCGTCGATCACGCGCGACGTCTCCGGCGAGGGCGTGCAGCAGGCGCTGCTGAAGATCCTCGAGGGGACCACCGCGAGCGTCCCGCCGCAGGGGGGCCGTAAGCACCCGCACCAGGAGTTCATCCAGATCGACACGACGAACGTGCTGTTCATCGTGGCGGGCGCGTTCGCCGGGCTCGACGAGATCATCACCTCGCGCGCCGGACGCCGGGGGATCGGTTTCGGTGCCCCGCTGCACTCGGCCGACGACACCGACGTCTTCGGCGACGTCATGCCCGAGGACCTGCTCAAGTTCGGCCTGATCCCCGAGTTCATCGGGCGCGTGCCCGTCATCACGACCGTCTCCCCTCTCGACCAGGGCGCCCTGGTGAAGATCCTCACCGAACCGCGCAACGCGCTGGTCAAGCAGTACCAGCGGATGTTCGAGATGGACGGCGTCGAGCTCGAGTTCACCGACACCGCCGTCGAGGCGATCGCCGACCAGGCGCTGCTGCGCGGCACCGGGGCGCGTGGTCTGCGGGCCATCCTCGAAGAGGTCCTGCAGCAGGTCATGTTCGACGTCCCGAGCCGCGACGACATCGCGCGCGTGGTCATCACCCGCGAGGCGGTCCTGGAGAACGTCAACCCGACGATCGTGCCGCGCGAGCCCGTCGAGAAGCGCACCCCGCGGGAGAAGTCCGCCTGACCTATGGCGCGATCCGGCTGAGAGGGGTTGGCTGGGAGGGGTAGCGAGGGTCGACCTGATGTCGACCCGGCCGCCCGACGGAGAGGTGCTCGATGAAGCTCGACGCGCTCAAGGCCCTGCTCGACCACGACGGACCGCTCACCACGGTGAGCATGGACGTGACTCGCGGCGACGAGGTCGGTGATCGTGACCTGCGGAGTCGCTGGCAGATCCTGCGGCGGGCGCTCGAGGTCCAGGGGGCGCCGGCCTCGACCCTGGACGACCTCGCCGACCTGATGCTCCGGCAGACGCACGTCCCCGGTCCGCACGGCCGCCTGCTCGTCGTCGGGACCACTCCCGCCGGCACTGACGTCATCCTCGACCGGGTGCTCGCCGCGGCGCCGAACCGCGACGAGGCGGTGCACGATGCGGTCCCGCCGCTCCTCCCGGCCGCGCAGGCGATCGACGAGGCGGTGCGCTACCTGCTGGTGGAGGTGGACCGCTCCGGGGCCGATCTCACCTGGTCCGGGGTGGACCTGCCCGTCGAGGAGATGAACGACCACGTCGAGGGTGGCCACGACCTGGTGCACAAGGTGCGCACCGGCGACTGGTGGCACTCGCGGCGTACCGCGGCGCGGATCGAGGACTCCTGGGAGCGCAACGCCCAGACCGTCGCCGCGGAGCTCGACCGCGCGGTCCTCGCGCACCAGCCCGAGCTCGTCATGCTCACCGGCGACGTACGGGCGGTGGCGCTGATCCGCGACGCCGTCGGCCGACACGTGACCGATCTCCTGGTCGAGGTGCAGGGTGGTTCGAGCGCCGACGGGGTCAAGGAGGATGTCTTCGCTGCTCGGCTGCACGAGGTCGTCGAGGCCTTCCGGGGGCGTCGGCGCCAGGTCGTCGTGGACCGGTTGACCGAGGGGCTGGGGCGGGGCGACGGGGCGGTGACCGAGCTCGGGGACGTCATCGAGGTGCTCCGGCGCGGCCAGGTGGCGGATCTCGTCATCGCCAGTGACGGCGCCCCGGCGATCGCCGGTCGTTCGTTGTGGGTCGGCCCCGGGGCCCTCGACCTCGCGCTGCGGCGCAGCGAGCTCGCCGCCCTCGGGGTGGACGACGCCGACATGCAGGAGATGCGCGCGGACGTCGCCGTCCTGCGGGCAGCCGTCGCTCAGGACGCCGGGGTGACCTTCGACCCGACCGGGGCCGTGCACCTCGTCGACGGGATCGGTGCGACGCTGCGCTGGACGGACCACGCCACTCCGCACGAGACCGCGCCGGCCTCCACCCGGGACCACGGTCGTCGCGCCGGGCGCTCGGTGGGCTGAGGGAGGCTGGGCCGAGCGGGGTCAGTCGCGGTAGAGCGCCTCGACCTGCGCGGCGAAGTCGCGCAGGACCTGGGCACGCTTCACCTTGAGCGACGGCGTGAGGTAGCCGTTCGCCTCGGTGAAGTCCGTGTCCAGGACGTGCACCTTGCGGATCGACTCGGCACGCGAGACCACTGAGCTCGCGCGGGTCGCCGCACGTTCGAGCGCGGCGAGCACCGCGTGACTCCGTGCCGCGGTCGCGCTGTCCATCGGCGGGAGGTCGTGGCTGGTGAGCCAGCCGGGAAGCATCTCGGCGTCGAGCGTGACCAGAGCCGCGATGAAGGGCTTGCCGTCGCCGACGACGACGACCTGGCTCACCAGCGGGTGCCCGCGCAGGCGGTCCTCCAGGAGGGCGGGGGCGACGTTCTTGCCACCGGCGGTGACGATGATCTCCTTCTTGCGGCCGGTGATCGTCAGGTACCCGTGCTCGTCGAGGCTGCCGAGGTCGCCCGTGCGGAACCACCCGTCCTGCAGCGCCTCGGCGGTGGCCGCGGGGTTGCCGTGGTAGCCCCGGAAGACGTGTCCGCCGCTGATCTCGATCTCGCCGTCGTCGGCGATCCGGATCGAGGCGCCGGGGAACGGGGGCCCGACGGTGCCGATGATCGTCTTCGCCGGCATGTTGACCGCCGAGGGAGCGGTGGTCTCGGTGAGCCCGTAGCCCTCCAGGACCCGCAGGCCGACGCCGCGGAAGAAGTGGCTCAACCGGGCCCCGAGCGGCGCGCCGCCGGAGACCGCGTACTCGGCGGCGCCGCCGAGGGCCTCGCGCAGCTTGTGCAGCACCAGGCGGTCCGCCAGGCGGTGTCGGGTCCTGAGGGCGAGGCTCGGCCCCGACGGGGTGTCGAGCGCCTCGGACCACGCGATCGAGGTCGCGGCGGCCCAGCGGAAGATCCGCAGTGTCACGGGGCTCGACGAGGCCTTCTGCTCGGCCGAGTTGTAGACCTTCTCGAAGACGCGGGGCACCGAGAGGATGAACGTCGGCCGGAACGTCGACAGGTCGGCCAGCAGGTTCTTCGTGTCGGGCGTGTGTCCCAGGACGGCCCCGGACGGCACGCAGATGACCTGGATGAATCGCGCGAACACATGGGCCAGCGGCATGAAGAGCAGGGTGCGCGAGTGCGGCTGCGCGACCACCTCCGGTAGGCCCGCGACCCCCTCGAGCGTCAGCGAGACGAAGTTTCCGTGGGTCAGCTCGACGCCCTTGGGGCTGCCGGTGGTCCCGGAGGTGTAGATGATCGTGGCGAGGTCCGCCATCCCGGCGAGACGGCTGCGCCGGTCGATCTCCTCCTGCAGGACGCCGCGTCCGGCGGCCGTGAGCTTCTCCAGGGCACCGTCGTCGAGCAGCAGGACCTCGCCGAGCTCAGGCAGCTGCGCGCGGACGGACTCGGTCGCGGCCTGGTGCGCGACCGTCTCCACCACCGCGAGACGAACGCCGGAGTCCCCGAGGATCCAGGCGATCTGCTCGGGCGAGGACGTCTCGTAGACGGGCACCGGGACGGCGCCCGCCGCCCAGGCCGCGAAGTCGAGGACGGTCCACTCGTAGCGCGTCCGGCTCATGATCGAGATCCGGTCGCCCGGCTCGATCCCCTTCGCCACGAGACCGCGGGCCACCGCGTTGACCTCGTCGACGAAGGCCTGCATGCTCACCGGCGCCCACGAGCCGCCGAGGCCCGACTTGCGTTCGGCGAACGTCGAGTCGGGGGAACGCTCGAGGCGGGCGGCGACCAGGCCGGGGATCGACATCGCGGGGTCGATGGTGACGAGACTGGGGGAGATCGAGGTCTGCACGTTGCTCCTGGGTGGACGAGGCCCGTCCGTGGGCCCTCTCGACCCTAGTGCCGGGCGCGACGCGTCGGGGCGACCTCAGGCCCTCGCGGTCCCTGCCTCGGACGCGAGGAAGGCATCCATCGCCCGGGCGGTCGACGCGTCGGTCACCAGGACGTTGTAGAGGTGGGCGCGCGCGGCGCCGATCGCGGCCTGCGTCTTCGAGACGCCGCCGGCGAGACAGATGGCGTAGGGCACGCGCGCCAGCTGTTCCGGGGTCACCCCGAGGAGGCGGCGCTGGTCGTGGAACGGGACGAGGGTGCCGTCGATGCGGAACGAGCGGCCGGCGACGTCCCCGACGGCGCCGTCCTGGGCAGGGTCGTCCACCGGGAAGCCGGCGGCGGCGTACGTCGGATCGGGCTTGGGCCAGGCGCCGACGCCGACGACGGAGGCCCGCGCACCCTCCCAGGTGGCCAGGGCCTCGTCGAGCTCACCGGCGTGCAGGAGGGAGGTGTAGAGCGCGTCCGTGATGAGCGCCGGGGCGTGGAAGTAGCGGGCCTGGGCCCCGAGGGTCTGCGTGAAGCTCCGGACGATCTCGTTGGGCTGGAACCACGGCTGGTCGCTGGAGTTGCCGCCCATGGCGGGAGCGACGACGACGCCGGGAAGGGTGCGGAGCACATGCTTGCTCGCGCTGTAGACCCCGCGTCCCCAGGACACGATCAGGGTGTCGCCCGCGCTGAGCGCCGCCTCGTCGAGGGCGGCACCGAGCGGCTCGGCGAGAACCGGGCCCGGCTCGGCCTCGTTCGCGCGGCCGGAGGCGATGTGCACGCTGCGCAGCCCGAGGAGTGCGCACAGCCGCGGTGCCAGGTCCGGGTCGACCCGGGGCGGGACCACCTCGATCCGCACGATGCCTTGCTCCCGTGCGCGGTCGAGCAGGCGACTGACGGTCGGGCGGCTCACGCCGAGCTGGTCGGCGATCTCCTGCTGCGAGGCGTTCTGCTCGTAGTACATGACCGCCGCCGTGACGAGGACATCCGTGTCGTCAGGTGCCTGGGCTCTGCTCACGGGGTGATCCTTCCGTTCCTGGTCCGGGGAGTCCATTCGACCGAGACCTGGTGAACGGATGTGCTGGACAGATGTTCACTTTAGGGCCTAGTCTCTCACTATTGGCTCGACCACGGCACACAGAAGTGCGTGCGGGTGAGGATGACCTTCGTCGGCAAGGCAGCGCGCGGGTCGTCGTCCCGTCGACGCTCGTCCGGATGCCGATCGACCTTCAGTGGTCTCGTTCGCGGCGGCGACGCCGTGGTCCTGTTCGAGGCCGACGACGAATGTTTGGCACAGATCCTGGTGGCTCAAAGCACCTCGACACGGAGGAACCATGACATCAGAGTACGACCGCTACCGCGCGGCCGATATCGCCTTGCCGGAAGAAGTCTGGGCCTGGAACTTGCATGGCGCGGGCGAAGAGAACATGGGCAAGCATGGCGAACCCGAACTGCTGCCCATCCCCAAGCCCAACGCCGACCAGATGCTGGTGCGCATCGACAGTGTGGGACTCTGCTTTTCCGATGTGAAGATCATGCGCGCGGGCGGCAGCCACCCGAAGCTCTACAATCGCGATCTGAGCCAGAATCCCACCCGGCTGGGGCACGAGGTCAGCCTGACGGTCATCGAGGTCGGAGAAGACCTCAAAGGCCGGTATCACCACGGCCAGCGGCTGGCCGTGCAGCCCGACATCTACCAGGACGGCAAGAGTACGGCCTACGGCTATACCATTTCCGGGGGGCTGATTCAGTATCACGTGATGGGCTCGGAAATGCTCGAGACCGACGCCGGCGCCTGCCTGCTGCCCATCAATGACAGCATGGGTTATGCCGAGGCTTCCACGCTGGAGCCCTGGGGCTGTGTGATGGCGGCCTATACCCAACGTCGCCGCCTGGATCCCAAGACCGGCGGGATCATGTGGATCATGGGCCGGACCGGCGACGAGCGGGAATACCTTTTCTCCTCTGGTCTGGACGCCCCGGCCACCATTGTGATGACCGACGTGCCCGCCTCGGTGCAAGAACTGGTGGAGCAGACCTCGGCCAACGTGATCGTGCGCAATGACATCGGCCCCGATGGTTATCAAGCTCTGGTGGACGAGCTGACTGACGGCATCGGCTTCGACGACATTGTCATGCTCGACCCCCGTTCCGCGGCAACGGTGGGGGCCGTGGCCAAGCACATCGCCCGGCGGGGCACCCTCAACCTGGTGGGCCAGACCGCCCTGGACGGCTTGGTGGACACCGATGTGGGCCGCCTGCATTACGACTACACCGCCTATCTCGGCGGCCAGGGACCGGATATCGCCGCCTCTTACGGGGATGCGCGCAACCGCTGTGAACTGCGTTCCAAGGGCACCACCGTTTTCGTGGGCGCCGGCGGCCCCATGGGTTTGATGCATGTGCAGCGGGCTATTCAGCAGCCCGACGGCCCTCGCACGATTGTCGCCACGGAGATGAGCGATGTCCGCCTGGAGAGCCTCCTGGAGCGGCTGGCCCCCCTCGCGGAGCGCAACGGCTGCGAGCTGCTCACCTTCAATCCCCAGACCCAAGGCCAATCCCTCCACGACTTCGTGATGGAGGTCACCGACAACGCCGGGGCCGACGACGTGGTGGTCAGTGTCCCCATTGCCGAGGTGATGGCCGAGGCGGACACGGTGATGAATGCCGACGGCATGCTGGTCTTCTTCGCCGGCGTGCCCAACGGCACCCTGGCGCCGTTGAACCTGAGCGCGGTCTACCTCAACAATGCCCAGTACACGGGGACTTCCGGATTGACCATCAACGATCAGCAGCAGGTGGTGGACCTGGCCGATCAAGGTATTCTCTCTCCGGGATCCATCGTGGGCGCCATCGGCGGCATGCGTGCGGCCAAGGAAGGCATCCAGGCCTTGGTCGAAGGTCGCTACTCCGGAAAGGTCATCATCTTCCCCCAGATCCACGACCTTCCCCTGATGGGGCTCGATGAGCTGAAGGAGAAGCTGCCGGATGTCGCCGAAAGACTGGAGCCCGGCGATATGTGGACCAACGAGGCGGAAAAGGCGCTCATCGAAAAGTACTGGAGAGGTTGACCGCCAGCGTGGGCGCCTGCACAAGGACAAGCCGACCATGACCTTCGACTCGAACATCGTCCACTACCGCGGGCTGACGGCCGTGGGCGCGAACGGGTCGAGCCCCGACCACCACCGCAAGGCGCTCGAGTACATCGCCTCCGCTGCCGTCCCGGTCGCCGACCTCATCACCCTCAAGCTCCGGCTGGAGCAGTTCGTCGAGGGTGTCGAGGCCGTCACCGTGGCACGGCCATCAAGGTGACGATCGAGCCGTAGTCCCAGCTCCCGCGCAGGCACGGAAACCTGCAGGGGAGCTGTTCCCGATCATCGGCCCGGCGGCGGGTGCACCTCTCGACCGCCGCCGGGCCGATGATCACACTGTGCCCGGACGGATGACCGTCCGGGCACAGTGCTGTGCCGGGGCAGCCGAGCGAGCCCGACGGGGGCGCGTCGGGTCAGTCGTCGTGCTTGTGCGTCGGGTCGAGAACCCGGGCGAGGAACGACCGCGTGCGCTCGTGCGAGGGGTTGCCGATGATCTGCTCCGGCGGGCCCTGCTCGACGATCTGGCCGTCGTCCATGAACACGACCCGGTCGGCGACCTCGCGGGCGAAGGCCATCTCGTGGGTGACCACGAGCATCGTCATCCCGGACTCGGCGAGGTCCCGCATGACCGAGAGCACGTCGCCGACGAGCTCGGGGTCCAAGGCGGACGTCGGCTCGTCGAAGAGCATGAGCGCCGGGTCCATGCTCAGGGCCCGGGCGATCGCCACGCGCTGCTGCTGACCGCCGGAGAGCTGGGCAGGGTGGGAGTCTGCGCGGTCGCCCAGGCCCACGTGCTCGAGATTCTTGCGGCCGACCTCGTCGGCCTCGGCCGCCGAGCGCTTGAGCACCTTGCGCTGGGAGAGCGTGCAGTTCTCCAGGACCGTCTTGTGCGGGAAGAGGTTGAACTGCTGGAACACCATCCCGACATGGGTGCGCACGCGGTCGATGTCGACGTCGGGATCGGTGACCTCGACACCGAGCACCGAGACGGTGCCGCCGGTGGGCTGCTCGAGCAGGTTGACGCAGCGCAGCAGCGTCGACTTCCCGGAGCCCGAGGGCCCGATGACGCACACGACCTCGCCCTGGGCGACCTCGAGGTCGATGCCCTTGAGCACCTCGCGCGGGCCGAAGGACTTGCGCAGGCCGGTGATCTGGACGACGGGGGCCTCGAGGGTGGCGCCTGCGTCGGCTGAGGCCGTCATACGTGTCCCTTGCTTCCGGTCGTCTTCTCCAGCCAACGGGTCAGGGCGCTGAGCGGGATCGTGATCGCGAGGTAGGCGAGGCCGACGACGACGAAGGCCGTGAGGCCGCCGACGGCGCTCGAGTTCAGCGTCTCCCGCGCGAGCTTGGTGAGCTCGAAGTCGGAGCCGCTGAGGCCGAGGCCGAAGATCAGGGAGGTGTCCTTCGTCAGGAGCACGATCTCGTTCGTCATCGGGGGCAGCACCAGACGGAAGGCCTGCGGGATGACGACGCTGCGCATCGTCTGCCCAGAGGTCATGCCCAGGGACCTGCTCGCCTCCACCTGGCCCTTCGGCACGGCCTGGAGCCCGGCCCGCATCGTCTCCGCAAGATAGGCCGCCGAGACGATCCCCAGCGCCAGGGCGATCGTCACGGTGATCGAGCTGAACCGCACCTGGAACGCGACGGGGACGATGTACCCGAAGGCCAGCACCACCAGGAGCGCAGGGACGCCGCGGAAGAACTCGACGTATCCCGTCGCCAGCACGCGGTACAGCCGCACCGACGAGAGCTTCATGAGCGCGAGCACGAGCCCGAGCGAGAAGGCGACGGCGAAGGCGGAGAACGTGTACTTGATCGTGTTGAACGCGGCATGGGGGACGCTGCTCGCCATCTGGCGCACGGCGGCGAGGTTGAAGACCTGCTCGCGCATGTTCGACCAGTCCGTGGTCGTCACCACGACCACGACCACGGCGACGAGCACGGCGTACTGCACGACCCGGGAGATCTCCGCCCGCTTGCGCGGGCTCATCCTGGCGCGGCCGGCCGGCAGCGCCACGCTCGGGTTCGTCATCCTCAGCCCTTCGCGGGGGCCGTGCCGATGTACTTCGCGTAGATCGTGGCGTAGGTGCCGTCGGACTGGATCCGTGCGAGCGTCGCGTCGACGGCGTCGAGCAGAGCCGTGTTCCCCTTCTTCACGCCGAGGCCGTACTGCTCACCCGTGGAGAACTCGGCGCCCACGACGTACTGGTCGTTCGCGTACGGGCCGAGGACGGCGATGTCGTTGATGATCCCGTCGACGTCACCGTTCTTCAGTGCCTGGACCTGGAGGCCGAGGTCCTCGTACTGCAGGGTGTCGAG
This sequence comes from Actinomycetales bacterium, assembly GCA_038252305.1. Taxonomy (GTDB): domain Bacteria; phylum Actinomycetota; class Actinomycetes; order Actinomycetales; family Cellulomonadaceae; genus Actinotalea. Next base: position 30,211 of record JBBSAL010000026.1, on the reverse strand, counting down.
CTTGTTGTCCTTGGCGAACGTCTCACCGGTCGTGGCCTGCTGGACGCCGATCTTCTTGCCGGCGAGGCTCGCGAGGCTGGTGAGCCCGGCGCCGGCCTTGGTGAGCAGGCCCTGGTTGGCGTCGAAGTACGGCGTCGAGAAGTCGAGCTTGCCCGCGCGCTCGGGGGTGATGGTGATCCCGGAGGCGACGACGTCGCAGGTGCTCGCGTTGAGGGCTGCGCCCGACTGGATCCCGTCGAAGCCCGTCTCGACGAGGACGAGCTTGACCTTCAGGTCGTCCGCGACCTGCTGGACGATGTCGATGTCGAGGCCGACGATCTTGTCGCCGTCCTTGTACTCGAAGGGCTCGTACGGCGGGTTGGTGCAGACCTTCAGGGAGCCGGGGGTCACGAGCGAGACCGCGTCGGCGCCGGCCGACGACGCCCCGGACGACGTGCTGCCGGCGGTCGAGCTGCAGCCCGCCAGGGTCAGTGCCGCGACCGCGGCCAGGGACAGGACGGTGCGGAACCGGGGAGCCATGGGGAACCTCTCAGGGACGGGTGGGGTGCCGTGGAAGAATATACAGTTCTAACGATAGGTATGCACGTCTCGGGCGGATCGGGCGAAAGTCCTAGATCATCGCGCGCCGCCCTTGCGGCCCGTGCCGCTCAGGACGCCGGCGGCTCGGCGAGCTCGGCGTCGCGCACGACGGCGAGCTCGACCTCCCCGGCGACGAGCGCGATCTCGGCGCGGCCGGCGGCGAGGACGTCACCGAGTGCCGTGCGCACCAGCGGCTCCTGCGCGGTCGGCACCACGAGCTCGCCCCCGACGACGCGGTAGCGCATCGAGACCTTGGCCTCCGACTTCACCTTGCGCAGCGCGGCCAGTGCACGCCCGGCGGCATCGAGCATCGTCGGGTCGATCTCACCGGCCGCTGCGCGCAGCGGGGCAGCGGTGGGCCACGGCGCACGGTGCACCGAGCCCTCCTTCCACCACGACCAGACCTCCTCGGTGGCGAACGGCAGCACCGGGGCGAGCAGGCGCAGCAGCGTGTCGAGCGCCAGGCCGAGCGCAGCGCGCGCCGAGAGCGTCGCCGCGGACGGCTCCGCGTCGCCGCCACCGTAGGCACGGTCCTTGACGAGCTCGAGGTAGTCGTCGCAGAAGGTCCAGAAGTAGGTCTCGGTGAGCTCGAGCGCTCGCGTGTGGTCGTAGCCCTCGAATGCTGCGGTCGCGCTGTCGACGACGTCGGCCAGGCCGGCGAGCATCGCGCGGTCCAAGGGCTCGGTGACCGTGGCGTCGTCCGCGCCGGCGCCGAAGCCCAGCGCGAACTTGCTCGCGTTGAGCACCTTGATCGCCAGACGACGGCCGATCTTCATCTGGCCGACCTCGAATGCCGCGTCGGTGCCCAGGCGGGCCGAGGCCGCCCAGTAGCGGACCGCGTCCGAGCCGTGCTCCTCCAGGAGCCCCATCGGCGTGACGACGTTGCCCTTGGACTTCGACATCTTCTTGCGGTCAGGGTCGAGGATCCAGCCGGAGATCGCGGCGTGCGCCCAGGGCGGCGAGCCGTGCTCCAGGTGCGAGCGGACCACGGTCGAGAAGAGCCAGGTACGGATGATGTCCTGGCCCTGGGGGCGCAGGTCCATCGGGAAGACGCGGGTGAAGAGGTCCTCGTCCCAGCCCCATCCACCGGCGATCTGCGGTGTCAGCGAGCTGGTGGCCCAGGTGTCCATCACATCGGCCTCGCCGACGAAGCCGTCGGGGACCCCGCGCTGCTCGGCCGTGTACCCGGCCGGCGTGTCGCTCGTCGGGTCGATCGGCAGCAGGGACTCCGCAGGCACCAGCGGGTGGTCGTAGTCGATCTCGCCGTCGGCGTCGAGCGGGTACCACAGCGGGATCGAGACACCGAAGAAGCGCTGGCGGGAGACCAGCCAGTCGCCGTTCAGGCCGCCGACCCAGTTCTCGTAGCGCACGCGCATGAAGTCGGGGTGGAAGGCGAGCTCGGTGCCGCGGGCCAGCAGCTTCTCGCGCAGACCCTCGCCCTTGCCCTCTGCGCGGCCACCGTTGCGGATGTACCACTGACGGCTCGTGACGATCTCCAGGGGCTTGTCGCCCTTCTCGAAGAAGTTCGCCTTGCGCTGGGTGGCCGTCGGCTCGCCGTCCAGGTCGCCCGTCTCACGCAGGCCCTCGACGACGGCGGCGCGCGCCGAGAACGTCGTCTTGCCCGCCAGCTCCGTGTACCGGGCGCGGCCGGCCTCGCTGGTGATCCACTCCGGGGTCTCGCCGAGCAGGCGGCCGTCGCGGCCGAGCACCGAGTGCGTCGCCAGCTGCAGCTCGCGCCACCACTGCACGTCGGTCAGGTCGCCGAAGGTGCAGCACATGGCGATGCCCGCACCCTTGTCGGGCTCGGCTGCGGGGTGCGCCAGGACGGGGATCTCGATGTCGAACAGCGGGGCGCGCACCGTCGTGCCGAACAGGTGCTGGTAGCGCTCGTCGTCCGGGTGGGCGATGAGGGCCACCACGGCGGGGATCAGCTCGGGACGAGTCGTCTCGATGTGGATCGGGGTGCCGTCGTCGGTGCGGTGGAACGCGACGCGGTGGAAGTGGCCCGGGTAGTCGCGCGCCTCGAGCTCGGCCTGGGCGACGGCCGTCTGGAAGGTCACGTCCCACAGCCCGGGGGCCTCGGCCTGGTACGCCTCGCCGCGATCGAGGTTGCGCAGGAAGGCGCGCTGGGCCACGGCCCGGGAGCGGGCGTCGATGGTCTGGTAGTGGTGCGACCAGTCGACCGAGAGCCCGAGCCGGCGCCACAGCGCCTCGAACTGGACCTCGTCCTCGACGGTCAGGCGCTCGCAGAGCTCGACGAAGTTCCGACGCGAGATCGGCTGCTGGTCGGCAGCCTTGATGCTCTTGCCCTCGCCCCCCTCGTGCGGCGGGACGAAGGCCGTGTCGTAGGGCAGCGAGGTGTCGCAGCGAACGCCGTAGTAGTTCTGCACGCGGCGCTCGGTCGGCAGGCCGTTGTCGTCCCAGCCCATCGGGTAGAAGACCTCGCGGCCGCGCATCCGCCAGAAGCGCGCGACGACGTCGGTGTGGGTGTAGCTGAAGACGTGGCCCACGTGCAGCGAGCCGGAGACCGTCGGCGGCGGGGTGTCGATCGAGTAGACCTGCTCGCGTGTCTTGCTGCGGTCGAAGGCGTAGGTGCCCTGCGCGGTCCAGGCGCCGTCCCAGCGCTCCTCGAGCCCGTCGAGGCTGACCTTGTCCGGTACCCGCGACGCGTCGGTGGTCGACGGGGTGGTGGTCCGGGGCAGCTGGTCGCTCATGGGGCGTGATTCTCCCAGAAGCGCCGGGTTCGCCGCGCACGGGTCCGTCCCGGGCGTCCGGAGCCGATCGCAGCGCGCCGCGCGTGGGTTCATGGCAGGCTCCTGGAGAGCTCAGGGCCCGCTCAGGGGCGGCCCAGGGTGCTCCCTGATGTCGTGGGCGCCGCGACTGGGTGAGGATCGACCTGCAACCCCGAATCGAACCGAAGGAACGCGATGCGTGCACTGGCAGCCGACCCGGCAGCGACCGAGCAGATCGCCTCGGCCAGGACCCTGGTCAAGGTCTACGGCACCGGTGAGGCCGCCGTCCGCGCCCTCGACGGCGTCGACGTCGACTTCGCGCGTGGCGAGATGACAGCGATCATGGGGCCGTCCGGCTCGGGGAAGTCGACCCTCATGCACTGCATGGCCGGCCTCGACACCCCGACCTCGGGGACGGTCCTGGTCGACGGGGAGAACGTCGGTCGGATGAAGCAGCGCGACCTCACGCGGTTGCGGCGCACGCGGCTCGGTTTCGTCTTCCAGTCCTTCAACCTCATCCCCACGCTGACGGCGGAGGAGAACATCACGCTGCCGCTGGACATCGCGCGCTCCGAGGTGGACCGCGCGTGGTTCGACACGGTCGTGGACGCGGTCGGGCTGCGTGACCGGCTCGACCACCGGCCGAGCGAGCTCTCGGGCGGTCAGCAGCAGCGCGTGGCCTGTGCCCGTGCCCTCGTCTCGCGGCCGTCGGTGGTCTTCGCCGACGAGCCCACCGGCAACCTCGACTCCCGGTCCAGCGGTGAGGTCCTGGACTTCCTGCGCCGGTCGGTCGACGAGCTGGGCCAGTCCGTCGTCATGGTCACGCACGACCCGACCGCCGCCTCCTACGCGCACCGCGTGCTGTTCCTCGCCGACGGGCGCCTCGTCGGCGAGCTCGAGGACCCGACGCCCGAGACGGTGCTCGACGCGCTGCGCTCGCTCGGCGCCGGGCGCCGCGAGCCCGTCCCGCACGGTTCCCATGCCGCCGCGCCGGCCGCCGACGCCACGGAGCACGCTCCCGCCGCACCGCACGGGCTGCACCTCGCCGAGGGCCAGGACAAGTGACTCGGGTAGCCCTGCGCAGCATCAGGAGCCACCTCGGGCGGTTCCTCATGTCGGTGATCGCCGTGCTCCTCGGCGTGGCCTTCGTCGCGGGGACCTTCAGCCTGCGCGCGATGCTCTCGAGCACCTTCGACTCGATCGTCTCGGCCTCGGCCCAGGGCGACGCGTACGTGCGCGGTGTCGCGAGCGCGACGAAGACGAACGACCCGTCCACGCTGGGTCAGGAGCGCGGCGTCATCCCGCTCACGCTCGAACCCCTGCTCCAGGCGGTACCCGGGGTCGCGAGCGTCGTCCCCGCCCTCAGCGGACCCGTCGTCCTGGTGGGCAAGGACGGTACGGCCGTGAGCGGCGCCGGCGGGGCGCCGAGCTTCGCCCTCGCCTACGAGCCCGCGGACACGAGCATCACGATGGTCGCGGGCCGCGCGCCCACCGGCCCGGACGAGATCGTCCTGGAGACGGCCACGATGGAGGCCTCTGGCCTGCGGGTCGGGGACACCACGTCGATCGTCCTCGGCGGGGTGCGGCAGGTGCGCGTGGTCGGTGAGGCGACCTTCGGCACGGCCTCGGCCGGCGCCCGCTTCGTCCTGGTCGACCGGGCCGTGGCCGTCGCGGCGTTCGCGCCCGACGGCGGCGTCCCGAGCTTCGCGGTCTACGCCGACGACGGGGTGTCCGAAGCGACCCTCGTCGCCGATCTGCGCACGGCCCTCGCCGACCGGGCCGGGACGGAGGTGGCCACCGGGGACCAGGTGCGGACGGAGGCCAAGCAGCAGATCGCCACGATCCTCGGCTTCATCTCGACGTTCCTGCTCGTCTTCGCGGCGATCTCGCTCTTCGTCGGCGCCTTCATCATCGCCAACACCTTCCAGATGATCGTCCGGCAGCGTCAGCGGGAGTTCGCGATGCTGCGCGCGATCGGTGCCTCACCGGGACAGGTCTTCGCCTCGATCCTCGTGCAGGCCGCCGTCGTCGGGCTGCTCGGCTCGGCCGCAGGGGTCGGGGCGGGTGTCGCCCTCGTCGGCGGGCTGAGGTTCGTGCTCGCCCGGATGGGTCAGGAGCTCTCCGGTGCCATCCCGCTCGACGCGTCGACCGTCGGCATCTCGATGGGTGTCGGCCTCGTCGTGAGCATGGTGGCCGCTGCGGTCCCGGCGCGGCGGGCTGCGCTCACCCCGCCCGTCGAGGCCATGCGGGACGAGGTCGTCGTCGCCGACCGCAGCTCGCGGCTGCGTGCCGTGCTCGGTGCGCTCCTCGTGGCCCTCGGTGTGGCCGCCGTCGTCACGGCAGCGGTCGCGACCCCCGACTCCGCCGGACCGGTGCTCGGCGCGGGGGCGGCCGGGATCGTGCTCGGCGTCCTGCTCGTCTCGCCGACGGTCGTCCCGGCCGCGCTGCGCGTGCTGGCGGCGCCCGTCGTCGCGGCGCTCCGTCCGCTCGGCGCGCTGGCCAGGGGCAACGTCACGCGCAACCCCCGTCGTACGGCGTCCACCGCCGGTGCCCTGATGATCGGGATGGCGCTGGTCGGCGCGGTCTCGGTGCTCGCGGCCTCGGCCGCCGAGTCCACCCGGTCGATCGTGCAGAACGAGTCGACCGCCGACTTCGTCCTGCGCTCGGCCACCTTCGAGCTGCCGAAGGAGATCGTCGCCCAGGTGCAGGACCTGCCGGGTGTCGCCGCGGCGGATGCGGTGCACGTCGGGCCGCTGACCGTCGACGGCGAGCGCTCGCAGGTCCTCGGCATCCCGGCCGGGATGATCGGCCGGACGCTGGCGGTCGACGTGACCGAGGGCGAGGTGAGCGCGCTGACGCGCGGTGAGGCCGCGGTCTCGGCCTCCGGCGCGAAGGCGAAGGGCTGGGCGGTCGGCGACCGGCTCACGATCGCCGACGGTACGCAGTCGCGCGAGGTCACCATCGGCGCGGTCATCGACTCCCGGGTCCTCGACGTGGCCGTCACCCTGCCCCTCGACGTCTACCAGAGCCTGGTCCCGGCCGGGCAGGACATCGTCCGCACCGTGTTCGTCGCCGCACGCTCGGGCACGGACCTGGAGGCCCTGCGCGGCGAGCTCACGTCGACGGCCAAGCCGTACCTCGTGGTCTCGGTGCTCGACAACGCGCAGTTCGCCGACGCGCTCGCCGACCAGGTGAACCAGGTGCTCGTCATCCTGTACGCCCTGCTCGGGCTGTCGGTGGTGATCGCGGTCCTGGGCATCGTCAACACGCTCGCGCTGTCGATCGCCGAGCGCACCCGGGAGATCGGGCTGCTCCGGGCGGTGGGTCTCGGCCGGGCGCAGCTGGCCGCGGTCGTCACGATCGAGTCGGTGCTCACGGCGGTCTTCGGCACCGTGCTCGGCATGGTCGTCGGGGTCGGCATCGCTGCGGCGCTCCCGTCGGTCTTCGCCGACCAAGGGCTGAACGTCCTCGCGATCCCGTGGGCGCGGCTGAGCGTGCTCGTCGCCCTCTCGGTCGTGGTCGGAGCGGTCGCGGCCGTCGGCCCGGCGGTCAGGGCGGCGCGTCTCGACGTGCTCGACGCCGTCTCGCACGAGTAGCGGCCTCGGGGGCAGGTCGGCCGACGCGCGACCTGCCGGGAAGGTGACCTAGGGTCGATGCGTAGGCGACGAGAATAGGTGGTGCACGGTGTCAGGTCTGACGGTGGGGCTCGCGGCGGCCCTGGAGCAGTTCCACCCGAACGAGATCCTGGAGCACGTGGTGCTCGCCGAGCAGCATGGGTTCTCCGGGGTGATGGCGGCCGACCACTTCCAGCCGTGGGTCCCGGCCCAGGGCCAGGCCTCGTTCGTCTGGAACGTCATGACGGCGATCGCCGAACGCACGACGGGCGACGTCGGCCCGGGCGTGACCGCGCCGACCTTCCGCTGGCACCCGGCCATGGTCGCCCAGGCCTCCGCGACGATGGCGGCGATGTACCCGGGTCGGCACTGGTTGGGTCTGGGTTCCGGTGAGGCGCTCAACGAGCACATCCTCGGCACCTACTGGCCGGAGGTCCCGGTCCGGATCAACCGGATGTTCGAGGCCATCGAGATCATGACCAAGCTGTTCGCGGGGTCTCTGGCGGGCAAGGACGTCAAGCACTCCGGCGAGTTCTACACGCTCGAGTCGACGCGGCTCTGGACGATGCCCGAGGTCCCCCCGGAGATCTACGTCGCCACCGCCGGTCCGGTCACCGCGAAGCGCGCCGGCCGGCACACCGACGGCCTCATCACCGTGGGTGCCCCGCTGGAGAAGATCTCCGGCCTCTTCGCGAAGTTCGACGAGGGCGCCCGTGAGGCGGGCAAGGACCCGTCGACCATGCCGCGACTCCTCCAGGTGCACCTGTCCTGGGCGCCGACCGACGAGGAGGCCATGGCGAACGCCATGCGCGAGTGGCCCAACGGCGGGATGAAGTTCCCCAAGGGCGACATCCGCTCGCCGCACGACTTCGAGCAGATGGCCAAGCTCGTGCGGCCCGAGGACTTCGCCGGACGGATGGTCGTCTCCGCCGACCCGGACGTGCACCGTGCAGAGCTGCAGAAGTACGTCGACCTCGGCTTCGACCGCGTCTACCTGCACAACGTCGGCCGCAACCAGGCCGAGTGGATCGAGGTCTTCGGCCGCGAGGTGCTGCCGAAGCTGCACCGGTGAGCGCGGCGGACCACGCGCGGCTCGAGGTCTGGGCGCCCGAGGGCATCGGTGAGATCCGGCCTGGGGACGCGCTGGAGGATGTCCTCGGGGCTGCGCTCGCCGACGCAGGACCGCTGCACGACGGTGACGTCGTGGTCGTCACGAGCAAGGTCGTGTCCAAGGCGGAGGGCCGCGTGGTGCACGCCGCCGACCGCGAGCAGGCGATCACCGACGAGACGGTGCGTGTGGTCGCCACCCGCGAGCACCCCGGCGGTCTGCTGCGGATCGTGGAGAACCACCTCGGCCTGGTCATGGCGGCCGCGGGGGTGGACGCGAGCAACACGCCGGACGGCACCGTCCTGCTGCTCCCCGTCGACCCGGACGACTCCGCCAGGCGGCTGCGCGCTGCCTGGCAGCAGCGGTTCGGCGTGCGGCTCGCCGTCGTGGTGAGCGACACAGCCGGGCGGGCCTGGCGCGAAGGAGTGACGGATCTTGCCATCGGCGCCGCCGGGCTGGTGGTGCTCGACGACCTGCGCGGTCAGACGGACGCGCAGGGCCATGTCCTCACCTCGACGATCACCGCCGTGGCAGACGAGGTCGCGGCGGCGTCCGAGCTCGTGCGGGGCAAGGCGGCCGGGCGGCCGGTGGCGATCGTGCGCGGGCTCGGCAGGTTCGTGACCGAGGAGGACGGGCCCGGGGCCCGGTCGGCCGTCCGGGAAGCCGCCGGCGACATGTTCCGGCTCGGCACGGCCGAGGCCTGGCAGGAGGGCTTCGCCGCGGGACGAGCCGCTCGCGAGAACCAGGCGCCCCCCGCGACGGAGGTCGCCGGTTCCACGGCCGCGGGGACAGGTCCGTCGGCGGGAGCCCGCTCGTGACGGACCTGCGCTGGTCGCTCGTGGTCCCGGTCAAGCGGCTGGGCGCTGCCAAGTCCCGCCTCGACCTGCCCCCGTCCGAGCGGGCGGCGCTCGCTCTGGCGATGGCGGTGGACACCCTCGTGGCCGTCCTGTCCACGCCCCGGGTGGAACGACTGCTGATCGTCTCCGGCGAGGACAGCCTGCGGGCAGCCCTGGGCCAGCAGCAGGGTACGGCCGAGCGCACCGACGATCGGGTGACCTGGGTCGACGACCCGGGGCGCGGACTCGGCGGCGCGATCGACGCGGGCATCGACGCGCTGACAGCGACCTCCGCCACCGCCTCGGCGATCCTGCTGGGCGACCTCCCGGCACTGCGCCCGGCCGAGCTGGACGCGGCGCTCGCGGCGGCGTGCGCGTACCCGCGCGCGACGGTCCCGGACGCGGACGGCATGGGCACCACGCTGCTGACGGCCCTGCGTCCGCAGGACCTGAGGCCGCACTTCGGGCCCGGCTCGCGCCGGGCGCACGAGGAGGCCGGCCACGTCGTCCTGGACGGGGCGTGGCCCACGCTGCGTCGTGACGTGGACACGGCGGCCGATCTCGGCGCAGCGATCAGGCTCGGTGTGGGCCGCCGGACGGCGGCCGCTGTCGACGGCCTGAACCCGGGTCAGGCGGGGCGCGGGGTCGGCCGATCGGCCTAGCCCCGGTCCACCCGCTCGTCCGCACGCACCGCGCGGGCGAGGTCGAGCGCTGCGGCGGCGATCGCGGCCGTCGCACCGTCGTCGGTCATCATCAGCGGGAGCACGCGGGTGGCGATCGCCGCGCCCTCGAGCGTGGCGGCGTCGGACTCGTCGATGGTGTCGACGAGCCAGCCGTCGAGCAGCCCGCTGGTCGAGCGGGCGCCGTAGTGCAGCCCGACCGCACCTGCCGTCGTCGGCACCCCGATCGCGGTGAGGCAGGCATCCGCCATCCCGCGCACGGGCGCGCCGCCGACGATCGGGGAGATCCCGACGACCGGGGCCGCCGTCGCCGCCAGCGCCTCGCGGATCCCGGGCACGCCGAGGATCGTGCCGATCGAGACGACCGGGTTCGAGGGCGGGAGCAGCACGACATCGGCCTGGCTGAGGGCGTCGAGGACTCCGGGCGCCGGTCGCGCCGACTCGATGCCGACCTGCACGAAGCGCCGGGCGGGGATGCCGGCGCGGTACCGCACCCACCACTCCTCGAAGTGGATCAGCAGGACCTGGCCATCGATCTCGACCTCGACATGCGTCTCGGCCGGTTCGTCGGACATCGGCAGCAGGCGCGCGCCGGGCTGCCACCGTTCGCACAGCCGGGCCGTGACCGCGCTGAGCGGCAGGCCGGAGCGCAGCAGCTCGCTCCGGGCGATGTGCGTGCCCAGGTCGAGGTCGCCGAGGGTGAACCAGTCCCAGCCCAGACCGTAGGCGTGCAGCTCCGCGCTGACCCTGCTCGTCTCACCGGCCCGCCCCCAGCCCTGCTCGCCGATCACCCCGCCGAGGGTGTACATGACGGTGTCGAGATCGGGGCACACGCGCAGCCCGTCGAGCCAGAGGTCGTCCCCGGTGTTGACGACGACGGTCACCTCGGCCGTCGGCTCGGTCCGGCTCAGATGGGCGAGCAGCCCGCGGGTGAGACGTGCCCCACCGACGCCGCCGGCGAGGACGGTGATCCGACGACCCACCGCGCGATCAGCCCTGGACCGTTGCCTGGGAGGACTGCAGGGTCGACCCCGGCTCGCCCTCGGGGATCGGCGTGACGACCACGGCCGTGCCGTAGGCGCAGACCTCGCTGAACTGGCCGATCGCTCCGGTGTCGAACCGCATCATGAGGATCGCGTTCGCCCCGCGCGACTGGGCCTCGGAGACCAGGCGGTGCATGACCTCCGCACGGGACTCGTACATGATCCGCGTGTACTCGGGGATCTCCCCGCCGCCGATCGAGCGCAGGCTCGCGGTGAAGCTCGAGCCGATGTTCGTCGCTCGCACGGTGAGGCCCATCACTTCCCCGAGGACGGCCGTCACGCGGTACCCGGGGATCTCGTTCGTCGTCACCACGATCATGAGCGGATCTTGTCACGACTCGAGGGGCAAGAGAGATGCCACAGCCCCGCCGAGGTGGGAAGGTGTCGCCATGACGACGACTCCGCCCGGGGAGCAGGGCGCCCTCGCCCTGGCTCTCGACCGTGCCCACGTGTTCCACTCCTGGTCCGCCCAGGCGCACCTCGCGCCGCTGGTGCTCGCCGGCGGCAGCGGCTGCGAGGTCTGGGACCACGACGGGCGTCGGTACCTGGACTTCTCCAGCCAGCTCGTCAACACGAACATCGGGCACCTGCACCCGGCGGTGGTCGCGGCGATCCAGGAGCAGGCCGCGATCCTGCCGACGGTCGCGCCCGGGCACGCGAGCCTCGTCCGCGGGCAGGCGGCCGAGGCGATCGTCGGGCACACGCCCGAGGGGATGGACAAGGTCTTCTTCACCAACGGTGGCGCGGACGCGAACGAGAACGCGATCCGGATGGCCCGGCTGCACACGGGGCGGGACAAGGTCGTCTCGACCTACCGGTCCTACCACGGCAACACCGGAGCGGCGATCGTCGCGACCGGGGACTGGCGCCGGATGCCGAACGAGTACGCGCGCGGTCACGTGCACGTCTTCGGTCCCTACGCCTACCGCTCGGAGTTCTGGGCGACGAGCGTCGAGCAGGAGGGGGAGCGTGCCCTCACCCACCTGCGTCGCGTGATCGAGGCCGAGGGCCCGGCGACGATCGCCGCGGTCCTGTTCGAGACCGTCCCTGGAACCGCCGGGGTACTCGTGCCCCCACCGGGCTACCTCGCCGGGGTGCGTGAGCTGTGCGACCGGCACGGCATCGTGCTGATCCTCGACGAGGTGATGGCCGGCTTCGGCCGGACTGGCGCCTGGTTCGCGTTCGACCACGAGGACGTGCGGCCCGACCTGATCACCTTCGCCAAGGGAGTGAACTCCGGATACGTTCCCGCCGGCGGTGTGGTCCTGTCGCCGGAGATCGCCGCGACCTTCGACGAACGCGTCTTCCCCGGTGGGCTGACCTACTCCGGCCACCCGCTGGCGATGGCCTCGATCCTCGCGACGATCGGCGCCATGGAGCAGGAGCGGGTCGTCGAGAACGCTGCCCGGATCGGCACCGACGTGCTCGGCCCGGGACTGGACGAGCTCGCCGAGCGGCACCCGGTCGTGGGGGAGGTGCGCGGTCTCGGGGTGTTCTGGGCCGTCGAGCTGGTCGCCGATCGTCTTAGCCGCGAGCCGCTGCCGGCCGCGCTCATGGGCCGGCTCAAGTCGGCATGCCTCGAGCGCGGTCTGCTGCCCTTCCTCGCGGACAACCGGCTGCACGTCGTCCCGCCGTGCGTCGTCACGGACGAGCAGGTCGGCACCGCCCTCGCCGTCTACGACGAGGTCCTCACCCTGCTCGACGCCGAGGTGTCCCGATGAACGCCTCGGCCGCGCCGCAGCGTGCGGTCGTCACCGGGGCCTCCTCAGGGATCGGGGCCGCGACGGTGCGCCGGCTGCGCGCGGAGGGCTGGGAGGTCGTCGCCGTCGCCCGGCGTCTCGATCGGCTCCAGGTCCTCGCGGCCGAGACCGGTGCCGAGCCGTTCCAGGCGGACCTGACCTCGGCGCAGGACGTCGCCCGGCTCGTGGCCCACGTCGAGTCCACCGGTGGCATGACGTCCCTGCTCAACGTCGCAGGCGGAGCGCTCGGTCTCGACCCGGTCGCCGAGTCCGAGCTCGAGGACTGGCGGTGGATGTTCGAGATCAACGTCCTGGCGACGCTCCGGGTGACGCAGGCGCTGCTGCCCCTGCTGCGCTCCAGCGGCCGCGGGGACGTGCTGTTCGTCACCTCGACGGCCGCGACCGGCCCCTATGAGGGCGGTGGCGGCTACACGGCGGCCAAGCATGCCGAGCGGATGCTCGCGACGACCCTGCGGCTCGAGCTCATCGGTCAGCCGGTGCGTGTGATCGACATCCAGCCCGGTGCGGTCGCGACCGAGGAGTTCTCGCTCGTGCGTTTCGGCGGCGACGCGGAGCGAGCGGCGAAGGTCTACGAGGGGTATCAGCCGCTCGACGCGGACGACGTCGCCGACGTCATCGCGTTCGCCCTCACCCGCCCGCACCACGTGAACCTCGACACGATCGTCGTCCGCCCGCGGGCGCAGGTCTCGAACACGCAGATCGCGCGGGGCTGACGGCGCCGTCCGGCGCTCCTGCGCGCGCGGGAGTCGCGCTCGCTCAGCCGACCACGGTCCGGTTCCGGCCGCCACCCTTGGCCGCGTAGAGCGCGGCGTCGCTGCGGGCCAGGAGCACCTCGGTGGAGGCGGCGCCGTCCCAGACCGTCAGTCCGATGCTCACGGTGATCCTGCCGTTCGGGATGGGGACGTTCCACAGCAGACGCCCGATCGAGGTCCGGATCCGTTCGCAGACCACGGTGGCCGACGCGGCGTCGGCGTCCGCGATGAGCAGCACGAACTCCTCGCCGCCGTAGCGCGCCGCCAGGTCGCGGTCGCGGACGGCCCCGCCGATCGTCTGCGCCACGCGGGCGAGGACCTCGTCGCCCACCTGGTGCGAGCAGGTGTCGTTGACGTTCTTGAAGTGGTCGATGTCGAGCGTGGCGAGCGCGAACGGCACCCCGCCGCTGGCCCACAGGGTGAGCGTCTCGTCGAAGACCCGGCGGTTCGGCAGGCTGGTGAGGGCGTCGTGGGTCGCCTCCCAGGCCAGCGCCTCGTTGCGCGCCTCGAGCTGCCGCGCCCGGCGGCGGTGCGCCTCGGCCTCGCGCTCGGCCTGCTCGACGTCGAGCCGCGAGCTCAGCAGCACGGCGCGGCGCTCGGCGACCGCCTCGTTGAGCTCGACGGACAGGGCGTGCAGCTCGTGCATGGCGTCGAGTGCACCGGCGAGGTCGCCGGCCAGCTCCCGCGCCTCGACCAGGGTGCCGAGCAGGCCGAGCCGCTCGGTCGGTCGGTCGCGCTCATGGCTGATCGCGACCCCCTGCTCTGCCTCCTCGACGGCCGAGGTGACGTCCCGGGTGCTCAGCAGCCACCGGGCCTGCAGCCCGTGGAGCGCGAGGCGGTGCCGTTCGGACGGGAAACGCGCGAGCATCGCCCGGGTGGCGGCAAGGACCGCGCCGCAGCGATCGAGATCGCGCGCGATGAGGTGCGCGGTGGCCAGTGCCACCCGTGCATCGAGCGCGCTCCCGGTCATGCCGGCCGCATCGGCCTCGTCGAGGGCCGCCAGGGCGATGTCGGCGGCCCGCCGGGCAGCAGCGGCCGCCCCGCGGGGGTTCGTGCGGAGAAGTCGTTCGGCCGTGGCGACGTAGTGGCGGGCCAGGTTCGTCTGCGCGACCGCGGCCATGTCGGTCTCGCCGGCGGCCAACCAGGCCCGGCGGGCGTTCTCCAGGCACTGCAGCGCCTGCGGGGCGAACTGCGGCATGGCGGTGTAGACGATGCCGAGGTCGTTGAGGACCTCGGCCGTGCCGACCGGGTCCTCGGCCTCCCGCCGGAGCGAGACGGCGCGGTGCAGCACGTCGACGGCGTCCTCGTGCTGGCCGAGCTCGTGGTGGACCAGCCCGCGCACCGCCAGTGCGCGGGACTGCCAGGCGAGGTCGTCGACCTCACGGGCGAGCGCCTCGACCCGTGCGGCGGCGGTGAGCGCCTCCGCGTCCCGGCCGAGCTGGCGACTGGCCGAGGCCGCGTACCAGGACAGACGCATCTCGGCGTCGGAGTTCCCGTCCTTGCGGGCACGGGCGATCGCCTCCGCGGCGCGACGGGAGCATGCCTGTGGGTCGGAGCGCAGCAGGACCTCGAGCTCGTCGATCTCCTCGTCCCAGTGCTCGCACGGCGTGGGGGTCGGGTTCGCGTGGGGTGCGGTCCGCACCTGCTGCACCGGCATCCCCTCCCTGTCGTCCCTGCTTCCCGTTGATCGTCCATCGTCCGGGGGCCTTGCCTGATGAGGCATCGGTACCGCAGACCTGTCGAGACGCGGGCGTGCCGGCCGCGTTCCGGGCGTCACTCGCGGGCGTCCGCCCAGACCCGCAGGCAGTCGCGGACGAAGGTCGCGCCCTCGGTGCCCCCGTAGTTCGCGGCGAACCGCTCGTCGGCCACGTACATCTCCCCGAGCCCGACGACGTACGCGAGGTCGGGCTCCCCGCCCGCTCCGGGCGTGCCGGGGATGCTCCCGAGCCACGCCACGTGCCGGGCGGCCAGCTCCTGCGCGGCCGGTGACCGCGGGTCGGTGCCGGTGGCCGCCGCGTCCGCCCAGTCGCGGGCGAGCGCCCCCTGGTCCTCCGCCCAGCGCGTCCGCTCCGCGGGCGACTTCGAGCGCCACCAGGCGTCGCCGCCGGCGTAGGCGTCCTTCCCCCAGCGTTGCTCGACCTCCTCCTGGTAGCGGCTGTGGTCGAACCCGTCCAGCATCTCCTCGGGCATGAGCTCCCGTCCTTCCTTCAGTGCCGTCAAAGTGCGCCGGACCGATGCGGTCCGGCGGTCCAGCAGGTCACGTTCCTCGTCGAGCCAGCGCAGGTGCTCCTCGAGCGCCCGGACCGGGCTCGTGCCCCGGTCGAGGACCGCGCGGATCGCGGGCAGCCCGAGGCCGAGGTCGCGCAGCAGCAGGATCTGCTGCAGGCGTCGAAGCGCCGCAGGGCCGTACCACCGCATCCCGCTGCGATCGAGGCGGGTGGGTGCCAGCAGGCCGATCGCGTCGTAGTGCCGCATCGTGCGGCTCGTGGTCCCGACCAGTCGCGAGGCGTCCTGGATCGAGAGCTCCGCGTTCCTGGTTCGTGCCATGTGCACGACCGTAGAGGTTGACGCAACGTCAAGTGCAAGGGAGTCCTCGCGGATGTCATCTGCTCGTCACAGAGGACGGCTAGCCTGCGTCCATGACACATCCCGAGCTCGCCGAGGGCGCCACCGTGCCGGACGCCAGAGAGGTCATGGACTGGGAGCTCTTCGGGCTGGCGACGCGCGCGCTCGCCCAGGCCGTCGTCGACTCGGGGTTCGAGCCGGACGTGGTCGTCGCGGTCGCTCGGGGTGGCCTGCCGGCCGGTGGAGCTGTCGCGTACGCGCTGGGCACCAAGGCCGTGGCGACGCTCAACGTGGAGTTCTACACGGGTGTCGACGAGCGCCTCGCGGACCCCGTCGTGCTGCCGCCGCTGCTGGACACCGCCGCCCTCGCGGGGCAGCGCGCCCTGCTCGTGGACGACGTCGCG
This sequence comes from Actinomycetales bacterium, assembly GCA_038252305.1. GTDB lineage: Bacteria > Actinomycetota > Actinomycetes > Actinomycetales > Cellulomonadaceae > Actinotalea. The sequence goes on along the minus strand of JBBSAL010000026.1, from coordinate 14,138 downwards.
GACACCGGGGAGACGCTCGCGCTGGTGCAGCGTCTGCTCGTCGAGCACTGCGCCCAGGTGCGCACCGCCGTGCTCTATGCCAAGCCGCACTCCGTGGTGGACCCTGACGTGGTCTGGCGCCGCACCGACCGGTGGATCACCTTCCCGTGGTCGGCACTGCCCCCGGTCACGCGGGCCGTCGGGGCCTGAGCGATCCTCGGGCGACTCCGGTCGGGTTCAGAGCTCCACCGTCGCGACGGGAGTCCCGGTCGGCGACATCGACCCGCCGTGCGGCTCGACGGTCACCATGAGCTCGTGCACGCTCGAGAGGTCGCCCTCGACGATGGCGGTCACGTCGCCGTGGTCCGGCATGAACGTCGGCCCGGGTGCGGACGAGCCGTCGTCGTGCACCATCCAGACCTGGTAGACCATGCCGTCGCCGGCGGGCATCGGGACGTCCTGACCCAGCAGGGCGGCAGCGTGCATCTCCGCGCTCATCACGACATGGGCCGCCCCGAGGTCGAGGTCGTGGCTCACGGCGTCCGGCGCGGACATGATGCGCATCACCGTCGCCTGGGTCGCTTCGGCCTGGAGCACGTGCCGACGGTCGTTGAGGACGGTCGTGCCGCCGGCGACGCCGACGACCAGCGCGGCGGCCACGGCAGCGACCGTCGGCCAGCCGGGTCGGCGTCGGCGGCGCCCGGACAGCGCGACGACGGGGGCGCGAGGCTCCTGCGGTTCGCTCTCGGGCGGGGCCTGGGGAGTCCGGGCGATGCGGGCCCGGACCTCCTCGCGCATCGACGGTGGCGGTGTCACCGACTCCGCGAGCGCAAGGCGGACGACGGCCTCCTCGAGGGAGGCGACCTCGGCGCGGCAGTCCTCGCAGACGGCCAGATGGGCCTCGAACGCGGCCTGCTCGGCCGCGTCGAGGGCATCGAGGAGGAAGGCGCCGGTCAGGGCGTGCGGGTTGTTCGTCACTGCTCCACCCCCACGGCGTCGCGCAGCCGGATGAGGCCGTCGCGGATCCGAGTCTTGGCCGTCCCGAGCGGGATGTCGAGGACGGTGGACACCTGCTGGTGCGTGTAGCCCCGGTAGTACGCGAGCTCGATCGCCTCGCGCTGCGCCTGGGTCAGGGTCCCCAGCGCACGGCGGACGAGCGCCGCATCCCACTGACGCTCGAGCTGGGCGAGGACGACGTCATGGTCGCTCGCCACGAAGGTCGCTGCCTCCTTGCGCAGCGTCGCGGACCGGACCTCCTCGCGGCGGACCCGGTCCACCGCGCGACGATGGGCCATCGTGAGGATCCATCCCATGGCCGTGCCGCGGGCCGGGTCGAAGCGGGCGGCGAGCCGCCACACCTCCGCGAGCACCTCCTGCGCCACGTCCTGCGCCATCTCGTGGTCCCGGACGACCCGCAGCGCGAGGCCGAAGACCGGGCCGGCGATCCGCTCGTAGAGCTCGTCGAACGCGGCCTCGCTCCCGCGGGCGACCTCGGCCAGGACGTCCTCGGGGCGTCGCTCACCGAGGGGTTCCGCAGCGCGCGGGGCCCGGGTCGGGTCGCTCGGCTGGTCCATGGTCCTCATCGGTTCGTCGGGTCAGCCGCCGGTGCCGGGGCTCATCGTGGCGTCGTGGCTCTCGTCCATCATCGCGTCGCTCGGGCTGGGTGAGGCGGACATCGAGTCCTCGCTCATCATGGCGTCGCTGGGGCTGGGTGAGGCGGACATCGGGTCCTCGCTCATCATCGTCTCGCTCGGGGACGAGGAGGCTGCCGTCCCGTTGTTGCAGCCGGCGAGCAGGCCGGCGGCCATGACGAGGCCGACGGGGACGGCGGCGAGGGTGCGGAGTCGAGCGGACATGGGTCCTCCTGGGTTGTGGTTGCGTGTCGGTCGTCGGCAGGTGTTCGCAGGCGGGTGGCCGCTGGATGGGTCCGGCTCAGCCGAACGTGAACGCGTACGCCTGCAGTCCGGGGGAGAGCTCGAGGCGGAGCACGTCGGAGGTCGGTGCGCCGTCGACGAGCGGGTGGAGCGCCGGTGCGCCGCTGATCTTCACGACCTTGCTCGCGCCCGGGTGGTCGGCCAGCGAGACGGTGACGGTCCCCTCGCCGGCGAGCACGAGGTACACCCTGGCCGCGCTGAAGGAGTAGGTGAGGACGGCGTCCTTGCCCGCCTGCGCGTACTCGCCCTCGATCGTCCAGGACCCGCCGAACGAGACCTCGTCGCGCGGGGGAGCTGCGCTGAGCGAGTAGCTCGCCGAGCCCGGGACGATCTTCTCGTTCGTGTGGGCACCGAGGCGGGCAGCACCCAGGTAGGTCTCCGGCGAGCGGTCGGCGGTGAGGCCGGTCGCTGCCGAGGCGGTGGCCGTCGGCGTGCTCGCGGCGTCGACACCCAGCAGGGTGCGGATCGCCGCCTCCGTCTCGTCGTACGCCCCCTCGCCGTAGTGCACCTGGCGCACCGTGCCGGTCTGGTCGATGAGGTAGTGCGCCGGCCAGAACCGCTGGGCGTACGCCCGCCAGGTCTCGAAGTCGTTGTCCTGGGCGATCGGGTACCCCACTCCCAGGCGGGCGGCGTTGTCCTTCACGTTGGCCGTGACCTTCTCGAAGGCGAACTCGGGGGAGTGCACGCCCAGGACCACGAGCCCGTCGTCGGCGTAGGTGGAGGCCCAGCGCTCCAGGGTCGGCAGGGTGCGCTGGCAGTTGATGCAGGAGTACGTCCAGAAGTCGAGCAGCACGACCTTCCCGCGCAGCTGCTCGAGCGTGAGCGGGTCGCTGTTCAGCCACCCGGTGATCCCGGCGAGCTCCGGGGCCGCACCGCAGTCGGCCAGCACGGACGGGTCGGCCGCGCACTGGTCGAAGGTGAAGGTGCCCGGCTTCGTCTCGGTCGTGGACCGACCGCCGAGCGCATCGAGCTGGGCGCGCACGGTGTCGTCGTTCTGGATCCGGTCCGAGACCCCGGCGAGCCAGGCGGGGGTCAGCCGCTGCAGCGGCTCGGCCAGGTTGAACGCGATGACCAGCGCGGTCGCGATCATCACGCCCCCGGCCAGCCCGCGCATGAGCCGGGTCCGCTCCCGCACGGCCTTGACCCGCGCGAGGATCTGGTTCCCGGCGAGCGCGAAGCCCAGCAGCGGGATCGCGATCCCGATGGAGAACGCCAGGGTCAGGAGCACGAGCCCCCAGCCGATCTGAGCCGTCGCGGCCAGCACGGTGATGGACGCGAGGATCGGACCGGCGCACGGCACGAAGACCAGCCCGAGCCCGAGGCCGAGCACGAATCCGTTGCCGTCGCGGTTGAGCCTGGGCATCCGCGTCTTGACGAACGGCGCCTCCAGCAGGTGCCCCACGCGCGGCCACAGCAGCCCGAGCCCGACGATCGACAGGATCGCGATGCCGGTCCAGCGCAGCAGGTCGGCCGGCAGGTGCAGCAGGCTCAGCAGCGCGCCGCCCAGCAGCGTGAAGACCGCGAAGGAGGTCACGAGCCCACCGACGACGACGAAGGCCCGTCGCGCCGAGGGCGTGCCCTGCTGGGCCGAGGTGGTCAGCACCACCGTCAGGACGGGCAGCACGCACGGCGAGATCGCGGTCACCAGCCCGGAGACGAGCCCGACGACAAGGAGGGTCAGCATGCCCGGTCTTCGCACGCCGGAGCCGTGCGGATGGTGCGGCCCGCTACGATGACGCCACAGGCTTCGACCCGGACATCACCGGTGAGCCTCCGGAAGAACAGGGCCGCACCACCGGGCCCCCAGTAGAACCGGACGGGGCAGGCCCGTCACAGCCGTCGAGAGTGGTCGTCCCCCGCCGCGAGGCGGGTGTCGGCAAGCGAGGTGGTACCGCGGTGGTGCCCGGCCGGTCCGGGTCTCGTCGTCCTCGTGGACCGCCTGCCGCGTCCGTGAGGACGCCGAAGGAGACCCTCGTGGCCTACCCGCTGCACCGCTCGAACGACGACGAGTCCGTCGCCGCCTCGCCCGACCTCCCCGCGCTCGAGCGCGAGGTCCTGGCGCACTGGCTGGCCGACGGCACGTTCCAGGCCTCCATCGACCAGCGTCCCGCAGGCGTCGACGGTGCGAACGAGTTCGTCTTCTACGACGGCCCGCCCTTCGCCAACGGACTGCCGCACTACGGGCACCTGCTCACCGGCTACGCGAAGGACATCGTCGGCCGGTACCAGACGCAACGCGGCCACCGGGTCGAGCGCCGTTTCGGCTGGGACACCCATGGGCTGCCGGCCGAGCTCGAGGCCGAGCGGATCCTCGGCATCACCGACAAGTCGCAGATCGACGAGATGGGCATCGCCGCGTTCAACGAGGCCTGCCGCACCTCGGTGCTGCGCTACACCGACGAGTGGCAGGAGTACGTCACCCGCCAGGCGCGCTGGGTCGACTTCGAGCACGACTACAAGACGCTCGACGTCACGTTCATGGAGTCGGTGCTCTGGTCCTTCAAGCAGCTGCACAGCAAGGGCCTGGCCTACGAGGGCTACCGCGTGCTGCCCTACTGCTGGCGCGACGAGACGCCGCTGTCCAACCACGAGCTGCGGATGGACGACGACGTCTACGCCTCGCGCCAGGACCCGGCGCTGACGATCGGCGTCCGGCTGGAGAACGGCGACCTCGCCCTGCTCTGGACGACGACGCCCTGGACGCTTCCGTCCAACCTCGCGCTCGCCGTCGGTCCGGACATCGAGTACGTGACCGTCGTCCCGGCCGAGGGCACGGCGCTCGCCGGCCAGCGGGTGCTGCTGGCTGCCTCACGGCTCTCCTCCTACGCCAAGGAGCTCGGCGAGGAGCCCCAGGAGGTCGCACGCGTGACCGGTCGCGCGCTCGCCGGTCTGCGCTACACCCCGCCCTTCGACTACTTCCTCGGCCATGAGAACGCGCACCAGGTGCTGCTCGGCGACTTCGTCACCACGGAGGACGGCACCGGCCTGGTCCACCTCGCGCCGGCCTTCGGCGAGGACGACATGGCCGTCTGCGCCGCCGCCGGGATCACTCCCGTCGTCCCCGTCGACTCCAAGGGCCGGTTCACCACCGAGGTCGCGGACTACGCCGGTCGGCAGGTCTTCGAGGCGAACCCGCTCGTGATCGCCGACCTCAAGGCCGGGACGGGCCCGCTTGCCCGCATCGACGCGGCCCAGCGTGCAGCGGTCCTGCGCCACGAGACCTACGAGCACTCCTACCCGCACTGCTGGCGCTGCCGGAACCCGCTCATCTACAAGGCCGTCTCCAGCTGGTTCGTGCGGGTCACCGAGTTCCGCGACCGGATGGTCGAGCTCAACCAGCAGATCACCTGGGTCCCTGACCACATCAAGGACGGGCAGTTCGGCAAGTGGCTCGCCGGTGCGCGTGACTGGTCGATCTCCCGCAACCGCTACTGGGGAACGCCCATCCCGGTGTGGGAGAGCGACGACCCGAGCTACCCGCGGACGGACGTCTACGGCTCGCTCGCCGACCTGGAGGCCGACTTCGGCCGGCTCCCGCTCAACGACGCCGGCGAGCCGGACCTGCACCGGCCGTTCATCGACGACCTGGTCCGGCCGAACCCGGACGACCCGACCGGGCGGTCGATGATGCGCCGCATCCCCGACGTCCTCGACGTGTGGTTCGACTCCGGGTCGATGCCCTACGCCCAGGTGCACTACCCCTTCGAGAACGCCGACTGGTTCGAGCACCACTACCCAGGCGACTTCATCACGGAGTACATCGGGCAGACGCGTGGCTGGTTCTACACGCTGCACGTGCTGGCGACGGCACTCTTCGACCGTCCGGCCTTCCGCACCTCCGTCTCGCACGGCATCGTGCTGGGCTCCGACGGCCGCAAGATGAGCAAGTCCCTGCAGAACTACCCGGACGTCAACGAGGTCTTCGAGCGCGACGGCTCCGACGCGATGCGCTGGTTCCTCATGGCCAGCCCGATCATGCGCGGCGGTAACCTCGTGGTCACCGAGGAGGGCATCCGTGGCGAGGTGCGTCAGGTGCTGCTCCCCCTGTGGAGCACCTGGTACTTCTTCACGCTCTACGCCAACGCGGCGGACGGCGGCGCCGGCTACCGGGCCTCCCGCGTCGAGCCCGAGCGCGTCGCCGGGCTGCCGCCGATGGACCGCTACGTCCTGGCGCGCACCCATGACCTCGTCGCCCGGGTGACCGCCCAGCTCGACGAGTACGACGTCCCCGGTGCGTGCGAGTCCGTGCGCGAGCACCTGGACGTCCTCACCAACTGGTACGTGCGGACCCAGCGCGACCGCTTCTGGGCTGAGGACCACGACGCCTTCGACACGCTGTGGACGGCCGTCGAGGTGCTCACCCGCCTGATGGCGCCGCTCGCGCCGCTGCTCACGGAGGAGATCTGGCGCGGGCTGACCGGTGGGCGCAGCGTGCACCTGACCGACTGGCCGGCGACCGCAGGCGTCGACGGGCCGGTCGTGGAGCCGGGTCTCGTCGCGGACGAGGCGCTGGTGCGCGCGGTCGACGAGGTGCGGGCGATCGTGTCGGCCACGCTCGGGCTGCGCAAGGCGAAGGGCCTACGGGTCCGACAGCCGCTGCGCGAGCTGGGCCTGGCGCTCGCGGACCCGGGTGCCGTGGCTCCGTACGCCGACCTCATCGCTGGCGAGCTGAACGTGCGGCACGTGACGCTCGTCGACCTGGCCGAGGTCGGTCCGGCCGAGCTCGGGGTCGAGACCCGGCTCGCGGTCAACGCCCGGGCAGCGGGTCCGCGCCTGGGTCGCGGGGTCCAGGAGGTCATCAAGGCGGCCAAGGCGGGGGAGTGGAGCGAGCACGACGGCGTCGTCCTGGTGCGCACGCCGGCCGGCGAGGTGGCTCTGGAACCCGCCGAGTACGAGCTCACGACGGTCGTGGCCGAGGGTCGCGGCGACGAGCAGGCGGCGACGGTGCTCCCGGGTGGAGGAGTGGTCCTGCTGGACACCGGTCTCGACGAGGCGCTGCTCGCCGAGGGCTTCGCCCGCGACGTCGTGCGGGCCGTGCAGGACGAACGCAAGGCGGCGGGACTCCAGGTCGCCGACCGGATCCGTCTGCAGCTGACCGTCGCGGACGACCAGCTCGCCGCGCTCGAGGCGCACCGCGAGATGGTCGCCAAGGAGACGCTCGCGGTCGAGCTCGAGGTGCTCGCCGGCGCGGTACCTGCCGGCTCCGTCGCCGCCGTCCGCGTCGACCTGTCGACCGAGCCGACGGTGCGACCGTGAGCGGCGAGGAGTCGCTGCGCGAGGTCTACGCCGGGATCCTCGACCGGTCCCCCGAGCACGACTTCGAGCCCACCCTCGACCGCGTCGCCGAGGTCTGCGACCTGTTGGGTCACCCCGAGCGGGCCTACCGCGTCGTGCACGTCACCGGGACGAACGGCAAGACCTCGACGACCCGGATGGCCGAGCGGCTGCTGCGCGAGCACGGTCTGCGGACCGGACGGTTCACCAGCCCGCACCTGACCAGCGTCACCGAGCGGATCGTCATCGACGGCGAGCCCGTCAGCAACGAGCGCTTCGTGGAGCTCTGGCAGGACGTCGCGCCCTACGTGCACATGGTCGACCAGCGGTCGCTGGACGCCGGCGGACCCCGTCTGAGCTTCTTCGAGGTGCTCACGGTGATGGCCTTCGCAGCCTTCGCCGATGCGCCGGTCGACGTCGCGGTGATCGAGGTCGGCCTGGGCGGGGCGTGGGACTCGACCAACGTCGTCAACGCCGAGGTGGCGATCCTCACCCCGATCGCCCGGGACCACGAGCGGTGGCTCGGCTACGAGCTCACCGAGATCGCCGGGGAGAAGGCAGGGATCATCAAGGACGGGGCGACGGTCGTGATGGCCGCCCAGCGCCCGGAGGTCGAGGGTGTCGTCCTCGCCGTCGCCGCGGAGCACGGCGCCCGGCTGCTGCGCGAGGAGGTCGACCTCGAGGTGGTCGGCCGCACGCTCGCCGTCGGCGGGCAGCTGCTGGACCTGCGGACCCCCGGCGGCCTGTACACCGAGGTCTTCCTACCTCTGCACGGGGCGCACCAGGCGCACAACGCCCTGCTCGCGCTCGCGAGCGTCGAGTCGATGCTGAAGGAGAGCGGAGCGCTCGACGGTGCCGTCGTCGAGGCGGCCTTCGCCGACATGCACTCGCCGGGGCGCCTCGAGGTGGTGCGGATCTCCCCGACGGTGCTCGTCGACGCGGCGCACAACCCGCACGGGATCGAGGCGCTGGTCGCCGGTGTCCAGGAGGCGTTCTCCTTCGAGAAGCTCGTCGGCGTCGTCGGCATCCTGCAGGACAAGGACGCCGAGTCGATCCTCTCCGGCCTGGAGCCGTTGCTCGACGAGGTCGTGGTCACGCGCTCCGGGTCTGCGCGCGCCCACGACGTCGATGACCTCGCCGAGATCGCGCGGGAGGTCTTCGGCGAGGACCGCGTGCACGCGGTCGAGCGTCTGGACCAGGCGATCGCGCTGGCGGTCGAGCTCTCGGAGGGCAGCGCCGAGGGCTCGCCCACCGGGGCCGGGGTCCTGGTCACCGGCTCGGTGACGATGGCCGCCGAGACCCGGACGCTGTTCGGCCGCATCTGACCGCCGTGCCACGACCCGTCTGCACAAACGTGCAGGCGGGTCGCACGTCGTCCCCTTGACCCTGACTTGACCGCCCCTAATGCTGAAAGGAGGGGGCACGGGCCACATCGAGGTGCCCCTGCGCGGGTGGCAACGAGGCTGCACGCGAGGGGTCGTGACACAGGGAGTCAGGCATGAAGAAGCTCATCAACGATCCGGCACGTGTGACCGACGAGTCCGTCGAGGGCTTCGGCTGGGCACATGCCGATCTTGTCGCCGTGCACACCGACCCGATGTTCATCTCGCGTGCGGGCGGTGCCGTCCAGGGGAAGGTCGGCCTGGTCAGCGGCGGTGGCAGTGGCCACGAGCCGCTCCACGCGGGCTTCGTCGGTGCGGGCATGCTCGACGCCGCCGTCCCCGGCGCGATGTTCACCTCGCCGACGCCGGATGCGATCGCCCCGGCGACCATCGCGGCCAACGGCGGTGCCGGTGTCCTGCACATCGTGAAGAACTACACCGGCGACGTGCTCAACTTCGAGACGGCGGCCGAGCTCGCGGACGCCGACGGCATCGAGGTCCGCACCGTCGTGGTCAACGACGACGTCGCGGTCGAGGACTCGCTCTACACGGCCGGTCGCCGCGGCGTGGCCGGGACGGTCTGCGTCGAGAAGATCGCCGGCGCCTCGGCCGAGCGCGGGGACGACCTGGCCACGGTCACTGCCGTGGCCGAGAAGGTCATCGCCAACGTCCGCTCGATGGGTGTCGCGCTCGCCGCCTGCACGGTCCCGCACGCGGGGGTCCCGAGTTTCGACCTCACCGACCAGGAGATCGAGATCGGCATCGGCATCCACGGCGAGCCGGGCCGCCACCGCATCCCGATGGCGCCTGCCGACGAGATCACCGCGATGCTCACCAACCCGGTGCTCGACGACCTGAAGTTCGCCTCCGGCGAGAAGGTCCTCCTCTTCGTCAACGGCATGGGTGGCACCCCGCTCTCCGAGCTGTACGTCGTGTACCGCGCCGCACGCAAGATCGTCGAGGCCCGCGGCGGGGTCGTCGAGCGGTCGCTCGTCGGCAACTACGTGACCTCGCTGGAGATGCAGGGCTGCTCGGTGACGGTGCTCCGGCTCGACGACGAGCTCACGGCGCTCTGGGACGCACCGGTCACCACCCCGGCCCTGCGTTGGTGAACGACCGCCGGCGCCGCCCCTGACGGCGTCGGCGACAGCCCGGCAGCCTGCCACGCCCGTTCACTCGGGCGTGGCAGGCTGCATGAACGGTCCGTGGCCCCGCCCCGGGGGCACGGTGCAACAGCGACGGAGGAGCACGATGACACTCGACGTGGCATGGGCACAGCGGTGGGTCCGCCGGACGGCGGCCGTGGTGGCCGAGCACAAGAACGAGCTGATGGAGCTCGACCGCCAGATCGGTGACGGTGACCACGGCGAGAACATGAACCGTGGCTTCACGGCCGTCGTCGCCAAGCTCGATGCCCTCGACGGGCCGCCGGCCGAGGTCGGTGACGTGCTCAAGCTCGTCGCCACCACGCTGATGTCGACCGTCGGTGGAGCGGCCGGTCCGCTCTACGGCACCGCCTACCTCCGCGCCGCCAAGGTCTCCGGGCTCGCCTCGCTCGACGCCGCCGCCTGCGTCGCCGTGCTCGAGGCCGCTCTCGAGGGGATTGTCGCGCGGGGGAAGGCCACCACGGGCGAGAAGACGATGGTCGATGCCTGGACCCCGGCCGTCCACGCCGCGCAGACCGCCGCGGAATCCGGCGCCGCGCCGCAGGACGTCATGGCGGCCGCAGCGGGCGCGGCCGAGGCCGGCGCCGTGGCGACCGACCCGATGGTCGCCACGAAGGGCCGGGCCAGCTACCTCGGCGAACGGAGCGCCGGCCACCGGGATCCCGGCGCGGCCTCCTCGGCACTCATCCTGCGCGCCGCCGCCGCGACCGCCGCCGACGCGACTCTCGGCTCCGTGGCGTGAGCCCGCGCGTCGCCCTGGTGCTCGTCTCGCACTCCGCGGACGTCGCGAACGGGACCGCGGCCATCGCCGAGCAGATGGCGCCCGGGGTGCTCCTGCTGCCCGCCGGCGGGACGCCCGAGGGCATCGGCACGAGCGTCGACCTGGTCATGGCGGCAGTCGAGAAGGGTCTGGCGGCCGTCGCGGGGGACGGCTCAGGTGTCGTGGTCCTCACGGATCTCGGCTCGGCCCTGCTGACCACGGATCTCGTGCTCGAGATGATCGACGAGGACGAGGCTGCGCGTGTCCGGGTGCCGAGCGCCGCATTCGTGGAGGGAGCGGTCACCGCGGCGGTCAAGGCCCAGCAGGGTGCCGGGCTCGACGAGGTCGCAGCGGCTGCCGTCGAGGCCGTCGGCCCCGCGCCCGGTGCGCCGGGGCCCGAGCCGCAGGGCGAGATCGCGAGCGGCTCCTCCCCGGACGACGAACGCGTCACCGCGACGGTGAGGGTGCGCAACCCTCTCGGTCTCCACGCCCGGCCGGCGGCACTCGTTGCCCGGACCGTCGCCGACCTCGGTGTCCCGATGACGATCGACGGCGCGGACGGGGCGAGCGTCCTCGGCCTGATGAGCCTGTCCGCGACCGCGGGGCGTGAGCTGACGATCGAGGCCACCGGTGCCGGTGCGGTCGCTGCGGTGGAGAGGGTCGTCGCGATGATCGACGGGGGCTTCGGCGAGGTCTGACCCCTGCGTCACGTGGATGCGTGGTCGTCGCGCCTTTGCACTTGGCGCAAAGTTGCAGTGGCTGTATGTTTTTCTTCGTGACCGTCGACGAGAGGCCCGAGCTCGGGTTGCGAGAGCGCAAGAAGCGCGCCTGCCGTGCGTCCTTGGTGGACGCCGCCCAGCGCCTCGTCGCACGGGACGGGCTCGACCGGGTGACCGTCGAGGAGATCTGCACGGAGGCGGGCGTCTCACCGCGCACCTTCTTCAACTACTTCGAGTCCAAGGACGACGCCGTGCTCGGCCACGTGCCGTGGGCGATCGATCCGGCAGCGGCCGCGCTCTTCGCGGCAGGCGGCCCCTCCGGAGACCACCTCGCCGATCTCGGCGTCCTGCTCGCGGCGCTGCTCGGCGAGGTCGGGGTCGACCGCGACCGGATGGCCCGGGCGATGAGTCTTGCGGCCGCCGAGCCCCGGCTGCTCGCCCGCCAGATGATGACGATCGAGCAGAAGCACGCCGAGATGACCGCCCTGGCCGGCGCGCGCCTCGGCGAGCCCGTCGACAGCCCCCGGGCCGCGCTGCTGGCCGTCGTGGCCGGCGGGATGGCCAGGGCCTCGTTCGCCCGCTGGCACGCCGACGGCGATGCCGACCTCCCCGCCGCCGTCGCGGCCACTGCCGCGGACCTGCAGTCCCTCCTCACCGTTCAAGGGAACCGATGACCACCACCACGCCCGCGGTCGCCGACAAGGCGCCGATCGAGCTGACCAGGCGCACCGTCTGGATCATCTTCTCCGCCCTCATGGCGAGCATGTTCCTGTCCTCGCTCGACCAGTCGATCGTCGGCACCGCGATGCCGACGATCGTCGGTGAGCTCCACGGGGTCGAGCACCAGGGCTGGCTCGTGACCGGCTACCTGCTGGCGATCTCCGTCGTCATGCCGCTGTACGGGAAGTTCGGTGACCTGTGGGGCCGGCGCTGGCCGTTCCTCGTCGCCATCGGTCTGTTCACCCTCGCCTCGGCAGGGGCGGGGTTCTCCCAGAGCTTCGGCGAGCTCGTCGCATGGCGCTTCGTGCAGGGCCTCGGCGGCGGCCTGATGATCCTGTCGCAGGCGATCATCGCCGACATCGTCCCGGCGCGGGAGCGCGGCAAGTACATGGGTCCGATGGGTGCGCTCTTCGGCATCTCCGCCGTCGTCGGCCCGCTGCTCGGCGGCTACTTCACCGAGAGCCTCGACTGGCGCTGGTGCTTCTGGGTCAACATCCCGATCGGTCTCGCCGCGCTCGTCACCGCCTGGTTCACGCTGCGCCTGCCGAGCCACCGCTCGGGGCGCCCGATGGACGTCCCCGGCATCCTGCTGCTCGTCCTGGGCACCAGCGGAGTCGTCCTGCTGACCAGCTGGACCAGCTGGTCGGGGGCCACCGGCTACGACTGGGGTGACGCGCGCCTGATCGGTCTCGTGCTCGCCGCCGCCGCAGCGGTCGGTCTGTTCGTCCTCGCCGAGAACAGGGCCGTGGAGCCGATCCTGCCGCTGCACCTGTTCAAGAACCGCACCTTCACCCTCGCGACCCTGATCGGCGTCGTCATCGGCGCCGGCATGTTCGCCGCACTGGCCTTCCTGCCGACCTTCCTGCAGATGGCCACCGGGGCCGGGGTCACCGAGTCGGGCTTCCGGATGCTCCCGCTGATGGCCGGGCTGATGCTCACCGCCATCGGCTCCGGGGTGCTCATCACCCGGACCGGCCGCTACCGCGCCTTCCCGATCGTCGGGCTCGGCATCGTCACGCTCGGCATGGCGTGGCTCACGACCCTCTCGGGCGGCGTGTCGATGCTGCTGTTCAGCACGATGATCTTCACGGTGGGCTTCGGTCTCGGCCTGGTGATGCAGACGATCGTGCTCGCGGTGCAGAACTCCGTCGACCCGCACGAGATCGGCACGGCGACCAGCGCGAACAACTTCTTCCGCGAGATCGGCGCGGCCGTCGGTACCGCCCTGTTCAGCACGATCTTCGTCAACCGGCTCGCGGGCAACCTCGCGAGCGTCATCCCCGTGGGGTCGCCGACCGGGGGCGGGTCGGCGAGCTCGCTCACTCCCGGGCTCGTCGCCTCGCTCCCCGAGCCGCTGCACGCGGGAGTCGTCGACGCGTACACCCAGGCCCTCGCGCCGGCGTTCTGGTACCTCGTCCCGATCCTCGTCGTCGGCTTCGTCCTGGCCCTGTTCCTTCGCGAGGTGCCGTTGTCGACCGAGGCGGGGATGGTCGCGCGGGGCGAGGCCGTCGCCGAAGGACACGCCGGCGCCGACACGGACCTGACGGGCGGCCTCGTGGACGACGCGCCCGTCGGCGGGCGGGCTCCGCACGAGGCGGACGCGCAGGACGCCGTCCCGGTCGGTCGCTAGCCTGTCCCGGTGAGCGAACCCCTGCCCGACGACGCCGTCCCGCCGAGCGCGGCGGGCCCGGCTCCGGCGACCGGGAAGGTGAGGATCCGTTCGGCGAAGCGGCAGTTCGCCGCGACGATCCTCGTCCTGGAGGGCTTCGTCGTCTTCTTCGCCGCACTCGTGGCCTTCGGCCTGCGGGAGGTCGACCCGGCCGCCGTCGGCCTCGGCGGGGGAGCACTCACCCTCTCGCTCGTGCTCGCGGCCGGGGTGCTCTCACGCCCCGGTGGGTACGTCGTGGGCTCGGTGCTGCAGGTACCGCTGCTGGCGACCGCGTTCGTCGTCCCGATGATGCTCGTCGTCGGGCTGATCTTCGTCGCGCTGTGGGTGATGGGCCTGCGGCTCGGCGGGCGGATCGACCGCGAGCGCGCCGAGCGGCTCGCCGCCGACGGCTAGGTGTGATGTCCAGGGAGGTTGGTCAGTCGTGTGACTGGTGGCCGGCCGCCGATGGCGGAGTGGGCTCGGTGGTGATTGTAGAAGTGCAGCCATGCGGGAAGGGCTTCGCGGCGTTGGGTTTCTGAGTCGTAGAACCGGGCGT
>JBBSAL010000025.1:0-50289 GCA_038252305.1 Actinomycetales bacterium | reverse complement strand
GCCGGTGCAACCGCAGACCCCGTCAAGGACTACCTGAAGCAGATCGGCAAGGTCGCCCTGCTGAACGCCGAGCAGGAAGTCGACTTGGCCCTGCGCATCGAGGCTGGCCTCTTTGCCGAGGAAAAGATCAACGCCGACGACGGAACCATGGATCCGAAGCTCAAGCGCGAGTTCGAATTCGTCATCCACGACGGCAAGCGCGCCAAGAACCACCTGCTGGAGGCAAACCTCCGCCTCGTGGTATCGCTGGCCAAGCGCTACACCGGCCGCGGCATGCTGTTCCTCGACCTGATTCAGGAGGGCAACCTCGGCCTCATCCGGGCAGTCGAGAAGTTCGACTACACCAAGGGCTACAAGTTCTCCACGTACGCCACCTGGTGGATCCGCCAGGCCATCACCCGGGCCATGGCCGACCAGGCCCGCACCATCCGCATCCCGGTGCACATGGTCGAGGTCATCAACAAGCTCGCCCGCGTGCAGCGACAGATGCTCCAGGACCTGGGCCGCGAGCCCACCCCGGAGGAGCTCGCCAAGGAGCTCGACATGACGCCGGAGAAGGTCGTCGAGGTCCAGAAGTACGGCCGCGAGCCCATCTCCCTGCACACGCCTCTCGGTGAGGACGGTGACAGCGAGTTCGGTGACCTCATCGAGGACTCCGAGGCGGTCGTCCCGGCGGACGCCGTGAGCTTCACGCTCCTGCAGGAGCAGCTCCACCAGGTGCTCGACACCCTCTCCGAGCGTGAGGCCGGCGTCGTCTCGATGCGTTTCGGCCTGACCGACGGCCAGCCCAAGACGCTCGACGAGATCGGCAAGGTCTACGGCGTCACGCGTGAGCGGATCCGGCAGATCGAGTCCAAGACGATGTCGAAGCTGCGTCACCCGAGCCGCTCGCAGGTCTTGCGCGACTACCTCGACTGACGTCGAGGCCGGCAGGCCCGGCATCACCACCCGCTTGGCGGCTGTCACACGACCCTCGTGGCGGGACGATGAGCGTGCCGCAATGGTCCGTGAGGCCGTGTCAGGTACCTGTTGCGGTACCAGAGGGCAGCCGGCAGCGACTGCCCCGTGCACCATGGTCGAAGGGAAGCACCATGCATCGGACCTCAGTCGGCACCCGTGCCCGCGTGAGCTCGCTCGTCGGAGTCCTCGTGTGCGCCGCCGGTACGCTCAGCGCCACCGCGGCGTCGGCGTCCCCGCCCCCCGAGCACAAGGTGACCATCTGTCATCGCACCGGCTCCGAGGCCGGTGGCAACATGGGCAACGGGTACAGCCTCATCACCGTGGACGTCGCATCGATCCTGCGTGGGGCCGGCCACGACGGGCACGCGCAGGTCGGGAACGGTCCTGGCGGGGACATCATCCCTGCGTTCTCCTACGACGGCGGGTACTTCCCGGGGCAGCCCGTCGGCCTGCAGGGCCCCCTCACCCAGTGCCCACCGCAGTCGCCGGTGCCGTTGCCCAGCTGATCTGAGGTGACCTCCTCGTCCTTCGGCGAGGACCTCGATCTGGACGACGCGTCGACTGCCTCCGCCTCCGCGAGGACCGCCCGGGGTCCTCGACCGGGCGGGGCCCGTGGCGCGTGGCATCCGGAGGCAGCAGACTGGAGCCATGGCGACACGGACGTCGGTGGTGCTGGGGTCCTCGGTGGCGGGGATCGTCCTGCTCGGTGCGGTCGCGGGCATCGTGGCCGGCACGACGTCGGCGACCGAGCGGGACCCGGCCACCCCGGCGGGCGCGGTGCAGGCCTACCTGCGAGCGATCGCGGCGGGTGACGTCGACGCCGCTGCGGCCCGGTTGGCCACCGACGGTCCGTGCACGGTCGAGGACCTCACCCGGGCGTACCTGCCCTCGTCCCTGCGGGCGGTGCTCGGCACCTCGTCCGCCGACGGCACGCGCGCCGTGGTCCAGGTCGAGGTGACCGAGGGCAGCGGCGACGAGCTGTTCGGGCCGAGCGGCTACGTGCACACCGAACGCTTCACGCTCACGCAGTCCGCGGGCGCCTGGTCGCTGACCGGGATGCCGTGGCCGATGTTCGACTGCTCGGGGAGCACACCGTGAACGCGATCGGCCTGGTCTCGCTCGTCAGCCTCGTTCTGCCGGTCGTCGTGGTGGTGGTGATCGTCCGGGCCGTCACGGGGAACCGGGGGACGGGTGACGCGTCCCCGCCCGGTCAGGTCGTGCGTCGCTTCTTCCAGTACCTGCTGCTCTACGGCGTGCTGGTGGTCGTCGCGAGCGGGCTGTCGACGCTGCTCGGGCTGATCGGCGCCTCCCGCGCGCTGGTCGACACCTCCGGGACGCTCGCCCGTGCACTGACCTTCCTGCTCATCGGCATCCCGCTGCTCCTGGTCCTGGCCCGCTGGACACGACGCACCCTGGCCGAGGTCCCCGGCGAGCCGCGCTCGCTCGGCTGGCTCGTCTACCTCGGCCTCGCCGCGCTCACGGGCGCCGCGGTGACGGCCGGATCCGTGTCCTCGCTCGTCTCGGCCGCGAGCCGCGCGCACGCGGACTGGTCGGCGATCGCGCAGGCCGTCGTCTGGGCAGCGGTCTGGCTGCTGCACGTGCGCCTCGAGGCGCGGACGACCGCGCCCGAGAATCGCCGGGTGCACCACCTGATCGGCTCCCTGCTGGGCTGGGTCATCACCTTCATCGGCCTGGTCGCGCTGCTCGACGCCGCGCTGACCACCCTGGTGCTGCGGCCGGCCGACATGATCGTCGGGGGGACGACTCCGCTCGGCTCGGCCGCCGCGACGTTGCTCGCCGGGGCGCCGATCTGGTTCGTCTACTGGTGGCGGGACGAGCGCTCCGCACCACCCGGGCCGCTCTGGTACGGCTATGTGCTGGTCTTCGGCGTGGGCGCCTCCCTCGTCACCACGGTCAGCGGTGCCAGCGTCGCGCTCTACCAGGTCCTGGTCCGGCTCGTCGGCGACCTCGGCAGCGCGACGACGGCCGACTGGACCTCCACGACGCTCATGGCGCTCTCCGTCGTCGTCGTCGGCTCCCTCAGCTGGTGGTACCACCGGGACGTGATCGCGGCGCGCGCACCGGCGGGCCGCACCGAGGTCGTCCGGGTCCACGAGTACCTGCTCGCGGCTGTCGCCCTGGTGGCCGCGGCCGTCGGCGTCGTGCTGGTGGTCGTCGCGTTCATCGAGGCCGTCGTCCCGCGCGACCGGGTCCTGGTCGACTCTTCGCTGGTCAACTCCGTGCTCGCCGCCGTGACGCTGCTCGCCGTCGGCGGTCCGCTCTGGTGGTTCTTCTGGCGCCGGATCCGGCGGGCCGTGCGCGCGGACCGGACGGGGGAGAGCTCCTCGCCCACCCGGCGGATCTACCTCTACGCGCTCTTCGGGGTCACGGGCCTCGTGGCGATCGTCGCGGTCCTGGTGGCCGTCTACGGGCTGCTGGACGCCGCGATCGCCGGCAGGCTCGACGGCGCGAGGTTCCGGGACCAGCGCGTGGCGCTGGGTGTGCTCGTCGCGGCCGGGGCGCTCGCCGCGTACCACTGGGCCGTGCACCGGGAGGACCGTCGGCTCGCCGCGTTGGCACCGCGGCCCGAGGAGCTGCCCGCGGCACCGGCGCCGGGAGGCGACGCGGCACGCGCCGACGGCACGGCTGGGGGAGCGCTCGAGCGGGTGCTGCTGGTCGGTCCGCGGGACGACGCGCTCGTGGCTGCCGTCGAAGCCGCGGCGGGAGCACCGGTGGAGCTGTGGGTCCAGGACGTCGGCCGCTGGGACCACGCGGCGGTGCTCGGGGCGCTCGCGCGGGCGACCCACCGGCGGGTCGTGCTGCACGCCGCGGGAGAGCAGATGATCGAGGCGGGCCCGGAGCGCTGAGGCGGGGCCGGAGCACTGAGGCGGGGCCGGGCGTGTGCTTGGGCGTCTCAGAGGTCCAGGACGACCGCCACGAGCCAGAGCGAGGCCGCCGTCAGTGCCCCGGCGAGCTCGAGGAGCACGCCCAGGGCCGTCGTGCGCAGCACGAGCCATGCCGTGGTGAGTGCCGGCCGCAACTCGCGCTGGCGCAGGTACTCCGTCGCCAGGAGGCTGAGGGCGAAGAAGAGGACCAGGCCGAGCACCGGGATCACGAAGAAGCCGACGATGCCCGCGACACCCGCCACGACGATCGACCTGCGAGGTACACCGGCTGCGGTCACCTGGCGTCCGGTCAGGACGTAGCCGGCCGCGGAACCCGCGGCGAGGAGCACGAGCGCGACGATGACGATCGTCCATGCGGGCAGGCTCGCCGTCGCCACGGCCCAGACGAGCAGCGCGACGCCGATCAGCAGGGAGCCGGGAAGGACGGGAACGATGATCCCCACGAGCCCGACAAGGATCGCGAGCCCGACGAGGACGGCCAGCAGGTCCACCGGATCAGTCGACCGAGCCGGTGGAGATCACCTCAGAGGGAGGTGGTGCCGTGCTCCTCGGCGAGTCGCTCCATCTCGTCCTGGATGTGCAGCGCGACGTCCGTGAAGGCGTCGGCGTGCTTGCGGGCGTGGTGACCGCAGAAGAGCAGATCCCCGGTCGGGAGCACCACGCGCACGTAGGCCTGGGCACCACAGCGGTCGCAGCGGTCTGCTGCGGTCAGGGGGGCTGTCGTCATGGTGGTCACAAAGACATGGAACCACGCGGGACCCCGTGTTGCTCCCCTTCCGGGCCGGGGTTCGCTCTCCGCGTAGTCCCGAGGTCCCAGATGGCCGAGCGCCCGCCGCGCCTCCCCGGGCACGGTGGGCGGGGCGTCTAGGCTCAGCACTCGTGACGAGCGCCCTGACCGAAGCCAGCTACACCGCCCGCCACCTGTCGGTCCTCGAGGGCCTGGAGGCGGTGCGCAAGCGCCCCGGCATGTACATCGGGACGACCGACTCGCGCGGACTCATGCACTGCGTGTGGGAGATCATCGACAACGCGGTCGACGAGGCGCTCGGTGGCCACTGCACGCGGATCGACGTCCGGCTGCACCGCGACGGGTCCGTCGAGGTCCGCGACGACGGCCGCGGGATCCCGGTCGACGTCGAGCCGAAGACGGGCCTGACGGGCGTCGAGGTGGTCTTCACCAAGCTGCATGCGGGCGGCAAGTTCGGTGGGGGGTCCTACGCGGCGTCGGGTGGCCTGCACGGTGTCGGTGCGAGCGTCGTCAACGCGTTGTCCTCGCGGCTCGACGTCGAGGTCGACCGTGGCGGCAAGACGCACCGGATGACGTTCCACCGCGGCGAGCCGGGTCAGTTCGCCGACGGCGGGCGCCCCGGCCCGGACGCGACGTTCACGCCCTTCGTCGACGCCTCCGAGCTCGCCGTGGTCGGCAAGGTCGCACGTGGCCGCACCGGGACCCGCGTGCGCTTCTGGGCCGATCGCCAGGTCTTCCCGTCCTCGGCGGTCTTCTCCTACGAGGACCTCGTCTCGCGCGTGCGGCAGACGACGTTCCTCGTGCCCGGGCTCACGGTCGTCGTGCGGGACGAGCGCGGACTGGCCGGGACGCCGGGCGCCGAGGGGCCGAGCGAGGAGACCTTCGTCCACCACGGAGGAACGGCGGACTTCGTCGACTTCCTCGCTCCGGACAACCCGGTCACCGACACGTGGCGGCTGAGCGGTGCCGGCACCTTCACCGAGACCGTTCCGGTGCTCGACGGGCGCGGGCACCTGGTCTCTCAGGACGTCGAGCGCCAGTGCGAGGTTGACGTCGCGCTGCGCTGGGGGACCGGCTACGAGACCGAGGTCCGGTCCTTCGTCAACATCATCTCCACCCCCAAGGGTGGGACGCACCTGACCGGGTTCGAGCAGGCGCTGCTCAAGACCCTTCGGAACCAGATCCAGCTCAACGCCCGGCGCCTGAAGATCACGGCGAAGGACAGCGGCGACCGGATCGAGAAGGACGACATCCTGGCCGGGATGACGGCGGTAGTGACGGTGCGGCTCTCCGAGCCCCAGTTCGAGGGTCAGACCAAGGAGGTCCTGGGCACCGGGCCGGTGCGCGGTGTCGTCGCGAAGGTCGTCGAGACCGAGCTCACCGCGCTGCTCACGTCCTCCAAGCGCGACCTCAAGACTCAGGCGACGCTCGTGCTCGACAAGGTCGTCGCCGAGATGCGTGCACGCCAGTCCGCGCGCAAGCAGAAGGAGATCTCGCGACGCAAGAATGCGCTCGAGACCTCGGCCCTGCCGTCGAAGCTCGCGGACTGCCGCAGCGACGACGTGGCACGCAGCGAGCTGTTCATCGTCGAGGGCGACAGCGCGCTCGGCACGGCAAAGCTCGCCCGGAGCTCGGACTTCCAGGCGCTGCTGCCGATCCGCGGAAAGATCCTCAACGTCCAGAAGGCCTCGATCAGCGACATGCTGCGCAACGCCGAGTGCGCCGCGATCATCCAGGTCATCGGTGCGGGGTCCGGCCGGAGCTTCGACCTGGAGGCGGCGCGCTACGGGAAGATCGTGCTGATGACCGATGCCGACGTCGACGGTGCGCACATCCGGACGCTGCTGCTGACACTCTTCTTCCGCTACATGCGGCCGCTGGTCGACTCCGGTCGGGTCTTCGCGGCCGTGCCGCCGCTGCACCGCGTAGAGACTGTCGCGATCGGCTCGCGCAAGGCCGAGTACATCTACACGTACTCCGAGGACGAGCTGACCGCCACGCTTCGCCGGCTGGACAAGGCGGGCCGTCGCTACAAGCCCGACATCCAGCGCTACAAGGGCCTGGGCGAGATGGACGCCGACCAGCTCGCGGAGACGACGATGGACCCGCGCCATCGGACGCTGCGCCGGGTCACGGCCGATCACGCCGCCGCGGCCGAGGAGGTCTTCGAGCTGCTCATGGGCGCCGAGGTCGCTCCGCGCCGCGACTTCATCGTCGCCGGTGCCGCGCAGCTCGACCGTGCGCACATCGACGCATGACCGGGACGGCGACCTTGCCCCGATCGCCTAGGTTGGTGCCGTGAGCCTGACCGAGCCGATTGCCGTGCGCGCCGACGCACCCGTCGTCCTCGACGTGCCCCCGACGCACCTCGAGCTGACGTGGCGCCCGCTGCACGTGGGCGACGCCGACGCCCTGTACGGCCTCATGGCCGCGATCGAGGAGGCGGACCGGGTTCCGGAGCGCACCTCGCGCGAGCTGGCCCACGAGGTCTTCGTCGGTGGCTGGAAGGACATGCGCCGCGACAGCCTCGGCGGTTTCGACCACGAGGGCGACCTGCGGGCCTACGCGCTCGTCGAGGTCCGTCCCGGGGACGAGCACGTCGTCCGCGCGTTCCTGTCCGGCGGCGTGCACCCGCAGTGGCGCGGGCGGGGGCTCGGCAGGGCCGTGCTCGCGTGGCTCGAGGGCCGGGGGCGCCAGAAGCTGGTCGAGATCGGCAAGGAGCGCCCCGCTCGCCTCGCGGCGTTCGTCCAGGAGAGTGCGCGGGACCAGCGTCGGCTGTACGCGGCGGCCGGGTTCAGCCCGATCCGTTGGTACACCTCCATGCGACGGGACCTGTCGCTGCCGGTCCCGACGGTCCGTCCGCCGTCCGGGGTGCGGATCGTGCGGTGGAGCCCGGAGCTCGACGAGCTCGCGCGGGTGGCGCACAACACCGCGTTCGCTGACCACTGGGGCAGCGAGCCGCAGACGGTCGAGTCGTGGCGGCACGACCCCCACCACTTCGCGCCGAGCTGGAGCTTCCTCGCGCTCGACGCCACCGCTGCGGAGCCGACCGTCGTCGGCTACGCGCTGTCCGGTCGGTACGAGCAGGACTGGGACGTGCAGGGGTTCCGCAGCGGGTACACCGACCTCCTGGGTGTGCTCCCGCAGTGGCGCGGTCGCGGCCTCGCCGGTGTGCTCCTCGCCCGCACGATGAACGCGTACAAGCGCTCGCGCATGCAGTACGCCGGTCTGGACGTCGACAACGCGAACCCGACGGGCGCCTACGGGCTGTACGAGCGCTGGGGCTACCAGCCGACGCACGGCTCGGTGCTCTACAGCGTCGAGCTCTGAGTCACGCCGCGGACACGACCCGTTCCGTGATCGACGCCGCGACCGTGTCGCACCTCGCCGGCGGCTAGATTCTCGTTGCACCGAGCGAGCACCAGCACAACGGAGGCGACCGTGGCCGAGATCCTGCTCTTCCACCATGCTCAGGGACTCACCCCGGGCGTCCTGGTCTTTGCGGAGGAGCTCCGCAGCGCCGGGCACACCGTCCACACGCCAGACCTGCTCGACGGCCGCCTCTTCGAGAGCATCGCCGAGGGGATGGCCTACGTGGAGGAGCTCGGGTTCGAGGAGGTCCTCGATCGTGGCGTTCGGGCGGCCGACGGGCTCCCGGCAGAGCTCGTCTACGCGGGCTTCTCGCTCGGTGAGATGGCGGCCCAGAAGCTGGCCCAGACCAGGCCCGGGGCGCGCGGCGCGCTGCTCTTCTACTCCTGCATCCCGATCAGCGGCGAGTGGGCCTTCGGCCCGTGGCCGGCGGGGGTTCCTGTGCAGATCCACGGGATGGATGCCGACCCGTTCTTCGTGGGTGAGGGCGATGTCGAGGCGGCGCGCGAGATCGTGGCCACGGTCGAGGACGCCGAGCTCTTCCTCTACCCCGGCGACCAGCACTACTTCGCCGACAGCTCGTTGCCCTCCTACGACGCCGAGGCCACCACGCTGCTGACCCGGCGGGTCCTGGAGCTCCTCGACCGCGTCTGATCGACCGGTGCGGCCGACAGGCTCGGGTCACCACCCTGACAGCGTGTCGCCACACCGTCGCGCATGGCTCCTGCTCGTGGCCGGGAGTGTGCTCGTTCTCGTCAGTGTCGCGGTCCTCCTGCTGGCTCCCACATCGGTCGCCGCATCTGGCTGGACCGCCTACGCGCCGTTGACCCCGACGGTCGTCACGCCGCGGTTCCTCTTCCTCGACCCACTCATCGGTGGGCCCTCGTGGTCGGCGGCCTGGGCCTGATCGCAGCCAGCTGGGCTGCCGGCTTCTTGGCCGGCCGGCGGGCCGAGTAGCGCTGCCGGCGGCGCGGCCCGCGGAGGTCCCTGGCGTGGCGCGAGGGCCTCGTGCCTGCGTCTTGCGACCGCTGCTGCGTATCGAGGGCGACCACGCTCGCCGGGTCCGGGAGGACTACGGTCGAACCATGAGCATCGACGACATCGGTCCCCGTCCCCAGGCGTTCGACCTGGAGACCGAGACGCTCGAGAACCCGAACTACCGCACCGTGGCCTGGAGCGGCACGTACCTGCAGGTCACCCTCATGTCGATTCCGGTCAACGGCGACATCGGACTGGAGCAGCACCCTGAGACCGACCAGTTCATTCGACTCGACGGTGGCCGCGGTCGAGCCCAGATGGGACCCAGCAAGGACGAGCTGACCTTCGACCAAGAGGTGACCGACGGCTGGTGCGTCATCGTCCCGGCCGGCAGCTGGCACAACGTCACCAACATCGGCGACGAGCCGATGCAGGTCTACACCGTCTACGCGCCGCAGCACCACAAGCCGGGAAAGGTGCACCAGACCAAGGCGATCGCTGACACCGACACCGACGACGAACCTGCCGACTGGTCTGTTCAGCCAGACGCGGTCGCCGACCAGCACGCCTGAGCTGGGCCGCCGGACGTAGCGCGCACTGGTCCGGCATCTGGTCGAACGCGTCCTCGATCGAGGGTCCCGACCAGGGGCCGCCGTCCGGGGCGGGGCGGGGCGGCGGAGGCGGTGGAGCCCGGCCCGGACAGGTCGACATCGACCGCGGTGCCCTCCATCGGCGCGCCGACGGGTGGGTCCGTAGCGTTGAGCTGGACCACGAACGGCCCGGCCGGCAGCAGGCTGCGCTCGACGGCGACGACGAAGGAGTGCGGGTTCGCGTCCGCCGTGCGCGCGGAGTCCGGGACCGAACCCGGGACGACGATCTGGCCGTGCAGGGTAGTACCGCCCACCACGACCCCGTCCAGCCGCACCGGGCAGCACAGGTGCGTCGGTCGCCGCTCGGCTGCTCGTTCGGCAGAGCCGCCAGGTGGGCGTCGGCCACCCCCGCCGTCTAGCGGGAGTCCGACGATCACCTGGGTTCGCCGCACGACTGCCTGTTGACGCCGCGGTCCCAGCGCGCCTAGCGTCGCCAAACGTGGGCTGCGTCACTTGTCGTGGCCCCGAACCCATCTTGTCGGGGTGTCACGAGAGTCCCGACCCGCGCAGGAGGAGGGGCTCATGTCCTTGTCACTACGTCGTCACGCTCGGGTGTCCCGCCGACGGCGCACGTCCTTCATCGCTCTGCTGTCCGCCTTGTTCGTCACGGTGGGGCTGGGTGCAGGCCCGGCGTCTGCCATCACCCATGGCGAGCTCGACAACGACGGGCACCCCGCCGTGGTGCTCGTGCTCATGGAGGTCAATGGCTCGCCGGCGTACCGCTGCTCGGGCACGCTCATCGCGCCCAAGGTCGTGCTGACAGCCGGGCACTGCACCGGCGAGCCAGGCGAGTTCAGCGGGATGCGGGTCTTCGCCGAGCCGGACGTGCAGAGCGACCCGACCTATCCGTTCGGCGGCGGGCCGAACACGGTCGAGGCCACCGCCTGGCACACCTTCCCCGGGTTCACCAGCGCCCAGTTCTTCCTGATCGTCGTCGGCGTCAACGAGCTCGCGCAGGCGATCGACCTGCCTGCGGGCGCGTCGTACGGCGAGCTCCCCACGCCCAACCAGCTCGACTCCTTGAAGCCGCGCGCCAGCACCACCTTCACGTCGGTGGGATACGGGCTGCAGCGCGTCAACAACAACCCGAACAACCTCCAGCTCGAGTCGAACAGGGTGCGGATGCTGGCGAACCCCCACCTGCTTCAGATCAACACCGGCTTCACCGGTCCGCAGTCACTCCTCCTGTCGAACAACGCGGCCACGGGTGGCACCTGCTTCGGTGACTCCGGTGGCCCGAACTTCGTGGGAACCAGCATGGTCGTTGCCGGAGTCACCTCGTTCGGACTCAACGGCTCCTGCGGAGGGACTGGCGGCGTCTTCCGCGTCGACCGTCCCGCGGTGCTCGACTTCATCCACCAGTACCTGTCGTAGGCCGAAGGGAACGTCGACAGGTGGGGCCGGCATTCAGCCGGCCCCACCTGCGCGTGTGCAGACCTCGGCGGGATCCTGACCGGGCTGCCACATCCTCCTCCTGCGACCGGCAGCGCCCACACCGGGGCTCCATCGCCGGCTTGAACATTGCGGCGCCGGCGTCAGCCCACGACGAGGAGCGCGTACATGCCGGCGGCGTAGTGGCCGGAGATGTTGCACACGAGCTCGTAGCGACCGGGCGCCAGGTCAAGGGTGACCCACCCAGTGGCTCCGGGTTCGATCCCGTCGCCCGCGTCGGGGCCGTTGGTGCGGGATGCCTCGCCGAGGCTCGTCGACTCATCGACCCTGCCATCCGCACCGATCGTGCGACGGCCGATCTGCTGGCCGTCGGCCAGGGGCAGGACGACGAGCTCGTGGTCGACCGTGCCTTGGTTGGTGACCCGTAGGGTGACCGCCCCGGCCGGGACGTTGACCCGGTCGGTGCGCAGCATCATCCGGCCGCCCATCCAGCCGCCGGACCCGCCCATCATGCCGCGGCCTCCCATGTCGGTGGCGACGACCTCGACGACGGTTCCTGGGAGGTCGCTCGTCGCCGCGCGTGGACCGGTCGCCGTGCGGTCGGACCCCAGCCAGCCTGTACCGGCGTGGCCGACGGTCCTTCCCGCACCGGACGCGGCCCAGGCCACTGAGGTGATCAGCACGATCACCGTGGCCACCAGCGCGACGATCGTCCAGCCGCGCGCACGTGTCGTCATCGGGCGCCTCCGCGCCCCTCGAGGATCGTCGAGCGGATCGTGCGGTACGTCTCCACGTCGACCTCGCCAGTGGCCAGCCGTTGGTCGAGGATCGCCAACGCCGGCTCGACGCCCGAGGTGATGGGCATGGTCCGGGTGCCCGACGTCCCTCCCGGCGTCGCAGGTGCACCGTGCGACCTGCCCGGCAGCAGCCTGAGCACCAACCAGACGATCAACCCGAGCAGGACCAGCCAGAACAGACCCATCCCCATCCAGGCGAACCCTGTCATGCCTCCGCCGTACCAACCCATCATCGTCGTGCCTCTCTCTCGATGCCGAGCTCCACCGTCGCTCACCCCCATGTGAGTCGACCGAGGGGAACGACGAAGGTTCGATGAAGGTCCGTGTGCACGGGTGTCTTCATCGAACCTTGACCCGGCCTCGATGAGGACTTCGGGAACGCTCGCCACGCTGAGGTGCCGCCGTCCGGCGGCAGGGACCAGTCAGGGGGACGCCGTGAGCGTCGACTTCCGCAGCCACGACGCCTTGCCGTCGCTGAACGCCGTCGACGAGCTCGTTCCACGCACCAGGTTCTGGGCAGCGGTGCATCGAGTTCGGCACTCGAACCGGTTCATCTTCGGCACGATGCTGCTGTCGGCGTGCCTGAGCCTGCTCGCCTCCTTCGTCCTGTCGATCGACGCGGTCACGCTCGCAGCCGACCCCGGTGCCGCCCTGAGCTGCAACATCAACGCCACCCTCAGCTGCGGCACGGTCGCCCAGGCCTGGCAGGCACACCTGTTCGGGTTCCCGAACGCCTTCCTGGGTCTGGTCGCCGAGCCCGTGGTGATCACGATCGCGATCGCCGCCCTGGGCGGTGTCCGCTTCCCTCGCTGGTTCATGATCTCCGCGCAGACCGTGTACACGCTCGGCGTCGTGTTCGCCTACTGGCTGTTCACCCAGTCGATGTTCGTGATCGGCGCCCTGTGCCCGTGGTGCCTGCTGGTCACGGTCTCGACCACGCTCGTGTTCGTCTCCCTGACCCACGTCAACATCCGCGACGGCAACCTGCCGCTGCCCCCGCGCCTCCTGCGGTCGGCGCGCACCATGATCGCTGCCGACGTCGATGCGATCGCCGTGGCAGCGTGGCTGGCGTTCCTCGCCGCGGCGATCCTGGCGAAGTACGGCACCGCGCTCCTTGCCTGAGTCCCGGTGCCCTCGATGAAGGAACGGCGAAGAACGCCAGCGACGGGAATGCCCGGCGATGACGCGCGTTATGGTGGAGTCAGATACCCCATGGGGGTATGCGAGCAGGACTCTGGAGGGCACCATGGCCACGCGGCCGCATGCACCGCACGACGACCACTCCGGGCACCAGGACTCCGCCGAGCACGCGCCGCATGACAACGGTGGCGAACACCACGTTCATGCGAGCGATGGCGAGGGCCAGGGCGGAGCGGGTGGTCACACCGGTCACGCGGGCCACGGTGACCACGTGGCGCAGTTCCGCCGCCTCTTCTGGGTGATGCTCGTCATGGCGCTGCCGGTCGCAGGCTTCTCGGGCATGTTCGCCACGCTGGTGGGCTACTCACTGCCCTCGGGCGCCTGGGTGGCGTGGGTCTCCCCGGTGCTCGGGATCGTGATGTACCTGTGGGGCGGGCGACCGTTCCTGACCGGGGCGGTCGCCGAGATCCGCGCACGGCAGCCCGGGATGATGCTCCTCATCGGTCTGGCGATCACCGTCGCGGCCGTCGCCTCCCTCGGAGCGAGCCTCGGCTTGCTGCACCACCAGCTGGAGTTCTGGTGGGAGCTCGCGCTGCTCATCGTGATCATGCTCCTGGGGCACTGGATCGAGATGCGTTCCCTCGCCCAGACCGGCTCGGCGCTCGACTCCCTGGCGGCGCTGCTGCCGGACGAGGCCGAACGCGTCGAGGGCTCGGGCACCGTCACGGTCCACCCGTCCGCCCTGCAGGTCGGCGACGTGGTGGTGGTGCGCCCCGGTGGCAGCGTGCCCGCCGACGGCCGGGTGGTCGACGGGCGCGCTGAGGTGGACGAGTCGATGGTCACGGGCGAGTCGCGCACCGTGACTCGCGAGGCGGGCGACTCGGTGACCGCCGGGACCGTGGCGACCGACTCCGGCCTGCGGGTCGAGGTGACGGCCACCGGCGACGACACGGCCTTGGCCGGCATCCAGCGGCTCGTTGCCGAGGCGCAGAGCTCCACCTCCCGCGCCCAGCGGCTCGCGGACACGGCCGCAGGCTGGCTGTTCTGGTTCGCCCTGGGCTCGGCGACCGTCACCGCGATCGTGTGGTCCGTGGTCGGCACTCCCGAGGCCACGGTGGTCCGCACCATCAGCGTCCTGGTGATCGCCTGCCCCCACGCGCTCGGCCTGGCGATCCCGCTCGTGGTGTCGATCTCGACCGGCCGGGCCGCGGCCGCCGGCGTCCTCATCAAGGACCGGATGGCCCTGGAGACCATGCGCACCGTGACCGCCGTGGTGTTCGACAAGACCGGCACGCTGACCAAGGGTGAGCCGACCGTCACCGCCGTCCAGCCGGCGGCAGACGTCGACGAGGACACCGTTCTGGCCTTGGCCGCCGGCGCCGAGGCCGACAGTGAGCACCCCCTCGCCCGGGCGATCGTCCGCGCGGCCGCCGAGCGCGACCTCGAGCGCCTCCACGCGACCGGCTTCTCCTCGGCTCCGGCCGTCGGCGTCACCGCAACCGTCGACGGCGCCCAGATCCGCGTCGGTGGCCCCCGGCTCCTGGAGCAGCAGGGACACGATCCCCTGCCCGCCACGGACGGCTGGGGCGCGGACGGGGCGATCGTGCTGCACGTCCTGCGCGACGGTGAGGTCGTCGGGGCGATCGGCCTCGCCGACGAGGTGCGCGAGGAGTCTCGCCACGCCGTCGAGGCCCTGCACGATCGAGGTGTCGCGGTCGTGATGATCACCGGCGACGCCGAAGCGGTGGCACGCACCGTCGCTACCGAGCTGGGCATCGACCGCTGGTTCGCCGGCGTGCGCCCGGAGGACAAGTCTGCTCGGATCGCCGAGCTCCAGGCCGACGGAGCCAAGGTCGCGATGGTCGGCGACGGCGTGAACGACGCCCCAGCCCTCGCCCAGGCCGACGTCGGCATCGCGATCGGCGCCGGCACCGACGTCGCGATCGCCTCCGCAGGCGTGATCCTGGCCGGTTCCGACCCCCGCGCCGTCCTCTCGGTCATCGACCTGTCGCGCGCGGCCTATCGCAAGATGCGGCAGAACCTGTGGTGGGCCGCGGGCTACAACCTGCTCGCCGTGCCCCTCGCTGCCGGCGTGCTCGCACCGATCGGCTTCGTCATGCCGATGTCCGTGGGGGCGCTGCTGATGTCCCTGTCCACGGTCGTCGTCGCGGCCAACGCCCAGCTCCTGCGCCGCTTGGACCTGCGCCCCGAACGCCTCGCGCGTCAGGGCTCGGCGGGCCGTGCTCCGGTCGTGGCCACGACCCGTTGACCTCGGCAGTGTCGGGTTTCGATGTCCCAGGGTGTGAACCGGCCCGGGCCCAGTGGAGGCCTTGGTCGAGACCGGCAGTAGTCCCCGACGGCGGCGCCGCCCTCTTGACGGCGGCATGCCGCCACGTCCGCCCTCAGTGCGTGCACCGGTAGTGGCGCACCGCACGAGCAACGTCGTCGGGCGGTGCCCGAACGGCTCATGCGCGAGTCGACGTGTCATCGTGTCCAGCGGCACGCCCTGCGACCCGCACGTCCGGCACCAGGGATCCGGCTCGGCGACGCGACACCCGACCCCTGCCCGGGTACCGACTCGCGAGCAGCGGCTACACCCTCAGCTGAGAGGAGCCGCTCAGCTACCGTGCTCTTGCGTCGATCTCCGCTCGTCGCGCTTCGACGATGCGTCGCACGATGGCGTCGGGCAGCTGGTGGTGTGCCGAGTAGTGGATGCTCCCACTGGTGGTGTCGAACTCGCTCAGCGCTTCGAGGACGGACGCGACGACCGCCCCGCTGAAGGGGTAGAGCGACAGGAACTTCTTCGCACGCATCGTCGCGATGAGGCCCTTGTCGCGGTAGAGCAGGGCAGGCATGCCGTAGCTGGTGCCTTCCTCTGCTTCGGGAACGACGTCGCGGGCGATGGCAAGGACTCGCTGCAGCGCGTCCCCATCCGCGCCGCCTACCGTGCTGAGATACGCGCCAACCTCGCCCACGCTGCGAGGCTACGCCCGCGTGGTCGCCCGGTCAGGGGTCGGCGTTGCACGTTCATGCCGTAGGTCTTGCGTCTGCCCAGAGAGTGGTGGTCGCGCGAGCCGGCAGGCCGACGAGGTGGTCGTCGCGCAACTGCGTGAGCGTCTCGTTCCGGAGTCCTCGACCGACGGGTGAGGCAGGATGGACCGATGCGCAGCGAGGGGGCGGAGGGCATGGGTCCCTCGGGCGTTGGCCAGGAGACCGGCGCCCGCCTCGCCACGTCGCGTCTGGTGCGCCTGAACCCCGGCGGACCACGTGCGCTCGTGGTCCTGGCGCTGCTCACGCTGGCGGTGCTGGCCTCCGCGCTGGCCGGCCCGTGGACCATCACCACCAGCGGCGGGGCGGTGCCGGCGCCGCAGGTCAGTGTCCCGCCCGTTGCCCTCGAGACGCCCCGCACCCCGCCCGTTCCCGGCACGAGGCACACCCCGCGGCAACTGGACCTGCGCCCTGTGCTGTGGGTCGGCATCGTCGTGCTGAGCGCCTTCGCGGCGTGGTTCGCCCGGTCGCTGCTGGCTCGGCGCGTGCCGGACGTGGAGCCGGGTATCGACGAGATCGGCCCGGACGGCGACGAGGCCGACCGGGGGGTCGTGCCCCACGAGCCGTCGGTGGCTTCTCTGCGTGCGGGCCTCGTGGAGGCGGCCGCCCGGCTGCGGCAGGGGGGTGAGCCCTCCGACGCGGTGGTCGCCTCGTGGGTGGCGCTCGAGGACGCCGCTTCCCGGAGCGGGGTGCGCCGCGACCCCGCGGCGACACCCACCGAGTTCGCGCTGGAGGTGCTGGGCCGGACGTCCGCGGACCGCGACGCCACTCGATCGTTGCTGGCCCGCTACGAGCGCGCCCGGTTCTCCGGTCTGCCGGTCACCGACGACGACGTCGAGGGCGCGGCCGCCGACCTCGAGGTGCTCGCCGCGACGCTGCACGCCGCCGG
Source organism: Actinomycetales bacterium (assembly GCA_038252305.1). Lineage (GTDB taxonomy): Bacteria > Actinomycetota > Actinomycetes > Actinomycetales > Cellulomonadaceae > Actinotalea. Next base: position 33,412 of record JBBSAL010000025.1, on the reverse strand, counting down.
CGACGCACCGGGCCCCGGGGGCATCCGGTGAGTGCCGAGCACACCACCCGCCGCCAGCGCCTGGACGCCCGCCTCGCCGACTGGCGGATCGGGCTCGCGGTGGTGGCGGCGGTGTCCCTCAGCCTGCTCATCGGCCTCAGCGTTGTCGACACGACGGTGATCGCCCTGGCCACGCTCGCAGCCGGCCTGGTGCTGGCGGCGCTGGAGGTCGGCGAGGACGCGGGATGGCCGCGCTCGCGCTCGCACGAGCGGCACGGCCGGCGTTCCGAGGTCGCGGCGATCACCTGGTCCCTGGCGCGCCGGGACGGCCGGGTGGCCGAGCCGGCCGTGCGTCGGCTGCGCGCTGTGGCCGTGCGTCGGCTGGCCCGGGCGGGCCTGCCGCTGTCCGCCGGATTCAGGGGGCCGGCGGACGCCCGCGGCGAGGCCGAGCGGGGCGCCGCGCGCGCGGTTCTCGGGGAGCGCGCGTGGGCCACCCTGACGGTTCCCGGGGGTCGGCTGCCCACGCCGGCCGACGTCGCCGCATGCGTACGCGTCCTGGAGGACGTGCTTCCCACCCGAGAGGAGAGTCGATGAGCGAGCAGGCAGGGTCGGAGCCGAACGGCAACCCGGTTCGGACCTCCGACCCGGCGCGCGGGGCCCCGCCCTCGGCGTCGCAGGAGCCGGGCGCCGGTGCGACCCCCGCGCCGATGGCTGTCGCGGAGATCGCGAGCACCGCCCACGTCGTGCTGGACGAGGTCGCCACCGCGGTGGTCGGCGCGAGCACGGCGCTGCGCATCGCGCTGGCCGCCGTGCTGGCGGGCGGCCACGTGCTGTTCGAGGACGTGCCGGGGGTCGGCAAGACCCTCGCCGCACGCAGCCTGGCCTCGGCGCTCGGCCTGGACTTCCGGCGGCTGCAGTGCACGCCGGACCTGCTGCCCGCGGACATCACCGGCAGCGCGGTGTACGACCCGGCGGCGCGGACCTTCGCGTTCCGGCCCGGTCCGGTGTTCGCCGGGCTGCTGCTGGCCGACGAGATCAACCGCACCGCGCCCAAGACGCAGTCCGCGCTGCTGGAGGCGATGGCCGAGCGCCAGGTCACCGTCGACGGCGTGACCCATCGGGTCCCGCTGCCCTTCCACGTGATCGCGACCTCGAACCCGGTCGAGTACGAGGGCACATACCCGCTGCCCGAGGCGCAGCTCGACCGGTTCATGGTGCGGATCGCGGTGGGCTACCCGGACCGTGAGCAGGAGGTCGACGTGCTCGCCCGTCGGGTCGGGCGACGCCAGGAGGCCGCCCCGGTGCGCACCGTGGTGGACGCCCGCACGGTGCTCGCCATGCAGGCCGGCGTCGAGGCGGTCGAGGTCGACCCCGACGTGCTGGGGTACTGCGTCGACCTCGCCGCCGCGACCCGCCGGCACTCCGATGTGGACGTCGGCGTCTCGCCGCGCGGCGCGCAGTCCCTGCTGCTGGTGGCGCGCGCCGTGGCGGTCCTGGACGGCAGGGGATTCGTGCTGCCGGAGGACGTCAAGGACGTCGCGGTACCCGCGCTCGCCCACCGGCTGACCCTCAACGCGCAGGCCTGGGCCGCCGGCGTCGACCCCGCCGAGGTGATCCGGCAGGTGCTCGCCGCCACCCCGGGCCCGGTGACCGTGCCGCGGCGGTGAGCGTTCCCACGGCCGGTGAGCGGCCGGGCCGTCCACGGTGGCGGCTCGGCGACGACGTGCTGCTCGGCCTCGGCGTGGGCATGCTGCTGCTTCTCGTCGGTGTGCTGTCCGGCCGGCCCGAGCTCGCGCTTCTCGCGCTGCCCCTGGTGCTGGTCGGGGCCCGCAGCGTGCTCGGCCTCGGCCAGTCCGCTGCCCTGCCCACGATCGATGTGCAGGTCGCGGATGTCCCGACCCCGGGCCTGCTCACGGCCACCGTCACCCTCGAGGCCCCGCCGCAGGCCCGGTGGCTGCGGCTGCGGTTCAGCCGGGCCGGCCACGAGGATCGCGACCTGCTGCTCGCCGCGCGGATCGCGCCGCTGCGGGTCGCCGCCCGGTCGGTGCGCACCGGACCGCAGGAGCTGGTGGGCGTGGACGTCCAGGGCGTCGGCGTCGGCGGGCTGGTGTGCGGCGACGCCGTCCGGGTGCCCGCGGCGCGCGTCGTCGTGCCGCCGACCGACCGGAGGATCACCGCGGTGCCTGTCCCGCCCCGGCTGCAGGGCCACACCGGCCAGCACCCTTCACGTCGGCCGGGGGACGGTGGCGACTTCCGGGACCTGCACCCGTTCGCACGGGGCGACACGTTGCGTCGGGTGGACTGGCGGGCCACCACCCGGATGTCGCCGGACCTGGACACGCTGTGGGTGCGGCGCACGGCGGCACTCGCCGAGGCGCACGTGGTGATCATGGTGGACTCCCGCGACGACCTCGGCCCGGACCCGCGGACGTGGAGCGGCTCGGGCTCGGTCCGCCCGGACGACCGCACCTCGCTGGACCTGGCACGCTCGGCCGCGGCGAGCCTGACCCGCGCCTACGTCGCGGCCGGCGACCGGGTCGGGGTCGAGGACCTGGGCGCGCTGCGCCACCCGATGCGCCCCGGCGCCGGGCGGCGCCATGTGGAGCGGGTCGGCCGGTGGCTGTCCACGGTCCGGCCGTACGGGATGCCGCGGCCGCTGGTCCGTCCGCCGCGGGTGCCCGCCGGGGCGTTGGTGGTGGTGGTCTCGACCTTCATGGACACCGAGGCCGCCGACCTGGCCGCGCTCTGGTCCCGTGCCGGGCACCGGGTGATCGCGGTGGACGTGCTGCCGCCGCTTCGTCGTGCGCACCTGGACGGCCGCGAGCGGATCGCCCTGCGTCTGGTCGTCATCGAGCGTGAGGACCGGCTCGCCGCGCTGGCCGCCTCCGGCGTGGAGCTGGTGGGCTGGGGTGCGGGCACCGCTGAGGCCGACCTGCGTCAGCTCACCACTCGGCGGTGGCGCCGATGATCGAGCGTCTCCGTCTGGACCGCGCATCGGCCCGCACCCAGCGCCTCGCCGTCGACCTGCCCGGTGCGGTGCCGGGCTGGCTGGTGCGTATGGCCCCCGGGTTGCTGGTGCTGGCGGCTGGGTCACCCGCCGAGGCCAGCCTTGCCGGCGCCGTCGTGCTGCTTGCGGTCGCAGTGGCGGCGGTGCTGCGACCCGGGACTTTCGCGGCCGCGCTGCTCGCCGTGGTGCTCGCGGTGGCGACGCTGGTCCAGGGCTCGGTGGCGTTCGCCCACGGCGCGCTCCCGGTCGCGCTCGCGGTGCTCGGTGTGCACCTGGTGCTGGCCTCCGGGGCGGTGGCGCGGCACGTGGCCTGGCGCGGCCAGGTGGATCCGCGGGTGCTCGGCGAGGCAGCGCTCGGTCTGGTGCCGGTCCAGGTGGCGACGCAGCTGCTGGTCATCCTGGCGTGGGTGGCGTCCGGTGGTGCGTCACCGGTATGGCGGACGGCCGGAGTGGTCGCGCTCGTCGGGCTGGGCCTGCTCGTGCTGCCCGCCCGGCGGCTCCCGCCCCGCTGAGAGCGAGTGCAGGGCTCCACCCCGGTCCACGGCCAGTGCTCACCGGGCCCGTCCACGGACTCGGACTTCCACGCGGCTGAGCTCAAGCACGGCGACAGCGACCACCTCCCGGTCGTGCGCGAGGACTGCTGAGGCGCTCCCGCCCGGGCAGCGGACCATCGACGCGCGCTCGGCGCACGTACCGATGAGCGGTCGTTCCTGTCGAGGCGGGTGGCGTGAGCTCCGAGCCACCGGTGCGCGGCCTCGGCCCCACGCGCCACGCGCTCAACCTGGTCAGGAGCGTGTCACCCGCCGCCGACCGGCCGGTCCGCGGGCGGACGCCCCGATGCGGACGTAGCCTCGCCCCATGCCTGGACCCCTGCTTCTCTTCGACGCGGACTGCGGCTTCTGCCAGTCGGCGGTGCGATGGGCGCCACGGCTGCGGCTCGGCACCGACGTGCGCGCCATGCAGGACGTGGACCTGGTCGGGCTAGGCGTCGATCCGGAACGCGCTGAGCGTGAGCTGCCGTTCCTCGGGATCGACGACGAGGTGGCGTACGGGCACCGGGCGGTCGCCGGTGCACTCCGGACCGGGAACGGGGCCGTCCGGATCGTCGGCCACGTCATCGGCTCGTCGCTGCTCGACCGGCCGATGGCCGCCGCGTACGGCTGGACCGTGCGGCACCGTGGCTCGTTGCCGGGTGCGACCGCCTCGTGCGCACTGCCTCCCGCTGGGGATGGGCTCTAGGTCGGCCCTGCCGATGCGTCGTCGGGCCTCGTGGGATGCTCCTACGCTCAAGAGATGCGCACCACGTCCCTTGCCCGTCTGGCCGCCCTGGTTGCCGCCGTGTCCGTCGTCGCGGGTTGCAGTGCGGCGAACGGTGCCGTGAGCTCGACTGCAGCGCCGCTTCAGCTGCGACTCGTGACCTCCTCGGCGCAGGACCGGTGCAGCGCCGCGCCCCTGACCTCAGCTGGGCCGGGCAGTGCGTGCAACAGTGCCGGCACCACCACCTACGAGCTCGGCGAGTCGCTGGGTGTCGTGACGCCCACCTCCGTCACGCGCACCGGCCGGGGTGCCGGGCAGACCGTCGACGTCATGTTCGACACTGCGGACGGGAACACGCTCGCTGAGGTCACCCGGGCGGCTGTGGGCAAGCAGCTGGCGCTCCTGGCCGAGGGCCGCGTCCTGTCGGCTCCCCGGGTCGCAGCCGCCATCACCGGAGGCGCTCTCACGTTCTCGTTCGGCACGGCAGCCGAGGCGGATCAGGTCGCGGCGGCGCTGGGCGCCACCGCACCGCCTCCTTCTGCCGCGCCCTGACACCGGGCGCTCGGCGGGGCAACGGTGGCCCCGCGTCCTGGCTCGAGGACCTCGGCACAGCAGGATCGTCTGACGACGTCCCGGCGTGCTGCTGAGCTCAACCGACGGTGTGCACCGGCGCGGGCAGCGCGGTGCCGGACCCGTCGCGTCGCGGGTCGACCTCGGGCAGCTCGATCTGCTGACCGGCCGAGCCGGAGGCGCGCGCCGGGCCCGGCCCGACCCAGGCGAGCAGCAGCGTGTTCTCGTCGCGCAGGAAGCGTTGGGCGCGCACCCCGCCGGTCGCGCGGCCCTTGCCGGGGTACACCGCGAACGGGGAGACCTTCGCCGTGCCGGGCTGGGTACCCGGGAGCGCGTCCGCAGAACCGGCGATCGTCACGACCACGGGCTGGTCCTCGCCATCGCCCGTCGCCCCCGTGGGCATCACGCCGAAGTGGACGACGCGTTCGCCCGAGGCGAGGCCGATCCCGGCCATGCCGCCGGCCGGACGTCCCTGGGGACGCACCGCGGACGCAGCGAAGTGCAGCAGCTGGGCGTCGGAGGAGACGAAGACCAGCTCGTCGTCGTCGGCCGCAGGCGCACCACCGACCACCTCGTCGCCGTCCTTGAGGCCGATGACCTCCCAGGAGTCACGTGCGGGCGCGGCCTCGGGAGCGACGCGCTTGACCACACCACCGGCGGTCCCGATCGCGAGCGGGGGAGCGTCGACCGAGACGGGGACGACGGCGACTGCACGCTCATGGGGGTCGAGGGAGACGAGCTCGGTGACGGGCACGCCCCCGGAGAGGCTCGGGGGACCGTCCGTCGGCGGCAGCGAGGGCAGGTCGAGCACGGTGAGTCGTAGCACGCGCCCCGCGGAGGTGAGCACGCCCACGTCCCCGCGCGAGGTCGTCAGCACCTGAGCGACGACCACGTCGTGCGCGGAGCGGCGGCCGGACCGCACCGGCTTCGTCTCGTCCGCCGTCCGAGCGATCAGACCGGTGCCGGAGAGCAGGGCCCAGCAGGGCACGTCCGCGATCTCGAGTGGGGCGGCGGCCTTGCGTGGCGCCGGCGCCCCGGTCACGCCGGCACCACCCGCGTGCTCCAGCAGGATGGTGCGGCGCGGGGTCCCGAAGGTCTGGGCGACCGTCGCCATCTCGTCGCTGACCAGCGTCCGCAGACGGGCGTCGTCGGCGAGGATCGCCTCGAGCTCGGCGATCTGTTCGCGCAGCTCCTCGGCCTCCTGCTCGAGCTCGATCCGGGAGTACTTCGTCAACCGCCGCAGCCGGAGCTCGAGGATGTACTCGGCCTGGATCTGGGACAGGTCGAAGACGGTCTGCAAGCGCTCGCGGGCCGCCTCGGCGGTGTCCGAGGCCCGGATCACCTGGATGACCTCGTCGATGTCGAGGATCGCGACGAGCAGGCCCTCGACCAGGTGCAGGCGGTCCTTGCGGCGGCCGAGGCGGTAGGCCGACCGGCGCCGCACGACGGTGAGGCGGTGCTCGACCCAGACGACGAGCATCTCGCGCAGGCCGAGCGTCTGCGGCTGGCCGTCGACCAGGGCCACGTTGTTGATCCCGAAGGAGTCCTCCATCGGCGTGCTGCGGTACAGCTGCTCGAGGACCGCCTCCGGCTCGAAGCCGGCCTTCACCTCGATCACCAGGCGCAGGCCGTGCGAGCGGTCGGTCAGGTCGGTGATCGCGCTGATCCCGGAGAGCTTCTTGGCCTGCACGCCCTCCTTGATCTTCTCGATCACCTTCTCCGGGCCCACCAGGTACGGCAGCTCGGTGACGACGATGCCCTTGCGACGCGAGGTGACGTTCTCGATGCGGGCCGTGGCTCGCGTGCGGAAGCTGCCACGCCCGGTCCGGTACGCGTCGCGGACGCCCTCCAGCCCGACGATCTTGCCGCCGGTCGGCAGGTCCGGGCCCGGCACGAAGCGCATGAGGTCCTCGAGGCCCGCCTGGGGGTGCGCGACCAGGTGGCGTGCCGCGGCGATCACCTCCACGAGGTTGTGCGGCGCCATGTTCGTCGCCATGCCGACGGCGATCCCGGAGGCACCGTTGACCAGCAGGTTCGGGATGGCGGCCGGGAGCACCTCGGGCTGGGTGAGCTTGTTGTCGTAGTTCGGCACCAGGTTGACGACGTCCTCGTCGAGATCCGTGACCATCGCCATCGCGGCCGGGGCGAGGCGGGCCTCGGTGTACCGGGGTGCGGCCGGGCCGTCGTCGAGCGAGCCGAAGTTGCCGTGGCCGTCGACCATCGGCAGCCGGAGCGAGAAGGGCTGGGCCATCCGCACGAGGGCGTCGTAGATGGCGGTGTCGCCGTGCGGGTGCAGCTTGCCCATGACGTCGCCGACCACGCGGGCGGACTTCACGTACGCGCGGTCCGGGCGCAGGCCCATCTCCGACATCTGGTAGAGGATCCGACGCTGGACCGGCTTGAGCCCGTCGCGCGCGTCGGGCAGCGCCCGCGCGTAGATCACCGAGTACGCGTACTGCAGGAAGGAGCCCTGCATCTCCTCGGCGACGTCGATGTCGACGATCGTCTCGTGGATGACCTCGGTGGGTTCGTCGGACGGGCCAGAACGGCGGGCCATCGCGGGGGACTCCTCTGCACGAGACGGTCGGACCGGGCGGCGCCGGCTGCCCGTGGTACGCCACCTCGACCCAGGGGCCGCCGTGCGCGGGCGTCGTCCATTCTCGCCGACAGGTCGCGGTGCGCGGTGCGACGCGCCCGGGCCTCGACCCCGGATCGCGTCGCGCGGCCCGGATCGACCACGGGGGCCCGCTGATCGTTAGCCTGGTCAGGTGACCACCGACGCGGGCGCCGGCTACCCCCTGCACTGGGAGGCCGACGTCGTGCTCCGCGACGGGGGGACCGCCCATGTGCGGCCGATCCGGCCCGAGGACGCCGATGCCCTCCAGCGCTTCCACCTGCGCCAGTCCCGTCAGTCGACCGTCTTCCGCTTCTTCGCTCCGCTCGAGCAGCTGCCACCCAAGGACCTGGCTCGGTTCACCCGCGTCGACCACGACGACCGGGTCGCCTTCATCACCCTGGCCGCAGACGAGGACGGCGAGCGGATCATCGGCGTCGCCCGGTACGACCGTGACGCGCCGGGCCCCGACGGCCCGAGCGACGAGGCCGAGGTGGCCTTCAACATCGCGGACGACCATCACGGCCGGGGGCTCGGCTCCGTCCTGCTGGAGCACCTGACCGCTGCGGCCCGGGAGCGCGGCATCCGGCACTTCACCGCGGAGGTGCTGCCGCAGAACGCGCGCATGCTCGGCGTGTTCCGTGACGCCGGGTACGTCGTCGACCAGTACCTCGACGACGGCATCCTCTCCGTCTCGTTCGACATCGACCCGACCGAGCGTTCGCTGGAGGTCATGGCGGACCGGGAGCAGCGTGCCGAGGCCCGGAGCGTCAACGGTCTGCTCACCCCGCAGTCGGTGCTGCTGCTCTGCGCCTCGGACGCCTCCGAGGTCGAGCACGTCCTGGCGCGCACCGTGGTGCGTCACCTGGTCGAGGGGGGCGAGACACGGCCGCTGGTGCACGTCGTCGGCCTCGACGAGGTCGACGTCGACCCGCGGGTCCGACGCTGGGCGAGCCTGGCCGAGGTCCCCGGCCCGGTCGATCTCCTGGTCCTCTCGCTCCCGGTCGACCGGGTCCCGGCCGCCGTGCGCCAGTGCGCCCGGTTGAGGCCCGACGCCGTCATCGTCCTGTCCGGGGGCTTCGCCGAGGCGGGGCCGAAGGGCCGCGAGCACCAGCGGGAGCTGCTCCGCAGCGCGCACGGTGTCGGGATGCGGGTGCTCGGCCCGTCGTCGTTCGGGGCGATCAGGCAGGCCCTCGACGGCTCGCCCGCGCTCAACGCCTCCCTGGCCGAGCACATGCCGGAGCCGGGACCGCTCGCCCTGTTCTGCCAGTCGGCGCCGTTGGCGGTCGGTCTGCTCGCCTCGGCCCGCCGGCGCGGGCTCGGCCTGTCGACGTTCATCTCCTCGGGCAACCGCGCCGACGTGTCTGGCAACGACTCGATGCAGTTCTGGAACGCCGACGAGCACACCACCGTCGTCGGCCTGTACCTCGAGTCGATCGGCAACCCGCGCAAGTTCGCGCGGGTCGCCCGCCGGCTGGCCCTGTGCAAGCCCGTCGTCGTGGTCACGGCCGGCCGCTCGGGGCACGTGGTGCCTGCCGGGCACGTCATCCGCCGCACGCGGGTGCCGCGTCGCGCGCTCGACGAGATGCTGCGTCAGTCCGGGGTGATCCGGGTCGAGTCCCAGCACCAGCTCCTCGACGTCGCCCAGCTGCTCGTGCACCAGCCGCTCCCGAGCGGACGACGGGTGGCCGTGCTGGCCGACTCCGCGCCGCTCGCCGCGCTCGCCGCGGAGGCGAGCATCTCTGCGGGGCTGACCGTCGGCGACCAGTGGGCCATCCTGCCCGCGGGGGGCACCAGCGACCTCGACCTGGCGCGGCTCGACGAGCAGCTCGCCCAGGTCTACTCCGACCCCGCCTGCGACGCGGTCGTCGTCATGCACGTGCCGACCGTCGGCGAGCCCGACCCCCGGGTAGCTGCTGCCGTCGCGCGCGCCGCCGCCGCGGCGGGCCGGACCACCATCGCCTGCATCCTCGGTCTCAGCGGCGTCACTCCCGAGCTCACCGCCCCCGACGCGAACGGGGTGCCGCGCACCGTCCCTGCCTTCGCGACCCCGGAGGATGCGGTCCTCGCGCTCGCCGCGACGGCGCGGTACGGGGCCTGGCGCGCCGCCGACCGCGGTCGGCCCCTCGCCCCGCCCGGGATGGACCGGCCCCGCGCTCGCCGGATGGTCGCGGAGATCCTCGACGACCCGCACGGGGCGGCCGTCGACACCGCCGTCGTCGACGTCCAGCCCGAGGTCGACCCCTTCCGAGGCGATGCTGGGCCCGACCCGACCCCCCTGCGGCTGACCCCCGCCGGTGCGGCGGACCTCCTGTCCAGCTACGGGATCACCGTCTGGCCCACGCGGGTGGTCGACGGGGTCGACGAGGCCGTCGCGGCCGCCGAGGAGCTCGGCTGGCCCGTCGCTCTCAAGAGCACGGCCGCGCGCCTGCGGCACCGGATCGACCTCGGCGGGGTGCGGCTCGACCTGGCTGGTCCGACGGCGCTGCGCGAGGCGCTGGAGGCCATGCAGGTGCAGCTGAACGAGGAGGGGCCGTGGGAGGTGCAGCGCATGGTGCCGACCGGGGCCGCCTGCGTGATCCGCTCCAGGGAGGACCCGCGGTTCGGGCCGGTCGTCTCGTTCGGTCTTGCCGGGGACGCCGTCGACCTGCTCGGCGACATGAGCTACGGCGTCGCACCGCTGTCCGACGTCGACGTCTCGGAGATGGTCCGGGCCGTGCGGGCCAGTGCCCGGCTCTTCGGCTACCGCGGTGTCCCTCCGCTGGACGTGGCGGCCCTGGAGGACGTGCTGGCTCGTGTCGTCGTGATGGCCGACGACCTTCCGGAGCTGCGCAGCCTCGAGCTGCACCCGGTCGTCGTGGCCGAGCGGGGTGCCGCCGTCCTGGCCGCGCGCGTCCTGCTCGCCCATGCGGGGCGGGTGGACTCTCCGCGCCGGGTCCTGCCGCAGTAGCGACACTCGTCTCCCGGGCGGCGACGGCGACCGCGCCGGCGATCAGTGCGAGGATGTCCGGGTGCATCCCGCGTCCACCGAGCTCAGTCGAAGCCTGCACCTGGCCGGCTACTACCCGGAACTGGTCGGCGACGTCCTCGACGTCGCGCTCGCCGGTGAGGAGGTCCTGGGGCACCTCGTGCACCCGGAGACGACCTTCGACGAGACGGAGGTGCGTCGGCACGTCACCGTGCTGGTGCTGACCCCGAGCAGGCTCGTCCTGGCACATGTGGACGACCACCCGCCGGACGCCGACAACCCGTCGTCGAGTGCGAGCGCGACCACCGAGTCGGTGCCGCTGCGTCACCTGCACACCGTCGCGCTCACGCACGTGGTCGCCGGCCCCGAGCGGCACAGCCCCGGCACGCTCCCGACCGAGCTCACCCTTGCCCTCGGCTGGGGTGCGGTGCGTCGCGTCGACCTGGAGCCGGCCAGCTGTGGCGACCCCGAGTGCGATGCCGACCACGGCCTGACCGGCTCGATCTCCCCGGACGACGTCGTCGTGCGGGTGTCCGCCCAGGCCGAGGGCGGTGAGGCCGTCCGGGCTGCGCTGGCGTTCGCGCGAGCGCTGTCGATGGCCACGGCCCGACTGGCGTGAGCTCGATCACCACCGACTCGGCGGACCTGGTCCGGCCGGACTACGGGGGGCTGTGCCTGGACGCGGTGCTGCCGGCCGTCGCCGGCGCCGTCGGTGCCGAGCTGGGGCCGGAACGCGCGGCGCGGGCCGACGAGGCCAGAGCGCTCCTCGGTCTTCCCGCTGCTGAGCGCGTGTGCGTCGTGCTCGTCGACGGTCTCGGCGAGCAGCTGCTCGCCGAGCGCCGTGGTCACGCCGCGTTCCTGCGCGGCCACCTCGCCGGCGCACAGACCCTCACCGTCGGCTACCCCTCCACGACGGCCGCGTCGATGGGCCTGTTCGGCACGGGCTGCGGCGCCGGCCGCACCGGCCTGGCGGGCTACACGGTGCGCAACCCGGCGACGGGACGCCTGGCCAACCTGGTGTCCTGGGAGGGCGCCGAGGATCCGCTGACCTGGCAGTCCGAGGACACCTGGTTCTCGCTGATGGCACAGGGCGGGACGCCGGTCGTGTCGGTCGGGCCGGCCGGCTTCGCCGGCTCCGGGCTGACGCTCGCTGCACTGCGCGGGGCGCGCTACGTCAGCGCGGAGACGCTCTCGGACCGGGTCGACGTGGCGGTACGCGAGCTCGCGCGGCCGGGCGTGGTCTACCTCTACTGGGGCGACGTCGACAAGGCCGGTCACAAGGACGGCTGGCAGTCCGGCGCCTGGGGCGACGCGCTCAGCGAGGTGGACCGGGAGCTCGCTCGGCTCGCGCGTCGGCTGCCGCCCGGCACCCTCCTGCTCGTCACCGCCGATCACGGGATGGTCGACGTCGACCCGGATCGCCTTGTCGATGTCGCCCTCACCCCGGGGCTGCGCGAGGGCGTCGCCCTCGTCGCCGGCGAGCCGCGGGCCAGCCACGTGCATGTCGAGGCCGGCACCGACCCGGTGGCCGTGCGTGACCGCTGGCGTGAGGTGCTCGGCGCGGCGGCCTGGGTGCTCGGGCGCGAGGAGGCGATCACGCAAGGCTGGTTCGGCCCCGTCGTTCCCGCCGTCCTCCCGATGATCGGCGACCTCGTCGTCGCTGCGCGGGGCACCAGCGGCGTGGTCGACTCGCGCACGCAGACGCCGCACTCGCTGCTGCTGCGCGGGATGCACGGTTCCCTGACGGCGGGGGAGATGTACGTTCCTCTCGTCGTGGTCGGCTAGGAGGTCAGGTGGCAGAGCTCGTCTTCTTCAGCGGCACGATGGACTGCGGGAAGTCCACCCTCGCCCTCCAGCTCGACCACAACCACGCGGCCCGTGGACGTGGCGGCATCCTCTTCACCCGCCAGGACCGCGCCGGGTCGCAGGTGCTCTCCTCCCGTCTCGGCCTGCGCCGCCCGGCGGTCGAGGTCGCTGACGAGACGAACTTCTGGGACGACGTGGTCCGTCGCCGTACGCACGGCGAGCGGGTCGACTACCTCGTCTGCGACGAGGCGCAGTTCTACAGCGCCGTCCAGGTCGAGCAGCTCGCCCAGCTCGTGGACGAGATGGGCGTGGACGTCTACGCCTTCGGGATCACCGCCGACTTCAGGACGAGGTTGTTCCCCGGCTCTGCGCGCCTCGTCGAGCTCGCCGATCGCGTCGAGGTCCTGCAGGTCCAGGCGCTGTGCTGGTGCGGCGCACGGGCGACGCACAACGCGCGCACCGTCGGCGGCCACATGGTCGTCGAGGGCGAGCAGGTCGTCATCGGTGACACCGAGGCCGCCGAGGCGGTGGGCTACGAGGTCCTGTGCCGTCGCCACCACATGCGCCGGATGACTGTCGCGGTCGCACGCGCGACGGCGACGGAACCCGACACGCTCCAGTTCGACGTGCGCTGAACCGCTGCCCTACTCGGGCTTCGCGCCGAAGACGATCTCGTCCCAGGTGGGAACGCTCGCGCGGCCGCGCCGGGACCGGGGCCGGGGCGTCTCCTCGGCCGCGGCGCCGGCGGGCGTGGTGCCGGCAGTCGTGGTGCCGGGGCGGTCGCCCGAGGGTGTTGCCGCCGAGGAAGGAGCCGGCATCGAGGACGGGGCCCGCTCGGCGGGCTTGTCGTCGGCTGACGGGACGCGGTCGATCGGCTCCGAGCGCCGCGGCATCGACAGGACGGTGGCGTCCGTCGCGAGCTCGGGGTGCGAGTCCGGGGGATGGGCGCCGGGGACCGGCTGGGTCGAGCCCGGGCGCTCGAAGTCGAAGGCGTGCTGCGGTCCGAAGCCCTCGAAGGCCTCGTCGTCCGGCTCGTCGTCGTCGGACTCCAGCAGGGGCTGACGGACGCCGCGGCGGCCCTGGAGGTCGTCGAGGAGCGCGGCCGTCGTCTCGGCCGCGCCGGCCGCGGGCACGTGCTCGACGACCGCGGGCGGGGTGAAGTCCGCCGGGCGGGTGTCGATCGCCGCGAGCAGCGGTCGCAGGGCGTCGTCGACCTCGACGTCGAACACCGAGCTGCGGACGGCGCTCAGGTGTCGGCGGGGGATCGGCTCGTCGGCCAGCTCGGTCTCCGAGAGCCAACGGGCCTCGTCGTCCAGGGCGCGCAGCGTGCGGGCCGTGACGTCGAAGGTCCATCGGGCGGAGCGTCGTGCCTCGGAGACGTCGAAGCTGAGGTCGACCATCCACGGTCCGGCGCCGTCCCGGACGGCGTCCCAGCGGATCGAGTCCTGGTCCACCCCGCGGGTCGCGAGCCGGTCGGCCGCGAGGTCGCCGAGGGTCGGTGCGCTCGTCTCGTGCCCGATCCGGGTCCCCCGTGCCTGCTGCGCGACCCACTCGCGCTCGGCGAGCACGGGCCCCTCGTAGCGGCGGATCGACTCGACGGTGGCGCCCGACTGCTCGGCGACCTCCTCGGCCGTCGCCCCGGCACGGATCCGCACCTGGATCTCGCGCGGCGCCACGATGCTGCGCTCGCTCGCACGGACCTGTTCCAGGCCGGGGCGGTCGCGGCGCACGGCAGCGCGCAGCGCCTCGTCGATCGAGAGCCGGAACCTCTGTCCGTCCGGTCCCTCGAGGACGATGTGCTCGCCGTCGTCGTGCAGTCCTACCAGCGTGAGCTCGCCCATCGACTCCTCCTCCCGGCCCTCCTGAGAGTGCCACCTGCTGCCGCCACTCCTGGGGATCTCGCTCGGTGTGCCGCGCCGCGGGACGTCTGGCCGACGGCACCGGACTGCGCTCGGGCAGGATGAGGGTATGCAGACCGATGTCGTCGCCCTCGTCCGGCTCGCCGAGCACCTCGCCCGGGAGGCCGGTGACCTGGTGCGCACCCGACCGGACGTGGTGTCCGTCGCGGCGACGAAGTCCAGCGCGGCCGATGTCGTCACGGCGATGGACGTGGCCGCGGAGGATCTGCTGCGCCGCAGCATCTCTGCGGCACGCCCGCAGGACGGCATCCTCGGCGAGGAGCGGGGGCACGAGCCCGGGACGAGCGGGGTGACCTGGGTCCTCGACCCGATCGACGGCACCGTCAACTACCTCTACGGCATCCCTGCGTACGCGGTGAGCGTCGCCGCGGTGACCGGAGGACTGGACCCGGCGACCTGGACGGTGCTCGCCGGCTGCGTGCACGCCGTCGTCGACGGCCGGACGTGGACCGCCGGCCTCGGCCACGGCGCCTTCCTCGACGGCCGGCGGCTCGCCCTGCGCCCTGACCTCTCTCTCGACGGAGCGCTCGTCGGGACCGGCTTCGGGTACACCGCCGCCCGCCGCCGTCACCAGGCGGGCGTGGTCGCTGCCCTGCTCCCCGTGGTCCGGGACATCCGACGGATCGGTTCGGCCGCGATGGACCTCTGCACGATCGGCTCCGGATCCCTCGACGTCTACTACGAACGTGGGCTCAACCCCTGGGACATGGCGGCGGGGATGCTCGTGGCCCAGGAGGCCGGGGCGCAGGTCATCGGGCTGCGGGGAGCCGGGCCCGGGACGGCGATGACGGTGGCCGGACCGCCGACCGCTGTACGTGAGCTCGCCGAGCTGCTGGCCGCCCTGGACGCGGATCGGGACGCCGAGTGACGCGCCGTGGAGCTGCGTCGTCCCACCTCCTGGCCGCTCTGCGTGCATCTCGGCCCGCGATAGGGCACAATCCCCACGCCGCACCCGAACGGGAACATCGTCCGGCTGTCGAGCATTGAGCAGGTACCCAGCAGCGCTGGGCCCCGTGATCGCCACATCCGGCGGGTGCGGGACGCGACGACACGGAGTGTGAAGAAGGCAGATGGCGACCGACTACGACGCCCCTCGCAAGACCGAGGAAGACCTCTCCGAGGACTCGCTCCAGGAGCTCCAGGCACGCCGCAGCGACAAGAACTCCGGCGTGGTGGACGAGGACGAGACGGAAGCAGCCGAGGGTTTCGAGCTGCCGGGCGCCGACCTGTCCGGCGAGGAGCTCTCCGTCCGCGTCCTGCCGCGGCAGGCGGACGAGTTCACCTGCGCGAGCTGCTTCCTCGTGCACCACCGCAGCCAGCTCGCCGGCGAGAAGAACGGTCAGCCGATCTGCTCGGAGTGCGCGGGCTGATCGCGCGTGGCCTCGAGGGCCGCGAGCAGCTCACGGGGCCGGCGGCTCGAGACGAGCCAGCGGGGCGTCGGGTCTGCCGGGTCGTCCACCAGCACTGAGACCGCTCCGGGCAACCAGGAGCGGAGCACGACGTAGTCCCGGGCGTCCGAGCCCGGACCGACGGCCGCCCGTACCTCGTCGCGATCCAGCACGTGGGCCTCCCCGAGGAAGTGCACCGGGATCCGCGCCCGGCCCGCGCTGAGCACGCCGTCGCTCAGCGTGACGCGAGGTGAGAGGCCGATCGCTGCGATCAGTCCGATGGCGAGTGTCACGAGGCCGGCGACGACGGCGAGCCACGTCCTGACCGGCGACATCACGAGGGCCATGACGGCGGCGAGGCCGAGAACCGACGACCAGCCGAGCGGGCCGGGCCACAGACGTTCGCTGAAGGTGAGGGGGGCGTCCACGGTGACAGCATCCCAGGCCTGTGGCGCCGAAGCACTAGAGTCGTCGCCCGTGGACATGCCACTGCCTGCTCCGGGCCATGCCCGAGCCGCGGCCGACGAGGTCGAGGTCCTTCTGACCCTCGTCGAACCCGACCTCCCGCTCCCGTCGTACGCCCACCCGGGTGACGCGGGCGCGGACCTGGTCACGCGGGTCGACACCGTCGTCGCGCCCGGTGCGCGGGTCACGGTACCGACCGGGGTCGCGATCGCCCTCCCGGCCGGCTACGCAGCCTTCGTCCTGCCTCGTTCGGGTCTGGCCCGCCGCAACGGGTTGACGGTGCTCAATGCGCCCGGCACGGTCGATGCGGGCTATCGGGGTGAGATCGAGGTCACCCTGATCAACACCGATCCGGCCGAGGCCGTTCGGCTCGAACGCGGGGACCGGATCGCGCAGCTCGTGATCCAGCGCATCGAGCGGGCGCGGTTCGTCCGGGCGGAGCGACTGCCCGGCTCGCACCGGGGCACCGGTGGCTTCGGTTCCAGCGGCGGGCACGCCGGGGCCGGGCCCGCCGGCTGAGCTCGGCTGGCGGGGACCGGGTCGCCGCGCGGATAGTGGGTGTCAGAGGTCATGCGTACGGGGAAGGAAGCAGTCGTGGGAGTGTTCCGACGGTCAAGGTCGACTCAGGAGAGCGAGCCGGCGGACGCCATCGACGGCGACGAGCCCAGGGAAGCGACGGACGAGGCCGGGCAGGACGAGGCGCTCGCGCGGACGCAGGGGCCGTGGGACGTCGAGGAGGTCGACGAGCGTGGAGCCCGCGTCGATCTCGGCGCCCTCTGGATCCCCGGTCGCGACGGCATGGAGCTCCGGATGGAGATCGACCAGAACTCACGGATCGTCACCGCTGCGGCCGTGACGCTCGGCGGCTCGACCCTGCAGGTGCAGGTGTTCGCCGCCCCGCGAAGCGAGGGCATCTGGGACGGCATCCGCGCCGAGATCGCCGAGTCCGTCACGCAGCAGGGTGGTTCCGTCGACGACCTGCCCGGGCCGTTCGGCCGCGAGCTGCTCGCCCGCCTGCCGATCCGCACCGAGGACGGGCGGACGGGGAACCGGCCCGCACGCTTCATCGGCCACGACGGGCCGCGCTGGTTCCTGCGTGGGGTGCTGACCGGGCGTGCTGCCGTCGACCCCCAGGAGGCGGCCGTCCTGGAGGGGCTCTTCGCCGACGTCGTCGTGCTGCGCGGAACCGAGGCACGCGTGCCTCGTGAGCTCATCGCCCTCACGATGCCCGACGCCGCGGGCCCGTCGCTCCCGGAACCCCCCGGCGCAGCCGGCCGCCCAGCCCTCCTCCCGCTCGAGCGGGGCCCCGAGATCACCGAGGTGCACTGATGGCCCGCCGACTGGGGACCGTGCTGCGCGAGGCCTTCGCCTCCCGTGCCGAGCTGGAGGCCGACGAGGAGCGTCGGGAGACTGCCAGCCATCAGTGCTGCGCCGTCGAGGACCTCACCCCGCGCCGACGCGGCGAGGTCTACGGTGTGCTGCGCAGCGTGACGCTGCGGCCAAAGGAGCGCGTGCAGGCGCTGGAGGCCGAGCTCTACGACGGCAGCGGCAGCATGCAGCTCGTCTGGCTCGGACGGCGCTCCATCGCCGGGATCGAGCCGGGGCGGCGCGGTCGATTCAGTGGCCTCGTCTCGGAGAAGAACGGCCACAAGACCATGTACAACCCGCGCTACGAGCTGACACCGCGGCCCGGTGAGTGATCCCGGGTCGCCGGTCGGTGAGCCGGAGCAGGCGGACGCGGACCGTGCGACAGCCGATGGCGGCGGTGGCCCTGCGCGTGGGCTGCGCGCCGCGCTCGGTGAGGAGTTCTCCTTCGCCGAGGCGATCGGCGGGGTGCGCGGCATGGTCGAGTCCAGTGCCCCTGGCCTGCTCTTCGTCGTCGTCTACGTGGCAGCTCGCGCGCTGACGCCGTCGGGGACTCCGGCGCTGACGCTGCCGCTGGTCGCCGCGTCGGCGGTCGCCGTGGTGGCGGTGCTGGTCCGCCTGGTGCAGCGGACCCCGGTCACCCAGGCCTTCTCGGGGCTGATCGGGGTCGGGGTCGGCGTGGCGTGGGCGGCGTGGAGCGGACGCGCCCAGGACTACTTCGCCGGGGGCCTGATCTGGAACGTCGTCTACCTGCTCGCGATGGTCGCCTCCCTCGCGGCGCGTTGGCCGGTGGTCGGCGTGGTGGTCGCGCTGCTCCGCGGCGAGGACATGTCCTGGCGCACGGATCCCGCCAGGGGCCACGAGCGTCGCCGGTTCGGCTGGGCGACCTGGGTGATGGCTGCGGTGTTCGCGCTTCGGCTCGCCGTCCAGGTGCCGCTCTACCTCGCGGGTCAGACGGTGGCGCTCGGCATCGCGAAGCTGGCGATGGGCCTTCCGTTGTTCGCGGTCGCCCTGTGGCTCACGTGGTTGCTCGTGGCGTCACCAGGAGCGCGTGCAGATCTTCCGGATCGGAGTCGCGTCCCGCCACGATGAGCAGCTCGTCGCCGGCCTCGAGCGTGTCGTCGGCCGACGGGGCGATCGGGCTCGTGTCGCGCACGATCGCGGCGAGCACCGTGTCGGTCGGCCAGACGACCTCACCGACCCGGATGCCGACCAGCGGCGCGTCGACGGGGAGCGTGACCTCGAGGATGTCCGCGCCGGACTGGTGGAACGTGAAGATCTTGACCAGGTCGCCGACGGCGACCGCCTCCTCGACCATCGCTGTCATGATCCGCGGCGTCGAGACGGCGACGTCCACGCCCCACGCCTCGTCGAACATCCACTCGTTGCGCGGGTTGTTCACGCGTGCGACGGTGCGCGGCACGCCGAACTCCGTCTTGGCCAGCAGGGAGACGACCAGGTTCGCCTTGTCGTCCCCGGTCGCCGCGACGATGACGTCGCAGTCCTCGACCTTGGCCTGACTCAGGCTCGAGAGCTCACAGGCGTCGGCGAGGATCCACTCCGCGTCGGCCACCGACGCCACCCGCATCGCGGAGGGCTGGCGGTCGATCAGGGTGACCTCGTGGTCGTTGGCGAGGAGCTCGTTCGCGATCGAGCGGCCGACGGAGCCGGCTCCGGCGATGACGACGCGCATCAGTCGACCTCCGTGGGGATGTGGGTGGCGATCCGCTCGACCTTGGCCAGCTCCGTGGCCTGCAGCAGCAGGTGGACGACGTCGCTCTCCTGGAGCACCGTCGTCGGCCCGGGCAGGACGCCGTCGCCGTAGCGCGTCAGGTAGGCCACGCGCGCCCCCGTCGCGGCCTCGAGTTTGGCCAGGGGCTTGCCGATCCACGCCGGGTGCACGTCGACCTGGGCCATGACGATCTGCCCGGAGGCGTCGCGGTACTCGTCGGTCGCCCCCATCGGGAGCATCCGGCGCAGCACCTGGTCGGCCGTCCAGCGGACCGTCGCGACGGTCGGGATGCCCAGGCGCTGGTAGATCTCGGCGCGGTGCGGGTCGTAGATCCGGGCGACGACGTTCGTCACGCCGTACTGCTCACGGACGACGCGCGCCGCGAGGATGTTCGAGTTGTCGCCGTCGGAGACCGCCGCGAAGGCGAACGCGTCCTCCACGCCGGCCTGCGCGAGCGTCTCGCGGTCGAAGCCGAGGCCGGTCACCCGCTTGCCGGAGAAGTCGGCGTCGAGCCGCCGGAAGGCATCAGCGTTCTGGTCGATGACGGCGACGGAGTGGCCACGGTGCTCGAGGGACTGAGCAAGCGTGGCACCGACCCGGCCGCAACCCATGATGACGAAGTGCACGACCGCTGACGGTATACCGTCCCGGCCCGGCGGGCCGCACGGGGCGGCCGTGGTGGACCCCGGTCCCGGGTCGGGATGTCCGTCGTCGCGGGTCCCCGGTAGGTCCAGAGGGGGAGCGGGCCTAGCATGATGCGCGTGTCGGACATCGCAGATGCGGCCAAACGTCTGCTCGTGGGCCGCCCGGTCCGCAGCGATCGTCTGGGCCACACCCTCCTCCCCAAGCGCATCGCGCTCCCCGTCTTCGCCTCGGACGCGCTCTCCTCGGTCGCCTATGCGCCCGACGAGATCCTGCTGACGCTCGCGATCGCCGGCTTCGGCGCGACAGCGATCTCGCCATGGGTCGGCGTGGCGGTCGTGCTCGTGCTCGTCGTCGTCGTGACGTCCTACCGGCAGAACGTGCACGCCTACCCCTCGGGAGGTGGCGACTACGAGGTGGCGACGACCAACCTCGGCCCGCGCGCCGGCCTCACGGTGGCGAGCGCGCTGCTGGTCGACTACGTGCTGACGGTCGCGGTCTCGATCTCCTCCGGCGCGCAGTACGCCGCCGTGGCGATCCCCTTCCTGCGCGGGCACGAGGTGCAGTTCGCCCTCGCCATCGTCGTGGTGCTGATGCTGCTCAACCTGCGTGGGGTCAAGGAGTCGGGCACGTTCTTCGCGATCCCGACCTACCTGTTCATGTTCGGTGTCGGCGCGACGGCCGTCTACGGCTTCATCCAGTGGATCACCGGCAGCCTGACGCCGGCCGAGAGCGCCGGGCTGGAGATCGTGCCGCAGATGGCGCAGTCGAGCGTGGACCAGGGGCTGATGGGCCTTGCGGGTGCCTTCCTGGTGCTGCGGGCCTTCGCCTCGGGCTGTGCGGCCCTCACCGGCGTCGAGGCGATCAGCAACGGTGTGCCCGCCTTCCGCAAGCCGAAGAGCCGGAACGCCGCCACGACGCTCGCCCTGCTGGGCAGCATCTCGATCGTCTTCATGATGTCGATCCTGCTGCTGGCCAGGGCGACGCACATCCACTACGTCGAGAACCCGTCCTTGAGCCTGATGAAGAACGGTGTCCTCGTGCCGGAGGACTACGTCCAGCACCCCGTGCTCGGCCAGCTCGCGCAGTCGGTGTTCCACAGCTTCCCGGCCGCCGTCGTCGCACTCTCCGTGGTGACCGGCCTGATCCTGGTGCTCGCCGCGAACACCGCGTTCAACGGGTTCCCGGTGCTCGGCTCGATCCTGGCGCGCGACGGGTACCTGCCGCGTCAGCTGCACACCCGCGGTGACCGGCTGGCCTACTCGAACGGGATCGTGGCGCTCGCGGTCGGCGCGATGGTCCTCATCTGGGCCTTCGACGCGCAGGTCACGCGCCTGATCCAGCTGTACATCGTCGGGGTGTTCGTCTCCTTCACGCTGAGCCAGCTCGGGATGGTCAAGCACTGGAACGCGCTGCTGCGCACCGAGCCCGACCCGGCGGCGCGCAAGCGGATGTACCGCTCGCGCATCATCAACTCGATGGGGCTCGGGCTGACCGGGACCGTCCTGGTCGTGGTGCTGCTGACCAAGTTCACCCACGGCGCGTGGCTGGCCATCCTCGCGATGGGCATCGTCTTCATGGCCATGCTCGCCGTGCGCAAGCACTACGACTCGGTGCGCGACGAGCTCGCGCTCGGCGACGACCCCACGGCCGAGAAGGCGCTGCCCAGCCGCGTGCACGCCATCGTGCTGGTGTCCAAGCTGCACAAGCCGGCGATGCGGGCCCTGGCCTACGCCCGCGCGTCGCGGCCCTCCGTCATCGAGGCGGTCACCGTCGCCGTCGACCCGTCCGACGTGATCGAGCTGCGCGCCGAGTGGGACGCCCTCGGTCTGCCGGTGGACCTCAAGGTCCTCGACTCGCCGTTCCGCGAGATCACCCGGCCGATCCTGGGCTACGTCCGCTCGGTGCGTCGCGAGAGCCCGCGCGACCTCGTGGTGGTCTACATCCCCGAGTACGTCGTCGGGCACTGGTGGGAGCAGCTGCTGCACAACCAGAGCGCACTCCGGCTCAAGAGCCGCCTGCTGTTCACCCCGGGTGTGGTCGTCGCCTCGGTGCCGTGGCAGCTGGTGTCGTCGGGCGCCGAGGCCGCGCCGTCGACGCGCGCCGGCGAGTGACCGTGCCGTTGCTCACCCTCGAGGTCGGCCCCGTCGCGCACGGTGGCCACTGCGTCGCCCGGCACGAGGGTCGCGTGATCTTCGTGCGGCACGCCCTGCCCGGGGAGAGGGTCCGGGCTCTGGTCACCGAGGCGGGGGAGTCGGCGAGCTTCTGGCGGGCCGACGCGGTCGAGGTGCTCGAGGCGAGTCCCGATCGCGTCGACAGCCCGTGGCCAGAGGCCGGCCCCGGCGGCGTGGGGGGCGGCGAGCTGGCCCATGTCGGCCTCCCGGCCCAGCGCCGCTGGAAGGCCGAGGTCGTCGCCGAACAGCTGCGTCGGCTCGCGCACCTCGAGCCGGAGGTCCTCGTCGAGGCGGCACCGGGGGAGAGCGACGGGCTCGGCTGGCGCACCCGGATCGAGCTCGTCGCCGATCGTGACGGGCGCGCGGGCATGCACCGCTTCCGCAGCCACGACGTCGTCCCGCTGAGCTCGATGCCGCTCGCTGCGCCCGGCATCGACGTCGACGCGCTGCTCGGTCGGCGCTGGACCCCTGGCGCTCGGCTGACCGCGGTCGCCCCGGTCGGCGGGGACGCGCCGCTCCTGCTCGTGGACGGGCTGCCGTACACCGACCGCGGACCCGACCGGCGTCCCACGGCCCGACGCGCGGTCCGCGAGGTGGCCCAGGTCGCCGGGCGGACCTACCGCTGGCGGGTCGCCGGAGACGGGTTCTGGCAGGTGCACCGGGCGGCGCCGGCGGTCCTCGCCCAGGCGGTGGTCGACGCGGTCGGTGACCGACCGGGGGCGACCGTCCTCGACCTGTACTCCGGGGCGGGTCTCTTCACCGTCCCGCTCGCCGATGCCGTCGGCCCGCAGGGCACCGTCGTCGCGGTCGAGGGCGAGGCGCGTGCCGTGAAGGACGCTCGCCGCAACGTGCACGAGCACCCCCAGGTGGCCCTGCACCTGGGTCCGGTCGCCTCCGTCCTGGCGTCCGGGGTGACGTCGCGCGCGGACGTCGTCGTGCTCGACCCGCCACGGGTCGGTGCCGGTCGTGCGGTGATCGACGCGGTGGTCGGCCTCGAGCCGGAGCGCCTCGTCTACGTCGCCTGCGACCCGGCGGCGTTGGCGCGCGACCTGGCCTACCTCGCCGGTCACGGGTACGAGCTCACCGGGCTGCGCGGCCTGGACCTCTTCCCGATGACGCATCACGTCGAGTGCGTCGCCGTGGTCGATCGCGCCTGACCGCCCGACGGCCCCTCGTCGCCTGCGGTCCGCTGGTCCCGGTGCGCGGGGGGGCCGCGCACCGGTCGGCGACGTGATGTATCTTGACGTCAAGATATCTCCGCACCCGAGGGCTCGGTAGCCTGGGGCGGTGGACCGCGGTGGCGCCCCATCGCGTACCGACAGGACGAAGGAGCATCGGTGAGCAGCGTGGACACGTTCGGTTCGAAGGGAACGCTCGAGGTCGGGGGGCAGTCCTACGAGATCTTCCGGCTGGCCGCCGTCGAGGGCACGGCGCGACTGCCGTACAGCCTCAAGGTGCTGGCCGAGAACCTGCTGCGGACCGAGGACGGCGCCGACATCACCGCCGACCACGTGCGGGCGATCGCTGCCTGGGACCCGGATGCGCAGCCCGACACGGAGATCCAGTTCACACCGGCGCGCGTGATCATGCAGGACTTCACCGGCGTCCCCTGCGTGGTCGACCTCGCCACCATGCGCGAGGCCGTCGCCGAGCTCGGCGGCGACCCGGCGCAGATCAACCCGCTGGCCCCCGCCGAGATGGTCATCGACCACTCCGTGCAGATCGACGTGGCCGGCCGACCTGACGCCTTCGAGCGCAACGTCGACTTCGAGTACACCCGCAACCGCGAGCGCTACCAGTTCCTGCGCTGGGGCCAGACGGCCTTCGACGACTTCAAGGTCGTCCCCCCCGGCACGGGCATCGTGCACCAGGTCAACATCGAGTACCTCGCCCGCGTCGTGATGACGCGCGAGGTCGACGGCGTGCTCCGCGCCTACCCCGACACCTGCGTCGGCACGGACTCCCACACGACGATGGTCAACGGCCTCGGTGTGCTCGGCTGGGGCGTCGGCGGCATCGAGGCCGAGGCGGCCATGCTGGGCCAGCCCGTCTCGATGCTCATCCCGCGCGTCGTGGGCTTCAAGCTCACCGGGGCGATCCCGTCCGGCGTGACCGCGACGGACGTCGTGCTGACGATCACCGAGCAGCTGCGCCGGCACGGTGTGGTCGGCAAGTTCGTCGAGTTCTACGGGGAGGGCGTCGCCGCGGTGCCGCTGGCCAACCGCGCGACCATCGGGAACATGAGCCCGGAGTTCGGCTCCACCTGCGCGATCTTCCCGATCGACTCCGTGACGATGGACTACCTGCGCCTGACCGGCCGCAGCGCGGAGCAGCTGGCGCTCGTCGAGGCGTACGCCAAGGAGCAGGGCATGTGGCTCGACCCGAGCGACGCCTCCTACTCCGAGCCGGCGTTCTCCGAGTACCTCGAGCTGGACCTGTCGACCGTCGTTCCGTCCATCGCCGGGCCGAAGCGCCCCCAGGACCGCATCGCGCTCACGCGCGCCAAGGAGCAGTTCCTGCGCGACCTGCCGACCTACGCCCCGGAGACGAACAACGTCGACGAGGCGGAGCGGGAGTCCTTCCCGGCCTCCGACTCGCCGGCCGTCTCCAGCCAGGGCTCACGGCACGTCAGCGTCACCGACACCCAGGGCCGCACCTTCGACCTGCGGCACGGTGCGGTGACGATCGCCTCGATCACCTCCTGCACCAACACCTCGAACCCCTCGGTGATGATGGCCGCCGCGCTGCTGGCCAAGAAGGCCGTCGAGAAGGGCCTGGAGGCCAAGCCGTGGGTCAAGACCTCGATGGCCCCGGGCTCGCAGGTCGTGACGAACTACTACGAGAAGGCCGGTCTCTGGCCCTACCTGGAGAAGCTCGGCTTCCACCTCGTGGGCTACGGCTGCGCGACGTGCATCGGCAACTCCGGCCCCCTGGACCCGGCCATCTCGGCCGCCGTCGCCGAGCACGACCTCGCGGTCGCCGCGGTGCTCTCCGGCAACCGCAACTTCGAGGGCCGGATCAACCCCGACGTGAAGATGAACTACCTCGCCTCCCCGCCGCTGGTCATCGCCTACGCGCTGGCCGGGACGATGGAGACCGACTTCGAGTCCGATCCGCTGGGCCGGGCGGAGGACGGCAGCCCGATCTTCCTGCGGGACATCTGGCCCACCCCGGCCGAGGTCCAGGCCACGATCGACGCGACGATCGACCGCGCGATGTTCACCGCTGACTACGCCGACGTCTTCTCCGGCGACGAGCGCTGGCGCTCGCTCGAGACCCCCGAGGGCTCGACCTTCGCCTGGGACCCGCAGTCGACCTACGTCCGCAAGCCCCCGTACTTCGACGGCATGCCGGCAGCGCCCGCGCCGGTCACCGACATCACGGCCGCGCGCGTGCTGGCCAAGCTGGGGGACTCGGTCACGACCGACCACATCAGCCCGGCCGGCGCGATCAAGGCCGACAGCCCGGCCGGTCGATACCTCGCCGAGCACGGGGTCGACCGCAAGGACTTCAACTCCTACGGCTCGCGTCGCGGCAACCACGAGGTGATGATCCGCGGCACCTTCGCGAACATCCGGCTGCGCAACCAGCTCGTCCCCGGGGTCGAGGGCGGCTTCACGATCGACCACCTCACGGGCGAGCAGACGACGATCTACGACGCGGCTCAGGACTACGCAGCGGCCGGCGTGCCGCTGGTCATCCTCGGTGGCAAGGAGTACGGCTCCGGCTCCTCGCGCGACTGGGCGGCCAAGGGCACCAGCCTGCTGGGCGTGCGCGCGGTGATCACCGAGAGCTTCGAGCGGATCCACCGGTCGAACCTCATCGGGATGGGTGTGCTCCCGCTGCAGTTCCCGGCGGGCCAGTCGGCCGACTCGCTCGGCCTGGACGGCACCGAGACCTTCGAGATCAGCGGGATCGCGGCGCTCAACGAGGGCACCACTCCGCGCACCGTCGCGGTGCGGGCGACGAAGGCCGACGGCTCCGTCATCGCCTTCGACGCCGTGGTGCGCATCGACACCCCTGGTGAGGCGGACTACTACCGCAACGGCGGCATCCTGCAGTACGTGCTGCGGTCCCTGGTGGCCTGAGGGCCCCGCTCGACTGGCGTCCGATCGCCGGTCCTGCCGTCACCTCGGGCGTTCGGCCCAGGTGGCGGCGGGACCAGGCCTCAGGACCGGGCTGCGGCCTGCGCGGCGAAGGTCGCCAGGCCGGAGCTCGCCGGTCCGACCACCGCGGGCAGGGCGCGACGCCCCTGCGCGGCGAGGTCGTGGACACCGTTCGAGATGGCGTCGTCGGCCATCGCGGGCTCCGCGAGCCAGGCCGCGAGCAGGGCCTCGTCGATCTCGGGGTGGAACTGGAGCCCCAGCGCGCTGCCGGCCCGGAAGGCCTGGACCGGGGTGAGCGCCGTCGAGGCGAGGAGGGTCGCCCCGGCGGGCAGCTCGATCGCGTCGCTGTGCCAGTGCAGGACCTCATGGCCCCGGAGCGGATCGAGCAGCGGGTCCGAACGGTGCAGGTCGACGGGCGCGAAGCCGAGCTCGAGGCCGTGCTCGGCATGGACCGTCGCGCCCAGGCTGCGCGCCAGCAGCTGCATGCCGAGGCAGATCCCCAGGGTCGGCAGATCGGCGTCCACCGCTGCGGCGAGCAGGCGGCGTTCGGCGGCGAGGCCCGGCCGGGTCGGGTCGTCGGCGTTCATCGGACCGCCCATGACGACGAGCCCTGCGAGCTCGCTCACCCCCGGCAGGTCCGGAGCGTCCTCGTCGACGACGATCCGGGTGTGGACCCGGACGCCCGCGGCTTCGAGCGCGGCGGCGATCAGGCCGGGTCGCTCCCACGGGACGTGCTGCAGGACGAGGACGGGACGGGCGTTCACGGGCTCGACCCTAGCCCGGCGGCCGACGCCGACGGTGGTCCTCAGGCGCCGGGTCCTGGGAGCGGGACGGGGCGGGCGCGGTCCCACGGCTCGGACCAGCCGAGCTCGTCGAGCAGGTGGTCGAGCACCGCGCCCGTGAATCCCCAGACGACGTGGCCCGCGACCTCGAACGCCGGGCTCCGGTGGCTGCGGTTCCCGTTCGCGTTGCTGACCGTCCCGCGGTTCGCGGGGTCGACGAGGTCGGCGACCGGGACCCGGAACACGGCGGAGGACTCCCGGTGGTCCACCACGGCCACGGGAGAGGGCTGCGACCACCAGGCGAGGACCGGTGTGACCACGTGCCGGCTCACGGGCACCGGGAGCGCGGCAAGGGTGCCGAGGACCTGGACCCCGGCCGGGTCGAGCCCCGTCTCCTCCTCGGCCTCGCGCAGCGCAGCTCCGACCGCACCGCGGTCGCCCTCGTCGATGCGCCCGCCCGGGAACGCCACCTGGCCGGGGTGGTGGGTCAGCGTGGCGGAGCGCCCGACCAGCAGCAGGTCGAGCTCGGCGGGCACGGCACGGGAGGCGTGGGACGCGGGGAGCCCGTCGAGGACACCGAGGAGCACGAGCACGGCCGCAGGGCGCAGCCCGTCGGTGGGCGAGCGGGCCCAGGTCGGCCATGACGTGCCGCGTCGCGCGAGGTCCTCGAGCGCACGCCGCGCCGCGCCGGTGTCGGCGAGACCGTCGGGTGGCGGAGAGCTCACCGGCTCACCACCCGTCGGGGAGCGGGCGGCCCTCGTCGTAGCCGGCCGCCGACTGGATCCCGACGACCGCGCGTCCGGCGAGCTCGGCGAGGCTCGAGGCGCCGGCGTAGGTGCAGGCGCTGCGCAGACCGCTGGTGATCTGGTCGACGAGGTCCTCCACGCCGGGACGGGCCGGGTCCAGGAACATCCGCGAGGAGGAGATCCCCTCCTCGTACAGGGCCTTGCGGGCCCGGTCGAACGCGGAACCGCCCTTGGTCCGCGCCGCGACCGCACGGGCCGAGGCCATGCCGAAGCTCTCCTTGTAGAGGCGACCGGAGCCGTCGTCGTGCAGGTCACCCGGGCTCTCGTGCGTCCCGGCGAACCAGGAGCCGATCATCACCTGGCTCGCGCCGGCGGCGATGGCCAGCGCGACGTCGCGAGGGTGCCGGACCCCGCCGTCGGCCCAGACGTGCTTGCCGAGGCGCCGCGCCTCGGTCGCGCACTCCAGGACGGCGGAGAACTGGGGCCGCCCGACGGCGGTCATCATCCGGGTGGTGCACATCGCACCCGGGCCGACGCCGACCTTCACGATGTCCGCGCCCGCCTCGATGAGGTCGCGCGTGCCCTCGGCGGTCACGACGTTGCCCGCCACCACCGGGACCGTCGGTGAGACGGACCGGACCGCGGCGAGCGCATCGAGCATCCGTTGCTGGTGGCCGTGCGCCGTGTCGACGACGAGCACGTCGACACCCGCCGCGAGCAGGGCGGCCGCCTTGCCCGCGACATCCCCGTTGATGCCGACGGCGGCGGCGACGCGCAGCCGGCCGGAGGCGTCGACGGCGGGGGCGTACACGGAGGACCGCAGCGCGCCGATGCGGGTGAGGACCCCGACCAGCGACCCGTCCGGCGCGACCACCGGGGAGAAGCGGCGCCGGGAGGCGTGCAGCTGCTCGAAGGCCGTCTCGAGGCCGCGCGGGCCGTCGAGGACCGCGAGGTCCATGATCACCGGGTCGGCCGTCATCACGTCGCCGACCTGCGTGAAGCGGTCGACCCCGAGACAGTCCGCCTCGGTCACGACACCGATCGGGCGTCCGTCCCGCACGACCACCGCTGCGCCGTGCGAACGCTTGCCGATGAGGGTCATCGCCGTGTGCACCGTGTCGCCGGGGGCGACCACGACCGCGCTCTCCACGACGGTGTGCCGGGCCTTGACCGAGGCGACCACATCGGCGACGACGTCCTCGGGGATGTCTTGCGGGACGACGGCGATCCCGCCGCGCCGGGCGACGGTCTCGGCCATCCGCCGGCCGGAGACCGCGGTCATGTTGGCGACGACCAGGGGGATCGTCGTCCCCGTCCCGTCCTCGCTCGTGAGGTCCACGTCGAAGCGCGAGGAGACCGTCGATCGCGAGGGGACGAGGAAGACGTCGCCGTAGGTGAGATCGGTCGCGGGGCTCTGGCCGGGGAGGAAGCGCATGGGTCAAGAGTAGGCAGTCGCCGTGCGGCGGCGCCCGGGTCCGAGGCATCGGCCGCGCGCCCGGGCGCAGCCATCGGCAAGACCGTAGGATGCTCGGATGGCTCTGCTGCCCGGCATCACCGGTCCCGCTGATCTGCGGGCTCTCCCTGCCGAGCAGCTCGAGGTCCTCGCCGACGAGATCCGCACCTTCCTGGTGCAGGCGGTCTCGCGGACCGGCGGTCACCTGGGGCCGAACCTCGGCGTCGTGGAGCTGACGATCGCGCTGCACCGCGTCTTCGAGTCCCCGCGGGACACGATGGTCTTCGACACCGGGCACCAGTCCTACGTCCACAAGCTGCTGACCGGGCGCGGCGACTTCTCCGAGCTGCGCCGCAAGGGTGGGTTGAGCGGGTACCCGAGCAGGGCCGAGTCCGAGCACGACGTGGTGGAGAACTCGCACGCCTCCACGGCGCTGAGCTGGGCCGACGGGATCGCCAAGGCGTACGCGCTGCGCGGGCGGAGCGACCGGCACGTCGTCGCCGTCATCGGGGACGGGGCGCTGACCGGGGGGATGGCCTGGGAGGCGCTCAACAACATCGCCGCCGGCCAGGACCGCCGCCTCGTCATCGTGGTCAACGACAACGGCCGCTCCTACGACCCGACCATCGGTGGGCTCGCGCACCACCTGGACACCCTGCGGACGACCCGGGGCTACGAGGACGTCCTTGCCTGGGGCAAGCGCACCCTGCGGCGCTCGGGTCCGCCCGGCCGATTCGCCTACGACGCCCTGCACGGCCTGAAGAAGGGCATCAAGGACGTCGTCGCCCCGCAGGGCCTGTTCGAGGACCTCGGGCTGAAGTACATCGGCCCCGTCAGCGGCCACGACATCGCCGCGGTCGAGGCCGCGCTTGCCCGTGCGAAGGCGTTCGGTGGCCCGGTGATCGTGCACGTCCTCACCGAGAAGGGGCGGGGCTACGAGCCCGCCGAGCAGGACGTCGCCGACCGGTTCCACGCCGTCGGCCAGATCCACCCGGAGACCGGCCTGCCGATCGCTCCCTCGCGGTTCGGCTGGACGTCGGTCTTCGCCGACGAGATGGTCCAGATCGGGCGCCGTCGCCCGGACGTCGTGGCGATCACCGCGGCGATGCTCCAGCCCGTCGGCCTCGCCCCGTTCGCCGCCGAGTTCCCCTCGCGCGTGCACGACGTCGGCATCGCCGAGCAGCATGCCGTGACCTCCGCGGCCGGGATGGCGTTCGCCGGGCTGCACCCGGTGGTCGCCGTCTACGCCACGTTCCTCAACCGCGCCTTCGACCAGGTCCTCATGGATGTCGGGCTGCACCGCGCGGGAGTCACGTTCGTGCTCGATCGCGCCGGGATCACCGGCGACGACGGAGCCAGCCACAACGGCATGTGGGACATGGCCCTGCTGCACCTGGTCCCGGGGCTCCGCCTGGCGGCGCCGCGCGACGAGGTGACGCTGCGTGCGGCCCTGCGCACCGCGGTCGACATCGACGACGCCCCCAGCGTGGTGCGCTACCCGAAGGGTCCCTTGCCCGACAGCCTGCCGGCGATCGAGCAGGTCGACGGCCTCGACGTGCTCGCGCGTGGCGCCGGGCAGGGCGCCTCGGTCCTCGTCGTCGGCGTCGGGTCGATGGCCGCCACGGGTGTCGAGGTCGGGCGCCTGCTCGAGGCCGGTGGCATGTCGGCGGACGTCGTCGACCCGGTGTGGGTCCTGCCCGTCCCCGACGCCCTCGTCAAGATGGCGGGGGAGCACGAGCATGTCGTCGTGCTCGAGGACGGGCTGGCCGAGGGAGGCATCGGGGCGCTGCTCGGTCAGCGGTGCGCCGAGGCGGGGGTGCGCACGCCGGTGCGCAGTGTCGGCATCCCGAGCGCCTTCCTTGCGCACGCCACCCGTGGTGAGCTCGTCGAGACCCTCCGGCTGCGGGCCGAGGACATCGCGCACGACGTCCTGCGCTGGACCGCTTCGCGCTGACCCGCGGGTCCGGCCGCGGCGCGGCGCGGTCCCATGGCCACCCCGGTCGTTCTCCCGTAATGTGATCCAGGTCACGGGGGTCGTCGGAGGTGTGGCCCGAAGGTCCCAGGTCATCCCATGACTATCCCCGTAGCGTGAACGTCAAGGACGCCGACGACGAGGGAGAACAACTGCCATGGCGATCACCGCAGACCAGGGGAGCGCGGTCACCCCGCAGACCCACGAGCCCGAGTCAGCCTGGCGTGGCTTCGTCGCCGGCCCGTGGCAGGACGGGATCGACGTCCGCGACTTCATCCAGCGCAACTACACCGAGTACTCCGGTGACGACACGTTCCTCGCCCCGGCGACGGAGCGCACGACCGGCGTCTGGGCCAAGCTCTCGGCGATGTTCCCCGAGGAGCGCGAGAAGGGCGTCTACGACATCGACGCCTCCACGCCGGCCCTCATCACCTCCCACGGCCCGGGCTACATCGACGAGGGCAACGAGGTCATCGTCGGCCTGCAGACCGATGCCCCGCTCAAGCGCGCGATCAGGCCCTTCGGCGGCTGGCGCATGGTGGAGAAGTCCCTGGAGACCTACGGCTACGAGGCCGACCCGAAGGTCGCGGAGATCTTCACGAAGTACCGCAAGACGCACAACAGCGCCGTGTTCGACGTCTACCCGCCGAACGTCAAGGCTGCCCGCAGCTCGCACATCGTCACGGGCCTGCCGGACGCCTACGGCCGCGGTCGGATCATCGGCGACTACCGCCGCGTCGCCCTCTACGGTGTCGACGCCCTCATCGCGGGCAAGAAGCTCGAGCGCAACGAGATGAACATGGAGCGCTCGACGGAGGAGATCATCCGCGAGCGCGAGGAGAACGCGGAGCAGGTCCGCGCTCTCGGTGAGCTCAAGGAGATGGCCGCCTCGTACGGCTTCGACATCTCGGGCCCGGCCACCAACGGTCGCGAGGCCGTGCAGTGGCTCTACTTCGCCTACCTCGGGGCGGTCAAGGAGCAGAACGGCGCCGCGATGTCGCTGGGCCGCACCTCGACCTTCATCGACGTCTTCATGGAGCGCGACCTCGCCGAGGGCACGCTCACCGAGTCGCAGGCGCAGGAGATCATCGACGACTTCGTCATCAAGCTGCGGATCGTGCGCTTCCTGCGCACCCCGGAGTACGACGCCCTCTTCTCCGGCGACCCGACGTGGGTCACCGAGTCGATCGGTGGTCTCGGTGAGGACGGGCGCTCGCTCGTCACCAAGAGCTCCTTCCGCTACCTGAACACGCTGTACAACCTGGGCCCGGCCCCCGAGCCCAACCTGACGGTGCTCTGGAGCCCGCAGCTGCCGCTCGGCTTCCGCGAGTTCTGCGCCAAGGTCTCGATCGACACCTCGGCCATCCAGTACGAGTCCGACGACCTGGTCCGCAACCAGTGCGGTGACGACGCGGCGATCGCCTGCTGCGTCTCGGCGATGGCCGTCGGCAAGCAGATGCAGTTCTTCGGTGCCCGCGTGAACATGGCCAAGGCCCTGCTGTACGCGATCAACGGCGGACGCGACGAGCTCAACGGCAAGCAGGTCGCCCCGGTCTCGGCTCCGGTCTCCGGTGACGTGCTCGACTACGCCGACGTGCGTGCCAAGTACGACACGCTGCTCGACTGGCTCGCCGAGACCTACGTGGACGCGCTGAACTGCATCCACTGGTCGCACGACAAGTACGCCTACGAGCGACTGGAGATGGCGCTGCACGACCGCACCATCCTGCGCACGCTGGCCTGCGGCATCGCCGGCCTCTCGGTCGCGACGGACTCGCTCGCGGCGATCAAGTACGCCACGGTCAGCCCCGTCCGTGACGAGACCGGCCTGGTCGTCGACTTCACGGTCGAGGGGGAGTACCCCGTCTTCGGCAACGACGACGACCGTGCGGACGACATCGCCGTCGAGCTCGTCACGAGCTTCATGGACAAGATCCGTCGCCAGCCGACGTACCGCAACGCGGTGCACACGCAGTCGGTGCTGACGATCACCTCGAACGTGGTCTACGGCAAGCACACCGGGAACACCCCGGACGGTCGCCGCAAGGGCGAGCCGTTTGCCCCCGGCGCCAACCCGATGAACGGGCGCGACACCCACGGCATGCTCGCCAGCGCGCTGTCGGTCGCCAAGCTCCCGTACGACGAGTCGCAGGACGGCATCTCGCTGACCTCGACCGTCGTGCCCTCGGGCCTCGGCCGTGACCGCGCGGAGCAGGTGACCAACCTCGTCGGCCTCCTCGACGCCTACAACGTCTCCGAGGGCTTCCACGTCAACATCAACGTCCTCAACCGCGAGATGCTCGAGGACGCGATGGAGCACCCGGAGAACTACCCGCAGCTGACCATCCGGGTCTCCGGCTACGCGGTGAACTTCGTCCGCCTCACGCGCGAGCAGCAGATGGACGTGCTCTCGCGGACGTTCCACGGGGCGCTCTGAAGCTCCGACGGGAGCACCTCCCGCAGCAGT
>JBBSAL010000024.1:0-52240 GCA_038252305.1 Actinomycetales bacterium | reverse complement strand
CGACGCGACCACAGCCCTGGACGCGCTCGCGGCCGGCATGGAGGTTCGCTACGCCGACGCGGCCGCGAACGTGAAGACCACGTTCGCCGGTTCCCTGGACCGGGTCAAGGCCGCGTGGCGTGACCTCTCCGGAGATCTCGCTGCCCCGTTCGTCGACCCCAACGGTGGCGGGATGGCGATCACCTGGCTCAACGACATCGCCGACAAGATGCGGGCCTTCCAGAATCTGCCCAAGCCCGTCAAGCTCACCATCGAGCTCCTGACCGGCCTCGTCGGGATCATCGCGGTCCTCGGTGGCGGGTTCCTGACCCTGGCCCCTCGAGCGGTCGCCACCTGGGATGCGCTCGGGAAGATCGGCCCGGCCGGCGTCAAGGCTCAGGCCGGGCTGCGGGCGACGAGCTCTGGGCTCGCAGCAGTCACCCGTGCTGCGCTGCCCATCGCTGCGGTCCTCAGCGCGGTCGCCTTCGCAGCAGAGGGCCTCGCCGCGTCCTCGCACCACTCCGCGATGTCCCTCGACGGGACCATCGCGGCGATGCTCCGGGCGAAGAACGCCGGGACGAACCTCGACGAGCTCTTCAACGTGGGCCTGGGCGTCGATCAGGTCAACGGCATGGCGGACGCGATCGCCCGCGTCACCGCCCCCGGGGTCCTGGACCGGATCCAGGACGTCGGCGGGTCCTTGCGCGGATTCTTCACGTTCGGCAACGGCGGCTCCACCGCGCGCACCGAGACCATCGCCCAGATCAAGACGATCGGCGACTCCCTCGCCGGGCTCGTCGACCAGGGCAACACCGTGCTGGCCGCACAGCAGTTCACCGACCTCTCCGCGGCATGGGTCGCCGGCGGCGGCTCGGTCGAAGAGCTCCGCAAGCTGATGCCCGGCTACCAGGACGCCCTCGATCGCGTGGCCAACTCCACCGACCTGACGGCCAGGTCGACGACGAACGCGACTGGCGCGACCGACGACCTCGCCAAGGCGCAGGAGAAGGCGCAGCAGGCCGCACAGGACTGGTTCAACGCGCTCGCGGCGGGTGATGGTGCGTTCATCTCGATCCAGGACGCCTACCAGGGTGTGATCGACAAGAACCACGAGCTCGCGCAGGCCGCGGCTGACGCGTCGAAGTCCTCGACGGACTCCTGGACGGACTTCTACGACGGGACCACGGTCTCGGCGGCGGACTACATCCAGTCCCTGCAGGACCAGGTCACGGCCCAGCAGAACTGGGAACAGAACATGGTCACGATCGCGACTCGGGCGAAGGACGGCATGACCGGGCAGATGTCGGTGGCCGCCACGGACATGCTCAACGAGCTGATCAGCCTCGGCCCGGACGGTGCCGCGCAGGTCCAGCTCCTCGCGAGCATGTCCGACGAGGAGCTCGCGAAGGTCGTCGCGTTGTACGCGCAGAAGGGTGGCGACGCGAAGACCGCGTTCAACACGCAGATGGCGCTCCTGATGAACCCGACGATCGTCCTGGAGACGTCGACGGACGCCGCGCAGCGCGCGATCGACTCGTTCATCCGCAAGAACGACGGGCGCCTGGTCTACGTGAACGCGGCCGGCGACCAGGTCGGGTTCAAGAACCCGGGCGCGATGCCCGGGTTCGCCGGCGGTGGGTCGATCCCGGGGACGGCGCCTCACCCTCGAGCGGACAACGTCCTGATCCGGGCGACCCCTGGCGAGTACATGCAGCCCGTGAAGGCCGTGAATTTCTGGGGCGTTGGCTTCCAGGAGGCGGTCCGGCGGATGGACGTCGCAGCGGTCGCGGCACACCTGCCGGGCTTCGCCGATGGCGGTCAGGTTGGACGGTACGTCGCCCCGGCGTTCATGAGTTCCGGATCCTCTGGCGCCGCTGGTGCGTCGCTCGCCGGGCTTGAGGTGACCGGGACCCTCGACACGCCCTGGGGGCCAGCGCACGTGCGTGGCGTTGTCCGTGACGAGCTCGCAACGGTCGCCCGTTCCGCGTCCGGCACATCCTCGGCCCCTGGGAGGCTGCAGTGAACGGCATCGCGCTCGAGGTCATGCCCGACGCCGGGGCGCCGCAGGTCGGCATCACAATCGACGGGCTCGACGGCGCATCGACGTCGGTCGTCACGGTCGACGTCTCCTGGGACTCGGGCGAGTCGTGGCACGGCGTCCTTGGTGCCAGCGAGATCGAGGTCGTCGGGGCGACGTTCCTCCGCGATCATGTTCCCGCCCTCAACATCGCCTCGTTGTACCGGCTGACGGTCGTCTCGGGTGTGACGACGCCGGCGACGTTGACTGCGTCGATCTCGGTCCCATCGAGCACGGCGTGGTTGCAGGATCCGCGTGCCCCGCATTCAGCTGTGGCGATCGCGGGTGCACGGACCTCTGGCGCGGTCCTGATCTTGTCGCCGT
Organism: Actinomycetales bacterium; assembly: GCA_038252305.1. Lineage (GTDB taxonomy): Bacteria > Actinomycetota > Actinomycetes > Actinomycetales > Cellulomonadaceae > Actinotalea. The sequence goes on along the minus strand of JBBSAL010000024.1, from coordinate 49,860 downwards.
CGGCCGGTCGGATGGTGCGCGCGCAGGCGATGGACCTGATGCCGGTTGCGGGTTCCTCGGAGGTCGTCGCTTCGGTCGGGTCGCGTCAGCAGCCGTCGGGTCTGCCGATGCTGCTCCGTGCGATCCCCGCGGAGCAGGGCGCCCTCGTGAAGGCGCTGCGTGCGCTCTTCGACCAGGCGGGTCAGGTCGTGATCCGTGGGCTCTCAGCGGACATCCCGATCGATCCGGTTGCGCACGTGGTGCCCGGCGACATCAGCGAGGTGCCGGTCGTCGGTGGGCGGCTGGGGTTCCGCAACGACTGGGAGTTCACGATCACCCAGACGCGGCCCGTGTCCCTGCGGCTGGCGATCCCCTGGTGGACCTACGACCAGGTCAAGGCCCTGTGGTCCGGGTACTCCTACGCGGACGTGCTCGCGGCCCGCCCAGGAGACACGTACCTCGACTGGTTGAAGTCGCCCGAGGTGCCCTGATGCGGATCGTCTCGGCCGACTTCGACGCGGAGTGCGCGGGAACGACGCGGGGCGATCGACTCGAGGTCAATGCTTGGCGCGCGGGGACAGTCGTCGCACCGGCGCTCTCGCTGACGGCCTGGGATCTCGCCTGGGACGCGTCGCGCCAGGTGCAGGCGCAGCACACCTTCACGGTAGCCGACCCTGATGGGTCCCTGGCGCCATGGGGCATGGGAGATGCGCTCGCCCCGGGTGGCTCTCGCCTGCAGGTGACGTGGGTCTCCGGGCTCTCGGGTGTGCGGGTCCCGATGGGGTGGTTCCGGATCCGGTCGGCTGACCCCGCAGAGGCGTGGCGCACGTACCGCTCGGCCGGCACGTCGATCCTGGTCCCGGGTGGTGGGTCGGTGACGGTCCGCGCTGACGACGAGACAGCGACGGCCATCCTGGACCGCTTCGACGCGGAGTCGTCCCCCATCCCGGGGGCGACGTGCCTCGGCGAGGTGCGCAGGTTGCTCGGTGAGCTCATGCCGGTCGTCGTCGACCCGGCCGTGGTGGACGCGCCGGCGCCGACGGATCTGACTTACGGCCGGGACCGGATGAGCGCTGTCGAGTCTCTCCTGGACGTAGTCTCCGCGCGACACCGGATGGGTGGCGACGGGTCGTTCCAGGTGATCCCCGCGGCTGCGACCGGTTCGGTGTGGTCGATCACGGGCGGGCCGGGTGGTGTCCTCGCGAGGATCGCACCGTCGCTCTCCGACGATGGCCTGTTCAACGCCGCAGCCTCGTCGAACGCCACGGCGACGGGCCTTCCGCTCGTCGGTCGGTCCTACATCACCGGCGGGCCGTTGAAGTGGGGCGTGAACGAGCCGTTCGGCCGGGTCCCCGTCTTCCATGCCGCGATCGCGACGACCCGGGACGGGGTGAACGCGGACGCACGGACGGTCCTCGCGACGGCAGTCTCGACGGCCTACATCGACATCCCCGTCGAGTGCGTCATGCACCCGGGGCCCCAGCTCTGGGACACCGTCGATCTGTCCGTGCCGACGATCGCCGGGTGGCGGCCGCTGCTCGGGCAGATCGTCACGATGCGCGCGCTGTCGGCGGGTGCCGTGCCAGCCAAGCGCATGTCGCTGACGGTGCGGGTCGCCGTTGACGCGCTCGAGGCTCTCGCAGAGGTGGTGCGCCGTGGCTGACCTCGCGAGGATCGTCGCGCAGAGCGGTGTCCCGGTCTCGGTCGTCGCGGGTCAGGTCGTCGCGACCGCTTCTGGTGGGCTCGCGGTGAACCTCGCCGGGGCGACCCCCACAGTTCAGTGGCCCGGTGGGTACATTCCGCAGGCGGGCGATCCGGTCCGCGTGCTCCTCATCGGTGACACGGCCGTCGTCCTCGGGCCGATCACCGCGACGGAGCGTCCCCTGATCGGGACCGTCTCGGGTGCAGCCGCCGGCGGCTACGTTCCCGTCTCGACGACGGCCGGCACGCTGCAGTGCCGCTACGCCGGGACCGCCCCGGCGACCTCGACGGTCGTCTTCCTCGACTGGCAGGCCACGACCCCGCGGATCCTGTCCCCGGGCGCCGTCGCAGCCACCTCCGCCGATGTCGTCGTCCCCAACGCCCCTGCCCCTCCCCCGCCGAGTCCCTCCTCGGGCACCCTCACCGTTCCGGCGCTGGACTCCGCGACATGGAACGCGACCTACTCCTCCTGGTCGTCCTACTACGGCACGAAGGTGCTGCAGGGCTCGTGGTCGTCCGACGCGCTGCGGGGCGCCTGGTTCTACGGGTCAGCGCCCTCACGCATCGCGGGCAAAACGATCACTGCCGCACGCCTCCGACTCGGCGCTCGCCTACACGTCGGGTCATACAGCTCGACCCTCGACCTGCAGCTCTACCGGCACACGTCGGGGACGCGCCCGACCGGCGACGTGACCCGGGTCGCTGGACCGTCGGCCGTGACGATCGCCGTTGACGCTGCTGCTGGCGACGTCGCGATCCCGACCGCGTGGGCTCAGGCCATCGTCGACTCGGGCGGCGGCATCGGGCTCTCGGGCGGCTCCTACGGCGGCGTGTACGGCGTCGGCGACGACCCGGCCTCCGGGCAACTCTCCCTCGACTGGACCAACTAGGAGGCCCTCATGGCGACCGACTCGCTCGGCATCACCGTTCCCGCTGGCGGCGACGCTTTCGACCCGCAGGGCGACATGGTCGCCCTGGCGAACTCCATGCGCTCGCGGGTCATCGTGCCGGTCGCGAACACCACGGCGCGCACGGCGCTCGTCGCGGCAATCGCCTGGACCCCGTCCGCGTCGGAGCCGCTGCGCGTGTCTAGGGCAGATGCGGCTGCTGGGCGGCAGGACGAGATCACTCGTGACGGCGGGGCGACGTGGCTGGTTGTCGCGGAGGCAACCCCATGGGCGAACTACACCCCAGCCATCGCCGGAACTGGGGGCAGCCCGTCGATCGGTTCGGGCTCGATCGTCGGTCGGTACACGTCGGACGGTCTGACGCAGCGCGGCTACGTGGACGTCAACTTCGGCTCAGGCGCTACATCGGGCTCCGGCCAGTACTACATCACTCTGCCGTTGACCACCGTCGCATCCCCGAACCGCGTGGTCGGGTCGGCTCTGATGTACGACTCATCGGCCGCCATTCGTAACATCGCCGCGGTGCAGATCATCTCCGCGACACAGGTCGTGCTTTCGGGACACGGGGCTACGAGCACCGAAGTCGGCAGCGGTCAGCCGTGGGTGTGGGCATCGGGCGACTTCATCCGCCTGAACTTCGAGACGGAGGTGGCATGACCTTCCGCCCCTCGGCGACGTAGTCCTCGAGTGCGCGCACGATCACCTCGGAGACCGCCTCGTCGCGGGCTGCGGCCGTGGCCTTCGCGGCAGCCCACAGCTCGTCATCGACCCGCACGGTGCGCTGCGGGGTCTTCGGCTGGTTGGGCATGCGCCCGATCGTGCCAGGCTCTCGGGTCGCTGTCATGACAGGTGCCACGAGGTGAGGCACTCGACCGGGTCGACCTGGGTGCCGTCGGCCGCGGTGAACGTCAACGGGGTCATGTAGTTGACGGCGTCGACCTGGTTGCCGAGGCCCGCGATCCACTGGTCGGAGCCGAAGACGTAGGTCCTCACGCCGGACGGACCCACGATCGGCCAGATGCCGGAGACCTGCCCGTCGCATCCCGTCGGGGCCAGTATCCGTGACGTGCTCGGGTCCCAGGCGCCGAGCGGGTTCGCGCCCTTGACGCCCTCGACGATCCCGGTCCGGGTCGGCCGGTACGGGGCTGCGTCGGAGAACGCGAGGTACCACTGGTCGTTGCTCGCCGAGTGGAACAGGGCGGGTGACTCGGACAGCGTCACGCGCCCTTCGGCCGCGGCAGTCGGGTCGGTGTCAACGCCGACCGCCCAGCCGCTCCCGGTGATCCCGGACGGGTCGAGTCGTTCGATGATGATGGCGTGGGCGTTCGTGTACTTGTTGATCACGGTGTAGGCGATGTAGAGCCGACCGTCGGGCGCGACCTCCAGGTCCATGTCGCCGTAGCGCAGCCCCCCTGCCTCGGGCTTGACGGCGAGGTTCGGGACGATCCCGGTGTCGACGAACGGCCCCGCAGGTGAAGACGCGACGAGCGTCGAGTAGCCCTTGTCGCCGTGGATGTTGACCCACATGACGTACCTCCCGTCCGACGGTCGGCGGATGACGTGCGGTCGGAAGCACCCGTACACGCCGTCGGTCGGGGCGCACGCGGACTGCCATGCGGTGCGCAGGTGGTCGAAGGCGTACCCACCGACCGCACCCGCGACCTTCCAGCTGGCGAGGTCGACCGAGGAGTAGATGCGAACCCCGCAGTAGGGGGACGGCTGACCGAGAGTGAAGCCGCACCCGTAGGCGGTCCCGTAGAGGTACGTGGTCCCGCCGACCTGCAGCAGGTCTCCGTCGTGGGCATCCACGGGGTATCCCGCGGTGTCGAGTGGCGCTGCGCTCATCCTGGCCGCGGCCGTGCGCACATCGGCAGGGGTGGTCGCGGCGGATGGGGCGCTCGTGCTGTGAGTGCTGCCGGCGAGGGCAGAACTGACGAGCAGGGCGAGGCCGCAGAGCGCGGCAAGAACATGTCGAGGTGTCATGACACCCGACGCTATCCGGTGTCATGACACCTGTCTAGGTGTCATGACACCTCAATCGAAGGGAACTCGTCGGTGGACAACTGGGACCCGAACGACTGGTTGGCCTTCTACGGGGGGATCCTCGCTGCGGTTGTGGCGCTGACAGTCCTGTGGAGGTCGGTCGTGCGACCAGTTGCCCGATGGCTGAAGCGCGGGGGTGAGAAGCTCAACCGGGCGTTCGACGTGCTGCTCGGCACGGCACCGGTCCCAGATCCCGACCGCCCTGGCGAGCTGCTCCACGAAGGAACGCCGGACATCGGCGTCCGGATGACGCGCACCGAGACGCTCCTGCAGGTGGTCCTCATGGGAGCCGTTGAGGACTCGAAGGACGCAGCGAAGAAGGCATCCGAGTCAGCCGCAGCCGCGCACGCGATCGCCCTGGCGCTGACCGAGCGCGTGGACGAGAACCGAGCCCGCATCGACGAGCTCGAGAAGACCTACCCGACCCCGCCTCGGAGTGCCTGATGGCCATCATCCTGAACGGGCGCCTGCCCGACACCCTCCTCGCCCCGATCCCGTGGGCACGCCAGCAGCGCATCGCCGCGCAGGCCCTGGCCGACCTCGTCGCGCTGGACGCCGCGTTCCACGCCGAGTTCGGTCACCACCTGGTCATCAACGAGGCCTACCGCGACCTGGACCGCCAGTGGACGTACTGGTACACCCCGCCGTCCGGGGTCGGGACCGCGGCGTTCCCGGGCACGTCGAACCACGGCTGGGGCCTGGCCGTCGACCTGCACCTGACGGCCGCCGAGCTCGCCTGGATGCGCAAGCACGCCGGCGAGTACGGCTGGGTCAACCCGGCCTGGGCCCAGGACGCGATCGGTACCCCCGAGCCCTGGCACTGGGAGCACGTCGCCGCACGCCCCGTCACCCCGATCCCGGTCGCCACGACCACGGCGACCCCGACCACCCGACCGAGCACCACCCTGTCCGAGGAGGACGACGACATGATCGTGATCACGGCGCGCAACGGTGTGTGGACCCTGCAGGGCAGCACCCTCACCGGCATCGGCGACATCAAGCAGGCCAACGAGCTCACCGCCAAGGGCATCACCTCCGTCACCTACAACGACGCCGACTTCGACCGCCTCCGCGCCGAGCTCGCCGGCCGCGAGCTCATCCACAACACCACCCGCGGCTACGCCGTCGGCACCCCCGGCGCCCGCTACATCGGCCTCGCCGACATGGCCGAGGTCAACTTCCACCGCGGCTCCGGGTGCCGCGATCGCGAGGTCTCCGTCGCGACGTTCAACAACCTGACCGCCTGACCCGTGCACCACCCGATCCGGGACCTGCGACACACGTGGATCCCGGCACTGGTCGCGCTCGCGGCCATCGCCATCGCCGGCATGGCCGGCCTCGTCCTGCCCTGAAGGAGTCTCGTCATGCTCTCCCTCCTGTTCTCTCGCGCCTGGTGGGCCGCTGCCGGCCAGCGCGCTCTGCGGTCCGCGCTCGTCGTCCTGGTCCCGCTGATCCCCGGGATCCTGTCCGGTGACCGGGCCACGCTCCTGGCGGCCACTTCGACCGCCGCACTGATGGTCGTCCTGTCCCTCGCCACGGCGGCCGCATCGCTGCCCGAGGTCGACGGCATGCCTCGCCCGTGGTGGGCTGCGGCGCTCGACCGGACCGTGAAGACCTTCGCGCAGGCCCTGCTCGCCGCGATTCCCGCGGCCACCCTGATCCAGGACGTGCCGTGGACTCTCGTCCTGATGCACGCAGCGGCTGCGGCTGCGGGGTCCTTGATCCTCGCGGTCATCTCGATGCTCCCCGAGACGATCCCTGTGTCCATCCCCATCGACGCCCAGCTGCCCGACGGGCGCACCGTGACCGAGGTCTACGCCGCTGCCGGCGCGTCCGTCGCCGACCCGACGCCCGGCGTCGTCCCCGACGTTCCCCGCCATCTCGCCTGACCCCACCGCACCGCACCCACCCAGCACCTGAGGAGTACGCCATGACCCAGACCCCGGATCCGCGCGTGACGAAGCGTCGCGTGACCATGAAGTCCGTCGTCGCCCTGCCGGGCGGCGGCGTCGCCGAGCACGTCGCGACGGACTACGTGCGCCCCGACCACCTCGAGGCCTACGTCGCCGACGCCCGCGCCCGCTGGCAGGTCGTGGAGGTCTCCGAGGAGCCCGACGCGGGCCCCGGTGGGTACGAGGGCGCCACCCACGTCCCGGTCGGCCTGGACCTGGCCGACGCCGGCACCGTCTACCCCGCCCTGGAGGGCTGACTCATGGCGATCCGCAACCTGACCCAGCGCAACGCCATGGCCACCGCCTACGGCACCGCAGCGCCCTACGGGGCCCTCTTCACCGCCGACCCGGGTACCGCCGACGCGGCGACGAACGAGGTCACCGGTGGCTCCCCGGCCTACAACCGCAAGGCCATCACCTGGGGCGCCGCGTCGGCCTCGGAGATCACCGGTGCCCCGACCTTCGACGTCCCCTCCGGGACGACCGTCAACTACGCCGGCGTCGCGAGCTCAGTCACCCCCGCGGCGGCGACGGTCCGTGACTCGGTCGCGGTCACCGCGCAGGCCTTCGCCTCGCAGGGCACGTACCAGGTCACCTACACCTACACGCAGAGCTGACCGCGATGACCACCCAGGCCGACAAGGACGCCCTGCTCGCGCGACTGGTCAAGATCCAGTCCGTCGGTGGCTCGCTGCTGTCGAACGCGACGAAGGCCAAGGCGCTCGCCGAGGCGATCGACGTCACCACCCCGACACCCGCGCCTGTTCCGGATCCAGTCCCGACGCCGGACCCCACCCCCGTGCCGGACCCGACGCCCGTGCCCACGAGCGGCAGGCCCGGCCCGTCGAACACGGGCGTCCCCGCGGGGACCGTCCTCACGAAGCGCGGCACCCTCACGGTCACCACGGCAGGCGCAGTCCTGACCGACCTCGACATCAGCGGCGGCGTCATCATCGACGCACCGAACGTCACGCTCCGTCGCAGCCGCGTCACGGGCTCGGCTGGCGGGTCGTGCGCCGTCTGGGTCAAGTCGGGGTCGCTCATGATCGAGGACTGCGAGCTCACAGGGGCCGAGAACGGGATCGGCTTCGACAACTGGACCGGGCGCCGGCTCAACATCCACAGGACCTACGGCGACGGCGTGAAGTTCGGCTCGAACGTCACGCTCGAGGACTCGTGGATCCACGACCTCACCCCTGCTGCCGGCGCACACTCCGACGGCGGGCAACTCCAGTTCGGCGCGACGAACCTCATCATCCGCCGCAACGCGATCGACCTCGCCACGACGAAGAACGCCAACGCCGCGCTGTTCATCGCACCCGACCAGGGGCCCTCGACGAACGGGCCGATCCTGATCGAGGCCAACTGGCTCGACGGCGGCAACTACATCCTGTACTGCGTCGACGGGAACAACGGGCAGTACGTGGTGAAGAACATCACCCTGAAGGCCAACCGCTTCGGCCGGCACTTCACCTACGGCACCGAGAACATCAACGTCCCCGTCACCGAGACCGGCTCGGTCTGGGACGACACGGGCCTGCCCCTGTGACCTGCGGGCTGAGCTGTGAGGGGGTGAGGACCGGTGGCTGATCCCGTCTCCACCCAGATCGCTGCCGGGCCATCGGCGCTCGCCACGACCACCGTGTCCTTCACAGCTCAGCCCGCCGGGACCCTGCTCGTCCTGGACGTCATCGCCGACGACTACAAGACCGGTGATCCGTCCGGGTGGAGTCCCGTCGAGCTGATCGGCGGGTCGGGTCAGTATCACGGCTCCTACATGTGGCGGAAGGTCTCCACTGGCGCCGAAACGTCGGTGCAGTACACCATCGGGTCGGCGTCCCGGTCGGTGCACGTCCTGTCGGCGCACACCAACATCGACGGCACGACACCCGTGGACAACTCGGGTCAGCAGAACACGAACAGCTCCGCCGCGAGCTACACCACCTCGAGCGTCTCGTCGACGACGGGCCGGCGCCTCGCGCTCGCGCACCTCGGCGGATCCAACGGCGGCGGCCTGTTCACCGGAGTCGACACGTGGCTCAACTCCTACACGGAGGTCGGCGAGGCCCTGACCACCGCCAACCCGGGCCTCGCCCTCGGGATCGCGGCACTGGTCTTCGACGGCGGCGGGTCGACATCGTCCGGTGCCACGTTCCAGCCGCCCGCGACCACCGCCCAGGCACGGTCCGCGATCCTCGCGATCTTCAAGGTCGCCACGGGTGGCGGGTCCGCCTACACCGGCACCGCGGCGCTCGCCGGCGCGGGGACCCTGACAACGACCCGCCGCCCTTCCTTCGTCCGACCTGCGGCCCTCACCGGTGCAGGTGCGCTGACCACGACCCGCAAGCCGGCACTGACCGCCGCAGTCGCGCTCGCCGGTGCAGGTGCACTCACCCTGGCCCCGACGCCGACCATCCCTGCTCTGGCCGGGTTCGGTGGGTCCGGCGAGCTCACGGCCGAAGCGAGTCCCGCCCTGCCCGGTACCGTTGGCCTGACCGGCGCCGGCGCCCTCACGCTCACCGCAGAGCCGGCCATCACCCGATCCGCGGCGCTCGCCGGTTCGGGAACGCTCCTCGCCTCCGGGGCGCCCACGCCGGCGCTGACCGTCCATCTGACCGGCATCGGCACACTCACCGCGGTCTCCGTCCCGAAGCCCACCGGGACCGCGACGCTGTCTGGTGCCGGCACCCTCACGACCACGACCGGCCAGGCCGCCGCCACGACCGCGACACTGTCCGGCGCCGGCACGCTCGCGGCTCCTGGCACCTCACCAGCACTCGTGGCCACCGCTGCGATGTCCGGCGTCGGCTCCCTGAGCGCCGCGCCCGTCGCCACGTTCCCGGGAGTCGCCGCGCTCGCTGGCACGGGACAGCTCGTCACGGCCACGAGCACTGCGATCGCGACTGGCGCGTCCCTGAGCGGTACCGGTGTCCTGAGCACGATCGGCGTGAACCCCAGCGCGTACCGGGACCTGCACGTCACCATCACCGGGCCCATGGCTCGCACCCGCGTCCCGACAGGACCGGTCGTCCGGCAGCGGCGCGCGACTGGCCCGACCGGGAAGCCCTTGTCCTTGACCGGCCCGACCCTCTGACCCCGGGAGAACCATGAACATGGACCGTGCCTCGTGCGAGTACGCCCACTGGGGCTTCCACGACCTGCCCACGACCCCCGGGACCCCGCAGGTCCAGCTCGACGGCGGGGCCTGGGTCGACCTCGAGTGGTGGAACGACACCACCGCGGACGGGTGGGCCGACGTCGCGACCGACCTCCGCATCACCGCGGCGGAGGTCACCGCCGGCACCGCGGGGATCGCACGCCTCCTGGTCGCCGGACCCGACGCGGACGCCAACCCCGCCAACCCCACAGTCCTCGCCATCGGCGTGCACCACGACAAGGTTCGACTCGCCGACACCCCCGAGGTCATCAGTCGGCTCGGAGGCGGCATCCGAATCACCTGACAGCAGAGCTCCGAGATGAAGCAGCGCACCCCGCTCCCGTGGAGGAGCGGGGTGCGCTACTCGTCGCCACAGCAACGTCGCGTGCGCGATGACTCGCTGTTAGCGTCGAGACAACCGCCGAGGGGTCGGCGGCCAGGGAGCCCCGCTCTTCGTGTCGGGGGGCGGGGCATCCCGGACATTCTGCTCGTATCCGCGTCCGATGGCTACTGCCGCGACGCCGACGCGTGGACCACCGAAGCCCGCGCGCCCCTCGATCTCGCTCGCGCTGGGTTTGGGCCGCTGATCCCGCACCTAGGGTTCACGCGACTCCGACTCGTTTGCCCTGCCGAACGCGGGTAGGCCTGCCTCATCGTAGGCGCCAAGGATCTGCGCCATTGCCTTGCGGGCGCCGGGGTGGCTCTGTCGCAGTTCCTCGCTGCCCCGGAGCATCCGCGCGACGAGCACGTCCATCATGCTCACGGTCTTGGCGACCGCTCCGACTGCGTTGTCGGCGCGGAAGACCATGAAGTGCCAGTCGACGCCCGAGTCGATGTCAGCGCGCAGAATCGGATCTCGGAACTGTGACCCGGGGTGTACGGCCCAGTCTCGGAACCGGAAGAGCTCCCTGATGCGCTCGCGGATCTCGCCGGCGCCCGGGTTCCTTAGCTTGAGGCTGTACCGAATCGTCTCGTAGACCTGCGCGTGTCGCGGCGTCCGGTGCTCGCGCCAAGCCTCCGCGTGCGGATGGCCTGGCGAGCGCGATCTGACGGCCGAGTAGAACGAGTCGACCGCGAACGCAGACGCCGTGATGGCGCGCATTGTTGCCCGCAGCTCAGCGCTGAGCGCAAGATCGAGCGCAGCTTCGTCACGGTCCGGATCGGCGCCAATCCTCGTGACCTCCCCGGCGGCGCTAAGAGCTGCGGGCACGGCCTCAACCGCTTCCAGGAGCCAGTGCGGCCACACATCGGTGCGCAACTGGAGGACGAGCGGATCCGCGGTCACTCTGCCGTCCTCGCCGACCGAGATGCGAAGCGCCCCATCCGGTATCCGGATGTCAGAACCCATGGTCAACCGCACGCCCGGCATGTCGGCCAGTATTGCGGTAGCGCTGCCTGTAGGCGAGATCCACGCCGGCCTCGGCTTGTCGGCCAGCTCGCTTCCGCACGACAGCGCCGCCGCTCGGCTCCGGCCGGGCGGAGGAGATTTCGTGCGCCCAGGTGTCATCGAGCCTGTAGGCGCGCCTACATCACCCTTCGCCATTCGTGCTCAAAGACGCCTACATAACTGGCCTGACGAACTGGCGCCCAAATCACTCATCTCTGCAGGTCACATGCACTATTCCGCCTATCCTGCTAGTCCGGTTCGACTCCCGCCTCGCGCACGACCTCGTCCTCGCCGGAGCTCCCGGCGAGGGATCCTCGCCGGCCTCAGCGACGGACCAAGGGGCGCAGCAGATCCTCGTCGATCCGTGGCCAGGCGGCGAGAACGGCAGCCCTCGCTTCGAGCTCGACCTGCTCCTGGCGTCCTGCGAGCAGGCCGAGGGCGTACGCGGCCCGGCTGTCGCTCCGCGCTGCGATCCCGGCCAGCACCCGCCGACCGACGGCGACGTCCTGCACCTGACCGAGGAGCTCGGTGAGCACCGACAGCTGCTCCGCCGGTCGACGGGCGCGGCGCAGGACCGGCACCACGGCATCGGTCGCGTACCGAGCCCTCTTGGCGAGCACCCGAGCGCGATGCCACTCCTCGCCCGTGGCGTCGAGGGTCAGCCCCTCGACCGCGTCCCGCAGCTGGTGCACGGCCCCCGAGACCAGAGCAGGCACGACCTCGACGATCGGCCGGGCGGCCCGCCCGCTCAGCTGAGGCGCCGCGACCGCCCCGACGAGGTCGACCACCAGGGCGAGGTGACGGTCGGCGTACAGGGCGGCGTTCGCGTCGCCGAGCGCTTCACCCTCCCGGGCCCGGAGCGACTCGCGCACCGCCCGTGCCGCGACCTCGCTCTCCGGGGCGGGGAGCGCGGCACAGGCCGTCAGGAGCAGACCGAGCTGGACCTCGAAGTCGCGGACCGCACCCCAGGCCGCAGCGGTCTCCCTCAGCTCGGCTCGCAGAGCCGCCGCCCAGTCGCGGTCGAGAAGGGGCGAGAGGACCTGCAGCACGCTGCGCAGTCGTCGAGCGGCCACCCGCATCCGGTGCACGGCATCGGGCGCTCGTCGCCGGACGTCGACGTCGGCGAGCAGGAAGTCGCGCACTCCCGTCGCCAGGACGTGACGCACCAGCACGCCGGCCGGCTCGCCGCGACGAGGGGACGCGGGGATCGCGACCGGACCGTCCGGATCGTCGACACCGAGCGCCGCCGCGGCCTTCGTCCGGGTGGTCAGCGAACCGCCCGCCGCCACCAGGAGGCCGACGACCGCGTCGAGCACCTCGTCCGCGCGCTCGTCGGGGACGCACGCCTCGATCTCGAGCTGGCGAAGGTGCCGTCCGCCCGGCTCCACGACGACGTGGTCGTCCACGAGCTCGGCGATCACCTCGCCGTCCGCGTCGACCAGGTCCCAGCCGGCGCGCGCGGTGCGCGCGGTGCCCAGGTGTGCCAGCGGCGCGCCCCGGACCAGCGGGAGCACGAGAGCGGCGAAGGACTCGGGGACCTGCCCGACCTCCCCGGCAGCGAGCGGGAGGCGGATCTCGTCGCGCCCCGGCTCCTGCTGGGGCGCCGGCAGCTTGAGGTGCCAGCCGGAGTCCGGGCCTCCCTCACGGCGACGCAGGCTCGCACCGGCCCTGGCGAGACGGTGGTCGACGGTGTCGTGATAGGCGGCGACGAGTTCGCTCGGCTCACGGGCACGCAGGGCGACGATGCCGGGGACCTGCCCGAGGAGCGGTGGGAGCGAGAACCCCTCGGGAACCGCGATCTTGCGCTCCACCTCGCGCACCGTGACGGCAGTCGTCAAGTCGGTGCGACGACCGTTGCGCTCGGTCACCGTTCCACCCTACGTACGTACCTGCCCGACCGCTCGGGCAACCCGGGCACGTAGCGGCCGGGGACCGGGAGGACCGGGAGGACCGGGCAGTATGGCGGCATGGGAGAGGCCGGGCGCGTCGACGTGTGGATCGTGCCGTCACCCTCGCCGGCGACGGACGTCCTCGCCGACGTGCTCGACGACGTCGAACGGGAGCGCGCCGCTGGGATGGATCCGTCCCGGCGGGCCGCATTCGTCACCGCACGCGTTCTGCTCCGCGCCGCGGTCGCCCACCGGCTCGGCGGCGCACCCGCCGACCTCCTCCTCGACGCGACGTGCCGCTGCGGTCATGCGCACGGACCGGTCAGCATCCTGCCGACGGGGCCGTGGGTGAGCATCAGCAGGAACGGGCCGGCCGTCGCCGTCGCCCTGCGGGAATCGGGCCCCGTCGGCCTCGACCTCGCCTCGGTCGCGGCAGTCGCCGCCGCACCGCTCACCCGGCTCCTCCCCCCGGGCGCCCACCACAGGGACCCGGATCGCCCGGCGGCCACGCGCGGCGGCGAGGCGCGTTCCCTCGCGCGGACCTGGGTGCGCACCGAGGCGACGCTCAAGATGCTGCGGACCGGCCTGCGACGCGACCCTGCCGACCTGCGTGTGGACGAGCAGGGCCACGCGCACCTGGACGGACGCCGGGGCGGGCGCGTGCTCGACCTCCCGCCCCAGCCAGGAGCCCTGGGCGCCGACAGCGATGCGGTCGGCGCCGTCGCGGTCGACACCTCGTCCCCGATCGACGTGCGCCTGCACGACGCGACCCGTCTCCTCGACGCCCTCCTCGCGGCCGGCCGTCCGGCTCAGCCTGCGGAGTGAGCCGTCGTCCCGCTGCCCTTCTTGCCCTTCGTCTTGCGCTCGGCGCGCCCGGCGGCAGGCGTCACGGCAACGCTCCGTGGCGCAGGCCGGGTCGCACCCTCGTCGGTGAGCCCGGGAAGCTCGGGAAGCGGGGCGGCGTCCAGCCACGAGTCGAGGAGCGCGCGCACCTGCTCGGCATGCTGCTGGCCGCCCGCGTTGTCGGCATGCCCGTCGACCACCTCGCGGAAGTCCTCCGTCGTGACGACGCCGTCCCGGTGCCGGGCGACCCAGGCCCGGACGACCGCCCAGAAGACCTCCTCGCCGAGGACGGTCCGCAGGGCGTGCAGCGTCAGGGCTCCGCGCTTGTAGACACGGTCGTCGAAGATCGCCGCCGGACCGGGGTCGCTGAGGACGAGGTCCTGCGGGAGCCGGGCCAGGCGGGCGTGCCACGACCGGGCGAGGCTGTCGGTGCTCGGCCCCCCGGCCCGGGGCGACCACAGCCACTCGGCGTAGCAGGCGAAGCCCTCGTTCAGCCAGATGTGCTGCCAGGAGGCCACCGTGAGGCTGTTGCCGAACCACTGGTGCGCCAGCTCGTGCGGGACGAGACGCTCGTCGTCGCCGACAGCTGACAGGTGGTTGACGCCGAAGATCGCGCAGCCCTGCGCCTCGAGCGGGATCTCCAGCGCGTCGGCCGTGACGACGACGGTGTACTCCGCGAAGGGGTACGGACCGAAGAGCCCGACGAAGTGCTCCATCATCGCGCCGTGCCCCGACAGCCGCGCGCTCGCCTGCGCCCGGTGGGAGGCCGGGACGAGGGCGCGCTGACGCACCGGCGCGGACGCGAGCTCGAGCTCCACGTACGCCCCGATCTGGACGGTCGCGAGGTACGGCGCCGTCGGGTGTGTCTCCTCGAAATGCCACGTCGTCGTGCTCGCCCGGTTGCGCCGCGACACCAGGCGCCCGGGGGCGTGGACGACATAGGGCTGGTCGACGGTCAGCCTCGTGGTGACGGTCGCCTTGTCCCCCGGCCGGTCGTTGCAGGGGAACCAGCTCGACGCGCCCGTCGGCTGGCTCGCCACGAGGGCACCGTCGGTCAGCTCCTCCCAGCCGACTGGCCCCCATGGGCTGTCGATCGGCCGTGGGTACCCCAGGTACCGCACCGTGATCTCGAGCACCGCGTCGGCCTCGACCTCGTCGACGAGCCGGAGCGTCAGGCGTCCCACCGCGTGCGCGAACTTGCGGAGCCGGGCACCGGTGACGGCGACCTTCTCGACCGTGAGGGCCCCGAGGTCGAGCATGAGCACGCTCAGCGGGACCAGCGTCCGCACCCGCAGCGTCGCGCTCCCGGCCAGCCGGTTGGTCGCGACCTTGTAGCTCAGGTCGAGGTCGTAGTGCTCGACGTGGAACTCGGGGCTGCCGTGGCCCAGCGCGTACGGGTCAGGGGTCATCGCGCCGCCGACCCTACCCGCCACGGCGCGATCGGGTTGCCCACCCAGCGCGTACCGGCGGGGACCCGCTCACCGCGCAGGACCAGTGAGGCTGGCCCGACGGTCGACCCGGCACCGAGCTCGGCGGCGGGCAGCACGATCCCGTGCGGGCCGAGCGTCGCCCCGGCGCGCAGGGTCACCGGGCCCAGGCTCATCACCCGGTCGTGGAACAGGTGCGTCTGGACGACGCAGCCCGGACCGACGGTCGCGCCGTCGCCGAGCGAGACGAGGTCCGGCTCGGGCAGCCAGTAGGACTGGCACCACACGCCACGCCCGATCCGGGCCCCCATCCCGCGCAACCACCACACCAGGGCCGGTGTCCCCGTCACCGCGTCGAGCAGGAAGGGCGCGGCGAGGACCTCGGTGAAGGTGTCCGCCAGCTCACCGAACCACACGGCCCGGCTCCACAGCGGGTGCTCGACCGCAGCGAACCGGCCGACGAGCAACCGCTTCGCGAGCACCGTCACGAGACCGGCGAACGCCCCGGCGGTGAGCACGACGAGCCCGCCGGTCAGTGCCGCGACAGTCCAGCCGGCGGCCAGGACGATCGCCTGGAGCGCGAGCAGCGCGGCGAGCGCCAGGAGCCCGGCGAGCACAGCGGGGACGATGCGGAGCAGCTCCACGCAGCCGCGCGCCCAACGCAGCCGGGCAGGTGGCGTGTAGGTCCGGCTCGGGTCGTCGAGCGTCGCCGTGCGAGGCAGCACGACGGGCGGGCTGCCCAGGTAGCTCGACCCGGCGCGGGTACGGCTCGGGGTGGCGGACAGGACGGCGACCAGCCCGTTGCGCGGGACGGTCCGGCCGGGCGCGGTCATCCCCGAGTTGCCGACGAAGGCCCGGCGCCCGACCTTGGCCGGGGCCACGCGCAGCCAGCCGCCACCGAGCTCGTAGGGTGCGACCATCGTGTCGTCCGCGAGGAAGGCGCCGTCCTTGAGCCGCATCATCGAGGGGATGCCGACGACCGTCGAGATCTCCGTGCCGTGCCCGACCCTCGCGCCGAGCAGCCGCAGCCACGCGGGGGTCGCGACCGAGGAGTAGAGCGGGAAGAGCGCTGTCCTGACCGCGTCCATCAGCCGTTCGATCGACCAGGCACGCACGGCCGCGGACGACCGCGTCGGGTGGTAGCCCTCCCGCAGCCCGCGCCCGAGGAGACGGACCGCAAGCAGGACGAGGACGGCGTAGGTCATCAAGGCGATCACGGTCCCGGCAGCACCCGCGAGCAGAGCGGGGCCGACCGACGCACCGAGCGAGTCCCTCCCGGCGACCGCCCGCCCGACGAGCACCAGTCCGACCGCCGCCGCCAGCGCGGGCAATGCGGCGATGACGACCCCGGCCGAGCCGTAGGCCAGCAGCCACCGGCGACCGGAGCCCGCCGGCCGCTGGGGCGGCCAGGGGTGGCGGGCCGCGTGCGCACGGACCGCCGGCGAGCCGACCCAGTACTCACCGTCACCCGTGGTCCCGTGGACGGCGGACCCGGCCGCGACATCGGTCCCCTCGCCGACCCGCGCACCGGGGTGGAGCACGCTGCGCGCTCCGACACTCGCCCCGGCGCCGATCACGATGGCCCCGACGTGCACGGTGTCGCCGTCGACCCAGAACCCGGAGAGGTCGACCTCGGGCTCGACCGCGCACTCGCGCCCGAGGGTGAGCATCCCGGTGACCGGCGGCACCGAGTGCCGGTCGACATGCGCCCCCATCCGCACCCCGAGCGCGCGGGCGTACCAGCCGACCCAGGGCGCGCTCGCGGTGGTGACGGCACCGAAGCCTTCGACGAGCCGCTCGGCGGCCCACAGGCGCAGGTGCACCGAGCCACCGCGGGGATGGTCCCCGGCCCGCACCCCGGCCAGCAGCAGCCGTGCCCCGAGCGCGCTGATGCCCATCCGGCCCAGCGGGCTGACCGTCGCGAGCCAGCCGGCGGCCACGCCCCACCAGGGGACGGCAGGGACCCATGGCACGTCGGTGAGCAGGCCGAGCGCGAGGTCGAGTGCCGCCAGGACGGTCAGCCACCGCAGGGCGACGAGCGTGCGCAGCGGGACGAGCGCGAGGAGCTGGAGCGCCTGGGACGCGGCGGGGACGGGCCGCACGTCGGCGCGGCCGTCGACCACCGGCGCGTCGCCGACCCGGCCGGGCCAGCGGCGCTCGAGGTAGGCACCGAGGTCGCCGACCCCCGGGTGGTCGTAGACCTCGGCGACCGTCGCCTCCGGGTAGCGGGCGCGCAGCGCCGAGACGAGCTGCGCCGCGGTCAGGGAGCCGCCGCCGCGCGCGAAGAAGTCGTCGTCGGCGTCCTGCGGGGCCACGCCGATGACGTCGACCCACTGCTCGCCGACCCAGGCCGCGACGGGCTCGAGGTGGACCGGGCCGACAGCCCCGCCCGCGCCCGGCACCGGCCAGGGCAGTGCCTCACGGTCGACCTTCCCGGAGGTGCGCGTCGGGATCTCCTCGACGACAGCGAGCATCGGCACCATCGTCCCGGGAAGGACCTCACGCAGCAGCGCGAGCAGCTCGGAGGTCCGCACCGTGATGCCGGCCTCCGCCACGAGGTAGCCGACGAGCACCTTGCTCCCGCCGGGGGTCTGCCGCACCGCGGCCGCGGCCGCCGCGATCCCGGGAAGCGCGTGCAGTGCCGAGTCGACCTCACCGAGCTCGATCCGGTGACCGTTGACCTTCACCTGGTCGTCGGCGCGGCCGACGAAGACCAGCCCATCGGGGTCGAGCGTGACCAGGTCGCCGGTGCGGTAGGCGCGCTCCCAGCCGAGGGCGGGCAGCGGCGCGAACCGGGTGGCGTCCAGCTCGGCGTCGAGGTAGCGGGCCAGCCCGACACCGCCGACCACCAGCTCTCCGGTACCGCCCTCGGCGACCGGCCGGCCGGCCGCGTCGAGCACCACGAGGTCCCAGCCGTCGAGCGCGTGGCCGATGCGCACGGGGGCACCGGCGTGCATCCGCGCACCGCAGGCGACGACGGTCGTCTCGGTGGGCCCGTAGGTGTTCCAGACCTCGCGGCCGGGACGCGCCAGGCGGTCGGCGAGCTCCGGCGGGACGGCCTCGCCGCCGAAGATGAGCAGCCGGACCGCGTCGAGCGTGTCGACCGGCCACAGCCCGGCGAGGGTCGGCACGGTCGACACGACGGAGATCTCGCGCTCGACGAGCCACGGCCCGAGCTCGATCCCGGCCCGCACCAGTGCCCGGGGCGCGGGCACGAGGGTCGCGCCGTGACGCCAGGCCAGCCACATCTCCTCGCAGGAGGCGTCGAAGGCGACCGAGAGACCGGCCAGCACACGGTCACCGGGCCCGAGCGGGGCGCCCGGGAGGAAGAGTCGCGCCTCGGCGTCGACGAAGGCGGCGGCGCTGCGGTGCGAGACGGCCACGCCCTTCGGCGTCCCGGTCGACCCCGAGGTGAAGATGATCCAGGCGTCATCGGCAGGTGCCGGCGCAGTCACGACGCACCCGCCACGAGCCGTGCCCGCGATCCGGGTCACCTGCTCGCCCTCGCCGAGGACCACCTCGACCCCGGCCTGCGCGAAGACCCGCGCGGCTCGCTCCTCCGGGTCGTCGGCATCGACGGGGACGTAGGCCGCCCCGACGTGCAGCACCGCGAGGACCGACAGGTACAGGCCGACGGTGCCCGAGGGGACCCGGATCCCGACGCGGTCGCCGCACTGCACGCCCTCCGCAGCAAGCGCCTCGGCCCGACGCGTCACGGCGACGGCGAGCGCGGCGTAGGTGAGGAGCTCGTCTCCGTCGTCGATAGCGACGGCATCGGGGTGACGCGTCACCGTCTCGGCGAAGACCTCCACGAGGGTGCGCACCGGCGGGGCGTGCAGCGACCGGCGGAGCAGGTCAGGGGCCGCCCGGTCGTCGCTGCTCACGTCCGGTTCGCTCCTCACGGCTGTCGGGAGTCGAGCGACGGGCAGACGTCCGTGGCCCGTCGCCGCTGGTGCGCGGATGGTCTCACACGCGAGTGAACCGCCAGGGTCGGGCCTCACCTACGATCGACGCGTGCCGACGACCACGTGGACGGGTGTCCACGAGCAGGCAGGCTCCTGGTGGCCGCTGCTGCTCGTCGGGACGATCGGCGGGCTGCTGGCCGGCGCCTTCGGCGTGGGCGGCGGGATCCTCATGGTGCCGCTGCTGATCGGCCTCGCCGGGATGGACCACCGGCGCGCGTCGGCCACCTCCCTGCTCGCGATCGTGCCGACCTCGCTCGCCGGCTCGCTCAGCTACCTCGCGCGTGGCGAGTCCGACGTCCGCGTCGCTGCGCTCGCCGCGGCGGGCGGGATGATCGGCTCCTGGCTGGGCTCCAGGTTGTTGCGCAGGATCCACCTGACCCTGCTGCGCTGGCTCTTCGTCGCGCTGCTCGTCGCCGTGGCGGCCCGCCTGCTGACGGCGGTCCCGGTCCGCGGTGGCGACGTGCGACTCAGCGTGGGCGTCGGACTGCTCGTGCTGACCATCGGGGCGGTCACCGGGGTGACGGCCGGGCTGTTCGGCATCGGTGGCGGGATCATCCTCGTCCCGGCCCTCATCGTGCTCTTCGGGTACAGCGACCTGCTCGCGAAGGGCACGTCGCTGCTGGCGATGGTCCCGACGGCCGCCGTCGGCAGCCTCGCCAACCTCCGGGCCGGACAGGTCGACCTGCGCGCGGGCGCGGTGGTCGGACTCGCGGCCACCGCCGCGTCGTTCGTCGGGGTCGCCCTGGCGTTCCTCGTGCCACCCCGGTGGTCCTCGGGGCTCTTCGCCGCCCTGATCCTGGCTGCCGCCGCCCAGATGGTCGTCCGGATGGTGCGGGTCAGCCGGCACTGACGTCCGCCGACACCGACGGGGGTGCGGCCGGTGCGCCGCACCCCCGTCGGGTGCTCCGATCCGGAGCTCGGTGCTCGGGCTCAGTGCTGGTGGTCGTGCTCGTGGTCGTGCTCGTGGTCGTGCTCGTGGTCGTGCTCGTGGTCGTGCTCGTGGTCGTGCTCGTGGTCGTGGTCGTGGTCGTGCTCGGCCCGCTGGGCCGCGACCTGCGCCCGGACCTCGTTCATGTCGAGCCCCTTGACCGCCTGGACGACCTGCTCCAGGGACTCCTTGGGCAGCGCCCCCGGCTGGGCAAACACGAGGATCCCCTCGCGGAAGGCCATCAGGGTCGGGATCGAGGAGATGCCGGCGGCCGAGGCGAGGCCCTGCTCGGCCTCGGTGTCGACCTTCGCGTGGACGATGTCGCTGTGCACCTCGGACGAGGCCTCGAAGATCGGGCCGAACATGCGGCACGGGCCGCACCATTCGGCCCAGAAGTCGACCAGCACGATGTCGTTGCTCGTGATGGTCGCCTCGAAGGCGTCCTCAGTCAGCTGAAGGGTGGGCATGGCGGTCCTCTCCTGTCAGGGCTCGAAGCTGTTCTCAGTGGGTGTCAACGTCGGCGCGTCCCCGGTATTCCCGTCGCACGCTCGCGCCTAGGCTCTGCGCATGACCGAGACCGCCGACTTCCCCGAGGACCCGCGCCCGGACGGGTGGCTGAGCGAGAGCGAGCTGGCCAAGGCCAGACGCCATCTGCCGCTGGTCTACGTCGACGCCGTGCCGGTGCGCGTCGACGAGAGCGGCGACGTCATCGCCGTCGGGCTGCTGCTTCGGGTGAGCAGCACGGGCGTGATGACGCGCGCCGTCGTCTCCGGCCGCGTGCTCTACCACGAGCGGGTGCGCGACGCCCTGCTGCGGCACATCGAGAAGGACCTCGGGCCGATGGCCCTGCCGCAGATCCCGTCCAGCCCGCAGCCGTTCACCGTGGCCGAGTACCTGCCGACGCACGGGGTCACGCCCTTCCACGACCCACGGCAGCATGCCGTCTCCCTCGCCTACGTCGTACCCGTGGCCGGGGACTGCCTGCCCCAGCAGGACGCGCTCGACCTCGCGTGGATCACCCCCGAGGAGGCCTGCCAGAGCCAGGTCCAGGCCGAGATGATCGGCGGCCACGGCTACCTCGTCCGCCAGGCGATGGCCTGGGTCGGCCGGCAGCCGTGACCGTCGTCGGCGCCCGCGTGCTGCACGGGCTCGTCGCCCTGATGGCTCTGGTCGGCGTCGGCCTGGAGGTGGCCACGGCGCTCGCCGACGGGCCAGGGCTCGCCGGTTCGATGGCCGAGCGGCTGACCCGGCTGTTCTCGTACTTCACCATCGACTCGAACCTGCTCATCGGCGCCGTCTCGGTGATGCTCGCCGTGCGGCCGAGGCGGGACGGGCGGGTCTTCCGCGTCCTGCGGGTCGACTCGGTGCTGTGCATCGCGGTGACCGGGATCGTCTACCACCTCGCCCTGCGCGGGCTCCACGACCTCACGCCGGCCGGTGCGCTCTCGAACTTCCTGCTGCACACCGGCGTGCCTGCGGGCGCCGTGCTCGCCTGGCTGCTCGTCGGCCCGCGTCCGCGGATCTCCTGGAGAACGGTGGGGTGGGCCGTCCTGCCGCCCCTCGCGTGGATCGCGTACACGTTCGCCCGTGGCGCCGTCGTCGCGTGGTACCCGTACCCGTTCCTCGACGTGACGACGATCGGCTATGCCGCGGCCGCCGTGAACACGGCGGTCGTCGCGCTGGTCTTCCTCCTCCTGGGCAGCCTCGCGCTCGCGATCGAGCGCCAGCTGGCCCCTGCGCCCGGGCTGGGGTGGGCACGGAGCATGGGACCCGCCGGGCAGCACTGAGGCGGCCCGCGACGTCGGCCCCGGCGCCTCAGGCGAGCAGTGCCGCCAGGTGCGGTGCCAGCGCCCGGAAGGCCTGGCCGCGGTGCGAGATCGCGTTCTTCTCCTCCGGGCTGAGCTCGGCCGAGGTGAGGACCGTTCCCAGCGCCCGCGCCGGCTGCTCGTCGGGCTCGAGCACCGGGTCGTAGCCGAAGCCGCCCTCGCCGCGCGGGGCCCGCGTCAGGCGTCCGCGCAGGACACCGGTCTCGACGTGCTCGCGCCCGTCGGGGGTGACCAGCGCCGCGGCGCAGACGAACTGCGCAGCCCGGTGCTCGTCCCGGACGTCTGCGAGCTGGTCGAGCAGCAGCGCGAGGTTCGCGGCGTCGTCGCCGTGCCCGCCGGCCCAGCGCGCGGAGAAGATCCCCGGCGCCCCGCCGAGCACGTCGACCGCGAGCCCCGAGTCGTCCGCGAGGGCGGGCAGGCCGGTGGCAGCCGCCGTCGCCCGCGCCTTGAGCAGGGCGTTCTCGGCGAAGGTCACCCCGTCCTCCACGGGCGCGGGAGCACCGAGCTCCCGCGCTCCGACGATCTCGAGGTCGTCGAGCCCGGGCAGCCCGGCGAGGATCGCCCGCAGCTCGCCGACCTTGTGCGCGTTGTGCGTCGCGAGGACGACGCGCCTCACGGCACCAGGCTCTCGGCCAGCGCCTCGGACTGGAGCGCGGCCAGGCGCGCCGTGCCGCCGACGGCGAGGTCGAGCAGCACGTCGAGCTCGGTGCGGCTGAACGGCGTGCGCTCCGCGGTGCCCTGCACCTCGACGAAGCCGCCGGACCCCGTGACGACGACGTTCATGTCGGTCTCGGCGCGCACGTCCTCCTCGTAGGGCAGGTCCAGCATGGGCACGCCGTCGATGATCCCGACGCTGACGGCGGCGACGGAGTCGGTGAGCACGGGCTTGTTGCCGGCGACAGCCCCGGTCCTGCGGCCCCAGGTGATCGCGTCGGCCAGGGCGACGTAGGCGCCGGTGATCGCCGCCGTGCGGGTGCCACCGTCGGCCTGGAGGACGTCGCAGTCGAGCACGATGGTGTTCTCGCCGAGCGCGGAGACGTCGATGACCGCGCGTAGGGACCGGCCGATCAGGCGGGAGATCTCGTGCGTGCGCCCGCCGATGCGGCCCTTGACCGACTCGCGGTCGCTGCGGGTCGAGGTCGCACGCGGCAGCATCGCGTACTCGGCGGTCACCCAGCCGGAGCCCGAGCCCTTGCGCCAGCGCGGGACGCCGGCGGTGAACGAGGCGACGCACAGCACGCGCGTACGGCCGAACTCCACCAGCACGCTGCCCTCGGCCTCGTCGAGCCATCCGCGGGTGATCCGCACCGGGCGGAGCTCGTCGGGACGGCGGCCGTCGGCGCGCGGGAGGCTGGGGTTCGTCGATGTCATGGGCCGAGATTACGGCAGGTGGACGGCCCTCCCGCGCCCGGGCCGGGCGGTCAGAGGACGAGGACGAGCCCAGGGGCCGCCGTGCCGATGGGGCCGCGGTAGACCTCGGCCGCCTCCAACGCCGCGACGCCTGCCGGGTTCCAGGACGGCACGTGGGTCAGCACCAGGCTCCCGGCCCCGCCGTCGGCCGCGGCCTGGCCGGCCCGTCGCCCGGTGAGGTGGATCCCGCGCACGGCATCGTCGCGTCCCTCGAGGAACGCCGCCTCGGCGAGGAGGAGGTCGACCCCGCTCGCGAGGCTGTCGAGCCCGGCGCAGGCATCGGTGTCGCCCGTGTACGCCAGCGTCACCATGCGCTCCGGGTCCTCGTCGGAGGGACCGGTCACCCGGATCCCGTACGCCGGCACCGGGTGCTCGACGGGCACGGCCGTCAGCGTCATCGGACCGACCCGCACGGGCTGCCCGGCCTGCCAGGTGTGGATGGCGAGCTCCTCGCCCATCGTCTCGGCCGGCCCGAGACCGTAGGCCTCGGCGAGCCGTGAGGCCGTGCCGAAGGGCCCGTGCACCGCGAGGGGCACCGCTGCGGCCGCCCGGGGGGCCCGCGGGCGGTACCGCAGGTAGACGTAGAGCCCGCACATGTCGGCCATGTGGTCGGGATGCAGGTGGGACAGCGCGACCGCGTCGATCTCGGCCGGGTCGACGTAGCGCTGCAAGGGGCCGAGCGCCCCGCTGCCGAGGTCGAGCAGGACACTCCAGGTCCGGCCGGCGGCGTCCTCGGCCTGGACGAGGTAGCTGGACGCCGCGGACTCGGGCCCGGGGAACGAGCCGGCGCAACCGACCACCGTCAGCCTCATCGCAGGCTCCCGGACTCCTCGACCGCCGCGACCTCCGGCCCGAGGAAACGCCGGGCCAGCGCGAGGAAGGACGCGGAGTCACCGGTCGCGAGGAAGCGGTGCTGCGGTGGCCCGAGCGCGGGGTCCCGCTCGAGCCCGTGCGCGACGAGCGAGCGGAACACGTCCTTCGCGGTCTCCTCGGCCGAGGAGACAAGAGTGACCTCGTCACCCATGACGTAGGAGATGACGCCCGTGAGCAGCGGGTAGTGGGTGCAGCCGAGCACCAGGGTGTCCACCTGCGCCTCCTGCACCGGCGCGAGCGAGCGGCGCGCGATCTCCAGGACCTCTGGCCCCGAGGTGCGCCCGCTCTCGACGAGCTCGACGAACTCCGGGCACGCCTGGGAGGTCAGGGTGATCCCGGCGGCGACAGCGAAGGCGTCGTCGTAGGCCCGCGAGGAGATGGTGGCACGGGTGCCGATCACCCCGACCCGGCCGGTCCGCGTCGCCGCCGCGGCTCGTCGCGCCGCCGGGAGGATCACCTCGACGACGGGCAGTCCCCGCCGCTGGGTGTACCGCTCGCGTGCGTCGCGCAGCACGGCGGCCGACGCGGTGTTGCAGGCGATGACGAGCATCTTCACGCCGGCGTCGACGAGGTCGTCCATCACCTCCAGGGCGTGGGCGCGGACGGCGGCAAGCGGCTTGGGCCCGTAGGGGCCGTTCGCCGTGTCACCCAGGTACAGCACGGACTCGTGCGGGAGCTGGTCGAGCACCGCGCGCGCGACCGTCAGACCGCCGACACCGGAGTCGAAGATTCCGATCGGGGCGTCGCTCACCCGGCCAGCGTAGTGCCGGATCCCGACTCGGCTGCCGCCGGTCTGCGACGCGGGGCCGTGACGGGCGGCACTCAGCGGGCCCCTGTGCCACGGACCGGCGGGAGGATCTCGACGAGCCGTTCGACGAGCGACTCCTGGAGCTCGCTGAGCACGACGTAGACCGCGGCGAGGAATCGCGCCGTCGCGTCCGCGTCGTCCTCGACGGCCGACTCGACGTCGACCGCGAGCCGGTAGACCCGCTCGGCGTCGCCGTCGTCACGCAGGCCGAGCCGCTCCCCCAGCACGAGCCGGACGTCGGTGAAGGCGGCCGCGACGGCACGCGCGTCCGGCCCGGCCACCACGAGGTCAGGGGTCGGCGCGAGCAGGGCTGCGTGCAGCAGGCCGACCTGATGGGTCTTCGTCAGGCGGAGGTCCTGCTCGGTGAGGCGCCGCAGCTCGGCGGCGAGCTCGGCGTCGACGGCACCGTCGGGCAGGAGCCTGCGCAGCGCAGGGTCCTCGGGCGCGGCGAGCTCCGGCCACTCGAGGCTGCGGCCGGCCTCGTCGCCGTCCCCACCGGTCAGGGCGTCGTCAGCGATCGGGCCGCGGACCGGGCCCTGGGCCGCGGACCGGACCCCGAGGAGGTCGACGACGCCCTCGACGACCTCGGCCAGCACCGCCCGCTCACGCCCGTCGACGCGGGCGACGAACGAGCCGTCGGCCCCTCGACGGAACTCGCGCAACGGCGCGCTCACGCGTCGACCTGGACCGTGGCCCACAGGCCGAAGCCGTGCATCGCCTGGACGTGCGCCTCCATCTGCTCGCGCGCCCCGCGGGCGACGGTGGCCCGCCCGTCCTCGTGCACCTGTCGCATGAGCCGCTCGGCCCGTTCCGCCGAGTAGCCGAAGTAGCTGCGGAAGACGTAGGCGACATAGCTCATGAGGTTGACCGGGTCGTTCCAGACGATCGTCACCCAGGGCCGGTCGGGCGTGGCGACGGTGTCCGTCACCTCGACGGGTTGGGTGCTCGAGCTCGCCATCCCCCCATGCTAGGAGGCGTCGGAGGGCACGGCCTACGCTCGCCTGATGAGCCACCCGCGTCCCTCGACAGCGCTGCTCACCGACCGCTACGAGCTCACGATGCTGGAGGCCGCCCTGCGCGACGGCACGGCCGGTCGACGCTGCGTCTTCGAGGTCTTCACCCGCCGGCTGCCCCCGGGGCGACGGTACGGCGTGGTCGCCGGGACCGGACGCCTGCTCGATGCGCTGGCGGACTTCCGCTTCGACGACGAGGTGCTCGCCTACCTCGAGCGTGCCCAGGTGGTCGACCGCGCGACGCGTGACCACCTCGCCGGCTTCCGCTTCACCGGGTCGATCCGTGGGTACGCCGAGGGAGAGTGCTTCTTCCCCGGCTCGCCCGTCCTCGTCGTGGACGGGACGTTCGCCGAGGCGGTCCTGATCGAGACCCTCGTGCTCTCGATCCTCAACGTCGACTCGGCGATCGCCTCGGCCGCCTCGCGGATGACGAGCGCCGCCGGCGAACGGCCGTGCCTGGAGATGGGGTCGCGCCGCGCGCACGAGGAGGCGGCCGTCGCCGCGGCGAGGTCGGCCGTCGTCGCGGGCTTCGCCGGGACCTCCAACCTCGAGGCGGGGCGACGCTACGGGCTGCCGACGATCGGCACGGCGGCACACGCCTTCACGCTGCTGCACGACGACGAGGCCTCGGCCTTCGCGGCGCAGGTGGCAGCGCTCGGTCCCGGCACCACCCTGCTGGTAGACACCTACGACGTGGCAGCGGGTGTCCGCGCAGCCGTCGCCGCCGCCGGCCCGGGGCTCGCCGCCGTCCGGCTGGACTCCGGCGACCTCCCGAGCCTCGCACGGGAGGTCAGGGCCCAGCTCGACGCGCTGGGGGCGACCGGCACCCGGATCCTGGTGAGCTCGGACCTGGACGAGTACGCCATCGCTGCCCTCGCCGCGGCACCGGTGGACTCCTACGGCGTCGGCACGTCGGTGGTGACCGGCTCCGGCGCCCCGACCTGCGGGATGGTCTACAAGCTCGTCGCCCGCGAGGGTGGCTCAGGAACCGTCGAGCCGGTGGCGAAGACCTCCCCGAAGAAGGCATCGACCGGTGGGCGCAAGGCCGCGGCCCGGCGTCTGGACGATGGCGGCCGAGCCGTCGAGGAGGTGCTCGTCGGTGGCGAGGACGCCGCGGTCGCTGCCTGGACCTCGCCGGACCCGCACCTGCGGGAGCTGCACGTGCCGATCGTCGAGGACGGCCGCCCGGTCGGCGGCACCGGTCCCGCAGCGGTGCGGTCCGCTGCGGCCCGGCACGCGGCCTCGCTCGCCGAGCTGCCGCGGGCCGCACGGCGGCTGTCTGCCGGGGACCCGGCCCTCCCGACCGTCGAGGTCGACACGGCGCTCGGCCGCTGAGGGCCAGGTCCCGGACCGGGTCAGACCCTGGAGCGCGACCGCCCGAGGAGTCCGATGACGAGGCTGACCACGAGCACGGCGATGCCGATCCAGATCAGCAGCTTGGCTGCCTCGACCGCGATCCCGAGGACCAGCAGGACGACGCCGACGAGGAGGATGAGGAGCCAGGTGGGCATGGTGTGCCTTCCGTTCGGGGGCCCGCAGGGATGGTGCGAACCCGAGACCACGACGCTTCCACCGTCCTGGGCAGGACGCACCCGGACGGGAGCGACGTGCGAGCTCGAGCCGACCGTGTTAGTCCGACGCCGCCCCGAGCCGTTGACCTGCGACGACGCGTAGGCACGCGCGTCCGCCCGGCGTCCACCCGCTGAGACGCGCCGGGTTCCGCGCGATCAGCGCTTGCCGACGAACCAGCCGCGCACGACCACCGCCCGCGCCTCGAGCTGCTCGGCCGTCGCCAGGGCGACCTCGGGCCCGCCCGAGCGCCGGCGCAGCTCGGCGTGCACCGAGCCGTGCGGCTGACCGCTGCGCCGCGCCCAGGCACCGACGAGGGTGTTGAGCTCCTTGCGGAGCTCGGTGAGGCGCCGGTGGTCGACGGCGGGGACGTGCCGGGCAGCGCGCGCCGAGACCTGGTCCGCCTGACGCTGCTTGAGCAGCAGGCTCACCTGGTCCGGCTCCAGCAGGCCCGGCAGGCCGAGGAAGTCGAGCTCCTCGTCCGAGCCGATCTCCGCGCCCGTGCCGAACTCGCCGCCGTCGAAGAGCACGCGGTCGAACGTCGCCTGGGCATCCAGCGCCTGGAAGGTGCCGACCACGCCGTCCTGCCCGACGACGTCGGACCCGGCCTCCTCGCGCTGGGCGGCGGCGAGCAGCAGCTCCGGGTCCTCGTCGGTCGACGGGCGGTCCAGGGCGTGGTCGCGCTCGAGCTCCATGGAGTTCGCCAGCGCGAGCAGCCCGGGCACGCTCGGCAGGAAGACGGACGCCGTCTCCCCACGACGTCGGGCCCGGACGAACCGGCCGACCGCCTGCGCGAAGAACAGCGCGGTGGCGGTGGAGGTCGCGTAGACCCCGACCGAGAGCCGCGGGACGTCGACGCCCTCGGAGACCATCCGGACCGCGACCATCCAGCGCTGCTCGCCCTCGACGAAGGCCTCGATGCGCTCGGAGGCACCGTCGTCGTCGGAGAGGACGATGACGGGCTCCTCGCCGGTGATCCGCCGCAGGTGGGCGGCGTAGGCGCGCGCGTCGCTCTGGTCGGAGGCGATGACCATCGCGCCCGCATCGGGGACGGTGCGGCGCACCTCCGTCAGCCGGACGTCGGCCGCGGCGAGCACGGCGGGGATCCACTGGCCCTCCGGGTCGAGCGCGGTGCGCCACGCCTGCTGGGTGATGTCCTTCGTGACGGCGGCCCCGAGCACGGCGGACATCTCCTCGCCTGAGCTCGTGCGCCAGCGCATCTGCCCGGAGTAGGACAGGAACAGCACCGGCCGGACGACGGAGTCCCGCAGGGCGTCGCCGTAGCCGTAGGTGAAGTCGGCCGTCGACCGCAGGATGCCGTCACGGTCCTCCTCGTAGCGGACGAAGGGGATCGGCGAGGTGTCCGAGCGGAACGGCGTCCCGGTGAGCGCCAGGCGGCGCGTCGCCCCCTCGAATGCCTCCCGGACCCCGTCACCCCAGGTCAGGGCATCGCCGGCATGGTGGATCTCGTCGAGCACGACGAGCGTCGGCGCCGCGGCGGTCCGGGCGGCGTGCAGCGCCGGGCGCATCGCCACCTGCGCGTAGGTCAGCGCCACCCCGTCGAAGTGCGCACCGTGCCGGCCCTGGCTGTTGCGGAACGTCGGGTCCAGGTGGATGCCTACGCGGGCGGCGGCATCGGCCCACTGGCGCTTGAGGTGCTCGGTCGGTGCCACGACGGTCACCCGCCGCACCACGCCCCGCTCGAGCAGGTCGGCCGCGATGCGCAGCGCGAAGGTCGTCTTGCCGGCGCCGGGCGTGGCCACGGCGAGGAAGTCCTGCGGGGCGGCGGTCTCGTAGGCCTCGACGGCAGCGGCCTGCCAGGCACGCAGCTTGTTCGCCGTCCCCCAGGGAGCACGCCGGGGGAAGGCCGGAGGCAGGTGGGAGGCCGCCGCCGTCGACACCGTCGACGGCGCGGATGGCTCCCACTGACCTCGGCCGGACGAGCCCGTCACTTGCCACCGGGCGAGTCGGAACCGCCGGTGGGCTTGTCGCCGTCCTGCGGGGAGCGCAGGCCGTCGTAGATCTCCTTGCAGATGGGGCAGACCGGGAACTTGTTCGGGTCGCGTCCGGGCACCCAGACCTTGCCGCACAGCGCGATCACGGGGCTGCCGCTCAGGGCAGAGGAGAGGATCTTCTCCTTGCGCACGTAGTGCGCGAAGCGCTCGTGGTCCCCAGGTTCGACCTGTTCGGTCGTCTCGGTGCGTTCCAGGACGCTGGTGGACGTCCCGGGGCCCTGCGGTGAGCGCGGGTCGTCGTTCACGGGGGTGGGCTCGCTCATGCCCCGAGTGTATGTCGAGCCGCCGACGCGGTCCGGGCCGCGCTCAGCGCATGCGGGCGAGCAACCAGACCTGGCGACGGTCGTACACCTGACCGCCGACCCGGATCCCGAGCGCGAGAACCCCGACGCCCCAGGCCACCCCGAGCACCAGCAGCGGCCAGGCCAGCGCCGGGCTCCACCACAGCGCGAGGGCCAGCACCACGATGACGGGCAGCCCGAGGACCCCGGTCGCCGCCGAGCTCACGGCCTGGGCGACCATGCTCGCGCCGACGGCGCCGATCTGGGCGGAGAACGGGTTGCCGCCCGCCTCGGGCACCGGGTACGGCAGCACGGGGCTCAGGACGGCCGAGACGGCCAGCCCGGCGCCGAGCAGCCCGACGGTCGCCCCCACCGCCGCGGGTGCGAGGTCGACCCGGCCCGCGACCACGGCACCGACGATCGCCACCGCGACCGACACGGGGAGTGCCCACAGCACGGTCCCGACCGCGCGCCCCCACCGATCGGCGTGTCCGGGGACGCCGGCCGCGACGTGCATCCAGAAGGCGTTCCCGTCCATCGCCACGTCGTTGTGCCGCGCCCAGCCGATCGACGCCGCCATGAAGGGCCCGACGCTGAGCGCGACCGCCGCCGGGGCGTGGACGACGGTGGCGAGCAGGACGACGATCACCAGCGGACCGAGCACGCCGGACAGGACGGCGCCCTGGTAGCGCGGGTCGCTGGTCCACGAGCGCCAGGCTCGGCCGGCCACGGCGAGTGCCGGCGAGGCGCCCCAGGTCGAGATCGCGTCCCGTTGACGCCGTTCGCGCCCGCCGCGCGCGATCGGCCGCACCAGGTCGGCGTCGACCTGCCGCGACCACGCCAGCACCGCCACCACGACGACGAGGGCGGCGAGCCCGAGACGCTCCAGACCTCCGGCCACGTCCCCGGCCGCCATCGCCGCCGGCGCGGCCCAGGCCAGCCCCCACGGTGTCCAGCCCAGGAAGGTCGCGACGGACGGGATCCGGGCAACCGCAGCCTCGAGCCCGAGCGATCCGACGGAGGCGACCAGGGGAACGCCGATCGCCGCCACGACAGTCGCCGCCAGCAACGCGATCTCCCGCGAACGTCGCGAGCCCAGGACCCGCGCCATCGCGCCCGTGGACAGCCGCGCACCGACGACGCAGGTCGCCCAGGCGAGCGGCGCGGCGACCAGTGCGGTGAGCCCCGCGTCCGCGCCGAAGCCCGACCACACGAGGAGCGGCATGAGGACGAGCAGCGCGGTGAAGATCGTCGGGCCGCCGAGCAGGGACGCGGCGAGCAGCGCCGGGACCAGGCGCCTGACGGGGACCGCCGACGTCGCGAACCGCCGGACCTCGAGGGAGTCGTCGAGGGAGGGCAGCAGCACCGGCACGAGGAGCCAGCCGAGCACCAGCAGCGAGCCGGCGACGACGAGGACCGGAGCTGCGATCTCGGGCGCGGAGCGGCGCAGGTACACCATGCCGGCCACCAGCGAGGGGGTCGTCGCGAGCGCCCACACGGCTCCGAGCACCAGGACGACGAGCCGCCACGGCTCGCGCCGCAGGGTGTGGGACAGGATCCGCGCCCTCAGTCGGACGACGGTCGCAACCACGTCAGCTCCCGTTGCTCGACGGCGCCGCCGAGCAGCCCGAGGAATCGTGTCTCGAGGTCCTGGCCGGCTCGCACGTCGTCCAGCAGACCAGCGGCCAGCACCCGTCCGGCGGCGACGACGGCGACGTGGTCGCACAGCTGCTCGACGAGCGCCATCACGTGGCTGGAGAGCACCACGGTGCCGCCCGAGGCCACGAACGAGCGCAGGATCGTGCGGATCGACGCGGCGGACATCGGGTCGACGGCCTCGAACGGCTCGTCGAGCACGAGCACGCGCGGGGCGTGGACCAGGGCGCAGGCCAGGGCGATCTTCTTGGTCATGCCCGCCGAGTAGTCCGCGACCAGGCGCCCGCCGGCGTCGGTGAGGTCGAGGGCCTGCAGGAGGTCGTCGCGCCGGGCACGGATGATGTCGCGGTCCATCCCGCGCAGCAGCCCCGCGTAGGCGATGAGCTCCGGCCCGGTGAGCCGGTCGAAGAGGCGCAGCCCGTCGGGGAGCACACCGAGGAGACCGGCCGCAGCGCTGCGCTGGGACCACAGGTCGATGCCGTGCACGTGGACGGTCCCGGCGTCCGGCAGGAGCAGCCCGGTGGCCATCGAGAGCGTCGTCGTCTTGCCCGCACCGTTCGGGCCGACGATCCCGTAGAAGGAACCGACGGGGATGTCGAGGTCGAGCCGGTCGACGGCGAGCGTGGACCCGAACCTCTTGGTCAGTCCGCGCACGGTCAGGGCGCTCACCCGGTCGCCGCCGCGGCGTCCTGCACGTCCGATGGCCGGTCGACGTCCGTCGGCCCGCCGTGCGCCGCCTCGCCCGCGGGCCCGTCGGACGGCTCCTCTTCCTCGGGCGGCGACCCGGGGTCGGCGGAGTCGAGAGCCCAGCGGATCCCCCGCGTGGCGAGCCGCCCGCCCAGGCGAGCCAGGTCGTGGGTCACCGGCGACCACGGCAGGTCGAGCTCCGCGCGCGTCCAGGCGGGCATCAGTGCGACGGCCGCGGCGGACAGGGCCGCGTAGCCCGGGCGCGCCGCCGGCGGCAGCGGGGGCTCGCGCAGCAGGAAGTCGGCGGCCTCACGCGCGGCCGGTGTGCTCCGCAGCTCCGGCCGGTAGGAGCCGAGCGCCGAGCGCAGCTCGGCGAGCGTGGTCGGCACGTCCTGGCCGCCCAGGGCGCGAGCGATCCGCGCGGACTGCGCGACGTACTCGTCGCAACCCGCCTCGTCGAGCGGTCGCCGTCCCAGGCGCTGGTGCGCGATGAGGAAGCTGTCGATCTCGGCGAGGTGCACCCAGGTGATCAGGTGCGGCTCGGAGGCAGCGTAGGGCTCGCCCTCGGGCGTCGTCCCGGAGATCCGGGCGTGCACCGCGCGGACGATCGCGACGGACTGCTCGGACATCGCGGCCGGGCCGAAGGTGGTCGAGGCGAGGAAGGTCGCCGTGCGCTGCAGCCGCCCCCACGGGTCGCTGAGGTAGCCGGAGTGCGCCGCGACGGCCGCCATCGCGCGCGGGTGCAGGGACTGCAGGAGCAGCGCGCGGATCCCGCCGACGAACATCGAGGCGTCCCCGTGGACGCGGGCGATGGCGCTGTCGGGCGCGAACCAGCGAGGCCCGGGCGTGCGGTGGATCGCGTCGCGCGCGGCGGCCGGGTCCGGCCCGGCGACGCGCCGCAGGAGCGCACCGGCGAGCTCGGTACGCACGGCAGCGGGGCGCAGCACGGTCACCGATGCATCCTCACACGCCCCTGCCCCTGCGGTCCTGGTGAGAGGGTCCGCTCACCCGACCGGCTCTGCCCGGTGGGCCGTTCGGGTCGGCCGGGCCCGCGTCGCGTTCCGAATCGATCACGAAAGGTTCAAAGCCCGGACGGGATGCTCGACCGCGGCCTACGTTGTGCCCATGCGCCGCCCATGGCTCCCGGTCCTGCTCGCCTGCGCACTGGTGCTGGGCGGATGCAGCGCGTCGAACGGCTCCTCCACCAGCGGGGCCGTCGAGGGTGGCGCGGCGCCGGCCGCCGCCCAGGACGCCGGCGGCAAGGACGCGGTGACCGCCGACGCCGACCGGCAGGTCGTCGTCACCGGCCAGGTCGACGTCTCGGTGACCGACCCGCTGGCGGCCGCCTCGAAGGTTGCCGCTCTCGTCGAGCAGGTCGGCGGTCACATCCAGGAGCGCCAGGAGCAGGCGGCACGCGACGGGAACGACGGCTCGGCATCCCTCGTCGCCCGGATCCCTGCCGATCGGGTGAGCTCGACGCTCGACAGGCTCGGCGACATCGGCGAGGTCGTCGCCAGCTCGCTGTCGAGCACGGAGGTCACCGCCCAGGCCCGCGACCTGGACGCCCGCATCCGCGCGCTGCAGATCTCGATCGGCCGCCTGGAGGACCTGCTCAAGCGGTCCGGCAGCGTGGCCGACGTCGTGTCAGCCGAGCAGGTGCTCACCGACCGCCAGTCCCAGCTGGAGCAGCTCCAGTCCCAGCGTGCTTCACTGGCCGAGCAGGTCGCCCTCTCGACGATCACGATCCAGCTCTGGGCTGACGGCACCGTGCCGAGCGAGCCGCCGACGGGCTTCCTGTCCGGCCTCGCGTCGGGCTGGCACGGCCTGCTGGTCACGGGGCGGGCCGTGCTCACCCTGCTCGGGGTGCTCCTGCCATGGCTGGTCGTCGCCGGCCTCCTGATCGCCGCTGCTCTCCCGCTCCAGCGGCGGCTCAAGCGGCGGAACGCGGCCATGGCGCCGCGTTCCGCCCCCACCACTCCAGGCACCGGCGGGCCGGCGCCGGTCCTCCCGCTGACGGACTACCCCGGGCCGCCCGTCCCGCCGGGAGCGTCGCCGATGGGACCGTCCGGACCCGCGGCGGTGCCACCCACGCCTCCGGCCGAGTCCGAGGCACCGCCGGCCCCCACGGCCGACGCGGCCGATGCGGCCGACGCACCGACCGAGCCCCCCACCACGTAGTCGGACCGCACGGCCCGTCCACGCGGACGTCGTCCACACCCCCTGACGGGGCGCCCCGCCGTCCCCTATGCTCGGCGCCAGTCAAGGGCACTGGTCACAGCGAGGACACAGCGCGGACACAGCGGGGGGCGCCGCATGGGGGAAGCACCGGCACAGCTCGAGCACGAGGTGCGCGAGCTCGTCCGGCACCGGGGCGTGGACCCGGTCCGTGACCGCACCGTCCTGCGAACCCTGGTCGGCGACGCCCTGGACGCCTACGACGAGCGAGCGCTGCGCGGTCAGGTCCCGCCGCTCGTCGACCGCACGGCGACGGGCAAAGCCCTGGAGGACGCCGTCGGCGGGCTGGGCCCGCTGCAGCAGTACCTCGACGACGACGCGGTCGAGGAGATCTGGGTCAACGCACCCGAGCAGGTCTTCGTCGCCCGCGCCGGCAGCGCCGAGCTGACCACCACGATCCTCACCGAGGCCCAGGTGCGCGACCTCGTCGAACGGATGCTCAAGCTCTCCGGTCGGCGGCTGGACCGCTCGAGCCCCTTCGTCGACGCGACGCTTCCCGGCGGCGAGCGCCTGCACGTGGTGATCCCGGACGTCACGCGGGAGCACTGGGCGATCAACATCCGCAAGTTCGTCGTCCGCGCCTCGCACCTGGACGACCTCGTCACGCTCGGGTCGCTGACCCCGCAGGCCGGCCGGTTCCTCGCCACCTCGGTCGCGGCCGGCCTCAACGTGCTCGTCTCCGGCGCTACGCAGGCTGGAAAGACAACGGCCCTGAACGCTCTCGCCGGCTCGATCCCGCCGCGCGAGCGCGTGATCAGCTGCGAGGAGGTCTTCGAGCTGCAGATCGACCACCGGGACACGATCGGTCTGCAGTGCCGCCAGCCGAACCTCGAGGGGACCGGCGAGATCACCCTGCGCCGGCTGGTGAAGGAGGCGCTGCGGATGCGTCCCAGCCGCATCATCGTCGGCGAGGTGCGGATTCCGGCGTGAGTGTCAGGGCGGTCCGTCGCTGACACGACACTCCGGCACTGACACTCGACATTCCGGGGCAGCCACTGTCAGCTCCGGGGTCCTGACACTCGGAGCACCGAGGTTCGCAAATCCACCTGGCGGCGTCGTGCCCACATGGCACCATGCGGAGGTGGTCTGTCTCGGGGAATCAGGGGGCACGGTGGACGCGTTCGAGGAACTGACTTCCCAGGGTGAGGTCGGCCCGGCGTGCTACGCGCTCTTCATCAGGAAGGCCCACCGCGTCGTTGGCGCACACGGCTTTCCCCCACCCGCGGGGCACGCCCGCTGGCTCGCCGATGACGTGGCGGACTTGGTTCAGGAGGTGTTCGCCAACAAGGGGCGGCCCCGGGCCATCACACTCGCGCTCCTGGCTTGTCCGTCCGAGGACGCGGTCGAAGGCACTGTGACCACGATCATCCACAACCACCTCAAGGACGCCGCAAAGGCCACCGAGGTTGGCAAGCTCCGCAGGCGTCTTGAGGGGATGCTCCGCGGGGATGCTCGCTTCAACGAGGTTCCGGCAGCCTGGTGGTCCTTGCGTGGGGGGCCGTCTGATCCCTCCCGGCTGGAAGTCGGAGACCTCAAGCGTGCCGCGTACACGGCGCGCGACGTGACCCTCGAGCTCCCCCTGAACCCCGCAGGGAAGACCTCAGCTCGCAACGTCGCCGGGCTGACGGCGATCGCCCAGGCGGTCCTCACGGCCGCGGCCGGCTCGGTCCACATTCAGGAGATATCCCGGGCCATCGCACCGCGGTGCGGGCTCGTGACCACACCACCCAGACCGCTCACGGACCCCGAGGGCAACGAGATCCCCATGCCCACGCCGAACAGCGACCCTGCCGAGAGTCTCGCCGCCCGCGAGACAGCAATCGCGATCTTCGCGCGGCTCGACGATGCGGAACGACTCGCTGTCCGAACCCTGTCGGTTGAGGGTAGCGCGCTAGCGACCGCCCTCGGACTCGGCCGCCGCCAGGCCGAAGCGCTCCGTGAGCGCGTTGCAGAGAAGATCGAACAAGTGACAACCCGAGGCGACGATCGAACGTCTGTTCTTGCCGAACTGGTGACGCTCGTCACACCCCATCCCGGCGAGACGACCGGAGATGCGTCGTCCAAGGTTCATGAGGTGGCACCAGCCGCTACCCGGTCCGAAGAGGTGACCCGATGAACGATCCGACGTTGCACGCCGCTCAACTCCCGGAGTCGGTTCGTGCCAACTGGAGACAGCCGCCCGGTCAGCCGGCCGCAGGGCAGATCTGGCGTGCACGATGGCAGGACACCGCCACCCTGGTACTCCTTCGCGAGGTCACCCGCAGCGAGGTGACCGCGGCCCCGATCACTGCCGAACCCGACCTCGCCACCCCGGCAGCGTTGGTGCTCCCCGCCGAGGCGAGCGCGATAGGCGCGCCATTGGTGGTGTGGGACGCCTTGACCAGCGAACTGCCAACGCGGGTCCTCGACCGGCAGCTCGCGGAGCTCACCGGCGCCTGGACCCCGCAGGAAGGCAACGACCTTGCCGCCCTGCCGGACGTGACCCGGGGGGTCGCCCCCGCGGGCAGGTCTGATCCCGCACTTGAGGAACAGGCGCGACTGGAGGACGCCGTCGAGGCGCTCGCGGAAGCAACCTGGGTACCGCTCGGCTCTGGCGGGCTCAAGGAGCTCTTCGACCGGGCGGGCATGACCTTGGCCCAGGTGCGCGCGCTGCCCGGAGTCAAGCAGGCGGAGGCGCTTGCCCTTCGACGCGGGGAGCGCCCGGTGGGCGGCCCACAGGTTGATGCGCTGGTCGCCCTGACCGGCTTGCCGGCGGACGAGTGGTGGTCGGCGAACCCGCAGCTCCCGCGTGAGCTCGTTGAGGAACTCGACCAACCGCAGGCGCGCGCCCGGGTCGTCGGCCTTGCAGCGCGGGACCGCCGCAACGAGGTCGACGAGCGCAGGGACATCGCCTACGGGCTCTACGCGCTCGCAGCACGTCAAACCGGAAGCGCCCCGAGTCAGGACTGGGCCGGAAAGCTGGCGCAGTACCTCGTTGGTCGCGCCGAGGAGGGCGAGAAGTCGTGAGCACTCCCCGGTCCCTGGTCGACGCACACGCGAAGGCGATCCTCGCGGAGCTCGACGCCCGCAAGGGCCCCGACTCCCGGTCCGAGCTGGCCGACTCGGCACTCGCGGTCCTTGGCACCTGGCCGGAGCTTGAGGTGCGAACGGGGCCTCCGCCGCCCGGGGCGACCGGCTGTGAGGTTGCCGGGGCGTTCTTGGCAAGCACGGACCCTCCGACTCTGGTCGTAGCCCGGGCGCTGAGCGCAGGACGGGAAGCGTTCACCGCTCTCCATGAGCTTGCCCACTTCCTGCAGGCCACCAGCGACGACCTCGGTGATGCCCTCGTCGCCCAGCCTGACGGCGGCCGCACGCTGGAGGAAGCGGCATGTGACGCGTTCGCGGCCGAGATCCTGGTGCCGGCCCAACTGTCCGCCGCTCACCTTGTCGGGGGTGCGACGCCGGCTGGGGTGGCCGCGCTCTGGCGCGCAACGACGGCGTCCCGCTCGGCGGTGTGCGTTGCGGCCTCGCGACACCTTTCTGCACCCGGACACGTCACGCTGCTCGACACCGAGGCGCGAGTCCTGATCGACGCGACGGCTGGTGAGCCCCGCGTGTCGCGCGGTACCGACCTCTCACACTTCGAACTCGTCGCCCGGGCCCGCAGGTCACCCGAGCGACGCAGCACTGGCCAGATCCACTACGCCTACCGGGAGGAGTTCTCCGGGCACGAGCTTCATGCTCAGGTGGGCGACTTGGACGGGTACCTCGTCGTGGTCGCCGTCACCGACCACGCGCCGTGGAGGAATTTCACTCCGGCGCCGGCCACCGGACCTTCGTCGCGCTGGTGGACCTGCGAGTACTGCCACGACGACTTCGAGGTCTGGGGCAACACGTGCCCTCGATGCCGCAAGCCCAAGTGCCCGGGGTGCGATGGGTGCGGGTGCGTGGTGCGGGACCGACTGTGCACCTCGTGCTTCACGCGGTACCCGCTGCCAATGTTCGTCGGCGACTCGAGCGTGTGCTCGGAGTGCTCAAACTGAGCGCCGTGCAGGGCCGCGCATTGCGTCGTCCAACTGGGTGACGCCCGGATCCGGGCGTCACCTCGTCGGACCGCCATCCGCCGAGGGAGCGCGACCGGCGGAGGAGTGACAATCATGACGAACCCACCCACCATCGAAGACCTGCTCGAAGCCGCACGCAGGCGCATCGAGGTCGAGCCCGAGGAAATCGACGAGGCCCGCACCCGCCGCAACGCCATCGGGGCCGCCCTGCGCGACGAATTCCCCGGCAGCCGCGTTTACGTCAACGGGTCCCTCGCTCACGGCGACGCCCTCACCCCGCTGTCCGACGTCGACCTCGGCGTCGTCGTGCCCGACCCCGACCACGAGTACGGGCCCGGCAAGCGGGGTCCTCGCGCTCTGCAGGACCGTGCCGCAGACGCCATCCGTAGCGAGCTCAAGGACACCTACGGTGACCTCCGCGTCCAGGTCGAGGGGAACAAGCGCTCGGTCAAGATCTGGTTCCGCGACCCCGTCCACCCCGGCGGGCCCGACTTCACTGCGGATGTCATCGTGGCCATCGACGACCCTGCTGCCCCCGGGCTCTACATCCCCCGGTACGCCACATGGGACAAGTCGCACCCCGAACGGCACACCCAGCTCGTGCTCGCCGCGATCAAGGACTCCGAAGTGCGGTTCGCACGAGTCGTGCGTCTCCTGAAGCACTGGGACCGTCACCGTTCAACACCTCCCCTGTGCTCCTGGCACATCAAGGTCCTCGGCCTCGACTGTCTGGACACCCCCGGCAGCCTCCGCGACGGCCTGGTCGACTGGTTCGAACACACCGAGCGCGCCATCCAGGACGGCCCGACGCCGGACCCCGCCCACGTGG
Organism: Actinomycetales bacterium; assembly: GCA_038252305.1. Lineage (GTDB taxonomy): Bacteria > Actinomycetota > Actinomycetes > Actinomycetales > Cellulomonadaceae > Actinotalea. Next base: position 10,436 of record JBBSAL010000024.1, on the reverse strand, counting down.
GCCCCGACATCGAGACCGTGGTGCCCAAGACCGAGGCACTGCGTCATGTGCGCAACGCGATCGACGGGCTTCGGGAAGCGATCGAACTCGAAGACGCAGGCTGGCACACCCTGGCCCACGACAAGCTCGCGAAGCTGTTCAACGACGCCGAGATGCTTCCCGCGCCCCCGCGCCACGAGGTCGAGGAACAAGAAGCTGAGCGCCTGCGCCACCGGCGTGACGCAGACCGCCACGCACACACGAGGCCACGTCCCGCCCTCGCCCCGCCGCCGGTGCGGTCCTGGTCGTGGTGACCGCGGCCCCAAATCCGTACCAGGGGCCACCCGATGGCCTCTGGTACGGGCTCGACCCAGCCTGGCGAGTTCCCCTGCAGGCATCCGCCAGGCGACGCTACGGCGCGACCCTCACCGCAGAGGTCGGGCCGAGGGCGCTGACCTACAGGCTCGCCGGAGTCTCGGTGACGGCGCGCCCAGAACCTGTGCCCGTCACGATCGTGTTCCACGACGACGGCACCCGACTCGAACTGGCAGCGTGGGACATGCCCCAAGTCTTCGCCGACCTGGGCGCCCTCTCCAAGCACCGCAACCCCGACGGCAGCCTCTGCCTCTACTACCCGAGGGACCCCATCGAACGGCGCTGGCACTCCGAGCTTGGACTCGCCACCCTCCTCGAACTGATCGCCGAGCATCTCTTCGCTGAGGTCCGCTGGCGCAGCACCGGCGGGGACAACGGCGGGGAGTGGGTGCTGGACGAGGCCCCACATGGTTTCCCGATAGGACCCCGCACATGACCTCAACCCTCCTGCTCCACCACCCAGACAGCTGGACGGCCCTGGGCTGGTCCGCCGCCGACTGGGCAACAATCGTCGCCGCGGCTCTCGGCGCGCTCGTCGCCGCAGGCATCGCCGTTGGCGGTTACCTCCTCCAGCAGCGGGCAGCCCGCCGAGAGCGGCGCCTGACCGTCTACGCCGAGGCGCTGCGAGCCGTCGCCGACTACGTCGAGGCCCACTACCTGGTGCGCCGCCACGACGGCACGCCTGCAACCCGTCAGGCCATCACCGGGCACATCAGCGACGTCCAGTCGCGCATTGCCTTCCACGAAGCCTGGCTGCAGTTGCACGCCCCCCGTGAGGTCCACCAGGCATTTGCGGCCTACGTCGCCGCGGCGCGCACTGAGGCTGGCGCCCAGATGAGTGCGGCCTGGAGGAGTCCGCCAATCAAGAGGGACGGGGACGTGCCGCTCAGCAAGGGGTATTCCCACTCCGCGACCGACGATGCCCGGACAGCGGTCCTCACCGCGATGGGCGCGTAGGTGCGCCACTTCGAAGCGCAACGACCCCTGACGCCGAGGCCGACGTCGGCGGGCGGTGTGCACCGTGCATCGGCTGGCGGCCCAACCCGTAGCCGCTTCACCCTCAGCGACCACAGTCAACCCCCGTCCCCGACCACGATCGCTGTGTCCTTGCCGGGGCCGACAATGAAGACCAGGCCTACGCGGCCTGGGCGGCACGGGTGGGCGGCTACCGGCCCCTACGGTGGGCGTCGGACTAACTTCGAAGAGGAGAAGGGATGAGGGTGCGCGACACAAGACCCTTGGTCAAGTCTAGGCAGCGGGTCGCCGATCACGGTGAGGTGTTCACCCCGGCCTGGCTCGTCGAGGACATGCTCGACCTCGTCGGGGATGACGCCGAACGCATCGACGCCCGCGTGCTCGAGCCCGCGTGCGGGGAAGGAAACTTCCTCGTCGCGGCGCTGACCCGCAAGCTCACCACCGTCCATGCTCGGCACGCCGGCAACGACTTCGCGCGTCGCCACTACGCGCTATTCGCCCTCATGTGCTTGTACGGGATCGAGCTCCTCGCCGACAACGCCGCCGGCTGCCGCGACAACCTCGCCGGGCTGTTCAACGACTTCCTCGACGTCGCACCAGACGACGAGTGGGCCAGAGCCGCCCGAACCGTCCTCGAGACGAACATCGTCCAAGGCGACGCACTGACGATGACGACTCCCGCTGGGCGGCCGATCACCTTCGCTGAGTGGGGCTACCTCGGCAAGGGAAAGTACCAGCGCCGCGACTTCCGCTACGACGCACTGACCCGCCGGGCGGAGTACGAGGTCGAGGGGTCGCTGTTCGCCGACCTCGGCCACGAGCTGTTCACCCCGACCAGGACCTTCCCGCCGATGACGGCGAGCGACCTTGCCGGGCAGGTGACCGCAGCATGACCCAGGCACCCTTCGCGTTGCGCAGCCACAACCCCGACATCCTCACCTCGATCGCGAACCTGTCCAACGACGAGGTGTTCACCCCACCCGAGCTGGCCAACACCATGCTCGACCTGGTTGCCGACGGGTGGGCGGCCGCCCACGACGGCGCGAACATCTGGGCCAACCCGGACGTGACGTTCCTCGACCCGTTCACCAAGTCCGGCGTGTTCCTGCGCGAAGTCACCCGGCGACTCGTGGCCGGCCTGGAAACCGCCATCCCGGAACTCAACGAGCGGGTGGACCACATCTTGACCCGGCAGGTGTACGGGATCGGCATCACGCGCCTGACCTCACTTCTGGCCCGGCGCAGCCTGTACTGCTCGAAGGCCGCGAACGGGAAACACTCGATCGCCAAGTCCTTCGACACGGCGGAGGGCAACGTCTGGTTCGAACGGACCGAGCACACCTGGGAGGGCGGCACCCGCGGGTTCCGGGCCCACCCCACCACCGGCGAGGAGATGACCGTCTACACCGACCGCCGGTGCAGGTACTGCGGCGCCCGCGAAGGCACCTACGGGCGCGGCGCGGACATGGAGACCCACGCCTACGCGTTCATACACACCGACGACATCACCACCCGCCTCGGCGAGATCCTTGGAGGATCCGTGCAATTCGACGTCATCATCGGCAACCCGCCCTACAACCTGTCCGACGGTGGGTACGGAACCTCCGCGGCACCGATCTACCAGAAGTTCGTCGAGCAGGCCAAGGCCCTGGAGCCCCGGTTCCTGAGCGTGGTCATCCCCTCCCGCTGGTTCGCCGGCGGGAAGGGGCTGGACGACTTCCGCGAGAGCATGCTCACCGACGGTCGGCTGCGCTCCCTTGACGACTACCTGGACGCCTCGGGCGTGTTTCAGGGAGGCATGGGAGGCAAGGGCGGTGTGTGCTACTTCTTGTGGGACCGAGACCACCCCGGCGACTGCCAGGTCACAACCCACGCCACCAACGGAGCGACGTCCAGTGCCACGCGGCCGCTCTTGGAGGAGGGCCTGGACGTGTTCATCCGGTTCAACGAGGGGTTGTCCATCCTGCGCAAGGTCATGGCCACCGAGACAGGGCGTGGCCAGCGCCTCGTCCTCGGCGCAGGGCAGCGGTTCGAGGCGCTGGTCAGCTCGCGAAAGCCCTTCGGCCTGGACACAACGTTCCGTGCGCGCCCGGGCAAGCGGCCGGGCGACGTGAAGGTCTACCAGAACGGTGGGCCCGGCTACACGCCACGAGCCGACATCACGACCGGCACGAAGCTCATCGACTCGTGGAAGGTGTACATCGGCTACGCAGCGCCAGGGACCGGGAACAAGGACACCTACCCCCACCGGATCCTGTCCACCCCGTTCCTCGGCGAACCCGGCTCCATCTCGTCCGAGACCTACCTGTGCATCGGCCCGTTCGGCACCAAGCCCGAAGCCGAGAGCGCCCGGTCCTACCTGAGCTGCAGGCTCACCCGATTCCTGATCCTGCTCCACAAGCCGTCGCAGCACGTCACGAAGAAGGTCTACACGTTCGTGCCCACCCAGGAGTGGACGAAGACCTGGACCGATGCCGAGCTGTACGCGAAGTACGGCCTGACGGACGAGGAGATCGCGTTCATCGAGTCCATCGTGCGCCCGATGGAGCTGGCTGAGTGAGCCGCACCCTCGACGAGCTCCTGCCCGCCAAGCCCGCCGCAAGGCTGCGCATCTACGCGTGGACCCCGAACGACCCGCCTACCGACTACCTCGGCCTGCTCAAGGTCGGGCAGACCGCCAAGGCCGACGTCAACGAGCGGATCCGCCAGTCCCAGGGGCAGATGCAGCAGGCATACACGCTGCACGTGGACGAGCCTGCCGACCGGCACGACGGCACGACCTTTCGGGACACCGACGTACGCCAGCGCCTGGTCGACAAGGGCTTCGCGAACCCGACGATCGGGTCCGCCCGTGAGTGGGTGAGGTGCACCCCCGACGACGTGCGCACCGCGATCACCGAGCTGCGCACCGGCCAGCAGCTGGCCGGGACCCACCACCAGACCTTCCCCATGCGCGGCGAGCAGGTAGCCGCCGTGGACAAGACCCTTGGCTACTTCCAGTCGATCTGGGCCGAGAACACCGAGGCCACGCCACGGTTCCTGTGGAACGCAAAGATGCGCTTCGGCAAGACCTTCACCTCATACCAGCTCGCCAAGCGCATGGGCGCCGACCTCAAGCACCCTGTGCGGGTCCTCGTGGTCACGTTCAAGCCCGCCGTGGAGGACTCCTGGCAGTCCGACCTTACTTCCCACGCCGACTTCGACGGCTGGCAGTACCTCTCGGCCGCGTCCGGTGGCGACCCCGTGTCCGCGGACCGCGGCCGCCCCCTAGTCTACTTCGGGTCGTTCCAAGACCTGTTGGGACGGGACAAGCAGACCGGGCTCATCAAGCCCAAGAATGAGTGGATCCACACCACGAACTGGGACCTGGTGGTCTTCGACGAGTATCACTTCGGCGCCTGGCGCGACTCGGCGCAGGAACTGTTCGCTGGCGAGGACGCCGCCGTCGCGAAGAAGGAGCTCGCTGAGGAGTTCAACGAGGGTCTGGTCGCGTTCGAGGAGGCCCTGGCCGAGTTGGATGAGAACGAGGATGCGTTCTTGCCGATCACCACCCGGGCTTACCTGTACCTATCCGGCACACCCTTCAAGGCCCTCGCCAACGGGGAGTTCATCGAGGAGCAGATCTTCAACTGGACCTACACCGATGAGCAGCGCTCCAAGTCGGAGTACGCCGCCAACCACCCCGGCGAACGCAACCCGTACGCGGCGCTGCCCGAGATGCGGCTGCTCACCTACCAGATGCCTGACGAGCTGGTCGCGATCGCGCACCAGGGTGAGTTCGACGAGTTCGACCTCGGTGCGTTCTTCGAGGCATCCGGCGCGGGCCCGGGTGCCGAGTTCACCCACAAGGATGACGTGCAGAAGTGGCTCGACATCATCCGCGGCGCCTACCTGCCCACCCAGGTCGAGGCGATGCGGATGGGGACCCGCCCCCCGTTCCCGTACTCCGACGCACGGCTCTTGCCCTACCTCCAACACTCCCTGTGGTTCATGCCCAACGTGGCCGCCTGCGAGGCCATGTCCAACTTGCTCGCCGAGCCGCAGAACACCTTCTGGCACGACTACAAGGCCCTGACAGTCGCCGGCCCGCGCGCCGGCATCGGCCTGGACGCCCTACCGCCAGTGCGGGCCGCCATCGCCGACGGGCACGAGACCAAGACCATCACCTTGTCGTGCGGGAAGCTCACCACCGGCGTCACCGTCAAGCAGTGGTCGGCCATACTCATGCTCCGCAACCTCAACTCCCCGGAGACCTACTTCCAGGCCGCGTTCCGGGTCCAGTCCCCGTGGTCGATCCCGAACCCAGACGGGGTGGACCCGAACGCCGAAGCCGTGGTCAAGCCCGTCTGCTTCGTGTTCGACTTCGCACCAACCCGGGCGCTCCGCCAGCTCGCGGACTACGGCATGGGCCTGTCCCCGGAGACCCCGAACCCGGAACGTGCCGTCGAAGAACTCGTGAACTTCCTGCCGGTGCTCGCCTACGACGGATCGAACATGACTCAGGTGGACGCGGGCGCCATCCTGGACATCGCGATGTCGGGCACGTCGGCGACCCTCCTGGCACGCAAATGGGAGTCCGCCATCCTCGTCAACGTGGACAACGCCACGCTGCGCAAGATCATGGGCAACGAAGCCGCGATGAACGCCGTGATGAACATCGAGGGCTTCCGTGCGCTCGGGTCGGCGATCTTCGAGACCGTGGTCAACAAGAGCGAGGCCGTCACCCAGACTAAGCGGGAACGTGGCGAGGCCTTGAGCGCTGCCGATCGAAAGGAGTTGACTGCCGAGGAGAAGGAGTACAAGTCTAAGCGGAAGCAAATCCAGGAGAAGCTGATCAAGTTCGCGACCCGGATCCCTGCGTTCATGTACCTCACCGACTACCGCGAGAACACCCTGACAGACGTCATCACCAAGCTTGAACCCGACCTGTTCAAGACCGTGACCGGGCTGACCGTGGCTGACTTCCACCTGCTGGTCAACCTCGGTGTGTTCAATGCCACGCACATGAACCAGGCCATCTTCGCGTTCCGCCGATACGAGGACGCCTCCCTGGCCTACACCGGCATCGACGCCCACCCTGGACTTCGCCACTACGGCCTGTACGACACCGTGGTCGCCGTCAACGACACCCCGTAGTCACGTTCCAGTCGCACAATTTGCAGTGTGCGTGCCCAGCCGACGGTCCGCGCCGGAACGGGCATCGGCAGTGCTGCCACCACCTCGGAGAGGCTAGCCGCGACGAGTGCGCCGGCGCACTGGCCCTCCGTTCACGTGAGGGTCGGCCGATCCTTGCCGGCGCCGTCCGGTTCGAAGGGTGCCGAGTGCTCGGATGGGCCGGGGTTGCGTCCGTCAGGCAGATCTTCGGGCACGACTGCGGCGATCCCCGTGGCGGCTCGTTGCAGCCACCAGATGAAGTCGCCGGGACCATGCCAGTCGGGGTCGAACGTGTACCTGTGGCGCCGGCCCACTTCGACGACCCCGACGTCCTCGGCGGACTCGATGGACTCAAGGTGGCACCACACGTCGTCGTATGGTCCGCGGGAGGACCCGGGCCCGGGGCTGCGCAAGAGGAGGCGCCGGTCCAGATCCAAGTAGTACCGGGTTCGCGAGAGGGAGCTGACGACCCAGACCCCACCGGTGTCGAGGGTCAGGCGCTGCACCGGGGGCGGCGTGGTGGTGTCCATGCCCTCGATCATGAACCCCACCGGTGACAGATCACTCGAACGTGATCGCCGGGCGCGGGCCGGTGGGGCGTCAACGCGTGCGGGACCATCTCCCGTCGCGGGGAGGCTCGCCGATGGGCGGCGCCGGACCGGGATGGCGTGGGCGCGCAGCTGGCGCAGCACGACGTCGGTGTGCGTGCGCCACTCGCGGGCGATCGCGGCGGCTGGCAGGCGGCCTGTGACGTACCTGTCGCGCAGGTAGGCGACTTCGTCGGCAAAGCCCAACTCCGTTACGCGCGCGGCGCGCTCTGCGGCCGCGCCCTGCGCTCGGGCGGCTCTGGCGGTGTCTGCGCCGTCGCTGGTTCGCGCGAGCGACTGAAGTCCGCCCGCCTGCCGCACCGCCGTGTGTGCCATCGCGAGCAGCGACCCGTCCCGCACACGTTCATGGCCCGAGGTGAGCCCGTCGCGCACGCGGGAGTTGGTCGCCCAGCGCCGTTGGCCCTCGGCCCTGCGTGCCTCGGCCAACGCCGGGGAGACCAGGGACGCTGCCTTCGCAAGCCGGAACCTTCTGCGGTACTCGGCCTGAGTAAGCCCGTGCCTGCCCAGGTGGGCGGCACTGACCGCCGCGAGGGGTGCGCCGCAGGCGTGGCACACCACCAGGGCGCCCGCGTCGACGGCAAGCATGCGACCCGTCGGCGCGTACGCGAGGCCTCCAGGTCCGCGTTCCCAGGGCACGTGTGGCTCGCGCTCCCGCGCCCTGTCGCTCACGACTCACGGGTCCGTGGGGAGGGCAGAAGTCTTGCCGGGTCCGGAGTGAGTCGGCGCCCGAGGAGCACCTCTGCGGCCGCGAGAGACCGCAGGTCCGGCATCACGTGTCCGGCAAGGATGCGCTGCAACGAGGGCCGCGCCAGACCCATGCGGATGGCGGCCGTCGTGTTGGGCAGCCCGAGTTCGACGAGGCCGGCACGCAGGCCAGAAGCGACCGCTGCCGCGTAGCGCACCTCGGGCGGTGTGTCAGCAGCGAAGGGTCCCTCCGGCCACGATCCGCCGGCGACGACGTACGCCCGTGGTTCTCCGCGGGTCCCCGGACGGCGTGCCATGGCGCCACCATGCCAGGCATGAGCCAGGTCAGTCGCAGGCCGCGCCGCAAGGAGGGACGTCATCCGACCGCCTCATTCGTTCGAACAAGTGTACGATGTCACTTATAAGATACACCACGAGCGGGCACGAGATCTGCTGACAGGACGCAACGCGGAGCGTCGTCGTGTCAGCGTGGGGTAGGGGACTGCGCGGCCATGAGCAGCTTGAGGCGGTACATCAGGTCGAACGCTGGGAAGCGCCGTCCGTTCTCCAGGTCGCCGATGCGCGCGGCACTGACTCCGGCCCGTCGTGCCGCCGCCTTGATGGTGAGCCGGTTGGCCCGTCGCCAACGCCGCCAGTCCTGGGTGTCGGCCGCCAGAGCCTTGATCACGTTCAAAGCGATGGCCTTGTCGAGCTCGCTGAGGTCGCTCCCGCTGCCGGCCGGGAACGTGGTCACAAACGGGCCTTCGGGCCATGAGCCGCGAACGCCTCCGGGGCCGTCGTCGCGAACGAAGTCTCGAGGCTCGGTTTTGTCGAACGTGCCGCGTCGCCGCATGGCGCCGGACGGGACTGTCATGGACGCCGACGGTAGAGCGGTTGCCGGTATCGAAGAGTCGTGGGTGTGTTCTTTCGCAGATGGATCTGCGATAACGCAGATGCTCATTGGAGGAATGCGATGACGGCACTGCCGCACGCCGCCGACCGCGCACGGACCCGGGGCATGGACACTCCCAAGCAACGTGCACTCCGAGTGCAGACGCCCGACCTCGGTGACATGCGTATCCCGCGTGTCACCGCCCTGCGCACCGCAACGCGGCGCGCTCCCGACCTGTCCCCAGTGACCAAATCCACTCAGGCCTGGCTCGCCATGGGCGAGGAGCTCATCGAGATCCTGGCACCCGCGACCGAGGGCCGCGGTAGCGACGTCCTGCCCGAGCTCCTGGACGGAGCGCTGGAGAGCGTGGCGCCGCACTGGTATCGCCGCGGCCTGGTGCGCCGCGGCCTTCGCCAGGCGGCAGCGGCAGCTGTGACTGACATCTACCACCTGCGGCCGGCCGGGAAGGTTTTCTGCGGCACGGAGGTCACTGCCATGGCCGAGGAAGCCGACCTCCCGGCCGAAGCGACCGGCGCACAGCCCATCGGAGCCCGACTCGCATGGTGGTCCCCGACAGGCGAGAACCCGGGCCTGGTGATCGACCGCCTGCACCACACCCACCGGGCCGGGTTGGTGATGGACCAGTGGATGCGCACCCAGGTCACCGCCGACCTAGCCCTTGGCCGTGCGGTGGCTGGTGAGACGTTCGACGGGGTGCGGGTCATCGCACACATGGCCTACGCGTCGTGCTTGCACGTGCTGCCCGACTTCACCGTCCACGTCCTGGGTCAGTGCCCCAAGTGCACGATCGCACCCTGGGGCGGTGCGTGATGGGCGCCGTCGTCACCATCGTCCACGGGCTCGAGGCGTTCGAGCGGAACGCCAGGGGCCACAAGCGCGGTAACCATGGCAACCGGCCGGCCCCGGCACTGCGTGAGCGTGCCTGCACCGAACTCGCCAGGTCCGCCGAGGCGCCGATGTTCTCCGTTTCGGAGTCCGCCGTGCACGAGCTCGCCGAACTGATGGGCGTCTCGGCGCGGACGATGTACCGGTGGTGGAACAAGCGCCGCAGCACCCTCGCCGCAGAGCACCTGATGGGCGCTTCCAGCGAGGCCGAACGGGACCTGCTCTATCGCACCTCGAAGGGCTCGCGCCCCGCCCGACTGCTGACTCAGGACGACCTTCAGATGGTCTTCTCCTACCCGAACATCGCGGCGGCCAGGCGAGCGTTCAACAGCGACCCGAGCCACCCGTTGCACGGGGTCGCGAAGAGCACGATGTACGACGCCATTCACCGGATAGCGCCGTCGGTCAAGGCTGCCATCCGCGACGGCAGGCCGGCAGGCCGCGCCCAGGAGGCGCACCTGCCGCGGACCAAGTGCCGACTCAACTCCCGCTGGTCGGTTGACGTGTACGACCTGAAGGTCGAAGCCGACACCGAGCAAGGGCCGATCCGGCCCAAGCTGCTGCTGATCCGCGAGGACGGCCCCTCCGGCCTCGCCCTGTCCTGGGTGGTCCTCCCGAGCGACCCCACCGCGGACGACCTGCTGCGGTGCTTCGGTGAGGCCGTCGTCGGCTGGCAGGCCGATGGGATCACCGTCGCGGGCTCTCCTCGCGTCCTGCTCTCGGACCAGGGCGCGAACCTGATCGCCCGCGCGGTCGTGCACCAGGTCTCGCAGGTCGGCACGGTCCTCGCCCCGACCGCGTCCTACAGCCCGTCGGCCAACGGCGCGCACGAAGAGATGCACCGCATCCTGGCCGACTACCTG
>JBBSAL010000023.1:0-56090 GCA_038252305.1 Actinomycetales bacterium | reverse complement strand
TCTCCGAGGTCGATCAGGTGTGCAGCCATGTCGGCGTGATGCACCGCGGGAAGCTCGTCGCCCAGGAGACCCTCGCCGCGCTGCGCACCCGGCACGCCCCGCGCGTCGTGGTCACGACGACCGACCCGGCCGGCGCACTCGCCGTGCTCACGGCTGCCGGCCTCGCGGACGGTCGGGCCGCAGCGGGCAGGGCCGGCGCGCTGCTCGGCGATGCGGCTCCCGAGGGGCTCGTCGCCGCCCTCGTCGGCGCCGGGGTGCCGGTCAGCGGTTTCGCTGTCGAGGCCGCGACGCTCGAGGAGACCTTCGTCGAGCTCACCGGGGAGGGCTTCGATGTCGCGGGCTGACGGCAGGGGCCGTGGCCGTCTGCTGCGCTCCGAGCTGCGGCTGATCTTCGGCCGGCGCCGCAACTGGGTGGGTGCCCTCGTGCTCGCCAGCGTACCGATCCTCATCGCGATCGCGGTGAAGGTCGCGGGCTCCTCCAGCGGTGACTCGTTCATCTTCGGCCAGATCACCGACAACGGGCTCTTCGTCGCCCTCGCCGCGCTCACCGTCGAGCTGCCGTTCTTCCTGCCGATCGCGGTCGCGGCGATCTCCGCCGACGCGATCGCCGGCGAGGCCAACCTGGGAACCCTGCGCTACCTGCTCGTCACCCCGGTCGACCGCACCCGGCTGCTGGTGGTGAAGATGACCTCCATCGCGATCTTCGCGGCGACCGCAACGCTGCTGGTGGCCGCCGTGGGCGCGACGATCGGCCTGGCGATCTTCGGCGGCGGGGACGTGCTGACCGTCTCCGGGACCACCCTCGGCTTCGGAGCGGGCCTGCTGCGCCTGCTCCTGGTGTGCGCGTACCTGACCCTGAACCTCATCGCACTGGGCGCCGTCGGCCTGTTCGTCTCCACGCTCACCGAGCAGCCGATCGCCGCCACGATCGCGACGCTCGTGCTCACCCTGGCGAGCCAGATCCTCGACGCGCTCTCCCAGCTCGACGTGATCCACCCCTACCTGCTCACGCACTACTGGATGGACTTCGGTGAGCTGCTGCGCGACCCGCTCTCGCTCGCGCCGCTCGGTCCGGGCGCACTGTGCGCCGTGGCCTACGTCGCGGTCTTCGGTGCGGCGGCCTGGGCGCGGTTCACCTCGGCCGACGTCAGCGCCTGACTCCTGCGCGTCTGACGGCCACCCTCACCTCGTGGCGCCGCCGGGTCCCCCGACGGCACCGAGCACCCGGTGCACCTGGGCGACCTGATCGGGTGTGAGCACCGAGTCGGGGTCGCGGAGCCCGGTCCGTGCGAGCGCGTCGGTCGCACCGACGAGGGAGGCGTACAGCGGAGGGCAGGTCGGGCAGTCGGCCAGATGGGTCTCGACCAGGCGCGCGGCCGGGACCGGCAGCAGACCGTCGAGGTAGTCGCTGACCTGCCGGCGTGCGTCCCAGCACCGCATGGGGACTCCCTTCCGCGCGATCTCGCGCTCGACGCCGCGGGCCAGCGCGGTGACGAGCATCATCCGGCCGCGGCGCAGGCGTTGCTTGGCCGCGGGAAGCCCGACCTCGCACAGCTCGGCGATCTCGGCGACGGTCCACCCCTCGGCGTCGTGCAGCACGACCATCACGCGGTACGGGGCCGGCAACCGGATGAGCGCGTCCTCGAGCTCGGCCCGGGTCTGCGCCCTGGCCACGACCTCGACTGCGTCGACGGTGTAGGAGTCCTCGCGCCACTGCGACTCCACGACGGAGACCATGTCCTCGTGCGGGTCCTCGCGATCGCGCCGGGACCGGTCGACCATGAGGTGGTACGCGATGCGGTGCAACCAGGTGCTCACCGCGGCGTCCCCGCGGAAGCTCCCCGCCTTCTCCAGCGCCCGGGCGACGGTCTCCTGGGCGAGGTCCTCTGCTGCGTCGGCGTCCCTGGTCAGGCTCCGCGTGAAGCGCAGCAGACCAGGGACGGCGGCGGGGAGGGCCTCGGCGAGCTCTGAACGATCCACGGGACGACGCTAGTCGCGGTGGGCGGGTCGACGGTGCACGGACGTCCCTGGTCAGCCGCGCGCGGCGGGCACCTTGCACGTCGAGATGCCGAAGACCCGGTACAGCGGGCAGAACCCGACGGCGGCCGTGCCGGCAAGGATCACGCCGACGACGGCGAGAACGACCGTGAGCACACCGTTGCCCCCGGAGACGCCGGCGATGACGGCCGCGATGAGGGCGACGGCGCCCAGGACGCCGCGCAGGATGCGGTCGGTGCTGCTCTCGTTGATGGTCATGAGGTCCTCCAGTGGTCCAGGGTGCCGACGGCCGGCACATGACATGGACGCAGGAGGGGGCTCGAGGGATACATCGGGCCCCGACGCGGGGTGACCGGCACCGCTCGGCTGGGCAGACTGGACGCCATGACCGCACGACATCTGCTCGTCCACGGCGTCGTCCAGGGCGTCGGCTTCCGCTGGTCGCTCGCCGCCGAGGCCGAACGCCGCGGCGTGCACGGCTGGGTGCGCAACCGGGAGGACGGGACCGTCGAGGCCCAGCTCGAGGGGGCCATCGATGCCGTCCAGGCCGTCGCCGACTGGGCCCGGACGGGCCCGCGCCACGCACGCGTCTCCCACGTGGAGATCACCGCCGTCGGGGACCAGGGCGCCGCATCGTTCGAGATCGAGCCCTGACCCGCCGCGTTCAGCCCCAGGCGGCGAGGAGCGCCAGCACCACGTCGGCCGACCGGTCGGCCGCGTCGTCGACATGGGTGCGGAAGTCGTCCCCCGCGGCCGGGCCGCACAGGTCGGAGATCCCGCGGACCGACAGGAACGCCGATCCGTGCAGGTGCGCCGTCTGCGCGAGCGCCGTGGTCTCCATGTCGGTGCTCAGCGCCCCGGGGAAGTCGGCCCGCACCCGGTCGACGATCCCGGCGTGGACGAAGGCGTCGCCGGAGAGCATCGTGCCGACGTGCACCGCGCCGTCCGCCAGGCCGGCACCGCTCGCGGCGGCCAGCAGCCGGACGTCGCCCGAATAGGCCTCGGGCATCCCGGGCACCTGTCCGAGCTGGTAGCCGAAGGCCCTCGCGTCGGCCCCGACGAAGAGGTAGCGGTCCCCGAGGACGACATCGCCCACCCGCACGCCGTCACCGAGCCCTCCGGCCGAACCCGCGCTCACGAGGGGCACCGGGCCCACGTCACCGAGCGCACGCGCCGCTGCGGTCGCCGCGGCGACGTGCCCGATCCGGCTGCGGACCAGGAGCACCTCGCGCCCGGCGAGGACGAGCGCCGTCCGCTGCGCATGGTCGACGTCCTGGGCCCGGCCGACCCGGTCGGCCCTCGCCAGGAACGGCGCGGCCTCGTCGTCCATCGCGACGACGAGGACGAGCTGGGTCACGCCGTCACCACCGACCACTCGGCCCGCGCGGCGAGGAAGGTGCGCGCGGCGTCCTGCGCTCCGGTCAGGGTGTGGTTGGCGCCCCAGCCGCACTGGATCTCGTTCGCGGCGGGCACCTGCGTCGCGGAGAGGATGTCGGTCAGGGTGACGGCGACGAGCTCCTCGACCGCCTCCTGGGTCCACTCGCCGGACAGGATCAGGTAGAAGCCCGTCTGGCAGCCCATCGGCGAGAAGTCGATGACGGCGCCCGAGTGGTTGCGCGAGTGCTCGGCGAAGAGGTGCTCGAGCGAGTGCACGACGGGCATCTCCAGGTGCGCGACGTTGGGCTGCGTGAAGCGCACGTCGAACTTGGTCAGCACGTCCCCCGCGGGCAGGACCTTGCGGTCGGCCACCCGGATGTAGGGGGCGAGGACGGTGCGGTGGTCGAGGTTGAAGGACTCGACGTTCATACGGGGCTGGTCCACGGGTCACCTTCGTTGCGAGGCTGGGTCGGGACCCATTCTGCGCCACCCGGTGGGACCGGGCGCACCCGGAGGCTCGCGGCCGGGCGCGACCGGCGTGCCGCCCGGACGCGTGTCCGCGGCCACCACTAACGTCGTGCCCGGCCGTCGGACCGATGTCCATCCAGGGGGAAAACGCATGACCGCCAGCGACTATGCCGTCCAGACCCGTGACCTGCGCAAGACGTACCGTGCTCGCGGGCGACGTCAGGTCGCCGTGGAAGGACTCGACCTGCGCGTGCCGGTCGGCGGCGTCCACGGCTTCCTCGGGCCCAACGGCTCGGGCAAGACGACGACCATCCGGATGCTCCTCGGCCTGGTGCGGGCGGACTCCGGGCGGATGCGGATCTTCGGCCAGCACGTCCCGGACGAGCTGCCGTCGGTGGTCGCCAGGGTGGGGGCGATAGTCGAGTCCCCCAAGTTCTTCCCCTCGTTCAGCGGTCGCCTGAACCTCGAGCTCATCGCCGATGCGATCGGCGTGCCGCGCACGGCGGTCGACCGCGTCCTGGAGGAGACGGGTCTGCTCGACCGGGCCAAGGACCGCTACCGGACCTACTCCCTGGGTATGAAGCAGCGCCTGGCGATCGCCTCGACGCTCCTCAAGCAGCCCGACCTGCTCATCTTCGACGAGCCGACCAACGGCCTGGACCCCGCGGGCATCCACGAGATCCGCCAGACGATGCGCCGGCTCGCCGACGAGGGCCGGACGGTCCTGGTCAGCAGCCACATCCTCGGCGAGGTGGAACAGATCGCCGACACGGTCTCGATCATCGGGCGCGGACGACTGCTCGCGACCGGCACCGTGGCAGAGGTCATCGGCGACCGCACGGCCGCCGTGCACCTGGGGGTGCCCGACCCTGCAGCAGCGATCGCCGTGCTCGGCGCCGCCGGGGTGGCGGCCGTCCCGGACGGCACCGGGCTGAGGGTCGAGGGCGAGGCCGACCCGGGCCGGCTGACCTGGATCCTCGGGCAGCAGAACATCTGGCTCCGTGAGCTGATCCCGATGCGGGCCGGCCTCGAGTCGGTCTTCCTGGAGCTGACCAGCGGGTCCACCCTCGGCGACCCGCTCGACCCAGGAGCCCCCGGCAGCGCACCGCACGGGACCACCCCGCCCGGCACCGCGCGTCCGGGCACGGCACCACCGCGCGCCGACGAAGGGAGCGCGTCGTGACCCGCCTCCTGCGCGCCGAGCTGCGGCGCTTCCGCTCCCGTCGACTCGTGATCGCCGCGCTGCTGCTCGCACTCGTCGGCACCGGGCTCGCCACGTGGGGCGTGTGGAGCTCCGCTCGACCGCTCACGGGCGCGTCGCTCGAGATGGCCGAGAGCCAGTACCAGGCGGCCGTCGCCGACTTCAAGGCGCACGGCGCGGAGCAGATGGCGTCCTGCCTCGACCAGCAGGAGACGGAGCGGGTGGCCCAGAACGACCCCACCCTCGACTTCGGCTGCAACCAGATGCAGCCCCAGCGCGAGTGGTTCTTCCCTCCCGCCGCCGACCTGGCGAGCTCCCTGCGCGGCCTGGTGAGCGGAGCCGCGTACCTCCTCGCGTTCGCCGCCCTGCTCGCGGGGACGACCGGCACGGCGGCAGATCTGAGCACCGGCGGGACGTCGACGTGGCTGACGTTCGAGCCGCGACGAGGTCGGGTCTTCGCGAGCAAGACGGCGGCGATCGGGCTCTCCCTCATCGCGCCGGCAGCACTGATCGTCGGGGCGGCGGCAGGCACGACGCTGCTGCTCTACCGCTCCGCCGGCCTGCCGACGGCACTCACGGCAGCGACCTGGCAGCAGCTGGGCGCCATGGGCGCGCGAACGGTCGGTCTCGTGGTCGCGGCGGGGCTCGCGGGGGCGGCGCTCGGCTTCCTGCTGCGACACACGGCGGCCGTCCTCGGTGTGGTCGTCGGGTACCTCGTCGTGGTCGAGTCGATCCTCGCCCAGATGAAGCCCGCCCTGCATCCGTGGACCTTGATGACGAACACGAACGCCTGGCTGAACGGACCGGCGTCGTACTACTCGACGATCTGCACGACCACCACGACCGGGACCTCCTGCGAAGGGGTGGAGCACCTGGTCAGCACGGTGCACGGTGCCGTGTTCCTCGGCGTCGGAACGGTGGTGGTGATCGCGGTGGCTGCCCTGGTCTTCCAGCGGCGCGACGTCGGCTGAGCCAGAACGGCCGGCCCGACGTCACCGGGTCGGCCGCGAGGGACCGGCCCGTCCTGGCCTCATCTCGCCGCAGGATCCTGCCAGAACCGGGCGAAGGGATCGATCCACGCGAGCACCTCGCGCAGCGGCCGCGGGTCGAGAGAGCTCGTGCGCCACTGCGCGTCGCGTCCCCGGACGACGAGGCCGGCACGCTCGAGCACCTGCAGATGCCGCGAGACCGCCTGCAGGGTGATCGGGAAGGGCTCGGCGATCTCGCCGACCGTCGCGTCGCACGTGGCCAGGTGCTCGAGGATCGCCCGACGGGTCGGGTCGGCGATCGCAGCGAGGACGAGGTCGAGCCGCTCGTCGGCCATCAGCCCTCGGCCCCGCGGCCCCGGAACCGGTCGATCTCGCGGCGTTCGCGCTTGGTCGGGCGGCCGGCACCCCTGTCACGTACGGCGACCCCGGCCGGGATCTGGGTCCTGGGCGGCGGAGGCGGCGTGTGGTCGATGAAGGCCTCGGCCGCGAGCGTCGCCGAGACCCGCTTGACCAGCAGACGCTGCACCACGACGATCCGCTCCAGCTCGCCGCGCACCCGGACCTCGTCGCCAGGGCCGACGAGCGTCGCGGGCTTCGCGCGGTCGCCGTTGACCCGGACGTGACCGGCACGGCAGGCGGTCGCGGCGGCGGTGCGGGTCGAGAACATCCGCACGGCCCAGCACCAGGCGTCGACGCGGACCTTGGTCGGGGGCGGGCCACCGCGCGCAGCGCTGCTCGTCCGGTCGGTGCCCATCGCTCCAGCCTACGGATGCCGCGCCGACCGTGGCCCTACGCCACGACGTTCGTCGGCCTCCCGGCGAGGAAGGCCTCGGCGTTGTCGACGGCGCCACGTGCCATCCGGCCGAGGGCGGCCGGGGTGCGGAAGCCCAGGTGCGGGGTGAACACGGTGCCGGGAACCGCGAGCAGCGGGTCGTCGGGCCGGAGCGGCTCGGGGTCGAACACGTCGACGGCCGCGCGGACGTCGCCCCTCGCCAGCCGCGCGGCGAGCGCCCCCGGCTCCAGCAGCTCGCCCCTTGCGGTGTTCACCAGGATCGACCCCGGTCGCAGCAGGTCGAGCTCGCGGCTCGTGATCCTCCCGCGCGTCTCGTCGGTGAGCGGCAGGTGCAGGCTCACGACGTCGGCCCAGGCGAAGGCCTCGGCCCACTCGACGGGTCGCGCACCGAGCTCGGCCGTCGTGCCCTCGTCCAGCGCGCGGTCCCAGACGCGGACCTCCATCCCGAAGGCCACCGCGAGCCGCGCCACCGCGCGCCCGATCCCGCCGAGGCCGAGCACGACGAGCCGTGAGCCCGCCAGCTCACGACCGGACCAGCCCGACCAGTCGCCGCCCCGGACCGCGCGATCGCCTGCCGGGACGTCGCGCGCGACCGCGAGCATCAGCGCCATCGTGAGCTCGGCCACGGCCTGGTCGCCGTAGTGCGTCACGTTCGTCACCGTGACCCCGAGCTCCCGCGCGAGCGCGAGGCTCACGTACGACGCCGCGCCCGTCCCGGCGAAGGAGACCAGGCGCAGTCGCGCGGCCGCCGCCCGGAGCGCCTCGTCGGGAAGGTGCGTGGCGAGCAGGACGACGTCGGCGTCCGCCACCCGACGCACGAGCTCCTCGCGGCCAGGGGTGTCGGTGGCGATCTCGACCTCGCCGAGAGCGGCGAGCCGAGCCTGCAAGGGTGGAGCGGCGAAGAGCGCCGCGAGCTCGCCCTCGGCGCTCGGGCAGACGATGCGTGGTCTCACGGTCCCTGACGTTAGCCCGCGCAGATGTCGCACAGGTGACGGACGGCAGGCGACTCGAGAGGGCCGGTGCGGCGGTCGTCCTTCGCTCAGAGGGGACCGTCGAGCTCGGCGAGCAGGGCCGTCGCCGTGAGGGAGCCCGCACCGCTCGCCCGCGCGAGCGCGAGGCGCGCTCGACGCTGGAGCAGGGCGTTGACCGGTGTCGCGAGGCCGTGAAGCGCACCGAGCAGGACGATCTCCCCGTTGAGCCAGTCGCTCTCGATGGACCCCGCGCCACGCTGGAGCGACTGCCAGGACGAGCCTCCGCCACGGCGCCCGTCGGGCCCGGGCCGCATCTCGAAGTCCGCGAGCATGGCCTGCTGCTCCTCCGGGGCCACCGGCGGCAGACCGGCCGCGTCGAGGACGGCGCGACCCTCCTCGATCGCGCGCGCCGCGAGCGTGCGCCAGTCCTCGTCGCGCGCGGTCCCGCACAGCGCCTCGACGGCGTTGGGCAGGTTGCTCAAGAGCTTGGCCCGCTTCCAGGACATCACGTCAGGCACGATGGGGGCCGTGAAGCCCGCAGCCGTGAGGTCGGCCGCGATCTGCGCGAGCGCCACGCCGAGCGGGTCGAGAGGCGACGCGCCCCCCGCTGGGCCCGCGACCGCTGCTGCGCGACCCAGCGGCAGCACGCCCGAGACGGGGGCACCGATCGCCTGGACGTGCCCGGGCTCGAGGAAGGTCGCCGGCAGCCAGACGCACATCCCGACGACGTGCGCGAAGCGCCGAAGCGCCGCACGCTCGTTGTCCACGCCGTTCTGCGCACAGACCAGGACGAGCGACTCCCCCGCCGTCGTCCCGCCCGTGACGGACCGGTCCACCCAGTCGGCGAGCGCGGCGTCGCTGTCCTGGCTCTTGACCGCGAGCACCAGGACGTCATCGGCCCGCAGCTCGACCTCCTCGGGCCCCGCGGCCACCGGTGGGTGCACCCGATGGCTTCCCTGGGGCGTCCAGACGTCGAGGCCGCCCGAGCGCAAGGCCTCGAGCTGACGCCCGCGGGCGACGAGCACGACCTCACGTCCCGCGGCGGCCAGCAGCCCCCCGAGCGTCCCACCGACCGCACCTGTCCCGATGATCACGTAGCGCACGAGGACCACCGTGCCACACCGCCCCGTCCCGGTGCCCGCCCGGACAGCACTCGGGGCCCCGGTCTCGACCGGGGCCCCGAGGACGACGGAGCGGTGCGGGTGCGCTCAGCGCTCCCGGTGGGCCAGGTAGTAGTCGATCAGTCCGCGCGTCGACTGGTCCTGCTCCTCGAGCGCCGCGGTGTCGCCCGCGACCGCGGGCGCGATCTGGGTGGCGAGCTTCTTGCCGAGCTCGACGCCCCACTGGTCGAAGGAGTCGATGCCCCAGACGATCCCCTGGACGAAGGTGATGTGCTCGTACAGGGCGACGAGCTGACCGAGCACGGACGGCGTGAGCGCCGGGGCCATGATCGAGGTGGTCGGCCGGTTCCCGGGGAACACCCGGGCCGGGACGATCGCCTCGGCCGTCCCCTCGGCGCGGACCTCGTCCGCCGTCTTGCCGAAGGCCAGGGCCTTCGTCTGCGCGAAGAAGTTCGCCAGGAACAGCTCGTGCACGTCGGGAGCACCTTCGGCGTCCACGTCGACCAGCGGGTGCGCCGGGGTGGCGACCGCGAGGAAGTCCGCGGGGATGAGCCGGGTGCCCTGGTGGATGAGCTGGTAGAAGGCGTGCTGGCCGTTGGTGCCCGGCTCGCCCCAGAAGACCTCACCGGTCTGCGAGGTGACGGGGGTGCCGTCCCACCGGACCGACTTGCCGTTGGACTCCATCGTCAGCTGCTGGAGGTAGGCAGCGAAGCGGTGCAGGTACTGCGCGTAGGGCAGGACGGCGTGCGTGTGCGCGTCGAAGAAGTTGACGTACCAGACGTTGAGCAGGCCCATGAGGACCGGCACGTTCTGCGCGAACGGCGTGGTCGCCAGGTGCTCGTCGACCGCGTGGAAGCCCGCGAGCATCTCGCGGAAGCGCTCCGGACCGATGGCGATCGCGAGCGAGGTGCCGATGGCGGAGTCCATCGAGTAGCGGCCACCGACCCAGTCCCAGAAGCCGAAGGCGTTGGCCGGGTCGATCCCGAAGGCCGCGACCTTGTCCAGCGCGGTGGAGACCGCGACGAAGTGCAGGGCGACGGCATCCCGGCGTGCCTGCTCGCTGCCGTCGATGACCCCGTCCTCCTGCAGGCGCCGCCAGAGCCACGCACGGGCGAGGCGGGCGTTGGTCAGGGTCTCGAGCGTCGTGAAGGTCTTGGAGGCGACGATGAAGAGCGTCGTCGTCGGGTCGAGGTCCGACACCGTCTCGGCCAGGTCCGTCGGGTCGATGTTCGAGACGAAGCGCACCTGCAGACCGGGCTTCACGTAGGGCTTGAGCGCCTCGTAGGCCATGACCGGACCGAGGTCGGAGCCACCGATGCCGATGTTGACGACGGTCTCGACGCGCTTGCCGGTGACCCCGGTCCACGCGCCGCTGCGCACCTTCTCGGCGAACTCGCCGACCTGCGCGAGCACGGCCTGCACGTCGGTGTCGACGTCCTGGCCGTCCACGACGAGCGCGGGCTCGGCCCCGGCCGGGCGACGCAGCGCGGTGTGCAGGACGGCGCGGTCCTCGGTGAGGTTGATGTGCTCGCCGCCGAGCATCGCCTCGATGCGCTCAGCGAGCCCGACCTGCTCGGCGAGCTGCACGAGCAGCGCGAGGGTCTCGTCGGTCACGAGGTTCTTGGACAGGTCCACGTGCAGGTCCCCGACGGTGCGCGTCAGACGCGCGGCGCGCTCGGGGTCAGCGGCGAACCAGCCGCGCAGGTCGGGGGTGAGCCCTGCGTGGTGCTCGGTGAGCGCCGTCCAGGCAGGGGTGGTCGTCGCGTCGACGGGGGTGCGGGTCACGGGTCCTCCAGAGCTCTCGGTGTCCACCGTAGTGCGGGACACCCGGGACCTGACCCTCGGCCGCCCCGCAGGTCTCCTGTGCCTGTCGGAGCGCAGCGGCACACTCGACCCATGGACCCCAAGGAGACCCTGCACCACTACCTCCGCGCCCAGCGTGCTGCACTGCTCAGCAAGCTCGAGGGGCTGAGCGAGTACGACGTCCGCCGCCCGCTCACGCCGACGGGCACCAACTTGCTCGGCGTCGTCAAGCACGTCGCCTCGATCCAGCTCGGCTACCTCGGGGACTGCTTCGATCGCCCGTCCGGGATCCCTCTGCCCTGGTTCGAGGACGAGAGCCGCGAGCCGGACGGTGACCTGTGGGCGACCGCCGACGAGACCCGCGCCTCGATCCTCGACCTGTACCGCCGCTCGGCCGAGCATGCGGACGCGACGATCACCGCCCTCGACCTCGACATGACGGGAGAGGTGGCATGGTGGTCGGCCGACCGCCGCCATCCGAGCCTGCACACGGTGCTGGTGCACCTGCTGGTCGACGTCGCCCGGCACACCGGGCAGGCCGACATCCTGCGGGAGGGCCTGGACGGCGCCGTCGGGTTCGTCCCGGGGAGCTCGAACCTGCCGGACCGTGACGCGGCGGGCTGGCTGGCGTACCGATCGATCATCGAGGCGGCAGCGCGCGAGGCCGGCGGCATCGATCCGGCGTGATCGCGGTCGCGCTCAGGCGCGGAGCCTGCGCAGGCCGGCCACGGCCTCGCGCAGGACCTCCTCGCGCTTGACGAAGGTGAAGCGGACCCGCGAGGCGAGCGCCTGCGAGGTCGCCGACCCCTCCTGGCAGAAGGCGCTGACGGGGACCGCGACGACGCCGGCCAGCTCGGGAAGACGCCGGCAGAGCTCGGTCCCATCCGGGAAGCCGAGCATCGCACCGTCGGCCACCACGAAGTACGTCCCGCTCGGGACCACGACCTCGAAGCCCGCATCCAGGAGACCGGCGCACAGCAGGTCCCGCCGCGCGGCCAGCGACTCGGCGAGGCCGCGGACCCATGAGCCGGTGCGCCCGTCCTCGTCACGCAGCGCCTGGGCGACGGCGACCTGGAACGGCGCGCCCGAGACGTAGGTGAGGAACTGCTGGACGGTACGCACCGCGGTGATCAGCGCGGCGGGCCCGGTGACCCAGCCGACCTTCCACCCGGTGAAGGACAGTGTCTTGCCCGCCGAGGAGATCGTCAGCGTCCGTTCGGCCATCCCGGGGAGCGTGGCGATCGGAACGTGCGTGGCTCCGTCGAACGTGAGGTGCTCGTAGACCTCGTCGGTGACGACCAGGAGGTCGCGCTCCCGGGCGAGGTCGGCGACGGCGACGAGCTCGGCGGCCTCGAGCACCGCACCTGTCGGGTTGTGCGGGGAGTTGAGCAGGATCATCCGGGTGCGCGGCGTGACCGCCGCGCGCAGGGCGTCGACGTCGAGCCGGAAGCCCCCCGGTTGCGGGACGAGCGGCACCGTCACGTGCCGCGCGCCGGCCATCGAGATCACTGCCGCGTAGGAGTCGTAGTACGGCTCGAGGGTGAGCACCTCGTCGCCCGGGTCGACCAGGGCGAGGACCGTCGCAGCGATCGCCTCCGTCGCGCCCGTCGTGACCAGCACCTCGTTCGCCGGGTCGGGGTGCAGCCCGTAGTGCTGTGCCTGGTGCGCGGCCACGGCGGCACGCAGCTCGGGCTCGCCGCCGCCGGGTGGGTACTGGTTGCGCCCGGCGAGGATCGCTGCCACCGCAGCGTCCCGTACGTGCACCGGCCCGTCGACGTCCGGGAAGCCCTGTCCGAGGTTGACGGCTCCGGTCCGCGCGGCGAGCGCCGACATCTCCGCGAAGATCGTCGGACGGACGATCCCGTCAGCTCCGGCGAGACGGGTGGCGCGGGCGACGCTCTGCCAACGGTGCACCGGCACAGCGTAGGTCGCTCAGCCCATCCCAAGCTCGATCCACCAGTCGCGCCGGTAGGCGGGCGTGGCCAGCGCCAGGACGAGCACGGCGACCACGAGTCCGCCGAGGATGACGCCGGTCATCGCGATCGCGTCGCCGCCCAGGAGCCCGACGAGCGGGCTGACCCCACCCGCGATCCCGGCCTGCAGGAAGCCGATGGTCGCGGCCGCCGTCCCCGCCCGCTCGCCGTGCCGCGTCATCGCCAGCGCCGACGCGTTCGACCCGAGGAACCCGAGCATCAGCAGGACGACCCAGAGCGCGCCGACCAGGGCGACGACCCCTCCGGTAGCGGTCACGGCGAGGGCGAGCATCACGATCGCCGCCACCGCTGCCGCAGGGGCGGAGGCGCGCAGCAGACGGGCCGGACCCATCCGCCGGACGAGGGCCGCGTTGACCTGCGCCCCGAGCACCAGGCCGATCCCGCCGAGCGCGAACACCCCGGAGAACTGCACGGAGCTGAGGCCGTACTGCTCCTGGAGCACGAACGGGGACCCCGAGACGTAGCTGATGATGACCACCATCCCGAGCCCCGGGAGCACGGCGAGCGCGAGGAATCGCCGGTCACGCAGCAACGCGCCGTAGCCGAGGACGAGGACGCCGAACCGCGCACGCACCCGGCGTTCGGGCGGGAGCGTCTCCGGGAGCGCGAGCGCCACCACGGCGATGAGCAGGGTCGCCAGCGCCGCGAGCACGACGAACACCCCGCGCCAGCCCCAGTGATGGGCCACGAGACTGCCCGCCGACGGCGCGAAGAGCGGCGCGACGCCGATGACGAGCATGAGCCGCGACATCAGCCGGGCCGCGTCCGCACCGGCATAGCGGTCGCGGATCATCGCCAGGGCGACGACCGTCGCGGCAGCGGCGACGAAGCCCTGGGCCATCCGCAGCGCGATCAGCAGCCCGATCGTCGGCGCCACCCCGCAGAGCAGCGACAGCCCGGCGTGCATGCTCACCCCGACGAGGACGGGACGCCGTCGCCCGAACCGGTCGGAGAGCGGGCCGATGACGAGCTGGCCGAACGCACCGCCGAGCACCATCCCGGTGATGGTCAGCTGGGCACCGGCCGTCGAGGCCCCGAGGTCGAGGGCCACCTGCGGCAACGAGGGGAGGTACATGTCGACGGACATCGCCGGCAGCAGCGTGAGCGAGCCGACCATGAGCACGAACCCGGCCGTCGGCCCGGGCACGGCAGAGTGCTCACTGGTTCCGGACGGCATGATGCGAGCCTAACAACGAATCGATTCGATCCGCCTCCCCGGTGGACAGTCGTTCTGACGACAGCACGGTGCTCTCGCTCTCGGTCTCCGTCGGCTTCCTGGCCCTCGTCGTCATCGCGACCTCGCTCGCCGACTGGCACGACCTCGCCCCGTCTACCGCCAGGTGTCACGGTCGCTGGGCTCGCGGCCCCGGCGGCCCTCCTCATCGGCTGGCGCGCTCCGCCGGCATGGCTGCAGATCTCGCTGCTCGTCCTGGTGCTCGGCGCCGTCTGGACCTACGGGATCCTCACGTGGTTCGCCGCCACCCGTCCTGATGCGGGTCGGCGAGCCGGACGCACGTCGCGCGACGCTCGCCGACACCGTCGAGGGAGCGACGAGCCGCGCCCAGGAGTGCAGCAGCATGGACGAGGGTGCCCCCTGCGCCTGGTCGCACCGGAGCCGGTCGACCAGAGCGACGCCGAGTGGCGGCGTCCCGACCCGCCGGGTTGACTGAGCGGATGCGCTACGTCGAGAGCCCCTTGACCACCCCCGTCTCGGTCATCGGACTGGGCACCTGGCAGTTCGGTTCCACGGAGTGGGGCTACGGGACGGAGTACGAAGGGCGCAGCTCGAGCCTGGTGCAGCGCGCGCTGGACATGGGCATCACGCTGGTGGACACCGCTGAGATCTACGGGCGCGGGCGCAGCGAGCGACTGGTCGGCGCCGCGCTGGCCGAGCGACGGGCCGAGGCCGTCGTGGCGACGAAGATCTTCCCGGTCCTGCCGATCGCACCGGTGGTGGAGCAGCGTGCGGTCGCCAGTGCCGCGCGCCTCGGCGTCCAGCGGCTGGACCTGTACCAGGTTCACCAGCCGAACCCGGTGGTCTCCGACATCAGGACGATGGCCGGGATGCGGGCGCTGCAGGACGTCGGACTGGTGGACCAGGTCGGGGTGAGCAACTACTCCCTGGACCGGTGGGTGGCCGCGGAGGCCGCGCTGGGCAGGCCGGTGCTGTCCAACCAGGTGCAGTACAGCCTCGCCCACCGTGGCCCGGAGGACGACCTCCTGCCCTACGCGGCGGACCATGACCGCCTGGTGATCGCCTACAGCCCGCTGGCCCAGGGGTTGCTGTCGGGGCGGTACTCGGCGGCGAACCCACCGTCGGGCAGGGTGCGTCGGATCAACCCGTTGTTCCTGCCGGTGAACCTCGAGCGCGCCGAGGGGCTGCTCGCCACGCTGCGCGAGGTCGCCGACGCGCATGACGTGTCGATGTCCCAGGCCGCGCTCGCCTACCTCGTGCACCACCCCCGCGTCGTGGCGATCCCCGGTGCCTCGAGCCTGGCGCAGGTCGAGTCCAACGCGGCCGCCGGAGACATCACGCTCCGAGACGACGAGGTGGCCGCGCTCGCCTCCGCGGCACGGGACTTCGAGCCGGTCACGGGCCGGCACGCCGTGGGGCCGCTGCTCCGCGCTGCTCGCGAGCGGCACTGAGCGGACGACGAGGGTCGCGGTGCGGCACCCGGCCGCCGCCATGACCGCGTGACCGGGTGGGGTGACCACCTACCCCACCCAGCCCTCCTGCCGATCTCTGATCGGTGCGAGCGCGACGGATGTCGGCGGGGCACGGCATCCTGGAGGCATGTGCGGTCGCTACGCCTCGTTCCGCGAGGCCCAGGACCTCGCCGACGCGTTCGACGTGGAGGACGTGGCACCGGACGCCGCCGCGCTCCCACCCTCGTGGAACCTCGCGCCGACGGACCCGGTCCGGATCGTCGTCGAGCGCTTCGAGAAGGACGCCCCGAAGGACGCTGCGCCACGCCGCGCCCTCCGGGTCGCCCGATGGGGACTGGTGCCGGGCTGGGCGAAGGACCCCTCCGTCGGGGCGCGCATGATCAATGCCCGCGTCGAGTCGCTCGCCGAGAAGCCGTCCTTCCGGCGCGCCCTGGCCGCCCGGCGCTGCCTCGTCCCGGCTGAGGGCTACTACGAGTGGACCGCGCCGCCGGCCGGCAGCCCGTCGCGGACGCCGAAGGTCGCGCACTGGATCCACCCGGCAGACGGCGGGATCCTCGCCTTCGCCGGCCTCTACGAGTTCTGGCGTGACCCGGCCCGCGCGGACGACGACCCGCTGCGCTGGCTCGTGTCCACCACGATCGTCACGGACGGCGCCCCGCCCCCGGGGGCCGTGGCCGCGCTGCACGAGCGCCGGCCGGTGGTCCTGGCACCCGAACGCTGGGACGACTGGCTCGATCCGACGCTCGACGGCGCCACGGCTCTGACCCTGCTCGGTGACCCGTCCCCGGTGCTCGAGGAGCGCACGGTCTCGAGCGCCGTCAACTCCGTCGGCGCGGACGGCCCGGAGCTGATCACACCCGCGTGACCTCGTGCGTCCGGGCTCAGAGGAGGTCGGCGAGCCGAACCACGGGCACCGCGCCGATCCCGGCGACCTCGCGCGGGCCCAGCGGCTCGAGAACGGCGCCGGCCTCGGTGCCCAGGGCCGTCGCCGTCTCCGCGTCGAGCAGCACGGTCCCGGGCACCGCAGCATCGGACAACCGGGAGGCGAGGCTCACGGCCGGCCCGAAGACGTCACCGAAGCGGGACAGCACCCGACCCCAGACGAGGCCGACGCGCACCGGTGACGCCGAGCCGGCGGGGAAGGTGCGCGCCAGCTCGAGGGCGACCCGCGCACCGTGGCGCAGGTCGTCGGCGATGAAGAGGACAGCGTCCCCGACGGTCTTGACCACCCGGCCACCGTGCGTGGTGACGACGTCCCTGGCCGACGTCTCGAAGTCGTGCACGAAGTCGGCGAGATCGTGCGAACCGAGCTCAGCCGTCCGCGAGGTGAAGCCGACGATGTCCGCGAGCCCGACGGCGCGCAGCAGCGGCAGCTCGTCCGACTCCTCGATGCGGTGCGCCTCGCCGAGCTCGGCATCGATCCGGCCCGCGAGGGCCGCGAGGTGCCGACGCCAGCCGTGCACCAGCTGCGCCTCGAGCAGCGGCGCCACCGAGGCGAGGCGGTCCAGCACCATGAGTCGTGCGGCGACGTCATCGACGCGGTAACGCTCGCGCATGTGCTCGACGAGACCCTCGACCTGCCAGGACACCAGCCGGTCGGCGGTGTGGCCGATGGCGCGGACCAGGCTGACCCCGGTGCGGTCGGAGATCTCGAAGTCCCGCTCGGCCGCGTGCACCTGCCGGACCATGTCGGCGTCGAGCTGCGCGAAGCCGTGCTGCTCGTCCGGCAGGACCAGCCCGAGCGCGTTCCAGATCCGCCTCACCTCTGACTCCGGCACCTCGGCCCGCTGGGCCGTCTCCTCCAGCGACAGGCGGTCCGGACCGCCGAGCAGGGCGTCCTCGATCTGCCTCAGCGTCGACGGCACCGACGCCGAGGGCTGCGGGTCGGTGGGCATCTCGCCAGGCTAGCCCGCTGCCCCCTCGCCGCCCGCGCGCAGCGTCACGTCCCCCGCGTGGACCGACCGGGTGCGCCCCTCCGCCTCCACCAGCAGCGCCCCGTCCTCGGCGAGGCCCACCGCGACCCCGAGGACGACCTCCCCGCCGGGCCCGTGCACCTGGACCGGGCGCCCGATCGTCGTGCAGGCGGCGGCGCAGGCCTCGGCGAGCGGGCCGGCCGTCACGCCGTCGGCCGCCCGCCACCGGTCGGTGAGCGAGAACAACCGCTCGAGCACGGCGGCAAGCAGCTCGGCACGCGGCACGGCCCGCCCGCTGAGGGCCAAGGAGGTCGCACTGGGCACGGGGAGCTCGTCGGCCGACTGGTGCACGTTGATGCCGATCCCCAGCACGACGGCGGGCTCGCCCTCCACGACGAGGTCGCCAAGCACTCCGGCAACCTTCCGGAACCGCCCCCAGCCCGCGAGCTCGGTGCCGGCAGGCAGCAGGACGTCGTTGGGCCACTTCAAGGTGGCCGCGTGCCCGAGCCCGGACAGCGCCTGGACGACGGCGAGCCCACCCAGCAGCGGCGCCCAGCCGAGCCGCTCGACCGGGACGCCCGGCCGCAGCAGCACCGAGAACGTCAGGGCCCGTCCTCGTGAGGTGGTCCAGGTGCGCCCTGCGCGGCCACGGCCGCCGAGCTGGTGGTCGGTAACGAGCACCGAGCCGTCCGGCCACGGGTCCTCGCCCACCGCGAGTGCGCGCAGGTCGCTGGAGGTCGACCCAGTGCGGTCCACCACGCGCAGGCGTCCGCGCGGCACCAGGCCCTGGGCCGCGCGGGCCGCCGAGCAGGCAGCGAGGTCGAGGATGTCGGTGTCCACCCGTCCACGCTAGCCGGGCCACGACCGCGCCCACCGCCGGCCCGAACGCGTCGCCGTTGTCCGGATCGTCACAGCCACGCCGCCCGACACGGTGCAGAACCTCACTGAGGATGTGGGGTTCCGACAACTAGCCTTCCTTGGGTGAGCGACGCATCGACCAGAACCACCCCCACGACGCAGAGCCGCCTGGCCGACCTGCACCGACGCGCAGCCGACCTCGAGGCCGCGGAGCTGACGGCGGCGGCCAAGCAGCACGCGCGCGGCAAGAAGACCGCACGTGAGCGCGTCGACGCCCTGCTCGACGAGGGCAGCTTCACCGAGCTCGACGCCATGGTGCGGCACCGGTCGACCAACTTCGGCCTGGAGGCCCGCCGGATCTCCGGCGACGGGGTGATCACCGGTCACGGCACCGTCGACGGCCGACCGGTGGCCGTCTACAGCCAGGACTTCACCGTCTTCGGGGGGTCGCTCGGCGAGGTGCACGGGGAGAAGATCTCCAAGGTGATGGACCTTGCGCTGCGCACCGGGATGCCGCTGGTCGGGATCCTCGACGGCGGCGGCGCGCGCATCCAGGAGGGCGTCGCGGCGCTCACCCAGTTCGCCGAGATCTTCCGACGCAACGTCGCGGCCTCCGGGGTCATCCCGCAGATCTCCCTCATCCTCGGGCCGAGCGCCGGGGGCGCGGTCTACTCGCCGGCCCTCACGGACTTCATCGTCATGGCAGACGGCACGTCGAACATGTTCATCACCGGTCCGGACGTCATCCGCGCCGTGACGGGTGAGGACGTCGGCTTCGAGGAGCTGGGCGGCGGGCAGACCCACAACGCCCGCTCCGGCGTCGCCCACTACCTGGGCTCCGACGAGGACGACGCGATCGACTACGTGCGCGCACTGCTCGGCTACCTGCCGTCGAACAACCTCTCCGACTCCCCCGTCTGGCCGGAGGACGTGGGCCGCCCCGAAGCCCTGGAGGTCACGGAGGAGGACGAGGAGCTCGACACGCTGGTGCCGGACTCCGACTCCCAGCCGTACGACATGCGGACCGTCATCGAGTCCGTGCTCGACCACGGCGACTTCCTCGAGGTCCAGCCGCTCTACGCGAACAACATCCTCATCGGCTTCGGTCACGTCGAGGGACGTGCGGTCGGCGTCGTCGCGAACCAGCCGCTGCACATGGCCGGGACGCTCGACATCAACGCCGCCGAGAAGGCCGCCCGCTTCGTGCGGACCTGCGACGCGTTCGGCCTGCCCGTCCTCACCTTCGTCGCCGTGCCCGGCTTCCTGCCGGGCACCGACCAGGAGTGGAACGGGATCATCCGGCGCGGGGCCAAGCTGATCTTCGCTTACGCCGAGGCGACGGTGCCCCTGGTCACCGTGATCACGCGCAAGGCCTACGGCGGCGCGTACATCGTCATGGGGTCCAAGCAGCTGGGCGCGGACGTGAACCTCGCCTGGCCGACCGCGCAGATCGCCGTCATGGGCGCCTCGGGAGCGGTGAACATCCTGCAGCGCGCGGCGCTCAAGCAGGTCGCGGACACTGGTGGTGACGTCGATGCCGAGCGGGCACGACTGGTGAGCGACTACGAGGAGGCGCTGGTGAACCCCTACGACGCGGCCGACCGCGGCTATGTCGACGCGGTGATCGCACCGTCGCAGACCCGCTCCCAGGTGGCGCGGGCCCTGCGCACGCTGCGGACCAAGCGGGCGTCGCTGCCCGCCAAGAAGCACGGGAACATCCCGCTGTGACCCCCGAGATGAGGGTCGTCCGCGGCGCACCGGACGAGGTCGAGCTCGCAGCCCTCTTCGCGGGGCTGGCGGCCGGGTCGGCCGCGATCTCCGCGCTGAGCGCCACCTCGGACACCGAGGCGCACAGCCGGGCCGCCCGCCGCCGCTGGCAGGGCGTGGCCGACCGCCTCGGCGATCCGCTCGCCCCCGGGCCCGACTCGTGGCGGTGGAGCCGGACCTGAGCTCGCGGACCGCACTACGGTGACGTCATGACCTCGCCAGACCACCACCGCCCGAGCACGCCGATCGACGAGATCGCCGACGCCTGGGTGCTCACCCTCGCTCGCCTCGACCCGATCGCGGCGACCGGGATGGGCATCCCCGGCTATGACCACCTGTGGCCCGACTACTCACCGGCCGGCCACGAGGAGACCGCTGAGGCCGCTCGTGCCGTCCTCGAGGCGCTCGCCGCCGCCACCCCGGTCGACGAGATCGACCGCGTCACCGTCGCCGCGATGCGCGAGCGGCTCGGCGTGCAGCTCGAGCTGCACGAGGCCGACGAGCTCCTCGGCTCGCTCAACAACATCGCCTCGCCGGTCCAGAACATGCGCGACATCTTCGACCTCATGGCGACCGAGACGGCCCAGGACTGGGAGGCGATCGCCGCCCGGCTCGGCTCGCTGCCGCAGGCAGCCGCCGGAGTGACCGAGTCCCTGCGCCTTGCCGCCTCCCGCGGACGCGTCGCGGCGGCGCGCCAGGTCACCGAGTGCGTCCGCCAGTGCGAGACCCTCGCGGGTGAGGAGTCCTTCTTCACCGCCCTCGTGCGCAGCGAGGCCGTGGACGCCGCCCTGGCCGCGGCTCCGGACGACGCCGCGGGTCTCGCCTCGCGCCTCGAGGAGGGCGCGGCCGCCGCCCGCACCGCGTACGCCGACCTCGCCGGATTCCTCCGCGAGGAGCTCGCACCTCTCGCCCCCGCGCAGGATGCCTTCGGCCGCGAGAGGTACGCCCTCTGGTCGCGCTACTTCCTCGGGGCGAGCGTCGACCTCGACGAGACCTACGCCTGGGGGCTGGCCGAGCTCGACCGGGTCATCGCCGAGCAGGAGGAGGTCGCCGCGCAGATCGCCGGACCGGGCGCGAGCCTCGCCGACGCGATCGCGGTCCTCGACGCCGACCCGAGCCGCGTCCTGGCCGACACCGCTGCCTTGCAGGCCTGGATGCAGCAGACCTCGGACGCGGCGATCGAGACGCTCAACGGCGTGCACTTCGACATCCCCACGCCCGTGCTGACCCTGGAGTGCCGGATCGCGCCGACGCAGAGCGGCGCCATCTACTACACCCAGCCCTCCGACGACTTCAGCCGGCCCGGCCGGATGTGGTGGTCGGTGCCGAAGGACGTCATCAGCCACACGACCTGGCGTGAGAAGACGACCGTCTACCACGAGGGCGTGCCGGGTCATCACCTGCAGATCGCCCAGACCGTCTTCGACCGGGACCACCTCAACAGCTGGCGCCGCCTGGCCTGCTGGGTCAGTGGGCACGGCGAGGGCTGGGCGCTGTACGCCGAGCGGCTGATGGCCGACCTCGGCTTCCTCGACGACGCGGGCGACCGCCTCGGCATGCTGGACAGCCAGCGGATGCGCGCGGCGCGGGTGGTCTTCGACATCGGTGTGCACCTGGAGCTGCCCTGCCCCGAGCGCTGGGGCGGCGGCACCTGGGACGCCGACAAGGCCTGGGAGTTCTTCCGCGCCAACGTCGCGATGCCCGAGAGCTCGCTGCGTTTCGAGTGGATGCGCTACCTCGGCTGGGGCGGCCAGGCACCGGCCTACAAGATCGGTCAGCGGCTCTGGGAGCAGTCCCGCGACGAGGCGCTCGCCGCGGCCGAGGCCCGCGGCGCCGAGCCCGACCTCAAGGAGTTCCACCGCCGCGCGCTGGGCCTCGGCTCCGTCGGTCTCGACGTCCTGCGCGAGGCTCTCGCCGGGTAACCTGCGCCGGTGACCACGCTGCTCCTGGCCTCCGCCTCACCCGCCCGGCGCTCGACGCTGCGCTCGGCGGGGATCGACCCGCACGTCCTGGTCTCGGGGGTCGACGAGGACACGGTCCTCGAGGCGGCGACGGCGCGCTTCGGCACGCTGGCCCCGGTCGACGCCGTCCTGGTCCTCGCCCAGGCCAAGGCGCAGGCCGTGGCCGACCTCCTCTCCGGGGACGACGCGCCGTCGGACGTCCCCGAGGAGGTCGTCGTGCTGGGCTGCGACTCGCTGCTCGAGCTCGACGGCCTCGCGTTCGGCAAGCCGCGCGACGCGGCGGAGGCGACGGCTCGGTGGCGCACGATGCGCGGACGGTCCGGGGTGCTGCACACCGGGCACTGGCTCGTCGACAGCCGGGCCGACGGGACCGGGACCCTCGGCGCCACCGCCTCCACGACGGTGCACTTCGCCGATCTCTCGGACGCCGAGATCGACGCCTACGTCGCGACGGGTGAGCCGCTCGTCGTCGCGGGCGCCTTCACCGTCGACGGGCTCGGCGGCGGATTCGTCACCTCGATCGACGGCGACTACCACAACGTCGTCGGCGTGAGCCTGCCGCTGCTGCGCGAGCTGCTGGTCGAGCTCGACGTCGCGTGGACCGATCTGTGGCGTCCGGGGCTCGTCCAGCCGTGACGCCGCTGCCGGATCTGACAACCGCTCTCTGCGCATCTTGTCGATTGGCACAGTCTTGGGCCCGTACCCGCGCCAAGGGTGAGGCCCGGGGCGCCCTGACGTTACGGTGAGCCGTGCCCGACATCCGTAAGGTCCTCATCGCCAACCGCGGTGAGATCGCCGTCCGCATCGCCAGGGCCTGCACCGACGCCGGCATCGCCAGCGTCGCCGTGTACGCCGACTCCGATCGCGAGGCACTTCACGTGCGTCTCGCCGACGAGGCCTTCGCGCTCGGTGGCCAACGCGCCGCCGAGACCTATCTGGCGATCGACAAGATCCTGGACGCCGCGCGGCGCTCGGGCGCGGACGCGGTCCACCCGGGCTACGGCTTCCTCGCCGAGAACGCCGGCTTCGCCCAGGCCGTGATCGCCGCCGGACTGGTGTGGATCGGACCTCCTCCCTCGGCGATCGAGTCGCTCGGGGACAAGGTGAGCGCGCGGCACATCGCGCAGCGTGCCGGCGCTCCCCTGGCAGCAGGCACGGCCGACCCGGTCTCCGGCGCCGCGGAGGTCGAGGCGTTCGTCGCCGAGTTCGGTCTGCCCGTCGTCATCAAGGCCGCGTTCGGCGGCGGCGGGCGGGGCATGAAGGTCGTCCGTGAGCACGACGAGGTCGCCGAGATGTACGACTCGGCGGTGCGCGAGGCCGTCGCGGCGTTCGGCCGCGGGGAGTGCTTCGTCGAGCGCTACCTCGACTCACCACGCCACGTCGAGACGCAGTGCCTGGCCGATCAGCACGGTGGCGTCGTGGTGGTGTCCACGCGCGACTGCTCGCTCCAGCGACGGCACCAGAAGCTCGTCGAGGAGGCGCCTGCGCCGTTCCTCACCGACGCCCAGGACCGCGCCCTGCGCGAGGCGTCGATCGCGATCCTGCGCGAGGCCGGCTACGTCGGCGCCGGGACCTGCGAGTTCCTCATCGGCCTGGACGGCACCGTCTCGTTCCTCGAGGTCAACACGCGGCTGCAGGTCGAGCACCCGGTCACCGAGGAGGTCACCGGGATCGACCTGGTCCGCGAGCAGCTGCGGATCGCCGCCGGTGAGCCGTTGGGGTACACCGAGGTCGCCACCCGCGGGCACTCGATCGAGTTCCGGATCAACGGCGAGGACCCGGCCGCCGGGTTCCTGCCGATGCCCGGGACGATCAGCACGCTCCGTTTCCCGTCGGGGCCGGGCGTCCGCGTCGACAGCGGCGTGGTCGAGGGCGACACGGTCTCCGGCGCCTTCGACTCGATGATCGCCAAGCTGATCGTCACCGGGGCGGACCGGACCCAGGCCGTCGAGCGCGCACGCCGAGCCCTCGCCGAGATCGAGATCGCCGGGATCCCGACCGTCGTGCCGTTCCACCGAGCCGTCCTGCAGGCCCCGGACTTCGTGCCGGCAGACCCGTCGCAGCCCTTCTCGATCCACACCCGGTGGATCGAGACGGTCTTCGCCGAGACCGTCGCCGCCCTGGACCGCGCTCCCTCGTCCGCGCAGTCGGCCGGCGAGGACGAGGACGCGGTCGCCTCGACCGAACGCGTCGTCGTCGAGGTGGGTGGCAAGCGGATCGAGATCGTGCTGCCGGCGGGCCTCGGCCTCGTGCCGGGCCGCGGACGTCCCGGTGCACCGGTGCGCCCGCAGCGTGCACGCCGCGGCCCGGTGCGAGCGGTCACCGGCGCGAGCCTGACCACGCCCATGCAGGGCACCATCGTGAAGGTCGCCGTGTCCGAGGGCAGCGTCGTGGCCGAGGGCGACCTCGTCGTGGTCCTGGAGGCGATGAAGATGGAGCAGCCCCTCGTCGCGCACCGGCCCGGGACGGTCCGCAGCCTCGCGGTGGCCGTCGGTGTCGGCGTCACCGCCGGCAGCGTCATCTGCGAGATCGCAGACTGAGTGGACCCCGCTCGGCCGCGTCAGCCGGGTGACGGCTGGCTGGAGTGCGCCTGCGGGCGGCGCCACTGGGGGCTGCACGGGGCAGCAGGACTCCTCCTGGTGCGCCGGACCGACGTGGGGCACGACGTGGTGCTCCAGCACCGCGCCCTGTGGAGCGACCAGGGCGGGACGTGGGGCATCCCCGGGGGAGCCCGGATGCCGCAGGAGACCGCCGTCCAGGCGGCGCTCCGCGAGTCCGCGGAGGAGGCAGGCATCGACTCCACGGGGGTCGAGGTGGTGAGCACGCACGTGCTCGACCACGGCACCTGGAGCTACACGACCGTCCTCGCGCACGCCGTCGGTGCGCAGGACCCGCGGCCCACCGACCCGGAGAGCCTGGAGATCGGGTGGATCGACACGAGGGACGTCGCCGACCGCCCCTTGCTCCTCGCCTTCGGCCACGCATGGCCGATGCTGCGGCCGCTCGTCGAGGCGCTGTAGGTCCGTCCGGACCGCACCGCCCGCCTGCCCGCCCAGGAACCGGACAGCGGACGGCCAGTCCTCCGTCGTGCGCTATTCTCGACGTGTTAGGTAAGGCTTACCTCATCACTGGAGCATCATGCTGGCGAATCTTCTCATCGGTCTGCGCGAGGGCCTGGAGGCTGCGCTCGTCGTCGGCATCCTCGTCGCCTACCTGGTGCGGACCGGACGGCGTGACCTTCTCGGGCAGGTGTGGCTCGGCGTCACGATCGCGATCGTCGCCTCCCTCGGCGTCGGGGCCGCACTGACGTTCGGGCCGCGCGGCCTCACGTCCCGCGCCCAGGAGGCGATCGGCGGCAGCCTCTCCCTGGTCGCCGTCGCCCTGGTGACCTGGATGATCTTCTGGATGGCGCGCACGGCCCGGCACCTCAAGGCGGACCTGACGGGCCGTCTGGACGACGCACTCACCGCAGGACGCTGGGCCGTCGTGATGACCGTGCTCTTCGCCGTGGGCCGCGAAGGCCTGGAGACCGCCCTGTTCCTGTGGGCAGCGGCCCAGGCGACCGGCGCCTCGACCTCTCCCCTGCTCGGCGCGACGCTCGGGCTCGCGCTCGCCGCCGGCCTCGGCTGGGCGCTCTACCGCGGCGCCGTGCGCGTGGACCTGCGCGCGTTCTTCGCGTGGTCGGGGCTCGGGCTGGTCCTCGTCTCGGCCGGTGTCCTCGCCAACGGTGTCCACGACCTGCAGGAAGCCGGGCTGCTCCCCGGCCCCGACTCCTTCGCCTTCGACGTCTCGGCCGTCATCCCTCCGGAGAGCTGGTACGGGACGCTGCTCAAGGGAACGGTCGGCTTCTCGCCGTCCACGACCTGGCTCCAGGCAGCCGCCTGGCTGGCCTACCTCGCTCCCGTCGCCGCGCTCTACGTGCGCCAGGTCTGGCCCTCGACGATCGCCGTCGACCGCGCCGCAGCCGCTCGCGTCACCACCGACGCCTGAACCCGCGGGGCCGAGCCTGACGCCGAGCGGGCACGAGGAGAGCGAGGCCGCAGACCCGCTCCTCAGCTGCGCAGACTGTGCGCGATCCGCGCGACCTCGGCGACCGAGCCGGACAGCGACGGGTAGACCGTGAACGACTGCGCGATCTCGTCGACCGTCAGACGCTGCGCGACGGCGATCGTCAGCGGGAAGATCAGCTCGCCGGCGCGCGGCGCCACGACGACCCCGCCGAGCACGATCCCGGTCGAGGCGTGCGCGAAGATCTTCACGAAGCCGTCGCGGATGCCGAGCATCTTCGCCCGCGGGTTGCGCGCGAGGTCGAGCCGGCTCGTGACGAACTGGGTGGTCGACTCGGTCAGGACACGCTCGGAGGCCCCCACCGTGGCGATCTCCGGCGCGGTGAAGATGTTCGCCGCGACCGTCCCGAGGTCCAGCGGCGTCACGGCGTCGCCGAGCGCGTGCGCCATCGCGATCCGCCCCTGCATCGCTGCGACGGAGGCGAGCGGCAGCACCCCCGTGCAGTCGCCGGCCGCGTAGACCCCCCGGACGCTCGTGCGCGAGACCCGGTCCACCACGACGTGCCCCCCGGGGCCGAGCCGCACGCCGATCTCCTCCAGCCCGATGCCCGCAGTCGACGGGATGGACCCGACCGCGACCAGGCAGTGCGAGCCGCTCACCTCTCGGCCGTCCTCCAACGTGACGACGACCCCGTCGTCGGTGCGTCGCACGGCGGTCGCCCGCGACTGACCGAGCACCGTCATGCCCCGGCCCCGGAAGACCTCCTCGATGACATGTGCTGCATCGGCGTCCTCGCCGGGGAGCACGCGGTCCCTCGAGGAGACCAGCACGACATCGGCCCCGAGCGCGTTGTAGGCGCCGGCGAACTCGGCGCCGGTGACCCCCGACCCGACGACGACGAGACGCTCAGGAAGCTCGCTGAGGCCGTAGAGCTGCGTCCAGCTGAGGATCCGCTCACCGTCGGGCTCCGCCGAGGGCAGCGTGCGCGGCACGGCTCCGGTGGCCACCAGGACGACGTCGGCCACGAGCTCGGTCGTGCGGTCGGTGCCGGTGACGACGACGTGGTCGGCGGCTGCGAGCCGGCCCGTGCCGTCGACCAGGTGCACGCCCTCGCGCCCCAACCGTGCACGGATGTCGTCGGACTGCGCCTGCGCGAGCTCGACCACGCGGGCGTTGACCCGTTCGAGGTCGACGACGTGGCGGTGCGGGGTGCCGTCCGCGGGGAGCCCGAGCGTACGGATGCCGAGCTCCCCCGCGCGTTCGGCGATCGTCATCCACTCCGCGGTGGCGATGAGAGTCTTCGAGGGGACCACGTCCGTCAGCACGGCGGCGCCACCCAGGCCGGTGCGCTCGACCAGCCAGACCTGCGCCCCGGCGCGCGCGGCGACGAGCGCCGCCTCGTAGCCGCCCGGGCCACCGCCCAGGACCACGACGCGCGTCGCGGGCACCGAGGGACCGGCGGCACCGGACGGGACGGCGGGCTGCACGGACGGGGCTGCCGAGGACGGTGCGCTGGAGGTCACCCACGGCATTGTGCCGTGCCCGCCCCGGCCACGCACCGACCGGGTCCCAGTCGGCCGTCGAGGCACCAGGCGACCGCGCGCGGCGATAGCCTGCCGGGATGACCGACATGCCGCCGCTCGACGACCCCGCCACCGATCCCTTCGAGGTGGCCCGTGCGGCCGCCGAGGCGATCGCCGCCAGGACGGGCGTCGAACGCCACCATCTCGCCCTCGTGCTCGGTTCCGGCTGGGGCGAGGCCGCCGACCACCTGGGCGAGACCGTCACCGAGATCCCCAGCCACGAGCTGCCCGGCTTCAGCGCCCCCGCCGTCGCCGGTCACTCGGCGATGACGCGCTCGGTGCGCATCGCCGGCACGGACCGCTACGCGCTCGTCCTGGGCTCGCGGACGCACCTGTACGAGGGCAAGGGGGTGCGCCGCGTCGTGCACGGGGTCCGCACCGCTGCGGCCACGGGCGCCTCGACCGTCGTGCTCACCAACGGCTGCGGCGGCCTCAACCCGGAGTGGACCCCGGGCACCCCGGTGCTCGTCCGCGACCACCTCAACCTCACGGCGACCTCCCCGCTCGAGGGTGCGACCTTCGTCGACCTCACCGACCTGTACTCCCAGCGCCTACGGGACCTCGCGCACGAGGTCGACCCCTCGCTCGCCGAGGGCGTGTACGCACAGTTCCCCGGGCCGCACTACGAGACCCCGGCCGAGGTCAGGATGGCCGGCCTCATGGGCGCCGACCTGGTGGGCATGTCGACGACGTTGGAGGCCATCGCCGCGCGGCACGCCGGCCTGGAGGTCATGGCGATCTCCCTGATGACCAACCTCGGCGCCGGGATCAGCCCGGCCCCCCTCTCGCACGCCGAGGTGATCGAGGCCGGTCAGGCCGCGGCGCCACGCATCGGGCGACTGCTCGCCGAGATCGTCGGGCGGATCTGATGGGCACCCGCGCCGCCGGTGTGGCCGACGACCTCCTCGACGCCGTCCGCAGCTGGATCGCCGACGACCCCGACCCGCAGACGGCCGCCGAGCTCGGCTCGCTGGTGGTCACCGTCGAGGGCGAGGACGCCGAGGCGGCCAGGGCCGCCCGCGCCGACCTCGAGGACCGCTTCTCCGGACTGCTCGAGTTCGGCACCGCAGGCCTCCGCGGGGCCCTCGGCGGCGGTCCCGCCCGGATGAACCGCTCCGTGGTGATCCGCGCGGCCGCCGGCCTGGTGCACTACGTCGGCGACGCCCTCGCCGCCCTCGGCGAGAGCCGCCCGCGTGTCGTCATCGGCTACGACGCCCGCACGAACTCCGACGTGTTCGCACGTGACACCGCTGCCGTGGTCGTCGCCGCAGGGGGCGAGGCGCTGCTCCTGCCGGGCGCGCTGCCGACGCCCGTCCTCGCCTTCGCCGTCCGGCACCTGCACGCCGACGCGGGCGTGATGGTCACCGCGAGCCACAACCCCCCGCAGGACAACGGCTACAAGGTGTACCTCGGTGGCCGGGTCGTGACCGACTCGGGCTCCGGCGCGCAGATCGTCACTCCCTACGACGCCGAGATCGCCTCGCGCATCGCAGCGGTGTCGGCCGTCGCGACCGTCCCCCGTGCCGAGGACGGCTGGACCGTGCTCGGGCAGGACGTGGTCGAGGACTACCTCGCTGCGGTCGCCACGCTGCGCGAACCCTCCGTCGGCCCGCTGCGGATCGTAGTCACCCCGCTGCACGGCGTCGGCGGCGCTCTCGCCGAGCAAGTGCTGCGCGGCGCCGGGTTCGACGACGTGCACCTCGTGCCCGAGCAGGCCGAGCCCGACCCCGCCTTCCCGACGGTCGCGTTCCCGAACCCCGAGGAGCCCGGCGCGATCGATCTCGCCGTGGCGCTGGCCCAGGAGCTCGAGGCGGACCTCGTCCTGGCCAACGACCCCGACGCCGACCGCTGTGCCGCCGCGGTGCGCGACCCGCACACCGGCTCCTGGCGGATGCTGCACGGAGACGAGGTCGGCGCCCTGCTCGGCGAGGAGATGGCACTGCGGCAGACGACGAGCACCGGCGTGCTGGCCAACTCGATCGTCTCCTCACGCCTGCTGGCCCGGATCGCCGCGGCTCACGGGCTGGCGCACCGCACCACCCTGACCGGCTTCAAGTGGATCTCCCGGGTCGACGGACTCGTCTTCGGCTACGAGGAGGCGCTGGGCTACTGCGTCGACCCCAAGCACGTCCGCGACAAGGACGGCCTGTCCGCGGCCCTCCTGCTCGCCCAGCTCGCCGCGCGGACGAAGGCGGCCCACCTCACCCTCGTCGACGTCCTCGACGACCTCGCCCGTCGCCACGGCCTGCACCTGAGCGACCAGCTCGCGCTGCGCTTCGCCGACCTCGACAAGATCCCCGCGACGATGGCCCACCTGCGCACCGCTCCTCCCACGACGCTGGCCGGCTCCCCGGTGGTCGAGGTCGTCGACCTCGCGCAGCCGCAGCCCGACGGGATGCTCCCCACCGACGGCATGAGCCTGGT
The DNA here is from genome assembly GCA_038252305.1 of Actinomycetales bacterium. Lineage (GTDB taxonomy): Bacteria > Actinomycetota > Actinomycetes > Actinomycetales > Cellulomonadaceae > Actinotalea. The sequence continues at coordinate 26,194 of JBBSAL010000023.1, read as the reverse complement.
CGCGCAGGACGGCACACGCGTCGTCGTCCGGCCGAGCGGCACCGAGCCGAAGGTCAAGTGCTACCTCGAGGTGATCCTGCCGGTCGAGGAGCACGCCTCCGTCGGCACCGTCGGGGCCGCCCGCCGGGCCGCACGCGCCCGTCTCGACGCGGTCCGGGTCGACATGGCCGCGGCGCTGGCGGTCGGCGGCGAGGAGTAGCTCCGGCCTCGCCGCCGGAACGCCGAGCGCTGCCGATCGCAGGCTCGGACGCGCCACCGGCGACCGTCGGGACGCCACCTCTGGACACCCCCGGCACCGAGACGTACAGTCGGCTTCGACCCGTATAGGGCTGTATAGCCCAGTTGATCGGGCCTCCGCACACGCTGCCGTCGACGGAGAGAACGCCATGATCGCCTCGACCTCACACCTTGCACGGCACGCCCGCGAGCACGGGTACGCGGTCGCAGCGGTCAACGTGCTCGACGACCTCAGCCTCCGGGCCGTGATCGCCGCCGCCGCCGACCTGTCCTCGCCGCTCATCGTGCAGGTCTCGGTCAAGACGGTCCGGTCGGTCGGCGTCGAGCTGATGACCACGATGTTCCGGCTCGCTGCCGAGCCCGCCCCCGTGCCCGTCGCACTGCACCTCGACCACTGCCCACACCGCTCGGTCATCTCCGACGTGGTGGCGGCCGGCTGGTCCTCCGTCCTCTTCGACGCGTCCGACCGCGACCTCGCCACCGCCGAGCGAGAGACGGCAGAGGTGGTCGCCGAGGCGCACGCCGCAGGCGTCGACGTCGAGTCGGAGATCGAGAACATCGTCGGGGTCGAGGACGACATCGGCTCGGACACCGCCGTCCACGCCTACCCGGTCGAGACTCTCGTCGCCGTCGCGCAGCGCACGGGGACCGACCTGCTCGCCCCGCAGCTCGGCACGGCGCACGGGCTCTACACCCACACCCCGGTCCTGCTGCCCCAGCGGGTGGCCCGCCTCGTCGAGCTGACCGACCTGCCCGTCGTGCTGCACGGCGGTACCGGCCTCGAAGCCGCCGACTTCCGGGCCTTCATCGACGCCGGCGTGTCGAAGATCAACATCTCGACCGGCCTCAAGCTCGCCTACATGCACGCCGCCCAGGACCACCTGCGCAGGGCGGAGGAGTCCGGCAAGTGGGACCCGCCGTCGATGTTCGCCGACATCACCGCGGCGGTCCGGACCGAGATCGCCGGGCACCTGGTGACCTTCGGCTCGGCCGGTCAGGCCGAGGGCGCGGCGGCGCGATGAGAGCGCTGATCTTCGACTGCGACGGCGTGCTCGCCGACACCGAGCGCTACGGCCACCTGCCTGCCTTCAACGCCACGTTCGCCGAGGTGGGCCTTCCCGTGCGGTGGAGCGAGGAGGAGTACGCCGAGCTCGTCAAGATCGGTGGCGGCAAGGAGCGGATGGCCTCGCTGCTCACCCCCGAGCTCGTCGCCGCAGCGGGCCTGCCGAGCGACCCCGAGGCCCAGCGCGAGATGCTTGCCGACTGGCACCGGCGCAAGACGGCCCACTACGTCGCCATGGTCGAGGCGGGCGTCATGCCGGCGCGTCCGGGGATCGCCAGGGTGGTGGAGCAGGCCGCAGCCGCGGGCTGGCGGCTCGGCGTCGCCTCGACGTCCGCCGAACGATCGGTGCGCGCCGTCCTGGAGCACGCCGTCGGGGCCGAGCGGGCAGCCGACTTCGCGGTCTTCGCCGGCGACGTGGTGGCGCACAAGAAGCCGGCCCCGGACATCTACCTGCTCGCCCTTCAGGGGATGGGCCTGGAACCCACCGAGTGCCTGGTCGTCGAGGACTCCGCGAACGGGCTGCGGGCCGCTCTGGCTGCCGATCTGACCACCGTGGTCACGGTCAGCGCCTACACGGGCGACGAGGACTTCACCGGGGCAGCCCTCGTGGTGACCTCGCTCGGAGACCTGCCGGCCGAGCCCACGGACGTCATCGACGACCCGCACCACCTCGGGGTGGGCGACGCCGTCACCCTCGCCGACCTCAGCCGCCTGTTCGAGATCACGAAGGAGTGAGCACATGGGTGTGGAGCTTGCCGACATCGAGTTCGTCGTCCGGACGATCGCGCAGACAGCGGTCGACAACGAGAAGTACTTCGGGGACCTGGACTCCGTCGTCGGCGACGGAGACTTCGGGTACTCCCTGGCACGAGGTTTCGAGATCGTCCTGGCGGACTGGGACACCCTCGACCGGACCGACGCCGGCACGTTCCTGCAGAAGATCGCCATGATCATCACCAGCAGGATCGGGGGCACCTCCGGCCCGCTCTGGGGCACCGCCTTCCTGCGCGCAGCGATGGCGATCCGCAAGCACGACACCCTCGACGGGGCCGCTGTCATGGCCATGATCGACGGTGCGATCGAGGGGATCAAGGCGCGGGGCGGGGCTTCGGTCGGTGAGAAGACCCTGCTGGACGCCCTCGTCCCGATGCGCGACACGATCGCCGGGCTAGTCGAGCAGGGGGAGCCGTCCGCGACCGTCGTGGCGGCCGCAGCCGTGACCGCGCGCACCAGCGCGGACGCGACGAGTGCTCTCCGCGCGATGCGTGGCCGTGCCTCCTACACCGGTGAGCGCAGCATCGGCTCGCCGGACGCGGGCGCGGTGGCCGTCGCCGTCCTGACCGAGGAGCTCGCGAAGCGGTGGTCGGAGCGGCCGGGGGCGACCGACTGACCCCGGTTCCACCCCGCCACCAGAGGAGACGTCCGGACCGAACCGGAACCACCGGTCGATCCGGCGCACGTGCCGGACCAGCAGCAGACAACCACTCACAGTGTCGTGGAGGTAGCGGTGAAGAAGTTCGTGAACGACCCCAAGCAGTTCGTGCCCGAGATGCTCAAGGGCATCGCCCTGGCCAACCCCACCACCTTGCGCTACGAACCGAAGTACAACCTGATCATGCGGGCCGACGCGCCACGCCACGACAAGGTCTCGATCATCCAGGGTTCCGGCTCCGGCCACGAGCCGGCCCACGTCATGGTGGTCGGCAAGGGCATGCTCGACGGCGCCTGCCCCGGGGACGTGTTCGCCGCACCCCCGATGGACTACGTCTACGAGACCGTGAAGCTGCTCGCCTCGGACAAGGGCGTCCTGCTGCTGGTGAACAACTACACCGGCGACAAGATGGCCTTCGAGATGGCCCAGGAGATGAGCGAGGCCGACGGCGTCACGGTCAAGACCCTGTTCATCGACGACGACGTCGCGGTCCAGGACTCGCTGTACACGGTGGGCCGCCGCGGCGTGGCCGGCAACTTCTTCGTCATGAAGGCCGTGGGCGCCGCCTCCGAGGAAGGAGCCGACCTCGACGAGGTGATCCGGGTCGGCGAGAAGGTCAACTCCGTCACGCGCACGATGGGCCTCGCCCTGACCGCCTGCACCCCGCCGGCCAAGGGCTCGCCCCTGTTCGAGCTGGGCGACGACGAGATCGAGGTCGGCGTGGGCATCCATGGCGAGCCTGGTCGGCGCCGCGCGAAGATGGCACCCGCCTCCGAGCTCGTCGACGAGCTGCTCGGTCCGGTGGTCTCCGACCTGCCGTTCGTCTCCGGCGACCGGGTCGCGCTGATGATCAACGGGTTGGGTGGCACGCCGATCAGCGAGCTCTACCTGCTCTACGGCATCGCGCACGAGAAGCTGGCGGCCCAGGGCATCACGGTGACGCGCAGCTACGTCGGCGAGTACTGCACCTCCCTGGAGATGGCCGGGGCCTCCCTCACCCTGGTCAAGCTCGACGACGAGATCGACCGGCTGCTCGACGCACCGGCAGAGATCGCCTACAAGGTCTTCTAGGCCACGACACGGATGCCGGCCCCTGACGGGGTCGGCATCCGTGCGTCACGGTCCAGGCAAGCCTGCCGTCAGTGCCCGCCCGCCGGTCCGCGGGCGGCCGCGGTGAGGAAGCGCCGCTGGTAGCTGACCACCTGGTTCGCCGAGGCGAACCGCGCGAGGTACTGCGGCTCGGCGGTGACCACGACCCGCCGGGTCATGTCGGCGAACTCCTCGCTCGCCAGCAGCCGGTCGATCTCCGGATAGGCGCGCTCACCCTCCATCGAGCAGACGATCAGTCGGGTGTCCGGCAGGTTCGCGCTGCGCAGCAGGCGGAGGGAGTGCCGCACCGAGTCCAGCCCGTCGGCGCCCTCCGGCTCGCGGAACCTGCGGTGGGTGACGATGCGCTCGGCCATCCGGCGGCAGTCGGCGAGATCGTGCTCGGTGTCACCGGCCGGCAGGTGGTCGGTCGTCAGGAGGTACTCGCGCAACGAGACGAGGATGCCGTCGTCACCGCTCGCCAGATGGGCGTCGAGCAACGCCGCCATGCGGGTCGACTGGGTCAGCCGGTGCCGGATGAAGGCGTTGATGTAGGCGGGCCGCGCCTGGAGCGCCAGCTGGGTCTGGTGCGGCTCGAACATCAGGGTGAAGTTGACCCGGAACCCGTGCTCCCGGAGCAGCAGTGCCAGGCGGTGACCGTAGAAGGCGTCGGCCGTGGCAGGCTCCCACCACCACCGGTCCAGGCGCCGGTCCCCGGTGAGCAGCTGGGCCGCGTTCTCCGCGTTGACCGGCCCGGTGTGAGGCACCTTGATCACCACACGCCAGCGCCCGAGCATCTCGCGGAAGTGCTCGGCCTCCTCCAGGATCTGCTCCGGGGCGGCGAACGGGTCGTCGAGCTCCACACTGATGTCGCAGCCGGGCCCGAGGATCCGACCGATCTCCGTCATCACCTCGTCCCGGTCGCGGAAGTGGCCGCCGACGTTGGCCGTCGGATCGTGCAGGAACAGGTCGTAGATGATGCCCGGGTTGCAGGTGAGGTTCGCGATCAGCGGGGCGATCGGCGCGATCTCGTACGGGTTGGCGGTGTCGGCGGAGTAGAGCACGCTGGTCGGCCGGAGCGCGCCGTCAGCGTCGTAGGAGATGTCACGGACGAGGTCGGCGAGCAGGACGCCGTCCGCGTCGAGCTCGAGCTCGAGCCGGAACCCCGGCGGTGTGTGCCCCGGAGCCGTCGCGACCTGGTCGATCAGCTCCCTGAAGTCGGCGGTGACGCCCAGGTGACGGGCCGCCGAACGGAGCTCGGCGAAGGCAGACGCGCTCAGCCGGTGGTCCAGCACCCGACCGACGTACTCCTCCTGGCCGCGCACCGCAGGGAGTCCCAACCCCCGAACCCGGTACCGGACCGCGGGGTCGGGGACGCGTGTCACGATCGCGGGGGCCGGTGGGACGGACGCGCGCAGGTCGGTCGTGGATCGCGTGGTCATGATGGCTCCTTCGCCTCACTGACCCTATGTAGACAGCACTATACAAGTCTGTATGATTGCTGACCATCCCCTGGTGGAACACCCGGCGGACCGTCGGGTGGATGGTATTTTTTGGGCTGTACCTGTACCGACGGGTGCAGGCTGGCTTCGACGGAGGGCTGCAGTGCCACCGAGCGACGTCCTGGACCGGGACTCCTCCGTGCCCCTGTACGCACAGCTCGAGGAGATCCTGCGCGCCAAGATCGCGGGCGGCGAGTGGCAGCCGAACCAACGCATCCCGTCCGAGAACGAGCTCAACAAGATCTACGGCCTGAGTCGGATGACCGCGAGAGGCGTGCTCACCAAGCTGGTCAGCGAGGGCGTGCTGTTCCGGGTGCCGGGCAAGGGCACGTTCCTCTCGCCGGTGAAGTTCGAGGCCATCTCGCCCGCGTACCGCGGAGTCCGTGAGCAGCTCGAGGCGATGGGGTACCAGACCACGACCGAGGTGCTCGGGATGGGGCTGGAGGACCCGGCGCCCAGGGTCCGCGACAAGCTCAGGCTCGCGCAGGGAGCCCAGGTGTACGCGATCCATCGGCTCCGGGCCGTCCAGTCCGATCCGATCAGCCTGCACCACTCCTACGTCCCGGCAGCGCTGGCCCCCGGACTCGACGGCTACGACACCGGCAACGAGCAGCTGTGCGTCATCCTGGAGAAGAACTACGGGCTGGCCATGAAGCAGGTCGAGGAGCATCTCGAGGCCACGGCCGCGAGCGCCACCGAGGCCGAGCACCTGAGGATGCGTCGAGGCCAACCCGTCCTCCTGCTCGAGGACGTCATCCGCGACGACAACGGCCTGGCCTTCGAGTACTCCACGATCGTCTTCCGCGGCGACAAGGTGCGACTCGGGTTCGACTACAAGCTCTAGCCGCCGAGCCAGGCACCCCGCTCGCGCAGCACCTCGCGCAGCAGGTCAGCGCGGTCGGAGACGAGCCCGTCGACGCCGAGGTCGAGCAGGCGGTGCATGTCGGCCGGCTCGTTGACGGTCCAGACATGGACCTGGGCACCGGCCGCATGAGCTGCGTCGATCGTGCGGCGAGAGACGACCCGCAGCGAGCCGGCGCGTTCGGGCACCTGGATCGCGCCGATGTCCTGCAGGGCGCGACGCGACGCGACGGAGGCGCCGACCACGGCCCGTAGCAGGAAGCGGCGCACGACGCTGGTGCCCGCGGACGTCGCGACGGGCCGGGAGAGCCCCCGGAGCGTCGCGAGCCGCCGCTTGTCGGAGAACGAGGTGAGGCAGACGCGGTCATGGGCCCCCTCGCGCTCGACCACCTCGATCGTCGGGGCGATCGCCGCCGCCGACTTCACGTCGATGTTCACCCGCAGCCGCGGCCACGTGTGCAGCAGCTCGGCGAGGGTCGGGACGGGCTCCGTGCCGTGGATCCGAGCCTGGCGCACCTCGCCCCAGCGCAGGCGGCCGATGACACCCGTACGGTCGGTGACCCGGTCGAGGGAGGCGTCGTGGAAGGCGACCGCGACGCCGTCGGACGTCGCGTGCACATCGGTCTCGACGTAGCCGAAGCCGAGGTCGACGGCGGCCTGGAAGGCGGCCATCGTGTTCTCCAGGCCGTCGAGCGAGAAGCCGCGGTGCGCGAGCGCGATCGGGGCGCCGAGATCGAAGTAGCCCATCTGGTCTCGTCTTCCCTGACCCGTCCGTGGGTCGTCACGGCCCCCGCCGCCCGCCTCGCGTCAGTAGCCGGACGGGCCCCCGGCGTCGTCGGCCGACCCGCTGCCGATCCCGTCCAGCACCGCCGCCGTGCCCGACAGGCCCAGCCGCGTCGCGCCCGCGGCGATCATCTCCGCTGCCGCGGCCCCGGTGCGGATCCCGCCGGAGGCCTTGACACCCAGCCGGCCACCGACGGTCCGGGCCATCAGGGCCACCGCGTGCGCGCTGGCCCCCCCGGCCGGGTGGAACCCGGTCGACGTCTTCACGAAGTCGGCACCCGCAGCCTCAGCGGCACGGCAGCAGCCGACGATCTGCTCGTCGGTCAGTGCGGCCGACTCGATGATGACCTTGAGCACCTGACCGGCAGGAACGGCGGCGCGCACGGCCGCGATATCGGCCTGGACGGCGTCGAAGCGCCCCTCGACGGCGGCGCCGAGGTCGATCACCATGTCGACCTCGTCGGCGCCGTCGGCGATCGAGCGCGCGGCCTCTGCCGCCTTGATCGCACTGTGGTGCTTGCCTGAGGGGAAGCCGCAGACCGTGGCGATCTTCACCGAGCCGGCGTCGAGCGGGAGCATCGACGGCGAGACGCAGATCGAGAAGACGCCGAGCCGCTGCGCCTCCGCGACCAGGGCCGCGACGTCGGCCGCCGTGGCCTCCGGCTTGAGCAGCGTGTGGTCGACCATCGCGGCGACGGTCGTGGGGTCAAGGGGTGCTGCGGTCATGCGCGGTGCCGTCCGTTCGTGGGGAGGAGGTAGGCGGGGAGGATGACGTCCTCGACGAGCCGTTCACGCTCGTCGTGCGGAAGGAAGGCGTTCCAGGCGGCCGTGACGGCGACGTCTCGGAGGTCCTCGTGGGTCCAGCCCGCCTGGTCGACGAGCAGCCCGAGCTCGCGGCTCTCGCTGGTGCCCGACATCAACCGGTTGTCCGGCGAGACGGTGACCGCGAAGCCGAGCCGCAGCAGCGCAGTGATCGGGTGCTGTGCGATCGCGCCGACCAGGCCGGTGTGCAGGTTCGAGCTCGGGCACATCTCGAGCGGCACCTGCTGGTCCAGCACCCACTGCGCGACCGGCCCGAGCACGGCGCCCTCGAGCCCCCAGGGATCACCCTCGCTCACCTGGCCGAACGTGATGTCCTCGACGATGCGGGCACCGTGGCCGATCCGGATGGCGCCGCCGACGTGCAGGGCGTCGGCGATGGACTGGACGCCGTCGCCCTCTCCCGCGTGGACGGTCACCGGCATGCTCGCCTGCCGCAGGAGCCGCAGGGCACGCTTGTGGGCGGCGACCGGGAAGCCCGCCTCCGGCCCGGCGAGATCCGCGCCGCCGACGCCGCGGTGGCGGTTGGCCAGCACGAGCTCGGCCGTCTACTTGCCCTGGTCCGCGTTGCGCATGATGGTGAGGTTCTGGACCGCGCTGATCCGGTGCCCTGCGTCCGCGGCCCGGGAGATGCCGTCCTCGATGCCCTCCTGCACGGCGTCGACGACCTCCTGGCCCGACAGGCCACCCGCCTGGTGCAGCTCGGGGGCGTACCGCTGCTCGGCGTGCACCACCCCGTCGGCCGCGAGGTCCAGGACGGTCTCGGCGGCGATGCGACGCAGGTGCTCGGCGCTCTGCATCACCGCGAGCGTGTGCCGGAACGTCTCGAGGTAGGTCTCGAGGTCACCCGCCGACGCCGCGGCGACGAACCATCGGGCGAGCTCGTCCGGGTCCGTGGTGGGCAGCTCGTGGCCGATCGCGTCGGCGAGCTCGACGAGGGTCCGCGGCCGCAGCCCGCCGTCCAGGTGGTCGTGCAGCACCACCGTCGGGAGCCCGGCAGCGATCGACGACACGAAGGTGCTCACCCGACCACCGTAGTCCGGACGGCGGACGGCCCGCCCCTCGACTCGGCGGCTGCTCTTGCACGATGCTGACATTCGCCCGGCGGGGACGCTGACGTCCGCGCGGGAGGGTGAAGCGTGCCCGAGGGACGGGCACCGTCCGCGGACGATCATCACCCGGAGCCCACCATGACCTTGGTGCCCACCACGCTCACCGTCACCGCCGCCCTCACGGCTGCCCTCCTCACCGGCTCGGCCGGCGGCGCAGTCGCGGCGCCGACCACGAGCCCCGACCCCACCGGCCCGACGACGACCATCACCGTGAGCACCGCGGCGCTCGACCAGCTCTGCGACGTGCGGCTACCGGCGATGCTCACGCGCGCCCAGGACCGCCTCGCCCGCATCCAGGGTGACGCCTCGACGCCCGGCTCGGTCAGCTGGGTCCGGGCGCGCGCCGACAAGGCTGCCGCCGAGGGGCACGCCGACCTGGCGGCCCGGCTGCGGCTGCGCGCGGACCAGCGCGAGGGCCGCGTCGGGGACGTGACCTCGGCGATCACCCGCATCGGGCAGGTCGAGACGCAGATCTGCACGCAGCGGACCGGCGCATGAGGCGGCTGGCCCTCGTCCCCCTCGCGGCCGGTCTGGCGCTGGTCCTCAGCGGTTGCGGACCGACCGGCACGTCGGGGGGCTCCGGCCCGACCGCCACGCCGGTGACGACGGCGAGTCTCGAGGCGCCGACCGTGACGCCCGCCGCGCCCGATCCGGAGCCGTCGGCGACCCCCTCGCCTACCCCCGACGTGACGGCCCCGCCCGAGGCGCCGACACCCGCCGCGCTCGCCTCCGCGACGGCGGCGCTGGACTCGATCGACCGGATGCTGAACGCTGTGGACGACGAGATGGCCCAGGACACGACCACCCCATGAACGCAGGTGAGCGCAGGTGAGCACGTCGGCCGACCCGAGCCCGTCACGCGGGCTCGTCGTCGTCGCCGAGGACGACGCGGCGATCGCCGACCTCGTCCGCCTCTACCTCACCCGTGACGGGTTCGGGGTGCATGCGGTCCGCGACGGTCGCGACGCCCTCAGCGCCGTCCGGACCCACCGCCCGGTCGCACTCGTGCTCGACCTCGGCCTGCCGGGGATGGACGGCATCGAGGTCTGCCGCACGCTGCGCCACCAGGGCGACACGACGCCCATCCTCGTGGTCACCGCCCGTGACGAGGAGGTCGACCGCATCCTCGGCCTCGAGCTCGGGGCCGACGACTACATCACCAAGCCCTTCAGCCCGCGCGAGCTCGTCGCACGGGTCCGGGCCGTCCTGCGGCGCGGCGCCGCACCGGCGAGCGCCGTCCTGGTGGTGGGCGAGGTCCGGCTGGACCGGGAACGCCGCATCGTCACGTCCGGCGGCGCCGAGGTGGACCTGACGCCGACGGAGTTCGAGCTGCTCGCCCACCTCCTGGCCCACCCCGAGCGCGTCTTCACCCGGGACGAGCTGCTCAGCTCCGTCTGGGGCTATCTGGCTGCCGGCGGCACGCGGACGGTCGACGTCCACATCGCCCAGCTGCGCGCCAAGCTCGGGCCGGCCGCACCGCTGCGCACCGTGCGTGGCGTCGGGTACTCGGCGACCCCGGCCTCCGGCGATGCCCGATGAGCACGGAACCGAGCCACCGACCACCCGGTCGGCGCTCCGGGGGGACCACCCTCGCGACGCGCATCGCCCTGGCCTGCCTCGTCGTCGCGCTCCTCGCCGCGCTGACCGCCGCGCTCTCGTCCTCGCGGCTGACGTCCTCGGCCACCCGGGAGAGCACCCGCAGCGCGCTGGCTGCGCAGGCCGACGCGCTCGCGACGTCGCTGGCGGACGTCCCGGTCGCCGACCTGCGCCGGCAGGCGGTGGCGCTGCTCGACGGCGGCACCACGTCCGCCCGGCTCGTCGTCGTCGGCCCGGACGGCTCACTGAACGGCCCTGCCGAAGCGGTCGCGGCGGCCACGAGAGCCGGCCTCGATCGTGGCCCGGGTTCACTGTCGCGATGGGTGCTGCTCGACCGCCGGACGGTCGCCGTCGAGGCCCGTCCGGTCGGCGCCGGTGGGTTCGCGCTGATCGAGGCCGTCCCGGCGGGTGTCCGGACCTCACTGGTCCGCGCGGTCCTCCTCGCCTCCCTCATCGGGCTCCTCGGGGCCGGCATCGCGGGAACGGCCCTCGCCGGAGTCCTCAGCCGACCGCTGCGCCGGATGGCGGAGACAGCGAGACGACTGCGCAACGGGGAGCGCGGGCTGCGCGTGCCCGTCGAGGGACCGCGCGAGCTCGCCGACGTCGCGGTGAGCGTCAACGAGCTCGCCGCCTCGTTGGAGGAGAGCGAGCAGCGTCGCCGCTCCCTGCTCATGTCGGTCTCGCACGAGCTCCGCACCCCGCTCACCGCCGTCCGGGGCTTCGCCGAGTCGATCGCCGACGGCGTGACGACCGGTGCCGAGGCCGAACGGGCGGCCGCGACGATCGTGGCCGAGGCGGCACGGCTCGACGTGCTCGTCGGTGACCTGCTCGACCTGGCCCGCCTCGACGCCGACGAGCTGCACCTCGAGCCGGTCCGGGTCGACCTCGACACGCTGCTCAGCGACGCGGCGCGGGTCTGGTCGGCACGTGCGGGCGCGCGCGACGTGGGTCTCGTCGTCCACGGCGCACCGGGGCTCGTCGTGGTGACCGACCCCCGGCGCCTTCGTCAGGTGATCGACAACCTCGCGGAGAACGCCCTGCGCGTGACACCCGCCGGCCGGCCGCTCGTCCTCGCGCTGTCCGAGGTGCCGGGCGGCGCACGGCTCCAGGTCCGGGACGGCGGCCCTGGGCTGGCCCCCGACGAGTACGCCGTCGCGTTCCAGCGCGGCCTGCTGCACGCCCGCTACCGCCACGACCGCGGCGGCACCTCGGGCATCGGGCTCGCCCTCGTGCACTCCCTGGTGACACGCCTGGGCGGCAGCATCGAGGCCGGACCCGCACCCGAGGGCGGCGCCGCCTTCACGATCGACCTCCCGACCGACGGTCCGGCTCAGCCCTCTGGATAAGCCTCCTCGTCGACCGGTACCTCGAGCGCCTGGTCGACGACGTCGGGTTCGGCGGCCTCGTCGCGCAGGTCAGGCCGCGGTGCCGCGGGCACCACGTCCACCTCGGGCTCGATCCTCGTCACGGTGTCGTCCCGCGGCGGGAGAAGGCCGGCATCGGCCCACGAGCTCTCTCCTGGGATCGTGCTCATCGTCCCTCCTTCGTCCGGTCGGTCGCCGCCCGGTCACACCCCGGGGGCGTCCTCCCATCGTGGGCCTGTTCGCACGCGGGCGCCATCGGCGGCGGTCAGCCGGGCAGGACGGCCCACATGAGGTGCGACCAGCCGCCGAGCGCCGCGAGCGGACGTCCGCCGTGCAGCAGATCGGCGGTCCGCACCGCGACGACCGCCCCGGCCGAGGGCTCCCACAGGTCGAAGCCGTCGGGGCGGGCAGCGATCGCCAGCACGACGTGCCGAGGGATCGCCGTCGCCCAGCCGCGTGCGGTGTCCCCACCGGCGTACAGCGGGACGGGGACACCGGTGTCGAGCGCGCGCCGCACCTGCCCCAGCACGGCGGAGAGGTCCGTGGTGTCCGTATCGTCCACGAGCCGGTCCCGGAACGGTGCGCCGGCGAAGCGCGCCTCGCGTGCGGCACCCCACGGGGGTGTACCGAGCGACGCCGGCCACGGCAGCCCGAGGACGGACCGCGCGTTGGACCTCGACTTCACCACCCGCTGCAGGACCTCGAAGCGCACCTGGACGGGTGCCGTGGCGAGCGTGGCGAGGCGTCCCGGGTCCGCTGCCGTGAGCTCGGGCGGTCGGCCGACCTCGGGGACCGTCCCGTCGGCGAGCCAGCCCGCCAACGCGGGGTCCCCCGCCGCGGCGAGCATCACCAGGCTCGCCGAGCCGCACGTCGTCTGGTCCGCCTGCCTGCCCTCGTGGGTCAGCCGGCGGATCGGGTCCAGGACGGCGGCCCGCTCCTGCGCCGACCAGGCAGCCCAGTGCTCGGCCAGCTCGGCAACGGCAACCACGTCACCGGTCGAGGCGAGCGAGCGCCGCAGCACGACGGTGGCGTCAGGATGCTCCTCGAGGAGCCCGGCCCAGCGCGCCGCATCCTCGGGTCCGAGGCGCGCGGCGACCCGCCCGGCGACCTCCTCGACGCGCGGGACGGGCCGGTCCGGTGCAGCGAGGGGCACGGGACCGCCTTCGACGAACCGGCGCAGGCGGTGCACCAGGCTCGTCAGCTGCAGGCCGGGCATCTCAGTCCGCCGCGATCCGATCGAAGACCATCGTCGTGGCCGGGGCCGTGCTCGGGTCCCGCTCGATCCGCACGGCGTCGACGAGCGCCTCGTGCGCCCGGGCGAACCGCTCGGGGGTGTCCGAGTGCAGGGTCATCAAGGGGTCACCCGCCCGGACCGTCGCGCCGGGCTTCGCGTGCAGCTCGACGCCCGCACCGGCCTGGACGACGTCCTCCTTGCGGGCTCGACCTGCCCCGAGACGCCAGGCGGCGACCCCCACGGCCAGCGCGTCCATCGCGGTGAGCACACCGTCCGACTCGGCCCGGACGACCTCGTGGTGCGCCGCGGTCGGCAGGGTGGCCTCCGGGTCGCCCCCCTGGGCACGGATCATCCGGCGCCAGACGTCCATCGCGCGGCCGTCGGCGAGGAGGTCCGCCGGGTCGATCCCCGCGGTACCGGGCAGCCGCGCCGCGTCGAGCATCTCCCGGGCCAGGGCGACCGTGAGCTCGACGACATCGGCGGGGCCACCGCCTGCGAGCACCTCGACCGACTCGCGCACCTCGAGCGCGTTGCCCGCCGTCAGGCCGAGCGGGGTGGACATGTCGGTGAGCAGTGCGACGGTGCGCACGCCGGCGTCGGTGCCCAGGGCCACCATCGTCTGCGCGAGCTCACGCGCCCGGTCGAGGTCCTTCATGAACGCGCCGCTGCCGACCTTGACGTCCAGGACCAGCGCGCTCGTCCCCTCGGCGATCTTCTTGCTCATGATCGAGCTGGCGATGAGCGGGATCGCCTCGACCGTCCCCGTCACGTCCCGCAGGGCGTAGAGCTTGCGGTCGGCAGGCGCCAGCCCCGAGCCGGCCTGGCAGATCACCGCGCCGACGTCCTCGAGCTGGGCGAGCATCTCCTCGTTCGAGAGCGCTGCGCGCCAGCCGGGGATCGACTCGAGCTTGTCGAGCGTGCCACCCGTGTGGCCGAGCCCGCGACCGGACAGCTGGGGCACGGCGAGCCCGCAGGCGGCGACCAAGGGGGCGAGCGGCAGCGTGATCTTGTCCCCGACACCGCCGGTGGAGTGCTTGTCGACGGTCGGCCGCGAGAGGCTCGAGAAGTCCATCCGCTCACCCGAGGCGATCATCGCCGCGGTCCAGCGGGCGATCTCCGCACGGTCCATGCCGTTGAGCAGGATCGCCATCGCGAGTGCCGACATCTGCTCGTCCGCGACGACACCGTGCGTGTAGGCGTCGATCACCCAGTCGATCTGGTCGTCGGAGAGCCGACCACCGTCTCGCTTGGTCCGGATGACGTCGACGGCATCGAAGGTGTGGTTCACGTCGCCAGCCTACGGGGAGAGTCAGGATCTGGAGATCAGGTCACCCGGGCCGAAGGCGTCCGGGAGGACCTCGGTCATGGGCTGGATGCCGGAGACGCCGGCGACGAGGAGCTCGGGCCCGCCGTGCTCCCACAGGAGCTGGCGGCAGCGCCCGCAGGGCATCAGGGCGTCACCCTTGGCGTCCACGCAGACGAACGCGACGAGCTGCCCACCGCCGGAGGCGTGCAGCGCGCTGACCAGCGAGCACTCGGCACACAGCCCCAGGCCGTAGGAGGCGTTCTCGACGTTGCAGCCGACGACCACCCGGCCGTCGTCGACGAGGGCCGCGGCGCCGACCGGGAAGTGCGAGTACGGCACGTAGGCGTGACCCATCGCCTCGATCGCCGCGTCCCGCAGGCCAGCCCAGTCCGGTTCCACGCTCACTCCTTGATGTAGGGCTGCCCGGACGCTGCCGGTGGACGCGACCGCCCGACGAGGCCGGCGACGGCAAGGATCGTCACGACGTACGGCAGCATCAGCATGAACTGGCTCGGCACGGGCGCCCCGACGATGCTCAGCGCCCCTTCGAGGCTCGAGGCGAAGCCGAACAGCAGGGCGGCCATCGCGGCCCGCACCGGGTCCCACTTGCCGAAGATCACCGCGGCGAGGGCGATGAACCCCGCCCCCGCGGTCATCGTCTTGCCGAAGGACGACACCGAGACGACCGTGTAGAAGGCACCACCGACCCCGACGATCCCACCGGCCACCAGCAGTCCCCAGTACCGGGTTCGCTCGACCTTGATACCGACCGTGTCGGCCGCCTGCGGGTGCTCACCGACGGCACGCAGCCGCAGGCCCCAGCGGGTGCGGAACATCAGGTACCAGACGGCCGGCACCGTGAGGTACATCAGGTACACGAGCACCGACTGCTGGAACAGGGCGGGCCCGAGGACCGGGATCTCGGACAGACCAGGGATGCTCACGCTGCCGAAGCGGGTCGTGGAGTTCAGCCGCGAAGAGTCGGGGACGAGGACCTCGGAGTAGAAGAAGCTCGTCAAGCCGATGACCAGCACGTTGAGCACGACACCGACGATCACCTGGTTCACCCGGTAGGTGATGGTGAAGACACCGAGCACCAGGGCGACGAGCATCCCGGCCAGGATCGCCGCCACGAGACCGACGACGGCGCTGTCCGTGAGCGAGCTGGCCACGGCGGCGCAGAACGCCCCGGCGAGTAGCTGACCCTCGATGGCGATGTTGACGACGCCCACGCGCTCACCGACGACGCCACCGAGCGCACCGAAGACGATCGGGACCGCGAGGAGTACCGAGCTGGCGATCAGCGCGGAGATCGGCAGGTCGCGCGGACTGCCCGCTGCCGCCCAGGCCAGGAAGCCGACGAGCAGCACGACGGCGAACACCAGGGACATCCAGATCGACACCTTGCGTGCCTGACTGCTCGCCCAGAAGGCACCGGCCGTGACGGCGGCGGCGATCAGCACGCAGATCCACGCGGTCAGCGTCCCGGGGACCGATGCGCCCGGGATCCGCAGGGCGTCGCCCGGCTCCGAGAAACGGAAGAGTGCGTTGCCCTCCCGCGGTGCGAGCACGAGAAGGAGCGCGAACAGGACGGTGATCAGACCGAATCCGATCGGCGCCTTGAACGTGACCTGGGAGACGTGCCGCGTGTCGGCGACCCCGTCCTGCGCGAGCACGGTCATGCCGCCACCTCCTTGCGACGGGCCGGCCGCTTCTTCTTGCGCGCGCCTGGCTGGGGCAACCGGAACACCGCGCGCACGAGGGGCGGGGCGGCGATGAACAGCACGATGAGGGACTGGATGACGAGCACGATCTCGATGGGCACGTTCTGCGAGGCCTGCATCACTGAACCGCCGGCCTTGAAGCCACCGAAGAGGATCGCCGCCGCCAGGACGCCGAACGGCGTGGACCGCCCCATCAGCGCGACCGTGATGGCGTCGAAGCCGATGCCGGCGTCGATGTCGTAGCTGAAGCCGGTGGTGACGGTCCCGAGCACCTGGGTGACCCCGGCGAGCCCGACGAGCCCACCGGCGACGAGCATCACCGAGACGGTCATCCGCGGGACGTCGATCCCGGCGACCTTCGCCGCCGCCGGGTTCTCCCCGACCGCCCGGAAGGCGAAGCCGAGGCTCGACCGGTTGAGCAGCCACCACACGAAAGCCACCGCGATCAGCGCGAAGACGAAACCGAGGTGCAGGTTGTACTTCGAGCCGAGCAGGAGCGGCATGATCGCCGAGTCGTCCATCCGCGGCGTCTTGGGGTTCGCCGAGCCGGGCGCCTGCAGCAGCCCGGGCGTGGCCAGCAGGTACGAGAGCAGGTAGAACGCGATGTAGTTGAGCATGATCGTGACGATCACCTCGTGGGCACCGGTCGCCGCCTTGAGCAGGCCGGCGAGGCCGCCCCACAGCGCACCGGCCGCGATCCCGGCGATCATCGCGACCAGCATGTGCAGGGGCCACGGCATGTGCAGCCCGAAGCCCACCCAGCCGGCGGCTCCTGCCGCGGCGAGCATCTGCCCCTGGCCGCCGATGTTGAACAGCCCGGCGCGGAAGCCGAGCGCGACGCCGAGGCCCGCGCCGATCAACGGGGTCGCGAAGGTGAGGGTCGAGGTGAGCGGCCGGATCCCGGTCGCGAAGTCCGTCGCCCGGAAGTCCCAGATCGCGCCGCGGAAGAGCGCGGCGTAGGCACCGCCCACCGAGGTACCGATCGCCGACAAGGTGTCCCCAGGCCGGCTGAAGAAGTAGGCGGAGGCCGACTGAACGCCAGGGTCGGTCAGCGCGATGAGGATCGACCCGGCCAGCACCGCGAGCAGCACCGCGCCCACCGAGACGCTCCAGCCACCGGAGAAGATGCGTTCGACGGCGTCGCGCCAGCGCGTGTCCGGCTCCTGCGGGGTGGGTGCGTCGTCCCCCGGGGCCGGCGTCACCCGCGCGGCGGTCACGGCCTCGTCGCCGGTCACGCGCCCGTCCTCGCTGCTCATGCCGCTTCCGTCCCTTCGGGGGCGATGCCCGCCATCATGAGTCCGAGCACGTTGCGCGGTGTGCTGGCCGGAACGATGCCGATCACCCGCCCGCGGTACATCACCAGGATCCGGTCGCCGAGCGCGACCGCCTCGTCGAGCTCCGTGGAGACGACGATGACGGGGACGCCGGCGTCGCGCGTGGCGACGATCCGCTTGTGGATGAACTCGATCGACCCGACGTCGACCCCACGGGTCGGCTGGGCTGCGACGAACAGCCGGAGCTTGCGGGACAGCTCACGGGCCAGCACGACCTTCTGCTGGTTCCCTCCGGAGAGCCGTCCGACCGCGGAGTCGATGCCCTGGGTCCGGATGTCGAACTCCTCGACCGCCTCCCGCGCGAAGGCATCGCGGGCGGCCAGCTGCAGCATCCCCGAACGGACGAAGGGCGGGCCGTTGCGCCGGTCGAGCATGAGGTTCTCCGCCACGGTGAACTCCCCGACCAGCCCGTCCGTGCTGCGGTCCTCAGGGATGAAGCCCACGCCGGCGGCGAGCACCTCGTGCACCGACCGGCCGAGCAGCTCCTCGCCGTCGAGCGTCACGCTGCCGGCCGACGCCTTGTGCAGGCCGACGAGCGCCTCGGTGAGCTCGGTCTGCCCGTTGCCCTGGACCCCGGCGACGACGAGCACCTCACCGCCACGCACGGTGAAGCTCACGTCGTCGACCACCACGGCTCCCTGCGCATCGCTGACCTCGAGCCCCTCGACGACCAGTGCCGAGTCGCCGTAGGCGGGCGCATCCTTGTGCACGGTGAGCTCGACGGCGCGGCCGACCATCATCTCGGCGAGCTCGGCGTCGCTCGAGTCGGGCTTCGCCTCGCCGACGACCGCGCCACGCCGCACGACGGTGATCCGGTCGGCGACCTCGCGGACCTCGCGCAGCTTGTGGGTGATGAAGACGATCGCCGCGCCTTCGTCGCGCAGCTGGCGCATGATCCCCATGAACTCGTCGGTCTCCTGGGGTGTGAGCACGGCCGTCGGCTCGTCGAAGACGAGCACCTTCGCGTCACGCGAGAGCGCCTTGATGATCTCGACCCGCTGCTGGACGCCGACGGGGATCTGCTCGATCCGCGCGTCGGGATCGACGTGGAACCCGAAGCGGTCGGCGATCTCGGCGACCTTGGTGCGTGCTGCGGCGAGGTCGAGCCGGCCGCCCGGCAGCATCGTCTCGTGGCCGAGCATGACGTTCTCGGCGACCGTGAAGACCGGGATGAGCATGAAGTGCTGATGGACCATGCCGATACCGGCCGCCATCGCGTCGCCAGGACCGGAGAAGTGCTGCACCTCGCCGTCGAGGAGCACCTCGCCCTCGTCGGCGGTGTAGAGCCCGTAGAGCACGTTCATCAGGGTCGACTTGCCTGCGCCGTTCTCCCCGAGCAGGCAATGGATCTCGCCGGGCTCCACGGTGAGACTGATCTGGTCGTTCGCGACGAGAGCACCGAATCGCTTGGTGATGCCGCGTAGCTCGAGCTTCATGGTGGTGATCCTGCCAGGGGGGGACGGTCGGGCAGACAGACACGCCCTGGGCGGACCACGAAGGCCCGCCCAGGGCGTGTCAGGTCAGACGGAGCGTGCTGTCACTTGCTGAGGTACGAGGTGACCGGCACCTTGCCGTCGATGATGTCCTTCTGGAGCTGGGTGACCTCAGCCATGAGGGCCGGGTCGACCTTGCTCTCGTAGTCGTGCAGCGGGGCGAGACCGACACCGTTGTTGGCGAGAGTGCCGACGTAGGCGGTGGGGTCGAAGTTGCCCTTGCCCGCTGCCATGATCGCCTCGTACGTCGAGACGTCCATGTTCTTCATGATCGACGTCAGCAGCAGCTTCTGCACCGACGGGTCGGTGTTGTAGACGTCGGCGTCGACACCGATGAGCGCGACGTCCTTGCCGGAGTCGGCGATCGCGTCGCGGGCCGACTGGTAGATCGGGCCACCGACCGGGAGCAGCACGTCGACGCCCTGGCCGATGATGCTGGTCGCCACGGCCTTGGCGCCGTCGTTGGCCTCGAAGCCGCCGGTGAAGGAGCCCTTGTCGCCACCCTCGTAGCCGATGACCTGGACCTTCGTGCCCTTGACGGTGTTGTAGTAGTCGACGCCCTGCTTGAAGCCGTCCATGAAGATCGTGACGGTCGGGTAGGGCTGGCCACCGAAGGTGCCGACCTTGCCGGTCTTCGAGTAGCCGGCCGACAGGTAGCCGGCGAGGAACGCGGCCTGAGCGGTGTCGTAGAGCAGCGGCTTGATGTTCGGCGCGTCCTTCTGGCCGTCGAAGTTGTTGTCCGCGGCGTCGTCGATCAGGACGTACTCGAGGTTCGGGTTGGCGAGGGCCGACTCGACGGTCGCGGCCGACAGGGCGAACCCGACGGTGACGATCGTGTTGCAGCCCTCGGAGACCATCGACTCGATGTTGGGCTTGAAGTCCGTCTCGGAGGACGACTGGACCTCGCGGAACTTCGCGCCGAGCTCGGCCGCTGCCTTCTTGGCACCCTCGTACGAGAGCTGGTTGAAGCTCTTGTCGTCGAAGCCACCGGCGTCGGAGACGATGCAGGCCGTGTAGTCGATCGCGGGGGCCGTCGACGTCTCACCGCCGGCGCTCGTCCCGGTGCTGCTCTCGGGCGCCGAGGCACACGCCGCCAAGGCCAGGGCCGTCGCGGCGGCAAGCGCCACGCCTCGCATCACGTTCTTCACATGTACTCCTGAGTGTTCCGACATCTCGCCATCCCCGCAGGGATCCTCGCTCGCATCATTGCGAGGAAGGGGGGTCCCGGTCGGGTCGGCTGCTGTGCTTCGACAGTAGTGCCGCACAGATGTCCCCAGTGTTACCGGTGGGTAGTTCTCCAGGGTTGTTACGGAACCGGAATGTTGCCGTCACCCGATGAGGCGAGCAGCGCGGTCCGCGCGAGGAGCCGCACACCGACACCGATCGCCCGCTCGTCGATGTCGAGATCGCCCTGATGGATGTCATAGGTGCGCCCGCCGGGCGTCCTGGTGCCCAGACGCGCCATCGCGCCCGGCGCCCGCGTGAGCAGCCAGCCGAAGTCCTCGCCGCCCAGCGACTGCTCGGTCAGCACGACGGCGTCGTGGCCGGCCAGGTCGCGGGCGGCCATGTCGAGCAGGCGGGTGGACGCGTCGTCGTTGACGACCGGGGGTACACCGCGGACGTGGTGGACATCGACCTGGACGCCGTAGGGCGCCACGACGTGCTCGACGGCCTCCCTGAGCACGGCCACCGCCTGCTCCCAGGCACCCTGGTCGAGGCACCGCAGGGTGCCCCTGACCTGACCGGTCGTGGGGATCGCGTTGTGCACCGTGCCGGCGTGCACCTGCCCCCAGGTGAGGTTCACCCCCGACCGCGGGTCGAGCCGCCTGCCCAGCACGGCCGGGACCTGCGTGATGACCTGGCCGAGCGCGAAGACGACGTCCCCGGTCAGGTGCGGGCGGCTCGTGTGACCGCCGGCGGACCTCAGGGTGATGGTCACCGGGTCGGATGCGGAGGTGATCGGGCCGATCCGGGTGCCCACCCTGCCGACGTCGATCTTCGGCTCGCAGTGCACCGCGAAGACCTCGGCGACCCCGTCCATCGCGCCGCCGTCGATCGCGTCGAGCGCTCCGCCCGGCTGGACCTCCTCGGCGGACTGGAAGAGCAGCCGGACGCCGCCGGGGAGCAGACCGTCGGCGTCCAGCGCCGCGAGCACCAGGCCGGCGCCGAGGACGACGGCCGTGTGCACGTCGTGACCGCAGGCGTGGCACAGCCCGGGGACCGTCGAGCGCCACGGGTGCTCGCAGGTGTCGGGGACCGGGAGCGCATCGAGGTCCGCCCGCAGCAGCACGCGTGCACCCCCGACCGGTCCGAGATCGCAGACGAGGCCCGTCCCGGGCAGCAGCCGTGGTTCCAGGCCTGCGAGGCGAAGACGATCGGCGACGACCGCGGTCGAGCGGTGCTCGGTGCGGCCGACCTCCGGGTGGGCGTGCAGGTCGCGGCGCACCGCCACGAGCTCGTCGTTCAGTCTCTCGGCGAGCGCGTGGACACGCTCGGCTGTCGTCGGCTCGATCACGCCGCGAGCCTAGCCACCCGGTGACGCGTCCGGGCGCGTCAGAGCAGCTCGGTGCGTCCTCGTTCGCGCACGCCGTCGACGACGCGCTTGACCTCCTGGGCCCGCTCCCGGGTCGTCACCAGCAGGGCGTCCGGGGTGTCGAGCACGACGACGTCGGGCAGGCCGAGCACCGCGACGAGCCGGCCGCCCCTGGCCACGACGAGGGCGCCGGCGGAGTCGATCGTCAGCACGTCCGCGGGGTCGCCGAGCACGTGCGGGTCCCCTCCGAGCATGTCGCGCAACGAGGCCACGTCGCCGATGTCGTCCCAGGCGAAGTCGCCGGGGACCACGGCCACCCCGCCCTGGGCCGCGACCGGCTCGGCGATCGCGTGGTCGATGGCGATCTTGGTCAGGCCCGGCCACACCTCGGCGAGCACCTCGTCGCGACGGTCGCCGTCCCACGCGGCGGCGATCCGCCGCAGCCCGTCGTGCAGCGTCGGCTGCAACCGGGCGAGGTGCCCGAGCAGCACCTCGGCACGGACGAGGAACATGCCGGCGTTCCACCGGTAGCGCCCGGTGGCCAGGTACGCGGCCGCCGTGGCCGCGTCGGGCTTCTCGGTGAAACCGGCGACATGGTGGGCGCCGGTCGCCTGGTCGAGCCCGAGGCACTCCCCGAGCTCGATGTAGCCGAAGGCGGTCGACGGCTCCGTCGCCGCGATGCCGATGGTCACGACGAAACCGGCGCGCGCGGCGACGACCCCCTGGCGGACCGCCTCGGCGAAGCCCTCGCCCTCGATGACGTGGTCCGCGGCGAACGAGCCGAGGACGACGTCACCCTCACGCTCGGCGAGGACGGCGGCAGCGAGACCGATCGCGGCCATCGAGTCGCGGGGCGACGGCTCGGCGATCACGGCTCCCTCGCCGAGCCCGGGCAGCTGCGCACGCACCGCCGTCTCGTGCACGGCGCCGGTGACGACGATCACGCCGTCCGGACCGGCGAGCGGCGTGAGCCGGTCGACCGTGCCCTGCAGCAGGGTCCGGCCCGAGCCGGTGAGGTCGTGCAGGAACTTCGGCGCGCCGAGCCGCGACAGCGGCCAGAGGCGGGTCCCCGCCCCGCCTGCCGGGACGACAGCGCGAAAGCCCTCGATGGCACTGGTGCTCGGCATGGCGCCATCGTGCCAGAGGCGGCGGCGACGACGCCGACGTCCACGGTGCGCGCGCTGTGGGCGGCGAGGTCCGCGCGTCGTCTAAGGTCGGAGCCGCAGCGTGCGGCGTCTGGCGCCCACGCACTGGCCCCGACGACGGCGCCCGTCGTCACCGACCCGGAGGAGGTCCGTCGTGCCCGAAGCCCCGGCCGGCACGCTCTACCGCGGCCGCGAGGGAATGTGGACGTGGCTCGCTCACCGGGTGACCGGCTTCGCGATCTTCTTCTTCCTGCTCGTGCACGTGCTCGACACGTCGCTCGTCCGGATCTCTCCCGAGTCGTACAACGCCGTGATCGGCACCTACAAGAACCCGGTGATGGGCCTCGGCGAGGTCGGTCTGGTCGCCGCGATCATCTACCACGCCCTCAACGGGGTGCGGATCATGCTCATCGACTTCTGGTCGCAGGGCGTCAAGCACCAGAAGACGATGTTCTGGGTCGTCCTCGGTCTGTTCGTGGTCCTGATGGCAGGCTTCCTGCCCGTCCAGCTCCACCACATCTTCGGGGAGGGCTGATGGCCACGACGACGGTGCGCGTCCCGGCTCCGCGAAGCCCGCGCGGGACCACCCGCACGAACGCCGAGCTCTACGGCTGGATCTTCATGCGGGCCTCCGGCGCGCTGCTCCTGCTGCTGATCTTCACCCACCTGACGGTCAACCTCGTCATGGGCGGCGGGGTCAAGGAGATCGACTTCGGCTTCGTCGCCGGCAAGTGGGCCAGCCCGGTCTGGCAGGTCTGGGACCTCGTGATGCTCTGGCTCGCGATGATCCACGGCACCAACGGGATGCGGACGATCATCAACGACTACGCGACGAAGGTCAGCACGCGGCTCACCCTCAAGGTGCTCATCTACCTGGCCTTCACCGTGGTCGTCGTGCTCGGCACGCTGGTGATCTACACCTTCGACCCGTGCCCGCCCGGGGTCGACGCCAGCCTCCTGCCGAGCTTCTGCACGGGCTGAGCCCGCGCACGGAGCCCGTGCACCCGAACGTCCCCAGCAAGCACGAAGGACAGTGATGCAGACCCACCAGTACGACGTGGTCATCGTCGGCGCCGGCGGCGCCGGGATGCGAGCAGCCCTCGAGTCCTCCACCCGCGTGCGGACCGCCGTGCTCTCCAAGCTGTACCCGACGCGCTCGCACACCGGTGCGGCCCAGGGCGGGATGTGCGCCGCGCTGGCGAACGTCGAGGAGGACAACTGGGAGTGGCACACCTTCGACACCGTCAAGGGTGGTGACTACCTCGTCGACCAGGACGCGGCCGAGGTGATGGCCAAGGAGGCCATCAGCGCGGTGCTGGACCTGGAGAAGATGGGGCTGCCCTTCAACCGGACGCCCGAGGGCAAGATCGACCAGCGGCGCTTCGGCGGGCACACGCGCAACCACGGCGAGGCCGCCGTCCGCCGCTCCTGCTACGCGGCCGACCGCACCGGCCACATGATCTTGCAGACGCTCTACCAGCAGTGCGTCAAGCAGGACGTCCAGTTCTACAACGAGTTCTACGTCCTGGACCTGCTCCTCGACGCGGACCTCACGCAGGACGTCGCCGAGGGCACGCCGGTGAACGTCGCCGGTGTCGTCGCCTACGAGCTCGCGACGGGTGAGATCCACGTCTTCCGCGCGAAGTCCGTCATCCTGGCGACCGGTGGCTCCGGCAAGATCTTCAAGACGACGAGCAACGCGCACACGCTGACCGGGGACGGCATGGCCCTCGCGCTGCGCCGCGGTCTGCCGCTGGAGGACATGGAGTTCTTCCAGTTCCATCCGACCGGCCTCGCCGGCCTGGGCATCCTGCTCTCCGAGGCCGCCCGGGGCGAGGGTGCGATCCTGCGCAACGGCGAGGGCGAACGCTTCATGGAGCGCTACGCCCCCACCATCAAGGACCTCGCCCCGCGCGACATCGTCGCGCGCTCGATGGCCAACGAGGTGCGTGAGGGACGCGGTGCCGGGCCGAACAAGGACTACGTCCTGCTCGACCTCACCCACCTGGAGCCCGCCCACATCGAGGCCAAGCTCCCCGACATCACCGAGTTCGCACGGACCTACCTCGGCATCGAGCCGTTCACCGATCCGGTGCCGGTCTACCCGACGGCGCACTACGCGATGGGCGGGGTGCCGACGAACATCGAGACCGAGGTCCTGCGCAGCAACACCGATGTCGTCGGCGGGCTCTTCGCTGCCGGCGAGGTCGCCTGCGTCTCGGTGCACGGGTCGAACCGCCTGGGCACCAACTCGCTGCTCGACATCAACGTCTTCGGCAAGCGGGCGGGGATCTCGGCCGCCGCGTACGCCGCCACAGCGGACTGGGTCGAGCTGCCGGAGAACCCGAGCGCAGCCGTCGTCAGCCAGATCGATGCCATGCGCTCGGCGCCGTCCGGCGAGCGGGTCTCGGACCTGCGCAAGGCGCTGCAGGAGACGATGGACGCGAACGCCCAGGTGTTCCGCACGGCCGACTCGCTCACCACGGCCCTGACCGACATCCGCGCCCTGCGCGCCCGGTACCCCGACGTCAGCGTCCAGGACAAGGGCACGACGTTCAACACCGATCTGCTCGAGGCCATCGAGCTGGGCTTCCTGCTCGACCTGGCGGAGGTCGTCGTCGTCGGCGCGCTCCATCGCGAGGAGTCGCGTGGTGGTCACTTCCGCGAGGACTTCCCCACCCGCGACGACGAGCGCTTCATGAAGCACACGATGGCCTACTCCCGTCGCACGCCGACCGGCGAGGCGGAGATCCGGCTCGACACCAAGCCAGTGACCGTCACGCGCTACCAGCCGATGGAGCGGAAGTACTGATGACCGTGCAGACCTCGCCCGCCCCGAAGGCCGGCGCCATCCCGAGCTTCGACGTCACCCTGCGCATCCGCAGGTTCGACCCCGACTCCCCCCAGGCCGAGGCCTACTGGGAGGAGTTCACGGTCAACGCGCACGGCACCGACCGCGTGCTGGACGCCATGCACCAGGTCAAGTGGGACCTGGACGGTTCGCTCACCTTCCGACGCTCCTGCGCCCACGGGGTCTGCGGCTCCGACGCCATGCGCATCAACGGCCGCAACAGGCTCGCCTGCAAGACGCTGCTCAAGGACCTGGACCCGAGCAAGCCGATCACCATCGAGCCGATCAAGGGCCTTCCGGTGATCAAGGACCTCGTCGTCGACATGGAGCCCTTCTTCGCGTCGTACCGCGAGATCATGCCGTTCCTCATCACCGGTGGGAACGAGCCGTCGGCCGAGCGTCGGCAGTCGGCCGAGCAGCGTGAGCGCTTCGACGACACCACCAAGTGCATCCTGTGCGCGGCGTGCACCTCGTCCTGCCCGGTCTTCTGGACCGACGGGCAGTACTTCGGCCCGGCCGCGATCGTCAACGCGCACCGGTTCATCTTCGACAGCCGGGACGACGGCGCCCAGCAGCGCCTCGAGATCCTCAACGACAAGGAGGGCGTCTGGCGCTGCCGGACGACCTTCAACTGCACCGAGGCGTGCCCGCGTGGCATCGAGGTCACCAAGGCGATCGCCGAGGTCAAGCGCGCGATGATCACCCGCGCCTTCTGACCC
>JBBSAL010000022.1:0-56872 GCA_038252305.1 Actinomycetales bacterium | reverse complement strand
GGTCGGTCCTGCACGCCGGACGACACTACGGATCGAGCCTGGGAGTCTCCTGACAGCGTCCCGTGAACGCCATGCGTGCACCTGACGACGACGAGATCCCGCCCGGGGACGCGAGCCGCGCGCAGCGAGGGACCGCGCCACCGGTGCGGGTGACGCGGCTCGTCGGTCGGCACCGCGACTAGCTCGCGGCGATGCCCTCCATACCGGTGGTGGTGAAGGCCGGCAGCCCGGTGACGGTCTGGATCCGGGTCAGCGACCCGCCGTGGCCGACGGAGTAGACGCCGAGGGTGCCGTCGACCGCCTCCTGGACGTAGAGGAACCGCCCGTCGTCGGAGGCCGCGAGGTCGATCGGGCCGTGACCGGTGGTGGCGGCGACCGGTTCGGTCAGTGTCGCGGCCCCGTGGCCCGGCGCCTGCCAGGCGGACAGGGTGGCCGAGCCGGCGTTGGCCCCGTAGACCGTACGGCCCACCTGGATGTTCCAGCACAGCGCGCTCCCACCGGAGCCGGCCGAGGAGCCGAGCAGCGTCAGCGACCCGTCCCGGGCAACGGCGTAGGTGCTGATCGCGCCGGTGCCCGCCTCGGTGACGAGCACCCGGCCACGGTTGTCGACGACGAACGAGAACGGCACGGCGCCGGCGGACGGCGTGACGACGGGGGTGGTGGACGGCAGCCCACGGCGGTCGACCGGGAAGGTGAGGAGCCCGCCATGGCTCTTCGTGGTGACGATCAGCGCGCGACCGTCCTTGCTGAACCCGATCTGGGCCGGCGCGTCGATGAAGACCGGCGGGTTGAGGTTGCCGAGACCGAGGGACCGCGTCGACCCGGGGATCGGGACGAGTGCGCCGTGCCGGATGGTGAACCCGGAGATGCTGCCCTCCCCGCCGGCGTTCAGGACATACACGAGGTTGTCGTGCACGGCGATGCTCGACGGGAACTGCCCGCCGGAGGCGACCGTGGCGGCGTGGCTCAGCACAGCGCCACGGACGTCGAACGTGGTCACGGTGTCGCTGCCCGCGTTGACGGCGAGCAGGAGGTCGTGGCGACGGTCCAGGACGAGCGAGCCCTGGGACGCCAGCGCGTCGAGCGGGGCACCGACCTGCGTGCCGCCGAGGCCACCGGTCGGGTAGGTCGTGGCGTAGGTGAGCGCTCCGGAGCGCCTGCGCGAGTAGGCGGCGATCGCGTTGCCGCTCTCACCGTTGAGCTGGACGAACACGGCACCGGCCGGGCGGCCGTCCTCGTGGTGGTCTTCGTGGGCCGAGGCCGATGCGGCGCCGCCCAGGGTCAGGGCGAGCGCAGCGATCGCGGCGAGCGGGGTCGTCAGCCGGCGACGGGTCAAGGAATTGATGCGTGGACGATGCACGTCGACTCCAGGTGGGCACGAGCGGATCCGCAGGCTCGGCCGGTCGACCGAGAGGGCGGTGGGGACGTCGGGTCTCCTGTGACGTCTTCGCGCGGGAAGTGGCGGCGGATGGGAACCGGCGGCGGCTCAGGCGCCGTCGAGGAGCACCGAGGTGAGGCTCGAGGCGTCCTGCGGGCGGCCGAGCAGATAGCCCTGCACCTGGTCGCACCCCCAGGAACGCAGCATCGCGAGCTGCGCCTCGGTCTCGACCCCTTCGGCGGTGACCGAGAGGCCGAGCTCGTGGCCCATCGTGATGAGCGCGCTGGTGAGCGCGGTGTCGGTGCGCTCGGTGCCGAGCCCGGCGATGAACGTCTGATCGATCTTCAGGGTGGAGACCGGCAGCTCGCGCAGGTACTCGATACCGGCCCTGCCCGTTCCGAAGTCGTCGATCGCCAGGCCGACCCCGAGGGCCCGCAGCGCTGTCAGGTCCGCCCGGACGGAGCGCGCAGCCCGCACCGCCTGGCGCTCGGTCAGCTCGACGCCGAGCAGGTCCGGGCTCAGACCGCTCGCCGCGAGAGCCGAGCGGACGACGCCGGAGAAGTCGCGCTTGCCGACCTGACGGCCTGAGACGTTGACCCACATCCGGGGGGCGTCCGCGCCGAGCTCGGCGACCCACGCGGCCGCCTGACGGATGGCCTCCTGAACCACCCACGCCCCGATCGGCACGATCAGCTGACGGCTCTCGGCGACGTCGATGAACTCCCCTGGCGGCAGCAGGCCCCGCTCGGGGTGCTGCCAGCGCAACAGGGCCTCGACGGCGACGACGCGGCCCGTCGCAAGGTCGATCACCGGTTGGTAGTGCAGCCGGAGCTCGTCGTCCTGCACTGCGCGGTGCAGATCGTCGTAGACCTCGATCTGCCGCATCGCGAGTGCGGCGAGGGTGTGGTCACCCACCTCGAAGTGCGCCTTTCCCGCCTTCTTCGCGCGGTACATCGCCGCGTCCGCGTCGCGGATGAGGCGGGTCGCCGTCGAGCCGATCCCGCCGGTCGCGACGCCGACGCTCGCGCTCAGGTGGAGCACGTGGTCGGCGACGTGCAGCGGTTCCGTCACCAGGTCGACGATCCGTCTGGCCATCGGCTCGATCTCGCCGGGCCCGGCGAGGTCCTCGCAGACGATGACGAGCTCGTCGCCGCCGAGGCGAGCGGCCACGTCACCACCCCGCAACGCGCCCTGGATGCGAGCGGCGAGCTCCATGAGGACCTCGTCGCCGGCCGCGTGGCCGAGGGAGTCGTTGACGTCCTTGAAGTCGTCGATGTCGACGTACAGCACCCCGACGACGCTGGCCCGTCTCGTCGCCCGGGCCAGGGCGCGCTCCAGGTGCTCCATCACCTGGCGCCGGTTGGGCAGGCCGGTGAGCGAGTCGTGCGTCGCGCTGTGCAGGAGCTCCTCCTCCGCGAGCTTGCGGGTGGTGATGTCCTCCGCCTGCGCGACGAAGTGCACCGGCTCCCCGTCGACGCCCCGGATCGCCGACACCGTCACACGCGCCCAGACCGGGTGCCCGTCGCTGTGCACGTACCGCTTCTCGACGACCCCACGTGCCTGCTCACCGCCGAGCACCGACCGGAACACCCCGAGACCGATCTCGGCGTCCTCCGGCAGGGATATCTCGGTGAACGTCCGGGCGCGCAGGTCGTCGGCCGTGCGCCCGACGAGATCGCACATCGCCTGGTTGGCCTCGAGGAAGCGGCCGGGATCCGGGCCGACGGAGACCAGCGCCATCCCGATCGCGGCCTCGTCGAACGCCTGACGGAACTGCTGCTCGACGCGGCGCAGCCCCTCGGCGCTGCGTGCCGCCGTGCGTCGGTCGGTGCCGTCGCGGACCTCGACGAGCGCACCGGGCTCGCCGTGCCAGCGGATGGGTGTCAGCACGAGGTCGGCCGCACGGCCCCGCTCCCCCGGCTGTGCAGCCGGCACCTCCACGACGTGCGAGCCCCCGGTGGCCGGCCAGGCCCGGACCGACGTCGCGACCTCGCGGGAGAAGAGGTCCGTCAGCCGCGCGCCGGCCAGGTCATCGGCCAGCGCGTAGACCGTGCGAGCCACGGGATTGGCCATCCGAAGGACGGTGTCCGGCAGGGAGACCACCATGATCGGGCGATCGGAGCCCTCGACGAGCGCCACCCAGCGCTCCTCGGCCTCCGCGAGAGGCGAGGATCCCTCGCACTCGTACCCGGCACCCGTCCTGTGCTGCGCCATGCTCTCCCCCAGCGCCACGGCAACCCGCTCGCACGGCCGCCACCCCCGTGAGCCAGCGTAGGAGGTCGGCGCGGCCGCGCGCGTCACGCACGAGAGAACGTGGCCTTCCCGGGTGACGGGCCCTACGTCCCTGGCGCGATGCTTCCTCGACCGACTACAAATGATAATGAGAGTCGATCCCAACAAAGGGACGACTCAGCCCCGAGCTCGAGGGAGTCCGAGATGAGCGCTGCACACCCCAGCCGCCAGGCGAGCAACACGCGAGAGTGCTGCGTCCACGAGGCGATCCACAGCCGGAAGATGGAGGGGATCCACACCGGAGCGGCGTCCCGCGCGAGAGTCGGCACGACCGCGACGGCCGGCACCGGTTCGACACGTCGAGCCGAGCAGCACCCGGCACGCTGACCCGGCCGAGACGGGCACCTCCTGAGCCATCGACCGTGGCCGACGGCGTGCCGGCATTGCCTCACGAACACCACGTCGGCGCCGATACAGATGCCGAGGGACCGCCGGGCCTGGACCGCGCGGGCCGACGACGGACGAGTGAGGAGGCCTCCGCGCATGCCGGCCACCACCTTCGCCGCGCTCGATCCCGCCGAGGTCGCCGCCGCTGTCGGCGACCTGCCCACCCTCGCGCCGGTCGCCGTCGAGGTGCTCCGCCTCGCCGACGACAACCACGCCAGCCTCGAGGAGATCGCCGCCGTCATCGGCCGCGACCCGGCTCTCGCCGGCCAGATCCTGCGCGTGGCGAACTCGGCCGTCTACGGAATGGGCGGGAAGACGGCCGGCCTGGCACGCGCCGCGAGCGTCCTCGGGCTACGCACGGTCAAGCTGCTCTCCCTCAGCTTCTCGGTGGTCACCCGCCCCGACCTCGCCGACACCCGGGCGAACCTCGTCTGGCGTCACACGCTCGCGACGAGCGCGATCGCTCGGACGATCTCGACCGCGCGCGACCCCCACATCGCCGACGAGTGCTTCATCGTCGGACTCCTCGGGGATCTCGGTCGGATCGCCCTCGCCGATCACGCGGCGTACGCCGACGCCATGCGCGCCGTCCCGGGGATCCTCGACGGCGAGGACGAGAGGGCCGCCGTCGGGTGCACCAGCGACGAGGTGACGGCGCACCTGCTGAGCGCGTGGGGCCTTCCACAGGTCCTGGGCGACGCCGTGCGTCACCGCTCCGACCCCAGCGACACCCACGGCGCGGCAGCGCGCATCGCCCGAGTCCTCCATGTCGCCGACGCCGCCGCGCGCCTCGTCGTCTCGAGCCCGGACCACGAAGGTCCCGCGCTCGAGCGCTTCCGACGCAGCGCCGCCGATCAGCTCGACCTCACTCCCGACGAGACCGACGCCCTGCTCGTCGCCGCGGCGCCTGCTCTCGAGGAGATCGCGGCGATGCTCCGCACCGAGCACCCGCTCGACGTCCCGGTGGACGCCTTGCTGATGCGGGCCAAGGCGAGCCTCGCGCGTCTGAGCCTCGAGACGGTCGTCGCGCTCTCGCAGGAGAAGAGCCGCTCCCAGCAGCTCGCCTCGGAGAACCGCCGGCTCGCGGCCGAGGCCGCCACGGACGCACTGACCTCGCTGCCCAACCGTCGCGCCTACGAGCAGTTCCTCCAGCGCACCGTGACGGCGCGACTTCGGCGCGAGGCGCCCGGCGTGCTGGGTCTCCTCATGATCGACATCGACCGTTTCAAGTCGGTCAACGACACCCACGGCCACCGTGTCGGCGATGACGTGCTCCGACTGACCGGGGCACGCCTGTCCCTGCACACCCGCAGCGACGAGCTCGCCGCGCGCATCGGTGGCGAGGAGTTCGTCGTGGTCATCCCCTCCACGTCCGCCGAGCAGATCACCCTGGCCGCAGAGCGCCTGCGCGAGGCGATCGGCGGCGAGTCGATCGACACCCCGACGGGCCCGCTGCGGATCACCGCCAGCATCGGCGCGGCCTGGCTCGACGACAACGAACCCGGTGCCGCGAGGCGCCTCTACTCGGCAGCCGATGCCGCGCTCAAGAGGGCGAAGGAGACGGGGCGCGACCGCGTCGTGACCGCGCGGGCCGACTGACCGCCGCAGCACGCGGCTCGGCCGGCCCTGTCCTCGGTCATGGACGGGCCCAGGGCCGGGCACCGTCGTCGTGCACCTGTGTGCGTCAGCCGCGGACGACCGACCGGCGGGTGAGCAGCAGGCCGAGGGCGAGGCCGAAGACCACGTGCTCGGCGAGGAAGGTCGGGTAGCCGACCATCGAGGCCATGTGCGAGATCTGGTCGCCGCTGCCGAACAGGCTCGCGGCGAGCGGCAGTGCGAGGAACGAGCTGATCGCGAACACCAGGACGCCCCAGGCCGCACCACCGGCGACGAGCATCCGCCGGTCCAGGCGCATCGCGGTGGCAGCCATGGCGAACACGGCCCCGTACATCGCGCCGATCATCATGTGGATCACCGCGCCGAGCACGGCCGGCCCGAACGCGAAGAAGAACAGGGAGCCGGATCCTGCCCGGTCCATCGACGTCATCATCGTCTCTGGCGAGATCAGTGTGGAGGCGATGTGGTAGAGCGGGGTGAAGAAGCCGGAGCCCTGATAGGTCGCCGCAGCCATCATCGCGACGGCGGCCATGGCCAGGGAGGCGACCATGCCGAGGGCCGCGCCCCGGATCGCGGAGTGCGCCCACCCGCGGGTCGTCGGGTCGGTGGCGGTGATCGTGTGGGAAGCAGTGTTCGCGGCCATGGTGTCCTCCGAGTCAGGATGCGGCAGCGTCCTGGTCGGACGCACCGGGGGAACCCGGCGTCCTCGCCGATCGCTTCCGCTCGGCGGACGGGCGCTCGCATCGCCCGGCCCGTCGACGGCTCGGACGGGCGGACCCTCAGTGCCCTTCGACGGCCGAGCGCGCGGACCACGCGCTCGCGGTCGGGGTGACGACGGCGCCGAGCGCCACGCCGGCGATCAGGGCCAGAACGACGGCGCTCGTGCGGATGCCGCGCCCCCTGACCGGTCGAGCAGGATCGGGTCGGCGGACGTCCTTGGCGGCCAGGACGACGGTCTCACGCACATGGGCGAGGACGTGGATCGCCGTCAGGCCGAACCAGATCACAAAGCTCGCCTTGTGCGCCGTCAGGACCAGCCCGGCATGGTCGGGGCCGACCACGATCAGCCAGATGCCGGTCCCCAGCAGGAGAACCGTCGTGGCGATCAGCACGGGGCCGATCAGACGCAGCAGCGGGTGCGGCGGGCCGCGACGGACGTACGGAGCCGCACGGGTGTAGTACCGGGCGAACCGGTAGGTCGTGACCACGACCTTCAGGGCGACCGGGGGAACCAGCAGCAGCCCGATGAACAGGTGCAGCGTGATCAGCCCACGGATGCTCAGGATCGTCAGCCCCTCGGCGAACAGCAGCACCAGCAGGACCACCCCGACCGTCCCGGTCAGGCGGCTGTTCCCCTCGACGCCCGTGTCGCCGGACACCTCATCGACGACCTCAGCGCCATGTCTCATGCACGGAACGGTAGGGAGGTTGACTGGACGTTCGCTGGATGCCGGCGCGAGGCGGTGGCAGGTACGGCACGACGGCACCGTGCTGGCTCGCACGTCGCCGACGACGAGGACCGTTCCCGTGGAAGGCGCCTCCGTCCCCAGTGTCCGTGAGAGGACCACCGACGTACGGTGGTTCGGCCCGTGCGACCCGAGGAGGACCACGATGAGCTTCACGACACCGCCCGGCAGCTTCGGCACCCGCAAGCCGCCGAAGCTCATGCTCCGGCTCAACCGGCTGTTCAGCGGCAGCATCAAGCGCGGCGACGGTCGCTTCATGGGGATGGATGCACTGGTCCTCACCACGGTGGGCGCCAGAACCGGTCAGCAGCGCTCGACACCGCTCGCTCGCTTCCCGGGACCGGACGGCTCCTGGCACGTCGTCGCCTCGGCGGCCGGCGCGGCCACGCACCCTGCGTGGTACCACAACCTCGCCGCGCACCCCGATCAGGTCACGGTCGAGCTCTCGGGCATGCAGGTCCCGGTGACGGCGACCGAGCTGCACGGGGCCGAGCGCGACGAGGCCTGGCGGCAGATCGTCGCGGCGTCCCCGCGCTTCGGCGGCTACGAGCAGAAGACCGACCGCCAGATGCCCGTCGTCCGCCTGACCCCGCGGGCCTGAGGGCCCGTCCGGACCACGGCACCACCCCGCGCCCCTGCGGGCGCGATCGGCGCCAAGTCGCGCATCTGGGGATCCGCGGCAGCATGGAAGGCCTGTCCAGAGGTCCCATGCCGACTGAGGGGAACACGCCCTATGGAGCAGCAGGTCGTCGTCGTCACCGGTGCGAGTGGAGGGATCGGCCGCGCCACGGCCCGCGCCTTCGGGCAACGAGGGGCGTGGGTCGCCCTGATCGCCCGTGGCGAGAGGGGCCTGGACGCCGCCGCACGCGAGATCGAGGCCGCCGGAGGTCGCGCACTGGTCGTCCCCACCGATGTGGCCGACGCGGACGCGGTCGAGGCTGCAGTCGAGCGGATCGAGAGCGAGCTCGGGCCGATCGACGTGTGGGTGAACGTCGCCTTCACCTCCGTCTTCTCGCCGTTCGACCAGATCCGCCCCGAGGAGTTCCGGCGGGTGACGGAGGTCAGCTACCTCGGATACGTGTACGCCACCATGGCGGTGCTCAAGCGGATGAAGGAGCGCGACCGCGGGACGATCGTCCAGGTCGGCTCCGCACTCGCGTACCGAGGCATCCCGCTGCAGAGCGCGTACTGCGGTGCGAAGCACGCGATCCAGGGATTCCACGAGTCGCTGCGCTGCGAGCTCCTGCACGAGCACAGCGGCGTCAAGGTGACCATGGTGCAGATGCCGGCGGTCAACACACCTCAGTTCGGCTGGGTGCTCTCCCGGCTGCCGCACCACGCCCGACCGGTGCCTCCCATCTACCAGCCGGAGGTGGCCGCACGCGCCGTGCTGCACGCCACGGACCACCCCGGGCGCCGCGAGTACTGGGTCGGCGCCTCGACGATGGGGACCCTCGCAGCCAACGCGATAGCCCCCGGTCTGCTGGACCGCTACCTCGCACGGACCGGGTTCGCCTCGCAGCAGACCGGCCAGGAGCGGCGACCCGACCAGCCGGTGAACCTGTGGGAGCCCGCCGACGGCTCTGGCGGGGAGGACTTCGGGGCCCACGGCATCTTCGACGACGTGGCGAAGGCCCGCAGCCGACAGCTGTGGGCCTCGCAGCACCACGGGGCCGTGGGGCTGGGTCTCGTCGCAGCACTGGCCGGCGTGGGAGGGCTCCTCGCGCGCGCCGTGCGCCGATGACCGCCCTGGCACCCCGCGAGGTGCTCGTCCTGGTCGGTGCCGAGCTGAGCACCGGGGGCGCCCTCATGATCGCGCCGCGCCGGGTGCTGTCGATGCTCGGGACGCCCGAGCCCTCCACCATGACCCTCGTGGCCACGAGGGTGCTGGGGGCTCGCCTGGCCGTCCAGGCCATGGCCGCAGCGTGCCGACCCCGGCGGATCACCCTGGAGGTCATGGCCGGTGTCGAGGCCCTGCACTCCGCCAGCATGGTCGGCCTCGCGGTCCTGGACGGTCGGGTCCGGCGACCGGCACTGGCGAGCGCACTGGCCGCAGCGATCCAGGGCGGCGCCGCGGCGCTGCTGGCACGGTCGCGCTCATGAGCGCGACCGACTACCCGCCCCACGTCCTGCGGGAGTACGCGCTCATCGCGGACGGTGAGCGCGGCGCCCTGTGTGGCCCTCGGGGTGACCTCGCCTGGCTCTGCGCGCCGCGCTGGCACGACGACGCGGTGCTGTCCACGCTGGTCGGCGGCTCCGGGGTGTACGCGGTGACGCCGATCGGCCGCTTCGTGTGGGGAGGCGCGTACGAGACGGGATCGTTGGTGTGGCGCAGCCGGTGGGTCACCCAGGACACGATCGTCGAGTGTCGCGAGGCGCTCGCCAGGCCAGCTGACCCGCACCGGCTCGTCCTGCTGCGCAGGGTGCTCGGTGGCGACCGCGACGTACGCCTGCGAGTGCTGCTCGACATCCGAGCGGGCTTCGGACAGCATCTGATGACGCACGCGCGTCAGCAGGAGGACGGGGCCTGGACCGCACGTTCGGGCGACCTGTGGCTGCGGTGGCGCGGCGGTCGGGAAGCCCGCCGCACCGAGGACCACCTCGAGCTGGACCTCACCGTCGCGAGCGGCCAGGTCCACGACCTGGTGCTGGAGATCTCCGACGAGCCGTTGCCCGACCTCGGCCCTGCCGACGAGCTCTGGGCGACGACGGAGGCAACCTGGCGGCACGAGGTCCCCGAGCTCGAGGCCGTCGTGGGCTCGCGCGACGCCCGCCAGTCCCTCGCCGTGCTGCACGGCCTCACGAGCGGCAGCGGCGCGATGGTGGCCGCTGCCACGATGAGCCTGCC
This sequence comes from Actinomycetales bacterium, assembly GCA_038252305.1. Lineage (GTDB taxonomy): Bacteria > Actinomycetota > Actinomycetes > Actinomycetales > Cellulomonadaceae > Actinotalea. The sequence continues at coordinate 46,884 of JBBSAL010000022.1, read as the reverse complement.
CGAGCGGGCCGACCAGCCGCACCGCAGCTATGACTACCGGTACGCCTGGATCCGCGACCAGTGCTACGCCGGGATCGCGGCCGCGCGGGTCGGCGACACCGCACTCATGGACAGCGCAGTCGCCTTCGTCAGCGGCCGGCTGCTGGCCGACGGAGCCCAGCTCAAGCCGGCCTACCTGGTCGACGGCGGCGCTGTTCCCGACGAGGTGAGGCTCGACCTGCCGGGCTACCCCGGTGGCGCCGACGTGCGCGGCAACTGGGTGAACCAGCAGTTCCAGCTGGACGCGCTCGGCGAGGTGCTGCTGCTCCTCTCGGCGGCGCACCGCGCCGGACGCAGCAGCCCGACGACAGAGCGGGCCACGGCGCGGGCCGTCGAGGTGATCGAGCAGACCTGGCAGCAGCCGGATGCCGGCGTCTGGGAGCTCGACGACGACTGGTGGACGCACTCACGGCTCACCGCGGTGGCCGGGCTGCGGGCCGCCGCCCGGGACGTCCGGGAAGCCGCTGCCGCGACGCGCATCGGCGCACTGGCCGACACCGTGCTGGCCGAGACCACCCGCCGCTGCCTGCACCCCGACGGCTACTGGCAGCAGAGCCCGGGGCGGGAGCGGGTCGACGCGGCCCTCCTGCTGCCGGCCGTGCGCGGCGCGCTCCCGGCCGACGACCCGCGTACGCTGACGACCCTGGCCGCCGTGCAGCGCGACCTCGTCGAGGACGGATACGTCTACCGGTTCCGTCCCGACGCGCGCCCCCTCGGCTCGAGCGAGGGCGCCTTCCTGCTCTGCGGGTTCGTCATGAGCCTCGCTCTGCACCAGCAGGGCGACCGGGTCGGAGCCTTCCGATACTTCGAGCGGACCCGGGCCGCCTGCGGGTCCCCTGGGCTGCTGTCGGAGGAGGTGGACGTCGCCCAGCGCCAGCTGCGGGGCAACCTCCCCCAGGCCTTCGTGCACGCGCTGCTCCTGGAGACGGCCGGCGTGCTGGGCGGGGACCCGGCCTGAGCGCGCTCAGGCCGGCGGATCGAGAGGCTCGGCGCCGCGCTCGATCCGGACGCCGGTGAGCTCGACATCGAGATCGCTGGCGAACCTGCACCCGTTGACCTCGTCGTGACGCACGAAGGTCGGTGGCTCGATGTGCACACGCAGGCGTAGTCCCCGAGGTGGCGGGGTCCATCGGCGGGGTGTGCGTGGTCACCGGTGCTCCTCTCGGTCGCTTCTTCTCGAGCCTCTCCCGGATGCCCGGCTCTCGCAGCCGCCGGATCCGCCCGAGGTCGCCGTGCGCTCCAGCAGTCGGGTACCTACGGTGGGTCGATGGTGCCAACAGCGTCGGAAGCAGCTGCCTCCGCGGTCGTGACCCTGTACACCGGCGACTTCCCCGGCTGGCTGACGACGCTGAGCGTCGTGTCGCTCGCCGTCGCGATCGTCTGCGGCGTGGCCACGGCGATCGACGTGGTCCGACGCCCCCCACCGATGCGCGTGATGAGCGTCGTCTGGCCGGTGACGATGCTCTTCGGCGGCCCGCTGTGGCTGTGGATCTACCTACGCCGGGGACGGGGTGCCCCGCCCGGCGCGGAAGCCGAGCGCCCGCCGACCCCGATGTGGGTCTCGGTCACCAAGGGGGCGAGCCACTGCGGCGCGGGGTGCACCCTCGGCGACCTCGTCGGTGAGCTCACCCTGCTCGCGGTGCCTGGGCTGGCCGCCGTCGCGGGCTTCGGCACGATCTTCTCCGACGAGATCTACGCACGGTGGGTGGTCGACTTCGTCGCCGCCTACCTCATCGGTATCGCCTTCCAGTACCTGGCGATCGCGCCGATGACCGACCAGTCGGCCGGACGCAGCCTGTGGCAGGCGATCAAGGCCGACACCCTGTCGATCACGTCCTGGCAGGTCGGGATGTACGGACTGATGGCCATCGCCCAGCTCCTCGTGCTCCCGACGCTCGCCGGTGGCCGTGCGGCGGTGACCACTCCCGAGTTCTGGTGGCTGATGCAGCTGGCGATGCTCGCCGGGTTCGTCACCTCGTACCCGGTCAACTGGTGGCTCGTCCGGGTCGGCATCAAGGAGGCGATGTAGCCCCGCTGATGCCCACCCGTCGCAGGGACCTCGCCTCTAGCCGAGCGAGAGAGCCGTCCAGGACACCGGCGGCAGCGTGATCGTCACCGTGGTCGCCTCGACCTTGGCGGTGAGGTTCGGCCGGAGTCCCACCCGCTCGGGATCCTCGAGGGTGTTCTTGGCACTGATGTCGTGATCGCTCAGGGTCTCGGCCCCGAGGACCCGGACCTCACCGAGCGCCCGGGTGTCGATCGTGACCTCCGCCGCCTCGTCCTGGCTGCGGTTGACCAGGAAGACCGCCGTGCTCCCGCCGGCAGCGTCGTGGGTCGCGACGGCGTCCACGAGCCCGACCGCACCGTAGGCGGCGGTCTCGTAGGTCTCGGTCTCGAGCCGCACCTCCAGGGCCACTCCGGCCGCGAGTCGAGACGTCAGGGCGAAGGGGAAGAACGTCGTCTGCCTCCACGCGGGCCCACCCGGCTCCGTCATGATCGGGGCGATCACGTTGACCAGCTGGGCGAGCGATGCGGAGGTGACTCGGTCCGCGTGGCGCAGGAGCGAGATCAAGAGGTTCCCGAACACGACGGCGTCGGCCACGGAGTACGAGTCCTCGAGCAGTCGCGGCGCGACGGGCCAGTTCTCGATGCCTTCGATCCGGTCGACGTTCTGGTACCGGTCGATGTACCAGACGTTCCACTCGTCGAACGAGATGTTGATCGTCTTGTCGCTGCCGTTGACGGCCTTGACGTGGTCGGCGGTCGCGACGACCGACTCGATGAAGTGGTCCATGTCCGAGGCCGACGCGAGGAAGCTCCCGAGGTCGCCGTCCTTCTCCTCGTAGTAGGCGTGGCACGAGATGTAGTCCACGTCCTCGTAGCTGTGGGTGAGGACCACCCGCTCCCACTCACCGAAGGTCGGCATGTGCGCACTCGACGACCCGCACACGACGAGCTCGACAGAGGGGTCGAGCTGCCGCATCGCCTTGGCCGTCTGCGACGCCAGCTTGCCGTAGTCGTCGGCCGAACGGTGCCCCAGCTGCCACGGCCCGTCCATCTCGTTGCCGAGGCACCACATGCCGATGCCGAACGCCGCGTCGCGCCCGTTGGCGATCCGCTGGTCGGCCAGGGCACTGCCGGACGCGATGTTGGTGTACTCGAGCAGATCGAGCGCCTCGAGCGTGCCACGGGTTCCCAGGTTGACCGCGAGCATGAGCTCGCTCCCGACCTTCTCGAGCCACGACGCGAACTCGTGCAGGCCGATCTCGTTGGTCTCGGCGGAGTGCCATGCGAGGTCGAGCCGCCGGGGTCGCTGGTCACGCGGCCCCACGCTGTCCTCCCACCTGAAGCCCGACACGAAGTTGCCGCCCGGGTACCGGATCGTCGAGACCCCCAGCTCCTTGACCAGGGCGATCACGTCGGTACGGAAACCCTCCGCGTCCGCGGCGGGGTGCCCGGGCTCGTAGATCCCGTCGTACACGCAGCGCCCCAGGTGCTCGACGAACGAGCCGAAGAGGCGGCGGTTGACGGCGCCGACGGTGAATGCAGGATCGATGGTGAGACGTGCGGAAGGCATGAGCATCCTTAGGAGACGGGTCGGACGAGGAACCAGGAACGGGTGGGACGACGGACGGCCGGCACGGTGCACGGCACGAGCTCCGTCAGTGCAGCACTACTTGAGGGCTCCGACGGCCAGGCCGCCGCGCCAGTACCGCTGCATCGAGAGGAACGCGATCACCAGCGGGATGACCGAGACCAAGGAGCCGACGATGATCAAGCCCCACAGCGAGTGCCCGCCGCCGTTGTTCCCGGAGGCCAGGCCCTGCCACAGCCCGATCCCGACCGTGATCGGGAAGAGGCGAGAGTTGGAGAGCATCGCGAGCGGCAGAAAGTAGTTGTTCCACGACGCGACGACGGACAGCAGCAGCACCGTGATGAAGGCCGGCCGAAGCTGCGGCAGCGCGACCTTGAAGAACGTTCGGAACTCTCCGGCGCCGTCCACGCGGGCCGCGTCGAGCAGCTCGTCCGGCACCGCGTCTGTCGTGTACACCTGCATGAGGTAGACGCCGAACGGGTTCAGCAGGGACGGCAGGATCACGGCCCAGATCGTGTCGGTGAGGTTGAGACTGGAGAACAGGACGAAGGTCGGGATCACCAGAGCAGTGAGCGGCACCATCACCGACCCGAGCAGCAGGGCGAAGAAGAAGTTCCGCCCCCAGATCCGGTACTTGGCGAAGCCGTAGCCCGCCAGGACCGCCAGGGTCGTGGCTCCGACCCCGCCCGCGAGGGCGTAGAACATCGAGTTGCCCAACCACCGCAGATAGATCCCGCCGTCGTAGGTGAACAGGTCGTGGAGGTTCGCGCCCAGCGCGAAGGTCTTGTCGAACCACAGGGCCCCCGCGCTCCCGTTGAACAGTCCGGTCACGTCCTTGGTGCTCGCCACGAAGAGCCACCAGATCGGCGTCAGGAAGTAGACGACGAGAGTACCGAGGAACAGGTACGGGATGACCCGACGGGCGGGGCGCATCGGTACGCGCCGCTGCGCGGGCCGCGCGCTCGGGGAGCGCCGCGTGGCAATGCGTGCAGTGGTCATGAGAGGAAGCTCCCGCGCTTGCGAGTGAAGAAGAGGAACACGTACACCGCGATGAACACGACGATGCCGAGAGCGAAGGAGATCGCCGACGCGTAGTTGAAGTTCGCGTAGGAGAACGCCTGCGTGTAGGCATAGATGTTCGGTGTGAAGTCCGGCGTGATCGTTCCGTTGGAGACGAGTCGCAGGATCTGTGGCTCGGTGAAGAACTGGAGCGTGCCGATCAACGCGAACACCAGGATGAGGACGAGCGCCGAGCTGACCAACGGGATCTTGATCCTGAACGCGAGCTGCCACGCGTTGGCACCATCGATCCGCGCGGCCTCGTAGATGGAGGTGTCAATTCCCTGGAGAGCCGCGTAGATGATGATCATGTAGTAGCCGGCCCACTGCCAGACCACGACATTCATGAGACCACCAAAGACGTGGGACTGACTCAGGAGGAATGGCGCGTGCGCTCCAAAGATGCTGTAGATCTGCTGCAATGGTCCGAAGGTCGGGCTGTAGAGGAATCCCCACATCAAGGCACCGATGACCGCCGGTATCGCATAGGGCAAGAACACCATGAGCCGTGCGAACCGCGCGAACCTCGTCGTGATCGCGTCGAGCACGAGGGCCACCGCGAGCGAGATGGCCATCTGCACAGGAATCAGGACGACAGCAAACTTCAGCACGAACCACACGCCGTTCAGGAACGACGGGTCGGTGAAGGCCTGGGTGTAGTTGCTCAGACCCGCGAAGATCGTCCCGGTCGCCAGCCCCTTGCTGAACAGGCTCAGGTAGAACGCGTAGACGAGCGGGGCGACGAGGAAGAGCAGGTAGACGATGGCGAACGGCGCGATGAAGAGCCACCCGATTGTCGACCGCCTCCGCAGGTTCGACCCGCGCCCGGGGCGCACGCTGGGCGCCCGCGCGGTACGGCCGCTCGGCGATGGCCTCGCCGCGATCACTGATGCGTCAGACATCCGCCAGTCCTTCGTGTCTCGGTGGGGGGGACCTGGTCCCGGGGATCGCTGCCCCGGGACCAGGTCGTGATCGCTCTGAGGTCGGGCCAGGTGCTACTCGGTGACCGTGAAGCCCTGCCCCTTCGCGTACTTCACGATGTTCGCCTGGAGCTCGGTGGCGGCATCGGCTCCACTGATCTGGCCCGCGTTGATCTTGACCAGCTCGGCCTGCAGCTGGGCATAGTAGTAGACCTGGATCGGCGAGTACACCATGCCCTTGTACGCGTTCTCGGCCGGGATGTAGACGTCCTTGTTCGCCGTCTGCCCACTGAAGAAATCCGACTTGTTGTTGATGAACGCGTCCGACTTCAGCACCGTCTGGTTGAGCGGGAAGATGGTCTGCGTCTTCCAGCCGTCCTCGAGGGAGGCCGGGTCGGCGTACAGCCCTAGAGCGACCTCTGCGGCGAGCTTCTTGTCCGTCGCCTGCGTCGTGACGGCGAAGGCCGACCCGCCCCAGTTGACGGAGACCGGGTTGGACGTGTCCCACTGCGGAAGTGGCGCTACTGCCCAGACGCCGCTCGAGGCGCCCTTGCCGACGCCGGCACCGGTCAGGTATCCCGGCGCCCAGGCTGCTGAGACGTAGGTTGCGTAGTCGCCGTTGACCACCCCGGAGATGTAGTCGGTCGTGAACTGGTCCTTGGTGCCGACGAGTCCCTTCTTGACGAGACCGGCCCAGTAGTCCAGGACGTCCTTCGACCCCTGGTCGTCGAGCTTCACCGTCATCTTCTTCGGGTTGCTCAGGTCGTAGCTGAACGGCACAGCGCCCTTCTGGATCTGGAGCGCCATCACCTCGGCGGGCACGTTGGACCCGAGGTCACCGAACACCGGACCGCCGGCATCCTTGACCTTCTGGGCGTCGGCCTCGTACTCGGCCCAGGCGGTCGGCGGTGTCGTGATGCCGTACTTGGTGAACACGTCGGTGCGATAGATGAGCGCCATCGGACCACCGTCGATCGGGGCCGCATACACCGCGCTGCCCTGCGAGACGTCCTTCCACGCCCCGGCGGAGAAGTTGCTCTTCACCTTGTCCGCCCCGTACTTGCTGATGTCCACGAGGGCGTTCTGGATCTCGTAGCTCGCGAGGTGGTCGGCCTCGAGCATCACGACGTCCGGGAGGCCCTTGTCTGCGGAGATCGCCGTCTGGACCTTGGTGTACTCGTCGCCACCCTGTCCGGCGTTGGTCCAGCAGACCTGGACGTCGGTGTGCGCCTTGTTGAAGTTGTCGACGACCGTCGCCATGTTCGGGTACCAGGCCCACACGGAGACCTGGGGCGCGTCATTCATCATCTTGTTCGTGCAGTTGGTCAGCTTGGGACTGGTCCCCTCGGTCCCGGAAGTGGAGGTCGACCCACCTCCGGAGCTACATGCTGCGAGCACGGCGGCCATGGAGATGACGGAGATTGCCGCCATGACACGTGACTTCTTCACGTTGATCCCTTCGATCGGACATCATTATCTGAACGGGGTGGGGTGGACGAGGGTGTGTGGAGCGCACCGGCCGACGAGGCGTCAGGATCACCCCGCGCGCCACAAGGACGCGCCATTGCATGCACCTCCGACAGGCTTCATTGCATTCTGGCCGTGAGGACGACTTCACTTCTCGAGTCGTCGAGACAAACGATCCAGGTCCGATCAGGACCTGACTTCTCGTCGTCTCTACATCGTTGTAGAGCGAGGATACATCGTTGTAGGAGACCCGTCAACCATCTCGGCCGGCCACTCTCGGGACACTCCTGCTACGCGTCAGGCGTCGCCGGGAGTGAGGCGCCCGGGAGGCGCCCATGGGGGCCCGGCGCCCCCGGTGAGGTGGCACCGGGATCCGCCTGCGGCGTCGAGCCACGGACCACGATCGTGAACGGCACCTGCCGTTCGACGGGCGCGCGGTCACGGCTACCGGCGTCGAGTCGTGTCACGAGCAGGTCGACGGCGTCGCGTGCGATCACGTCCCGACCGGGTGAGACCGTGGTGAGCGGAGGCAGGGAGTAGCGCCCCTCCTCGATGTCGTCGAAGCCGATCACGGCGACGTCCTGCGGCACGCGCACCCCCCGCATCTGCAGCGAGTAGATGGCCCCGAGCGCCAACGTGTCGTTGAAGCACACCGCGCCGTCCATCTCGACCCCGGAGCTCAGCAGGGCGTCCATCGCCGCCGCACCGTCGCTCCGGTACCACCGCCCTGCCGTCGCCACCAGGGTGCTGTCGTAGGGGATGCCCCGCGCGGCGAGTGCCTCGGCATAGCCCTGGAGCCGGAGACCGGCGGAGCCCACCACCTCTCCGAGGTGCGCCCCGACCGCTGCGATCCGGCGACATCCCAGATCGATCAGGTGCTCGGTCGCAGCCCGCGCGCCCTCGACGTTCTGCATGGTGATGTGGTCGACCGGTCCACCGAAGACGCGCTCCCCCAGCAGCACCAGGGGGTAGTCGACGTCGAACTCCCCCGCATCCTCGTTCCCCAGGGCGAGCGGGCTGAAGATGAGTCCATCGGTCATCTTGCGCCGCGCGCCGTGCAGCACCTCGAGCTCGCGTTCGCGTGAGCCGTCGGTCTGCTCGATGAGCACCGTCAGTCCGCGCGCGTCCGCGACATGCATCACGGCGTCGGCCAGCTGGGCGAAATAGGGGAGCGACAGGTAGGGCACCGCGAGGCCGATGATGCCGGTCCGTCCGGTGCGCAGACTGCGTGCGGACAGATTGACCTGGTAGCCGAGCTCGTCGATCGCGGCGAGGACGCGCGCCTTCGTCGTGTCCCGGATGAACGGGTAGTCGTTGATGACGTTGGAGACCGTCTTCACCGACACGGATGCCCTGGCCGCCACGTCGTGCATCGTCACAGGCATGGCGGCGTCTTCCTCATCGTCGTCGACCGGCGCGGACGGGCGCGCCCGGGATGGCGACCCCAGGATGACAGACCGGGGTCACCAGCTGCCGTACCGACGTCCCGGACGTCGGCGATCACACTGTCCGCGCGGCGCCCGCGGCGTCGGTCGCCGTGATCGTGAACGCCTCCGCCACCAGGTCGGCGTCCAAGGTGGCCGTGGCACCCGCGCGGCTCCAGGTGATCCGCAGCCGGCCCGGCTCGGTGTCGGCGACCTCGCAGTCGGCGTCGAAGCCGAAGGCCTCGAAGGTGGACCGGAAGCGGAGCAGCTCGATCTGCCGTCGCACCACGGGTCGGGTCAGCCCGGCCTCGACGTCCTCGAGGGCGAGGTTCGTGCGGTTGATCTCCTTGTGCCCGCTCGGTCCGGCCTTGGCCACGGCATCGTGGTCGTTGGTGCCGGCGAACAGGTCGAGGTACCAGACCTGCGGCTTGCCCGGCATGAAGAGCTGGATCGCCCTGGCCAGGAGCATGCGGTCGTCGCTCTCCCCGAGCGCCGAGTAGTACGTGGCGTTGACCTGGTAGTAGATGTTCTTCGCCCCGTGCAGGTCCTTGACGTAGCCGCCGCGGCCCTTGACGACATCGATCAGCCCCTGGATCCGGTCCCCGCCGAGCAGCCCCTCCAGGTCCAGCAGCGGGATGCCGTCGTGGCAGCCGAGCATCGTCACGGTGCGGATCCTCTTGTCCAGCACCTCGCCGATCCACCGCTTGAGGACGGTGGCGTCGTGCTGCTCGAAGGCATCGATGACCAGGCCGGGAAGGAAGAAGTCGTAGCTCATGAAGCCCTGCGAGGCGATCGTCTCGTGGATCTTCGTCGCGTAGGTCGAGTGGATCTCCGGCAGCAGCTGCAGGCCGCGGGCGTCGGCCAGCTCCTTGACGCGGGCCAGCACCTCCCAGGTCCCCGGCTCGTTGAGGAAGTTGCGCAACCCCGGCTCCTTCGGCGCGTACGCGAAGGCGTCGAGGCGCACGATCTGCGCGCCGTAGCCGGCGAGCGTGTCGAGCGTGTCGGCGTAGAAGTCCCAGACCAGCGGGGAGGCGATGTTGAGGTCCATCTGGCCGAGGTAGCGCCGACGCGACTCGACGAGGTCCACGACGGCGTCGCGCACGTCCTCGAAGCCGCTCGCGTCGACGTCGCCCGGCCGACCGCCGTCCGCCAGGGTGGCAGCGAGGCGCTCGGCGAGCAGCGCGGCGCGCCCGTACTGCATCCCCGTCGCCGCCATGAGGTCCTGGGCGTCGGGTGCCGTGTAGCGGACCTCCTGGTAGAAGGTGTTCCAGTACGGCTTCTCGGTCCCGTCCGGCATCCGGACCATGAGGATCGGCAAGCCAGGCTTGCGGAAGAACATGTCCTTGATCAGCTCGGCGTCCGGCTGGACGAAGCCCTCCGGGGTCATCTCGCCGTGACCCGCCCAGAACGCGTTCCAGTCGATGAAGAAGTCGGCGAACGGCGAGTCCTCACCCCGCGCCAGGAGATCCTGGAACTGCGGGGACAGCACCGAGGCGTGGTTGAGGATGAAGTCCAGCTTGAGGCTGATGCCTGCGTCGGCGAGCGCGTCGAGGTCCGCCCGGGTCGCATAGAGGTCGCTCAGCCCGTAGTCGATCACCGAGAACCCGCGATCCAGGTCGGTGTTGAAGACGCTCGGCAGCAGGTACGCCGAGGTGAAGGTGCCCGCGAGCTCCGGCCGACGCAGGAACGCGGCGACGTCGGCGAGGGTGCCACCGATCGAGTCCGGGTAGACGTTGAGCATCGGTCCGGCATCCGGCCCGCCCTCGCCCATGGCGGCGAGATACGTCGCGTAGTCCTGGATCTCGCCCGTCTTGGCCACGATGAGCGCTGCCCGACGCGCCTGGGCGTGCAGCTTCTGCTGCTCGATCCCCAGGACCATCGTCGTGAACGGGCTGTCGACACCGCCGTCCCGGTTGCGCGAGCGGCGGTGCGCGAGCGTCTCCTCAGGCGTGCTGTTGAGCAGGACGGGCAGGTCGACTCCGTGCAGGTGCTCGCTGTTGCCGTGGGTCCACTCCAGGACGATCACCTGCACCTCGCGCAGGTCCACCTCCTCGTACCAGAGCTGGTCGACGGTGCGGCCCATGCGCTTGAGCATCAGCGACGGGGCACCGTCGTGGAAGGCCTCGAGGATGGCGCTGAGCTCGTCGAAGGCGATCTCGTCAGGGGTGCCGAGGTAGCCCGCCAGCGCGGTGCGTCCACCGTCCAGGTAGGTGGACAGCCACGGGTGCTCGGCGACCTGAGCCGGCTCGGGGTCCTGGTCTGCGGCGCGGAGGGCCGCGAGCTCGGCACGCACGGACTCGTCGTAGCGGCCGGCGGCGACGAGCGCCCGGGCGCCGGCGTCGCGGAAGACGCGCAGCCGCTCGGCGTCGTTCACGGACGGGACCCGGCGCGGGTAGTTGTCGCCGGAGAGCACGTACGCGCCGACACCGTTCGCGTTGAGGCCGTGGGCCAGCAGGGAGCCGATCTCGGACTTGCCGACCCCGGAGCCGCCGTGCACGGCGATCACGGCGCGGTGATGGGGCGCGGCCTGCAGGACGGGGCCCAGCAGGTCCCACAGGGCGGGGTACAGGGTCCGTGCCTTGGCCAGGTGCGCCTCGGTGACCTGGACGCTGTCGCCAGGCATGTCGCCTGTCGGGACGCTGGCGAGGTCGACGACCTCAGGGAAGACGGCAGACACGTCTGGCCTCCTTCGGCAGGACGTCGAGGTCCGTTCATCATAGGCGCGAATGCAAGCGCTGTCAGTCCGTCGTGGGCACGTGCGGGCGATCAGCTCGCTCACCGGATGCTCGGCCTCTGCGGGGTACCGGACGATCGCGGCGGCCGACCGGACGGGTCAGCCCGGCAGCACCACGTGCTCGCCCGCCACGAGATCGCCCGACACCTCGACCCACCCGCCGGAGACGACGCCGACGGTGACGTGCACCCGCCGACGGACAGCCCCGTCGAGGGCGACGACGCTCGGCCGGCCTGCCTCACCCTCCACGATCGCGGCGACCGGCACCGTCAACGCGCCGTCCCGCTGCTCGGCCGTCCGGACCACGGTGACCGGGGTCCCGGTCGCACGGCCGGGCGCCTGCGCGTCGAGGTCGATCACGAGGTCGACCACGCCGTCGACGACGTCCCGTGCCGTGGCCACGACGTGCGCCGCGGTCGAGCGGCCGTCCGACCAGGCGAGCGTGACCGATGCACCCGCCGGCCACTCGGCGATCCGCGCGGCTTCGACCGCAGCACCGACGACCCGGGTCGTGCTGGCGATGGTCAGCACGGCACTGCCGGTGCGCAGCGCCACACCCGGCTGGACGAGCCGGGAGACGACCTCGCCCGGCTCGGGTACCACGACCAGGTCCCCGAGCGCGACGACCCCGTCCGGCTCGAGCCGCCCGAGGTCGATCTCCCACCGCTCCACCGCGGCAGCGGTGACGGACGTGAAGGTCTCGTCGACCGTGAGGTCGTCCCCGTAGCCGAGGGTGGCGAGCGCCTCCTCGAGAACGCGGACGTCGGCGCCGTCGTCGACACCGGTGGTGAGGTCGCGCCAGAACACCCCGTCGATCGGCGCCGATCCTGCCAGCACCGCGACGAACGGCTCGCCCGAGGCGGCATACAGCACGGTTCCCGTCGCGACCGGGGTGCCGAGCACGGCGATCGACGTGAGCGTTGCCGCGGACGCCGTGGTCGCAGCACCGACGCCTACTGTCGAGGCTGCCCCGCTCGAGCCACCCGCCGAGACGTCAGGCACGTCCGACGACGAGGCCACCCACGAGTCCCCGAACCTGACCTCGTACCGGGCGGCCCGCTGCACCGTGCCGTCGACCTGACTCGTCACGGCCATCGTGCGGGACGTGACGGTCGCGGTCGGGACGATCCCGTCGCCCTCGGTGGCGTCGGCCCGGCTCCCCCGGGCTCCGACTAGACCGACGGCGACCGCGACCGAGACCGCGACCGAGATCAGCGCGACGACGCGCACGCGGGGCTGCGGGGTGAGTGCGATGCGTGACATGTCAGACGGTCCTCAGTGCTTCGGTGGGAGGCAGTCGCGCGGCGCGCATCGCCGGGTAGAGGCCGGCCACCGCGCCGATGACGAGAGCTGCGACGAAGCCGCCGACCACGCCGATCGTCGGCACGACGACCTGCCAGCCACGAAGCACGTCGTAGCCGGCCGTGACCACGGCCCCGAGGAGGACACCGACGAGTCCGCCGACCGCCGAGAGCAGCAACGACTCCATGAGGAACTGCACGCTCACGTGGCGGCGGGTGGCCCCCAGCGCCCGACGCAGGCCGATCTCCGATCGACGCTCGAGAACCGAGATGACCATGACGTTCGCGATGCCGACGCCACCGACCAGCAGCGCGACGGCGCCGAGCCCGAGGAACAACCCGGTGAAGGCGCTGCTCGCTGCCGCTCTGGCAGCGATCGCGTCGGAGGGTCGGGAGACCTCGACCTGGTCCGGGTTCTCCGGGTACGCGGTCGCAGGGACCACGGCCCGCACCGTGTCGAGCGCCGCGGGGTCGGTGCGCAGGTAGATCGTCTCCGGCGCCTCGGCGGCGTCCATCTCCCCGGTGGCGTACGGGCGACCGATCAGGGCCGAGCGATCGATGTCCTGGGCGAGCTCGAACGAGTCGAGGATCCCGATCACCGCGAACCAGCGGTCACCCAGCCACACCATCGGACCGATCGAGACGTCGTCGATCCCGAGCCGTTCGGCGGCCACAGAACCCAGCACGACCACCGGCAGCCGCGAGCTCGCCGCATCGAGCCACCGGCCGTTCGCGACCGAGCCCGCGAGCGTCCCGACCAGGTCGAGGTCGGCCGCCTTGACGGTGATGCCTTGCGTCCGGGTCTCCTGGACCAGGTCAGTCCGGCGGACGGTCGCATCGACGGACGTCACCGAGCTCACCGTCTGCACGGGCCCGATCCTCCGGAGCATCAGCTCGCTCGTCGTCGGGAGGATCGCGTCGCCCGCCCCGACCCCGGTGCCGGCCTGCACCGTGAGGAGGTTGGTGCCGAGCCGGTCCAGCGAGGACAGCAGGGCGGAGCTCGACGACTGCGAGATCCCGAGGACCCCCACCATCGCGGCGATGCCGATCGCGATCCCGAGTGCCGAGAGTGCTGCGCGGAGCCGCCGGCTCAGCAACCCGACCGAACCCACGCGGAGGAGGTCCGCGCCGTGCAAGGAGCTCCGGCGCAGCGGGCTCGGCAGCGCCGGGCTCGGTTGCAGCAGCCGTGGGCCGACCTGCGGCGCTCCCGGAACCGGCGAGCCCTGCCGGACGGATGTCGTGCCGCTCATCGGACCGTCTCGATCACGCGTGCCGAGTCCCGCTCGATCCGGCCGTCTCGCAGCGCGACCTGGCGCGGCAGGCTCGCCGCGATCTCATGGTCGTGCGTGATGACGAGGATCGTGGACCCGCCGACGTGCAGCTCGTGCAGGAGCGCCATGATCGACGCGCTCGAGACCGAGTCCAGGTTGCCCGTCGGCTCGTCCGCGAGCACGAGGGCAGGCTCCCCGACGAGTGCCCGGGCGATGGCGACCCGCTGGCGCTCACCACCCGAGAGCTTCTCCGGGTTGTGGTGCATCCGGTGGGTCAGTCCCACCTTCTCGAGGGCCTCGGCCGCGCGTGCGCGGCGCAGCCGTCGCGGCACCCCGCGGTAGAGGAGACCGTCCGCGACGTTGTCGACCGAGGTCATCCCGGACAGCAGGAAGAACTGCTGGAACACGAAGCCGATCTGCGTCGACCGCAGCGCGGAGAGGTCCTCGTCGGAGAGCGTCGACACGTCGTGGCCGGCGACGCGCACGGTACCGCTCGTCGGGAGGTCGAGCGTGCCGATGATGTTGAGCAGCGTCGACTTTCCGGAGCCCGACGGCCCGACGATCGCCACGAGCTCGCCCCGGTCGACCCGGAGGTCGATCCCGTGCAGCACGCGGGTCGGCGGGTCGGTCGGGTACTCCTTGACGACGTCGCGCAGCTCGAGGACAGCGCCGGGCACGATGGCCGCCGTCGGCACCGCTGCGGACACGTCCAAGGCGCTCACGACGGCACGACCACGTGCACTCCCGCGGCGACACCGTCGCCGGTGACGGCCACGTAGCCGTCGGCAATGGTCCCGACCGCCACAGCGACCAGGTGGGAGGTGCCCGCGTCGTCAGCGACCTCGAGGGCATAGCCACCCTCCGCGAGCGCCAGCAGCGCCGTGACCGGCACCGCGAGCACGCCGTCCTCCCGTGAGCGTTCGAGCACGACGTCCACGGACCCGCTGTCGAAGTCCCGTGCCGCGGCCGGGTCGTCGAGCGTGATCTCGACGGGGACCGTCGCCGTCGCCTTCGGGTCGTTCGGAGCAACCTGCGGTTCGGTCCCGACGCTCGTGATCGTCCCGGTGCTCGAGATCGCGCCGGGCAGCGTCAGTCCGACGACCGTCCCGGTCTCGATGTCGCCGGCTCGGTCCACCTCGAGGTCGAGCGCGACGAGCGTGCCGGTCGAGGTCACCTCGAGCACACCGCCACCCGACTGCACGCGGGCGCCCACTGCGGCGATGACACCGGAGATGCGGACCTCGCCCGAGGTGAACACCACGTCGCCCAGCTCGACCGCCCCGTCCGGCTCGGCGCGACCGAGGTCCGTCTCCCACTGTGTGACCGCGGCAGCGGTGACCGTCGTGAAGTGGTCGTCGACCGTGAGGTCGGCTCCGTAGCCGAGGTCCGCGAGCGCCTGCTCGAGCTGGCGGACGTCGGGCCCGTCGCTCGCGTCGACGTCGAGCCGCCGGAATGCGGGGACCCCGCCGGTCAGGAGGACTGCCGGCTCGAGGTCGACCGAGAACAGCACCGACCCGACCGCCACCACGTCACCGACCGAGGTCGCCGTGGTGACCGTGCCGGCGCGACCGGTCGTGAGGGTGCGAGGGTCCGCGTACGAGAGCTCACCGGTGAACGTCTCGGTGACGACGAGGTCGCGGCGCTCGACCGGGACCACCGACGACGGGGATGCCGCCGCAGCACCGTCCTGCGCCGACGACCTGCTCGCGGTCAGGCCCGCGGCTGCGCCGGCCACCGCGACTGCTGCGACGACGACCACCGCCGCCACGACGGCCCCACGGCGGGGTCGACGCCTCGGATCGCGCGACATCTACTCCCCCGTGCCTGCGGCGACGATGGCGTCACGGGCGGCGGCGAAGTCGCTCTGGCACGTCTCGAGCGCGGCGGTCACCGCGGGGTCGGACCGGTCGAGGTCGCCCAGCATGCCGCCTCCACCCGGTCCGGAGGTCGTGGAGAAGTCGGGGTCGGCGACCTCGAGACCCTCGTCGCGCATGCACTGCACGAACACGAGCGCCGCGTCCTGGAACTCGGTCGTGTCCCTGACCGCGGAGCCAAAGGCACCGCTCGGCACCTCGCCGCAGACGTCCTGCGCAGCGAGGAGGGCGTCGTGGTCGAACGCTGCCGTCCCGGTGCCGTCACCGCTGCCGGGGCCGCCGCCACCGAGAGTGAGGTTGCCGTCGGCGTCGACCGTCGGGTCGGCGATGTCGACGCCCTGGTCACGCACGCACTGGACGTAGTCGAGGAGCTCGGCCTCGGAGCTCGCGGCGGTGCCCGCAGGGTCCGCCGCGGCGCCGGCGGCCCTCTGCAGCGAGGCCACCCCGGCTCCGTCGGCCGAGGTGCTGCACGCGGTCAGGGTCAGCCCTGCCGCGACTACGAGAAGGGCCCATGCCCGCGGTCGTCTGGTCATGGGGACGACCCTCGCGGCCACGGCTAAGAGCACGACGCCCCGCCGGCTAAGAGTTCCGTGAGATCTCGGCCGCGGGGCGCGCGTCTTAGGCGTTCCTTAGTCGGGACGCCGAGCATGGGGCCCGGGGAGGCCAGAATGGGCGACGTGCAGCTACTGGTGGTCGACGACGACGAGGCGGTGCGGGAGAGCCTGCGTCGCAGCCTGTCGTTCGAGGGCTACACCGTCCGCACGGCCGTCGACGGGGTCGACGCGCTCGCCCAGATCGAGGCGCAGCTGCCCGACGCCGTGGTCCTCGATCTGCAGATGCCGCGCATGGACGGACTCGAGATGTGCCGCCGCCTGCGGGCCGGAGGTCACGACGTGCCGGTCCTCATGCTGACGGCACGTGACGGGACCCGCGACCGGGTCACCGGCCTGGACGTGGGAGCGGACGACTACCTGCCCAAGCCGTTCGCTCTCGAGGAGCTGCTCGCCCGGCTCCGCGCCCTGCTGCGGCGGAGCGGTGCGCGGGCGGCCACCGTCCACGTGCTGCGGTTCGCCGACCTCATGATGGACACCGGGACCCGAGAGGTGAACCGCGCGGGTGTCCCGCTCACCCTGACCCGCACCGAGCACTCTCTGCTCGAGCTGCTGCTGACGCACCCGCGTCAGGTGCTCTCCAGGGCGCAGATCCTGCAGGACGTGTGGGGGTACGGGTACGACAACGGCTCGAACACCCTCGAGGTCTACGTCGGGTACCTGCGCAGCAAGATGGAGGCGGCAGGCGGCGCGCGCCTGCTGCACAACGTCCGGGGCGTCGGCTACGTGCTGCGGGAGAGCTCGACGCCCGCCCGGGACGCATGAGCACCGCCCGAGGCGCGCTCGCACTGCTCGGTCGACCGAGCCTGCGCCGCCGCCTGGCCCTGCTGAGCGCCTTCGCCGTCGTCGCCGCCATCGCGAGCGCCAGTGGTCTCGCGTACTTCACGATGTCCGAGGCGCTGCGCTCCCAGGTCGACGGCGCGCTGCTGACCAACCCGCTGACCGTCGAGAACAGCGCCGGCACCACTCTCCTCGGCTCCCCTGCCGACGGACGGACCGGGCGGCTCGACCCGGAGTCGTTGTGCAGCGGCACCGCGGATGTCGCGACCCGCTTCCAGCTGGTGATCGGCACCGTGCAGGTCGTGCGCGCCGACGGGACGACCTGTACCCGCAACCCGGCCGACGAGGTCACGATCACCGCCGCAGACGTCGCGGTCGCGAACGGCGGGGCCGCGACGTCCCCGCGGGACGACTCGACGCGCAGCGGCACCCCGGTGCGGGTCCGGACGACCGCGCTCGGCTCCGGCTACGCGTTGCTCGTCGCACGCGACCTCACCGACGTCGACGCGACCCTCCACCAGCTCGCTCTCGTGCTGGTCGGCGCGACCGGTGCCGGGGCGCTGCTCGCGACCGTCGCCGGTCTGCTCGTCGCGAGAACCGGGCTCCGCCCGATCGACGAGCTCACCCGCACCGCCGAGCGCATCGCCGCCACCCAGGACCTCAGCATCCCGATCCCCACGCACGGCGACGACGAGGTCGCCCGGCTCGCCACGGCCTTCAACGCGATGACCACCGCCCTGGCCGTGGCACGCGCCCGCCAGCAGCAGCTCGTCGCCGATGCCGGCCACGAGCTCCGGACCCCGTTGACCAGCCTGCGCACCAACATCGAGCTGCTCGCGCGCAGCGAGGCGGCCGGTCGCCCGCTGCCGCCGGATGATCGGCGGGCTCTCCTGGAGAGCGTCACTGCTCAGCTCGTCGAGCTCGGCGACCTGGTCACCGAGCTGACGGCGCTCTCGCACGACGACGTTCCGCCGGCGGCCGAGACCGCGCGGCTCGACGACGTCGTGCGGCGCGCGGTCGAGCGTGCGGCGCGGCGCGGTGACCACGAGCTGCTGGCCGACCTCGAGCCGTGGGAGTTCGACGGCGACCCCGCGGCGATGGAACGCGCCGTGCTCAACGTGCTCGACAACGCCGTCAAGTTCTCGCCACCGGGCTCGGAGGTCCGGATCCGGCTGACCGGCGGGACCCTGACGATCGCAGACGCCGGACCCGGCATCCCGGCAGACGACCAGCCCCGGGTCTTCGACCGGTTCTGGCGGTCGGAGCGTGCCCGCGCGATGCCTGGCAGCGGACTCGGTCTCGCGATCGTCGCGGACACCGTCGCCCGCCAGGGCGGTTCGGTCGCCGCCTCGACCGCAGCGGGGGGCGGCGCGCTCCTCACGCTGACGGTCCCGGGCCGCGTGCCTGCCACCGAGCTGTCGGACACGGACGTCTGACACGACCGCGAGCGCCGCCGACGCTCAGCCCTTGACCGCTCCGCTGAACGCGCCCTGGGCGACGGAGCGCTGGACCATCAGGTACACGATGAGCACGGGCAAGGCGGAGAGCAGGATGAAGGCGTGGAGCGCTCGAGGCTCGTCCGCGTCTAGTCTCGGGGACGACAACGATGCGGACCTGCACGAGGAGCCGACATGGGCCACACGCCGCCGGAGGACCAGCGCGATGCCCAGGACTTCCGCAGGCTGCCCGAACCGATTCGGCTCGAGGACATGGTCACGACGCAGGAGGCACGAGAGGCGCCCGACCCCACCATGGGCCGCGACGCCGACACCGAGTGGCTGCTGCGGAACGGTGCCGGCTGACGGCCTCGCCGAGGCGGCTCCCACCACCCGGACCGGGTCGACCGGCATCGCCGGCCGCACATGCGCCGGTCCGTGACGAGCGAGGAGACAACGACGATGGGCGAGCAGACGAGCACTCGCACGCCGGTCACCTACGACAGTTGCGGCCACATCGAGGGCCCGTTCTACCACGGGACGAAGTCCGCGCTCGAGGCCGACACCGAGCTCGTTCCCGGCTACGGCTCCACCTTCCAGCAGGGCCGGGTGTCAAACAACATCTACTTCACAGGGCTCGTGGAGACGGCCGCCTGGGGAGCCGAGCTGGCGACCGCGCTGGCCGGGAGCGGCGAGCGGGGGCACCTCTACGTCGTCGAACCCCTGGGCCCGTTCGAGGACGACCCGAACGTGACCGACAAGCGATTCGCCGGCAACCCCACGCAGTCCTACCGGACCCCGCACCCGCTGCGCGTCGTCGCCGAGCTGGAGAGCTGGCAAGGCCATGCCCCCGAGGTGCTCAAAGGCATGCTCGACCACCTGGCACAGCTCCGGGAGCAGGGTCTCGACGTCATCGACGACTAGCAGGGGAGCGGCAGTCTCTGCGGTCGACAGGACCACGCGGAGCGCTCCGGCGACGGGTCCGACCGACAGCGCCGGAGCGTGGTCGTTCTCACCCGCCCCCTCTGGCACCGCGCCACGCCCTTTGGGTTCCCTTGAGGTCGCCTCCGCACCCTGAAGGTGTGAAAGGAGGCAGTCATGAGCACACGCTCACTCCGGGCATCCCTGGTCGTCGCACTGGGGCTGCTCGTCTCCCTCGCCGGTTGCGCCGGCGAGACCTATCCGATGGATGTCACCGGTGACACGGGGCTCTGCTCGGACAACGACACGGTCTGGAGCGGTGACCCGCTTCCCCTGGTGCCGGGCACAGTCCTGGAGCGCACGGTGCGCTGCCCGCAGACGACGATGTCCGACGAGCGGACCTCCGGCGCCAGCGAGCACCACTTCCGCTGCGAGTTCAGCCAGCAGGGCGAGAGCACCGTCGGTGACTGCGTCGCCGACTCCACCCTCACCAACGACGGTGGCGCCTGGCACACGCCCGACGGTCGGATCACCATCACGCTCACCAGCGGCGAACCCACGACCGTCGTCCAGGACGGTGTGTACGCGGGCACCGGCGGCTACGAGGGGCTCCGCTACACGAACCATGTGACGGGCTCCTTCGAGGGCGTCGTCCACGGCTACCCGTGGACGATCATCGGCACGATCGAGCGCGACAGCTGAGTCCTCCGGGCAGGTGGCCCGGGCCGCCCTAGACTCACAGCTGAGATGTGGTTCTCGGTGCTCGGGCCGCTGGAGGTCCGTGACGGCGACGCGCTGGTCCCGCTCGGCGGCTCACGCCAGCGCGCGGTCCTCGCGCTGCTCCTGCTCGCAGCGCCCCGCCTCGTGCCCGGTGATCGCGTGATCACCGAGATCTGGGGCGTCGATCCACCGGACGGCGCCCGCGACTCGCTGTACACCTACGTGTCGAACCTGCGGGGCGCGATCGAGCGCGACCGCATCGTGCGCGCCGACGGCGGCTACCGGCTGGTGCTTCGGGACGACGACGCGATCGACGCCGCCCGCTTCGAGTCCCAGCTCGTCGAGGCTCGCCGAGCGATGGGCGCCGACGCGGACCGCGCCGTCGTGCTCGTGACTCGAGCGATGGCGCTGTGGCGGGGCCAGCCGTACCAGGGGCTCGACCTGCCATCGGCCGCCCCGGAGTCGGCCCGGCTGACCGAGATCCGACTGCGAGGGCTGGAGGACCGTGCGGAGGCAGAGCTGCGCGCAGGCCGAGTCCCCGAGGTGGGTGAGGTGCAGATGCTGACCGTCGAGCAGCCGTATCGGGAGCGGTTCTGGGAGCTGCTGGCCCGGGCGCTGTACCGCGCGGGACGTCAGGCCGAGGCCCTCGCCGCCCTCGCGCAGCTGCGCCGGACTCTCGCCGACGACCTGGGCATCGAACCGGCGGCAGCGATCGCCCGGCTCGAGGAACGGATCCTTGTCCAGGACCCGACGCTCGACGCCACCGGCCCTGGCCCCGGCACGAACGTGCCCGTCCCGCTGAGCAGCTTCGTCGGGCGCACGGCCGAGCTCGAGGCCCTCGAGTCACGGGTCGTGCACGACCGGCTGGTCACCCTGGCCGGGTCGGGCGGGGCCGGCAAGACCCGACTCGCCATCGAGCTCTGCGGCCGACTCGCCGGCGGCTTCGCGGACGGGGTGTGGCTCGCCGACCTGGCACGACTGCCCGGGCCAGACGGCGTCGCCGAGGCCGTTGCGGCCGCGGTCGGGGTCGCCGGCCTGCCCAGCGCCGACGCGTCCCTCGTCGACTGGGCGCGCTCTCGCCGGGCGCTGCTCGTGCTGGACAACTGCGAGCACGTCATCGGGCCCGTGGCCGAGGTGGCGAGCCGGCTGCTCTCGACGTCGCCCGGGCTGCGGGTCCTGGCGACGAGCCGCCGACCGCTGGACGTCCCTGGCGAGGTCGTGGTGGCCCTCGAGGGGCTGGGCACCGCTCTCGCTGGGGAGCCTCCCGGCGAAGCCGAGCAGCTGTTCTGCGCCCGCGCGACCGCGGTGCGACCCGACTTCGTCCTCGACGGGGAGAACGGGGCGGCGGTCACGGAGGTGTGTCGCCACCTCGACGGCCTGCCGTTGGCGATCGAGCTCGCCGCTGCCCGCTGCGACGCCCTCTCCCCCCAGGAGATCGCCGGCCACCTCGCGGACCGGTTCCGGCTCCTCAGGACGCCGCACCCCCAGCGGGACGTCCATGCGTCGCTCCGGGCCTCGCTCGACTGGAGCCTCGACCTGCTCACCCCCGACCAGAGGCGCGCCTTCGACCTGCTGGGCGTCTTCGACGGCCCGTTCACCGCGGAGTCAGCCGCGGCGGTGCTTCAGGTCCCTCCGCTCGAGGTGACGGAGCTGCTCCGCGGCCTCGTCGACGCCTCGCTGCTGAGCGCTCAGCCCGGCCCCGTCTCGTCCTACCGGATGCTCGAGACGGTTCGGCTGTTCGCGCGCCGCCGACTGCGTGGCGGGAACGATGAGCCGGAAGCCGTACGACGACACGACACCCACCTGCTCGAGATCTGCCGCCACCTGCGCGACGACGTCTTCGGTCGCGGAAGGATCGCTGCGCGAGACACCGTCGAAGCCGAGCGCGCCGACCACGAGGCTGCCTTCGACAGGTGGCTGGTGACTGGCCACCACGAGGAGGCGCTCGAGATGGCCTCGGTCCTCGGGCACGTCTGGCTGTTCTCCGGTGCGTTGCGGGCCGGGCTGGACCGGCTGGAACGGGTGCTCGCCGCCTCGGCCGGAGCGGCGACCCGGGCCAGGGCCGACGGGCTGGCCGTCGGCGCCTTCCTCCTGATGTACCTGCAGCGCTACGCCGACGGGATCGCCTGGGTCGACGAGGCGACGACGATCTACCGGTCGGTCGGCGACGAGCGCGGCCTGGCCTACGCCCTGGCCCGACGCGGGCACCTCGCCTTCTCCGTCGGCGAGATCCCGCACGCCGTCGAGCTGCTGCAGGAGAGTCTCGAGACCTGCGGCAGGATCGGCTCCCACGACGGCACGGCATGGCCCCTGACCCTGCTCGCGCAGGCGCGGCTGTGGGGCGGCGACGAGAGCGCCGAGGTACGCGACATGCTCGCGGAGGGACGTCGCCGGTTCATCGAGATGGGCGACACCTACGGGCAGGTGCACGCCACGACGTTCCTCGCGAGCCTGCAGGAGGACGCGGACCGGCTGCGCTGGTTCACCGAGGCAGTCACGCTCGCGAACCAGCCGGGGGCTGATCCCCTTGTCCGTCCGCTGGCGCTGCACGACCTCGCCTTCGCGGTCTGGAATGCCGGTGAACCGGAGCGGGCCGACGGGCTGAACCGCCTCTCCGCCCGCTCCGCCCTGGAGATGGGGGTCACGGTGTCCTCGGGGATGGCGTTCCTTCAGGCGGCGCACTTCGCCGGGGTCGCGGGCCAGGCCGAGCGGGCAGCGGTGCTGCGCGGGGCCGGCGAGACGCACTTCACGATGAAGATGGCGCCGTTCTGGGACCGCCAGATCAAGCCCGGCGTCGACGCCGCAGCCGCAGAGCTGGGCGCGGAGCGCTTCGCCACGCTCCGTGCAGACGGCCGTGCGATGACGATCGACGAGGCCACCGCGTTCTTGCTCGCCGAACGGGGGCCTCAGGCTGCGGGTCCGTCGAGGTAGGCGGCCGGGATCTGGTCGGTCGCAGCCTGGTGCGGGGGCAACCGCCGTGCGATCAGGCGCCGACCGGGTCGGACCCGCCGCCCTGGCTCGAGTCCCGCCTCGCGAGCGCGGCACGGCCGGTGACATGGCCGACCACCTCCCGCACCACCGCGGGGTCCGCGAGGATCCGCTGGTGCCCGAGGCCCTCCGTGGTGATGAGCCGGACGTTGGGCCAGACGGTCGCGAGCTGCGCGCCGACCCGGTACGGGGCCTCCTTGTCCGCGCGGTCGTGCACGACCAGGGTGTCGGGCATCTCACTGAGCGCGCACAGTCCGGCGAGGTCGAACGTCGCGAGCGGGCGATGGGTGAGCCCCTCGAGCTCTCGCTGAAGGTGCGCCGCGGTGCGTCGCGGCAGCCGGAGCAGGCGCGCGAAGTCATCGAGGAGGTCCCGGAAGCCAGGGTTCGGTGCGATGAGGACGAGCCGCTCGACAGGCAGGCCTGCGGCGACCACCTGGCCGGCGACAGTGCAGCCGAGCGAATGGGCGATCACGCCGGCAGCCGGGCCGAACTCCCGGCCGGCCACCTCGAGCGTCTCGATCATCTCCATCACCGTGCCGCGACGGTGGCCCATGAAACCGTGATCGGAGTCTCCGTGCGAGGGCGCGTCGACCGCCACCACCCGGTGACCTGCGGCGACGAGGGGCTCCACGAAGGCGCCGAGCTGGCCGCGCCACCCGCCCCAGCCATGGACCAGGTACACCACCGGGCCCTCGCCCCACACCTCGGCGGCCACCGTTCCGCCGCGCGGCACCGGCAGCCGGCGTGCAGCACCGCTGCTCGTGCGGTGGTCCCGCCCTGTCCGCGGCCCGGGGACCGCGCACCACAGGTCGAGAGCCAGGCGGTCTGCGGCGGCGGGTGCAACCACGCCGAGCACCCGCAGCCGTGCGCGGATCCAGCCGAGCCTGATGACGGCGGCCGAGCGGCGCCGGGCTCGCCCGGCCCTGGTACGCCAGGGCGCTCGACCCGATGGGCTCGCCGTCGTTGCGGTCATCGATCCTCCTCCGTACTGTCGCCGGCGGCCGGGTCGGCGAGCGGGGTGCCCGACGGGCGAATGCGCAGACCGTCGAGCAGTGCCGCGACGCTCCGGCGCGTGCGCGCCTCGGCCTGAGGGTCCCCCAGCAGCCGTTGTGCGTGGTAGAAACCGAGCATCGCGCCGTACAGGTCGTGAGCGAACTGGTCGGCATCCGCGTCGGGCCGGAACTGCTCTTCGTCGATCCCGCCCCGCACGATGCGCGCGATCGACCGGTCCAGGGCACGGTGCTGATCCCGGAGGCGGTCACGGACCGGACCGGGCCGGTCGTCCAGCTCGCTGCTGGCCTTGACGATCACGCATCCTCCCGGCTGCCGCGTGCGCCCGCAGGTCAGCCAGTTCTCGACGAGGGCGAGCACGCGGGCCTCGCCCCGAGGAGCCGTGAAGGTGGGCACGACGACGCTCTGCGAGAACTCGTCCGCCGCCGCGTCCAGCACCGCGATCTGCAGGGCCTCCTTCGATCCGAAGTGCGCGTACATGCCGCTCTTCGACATCCCGACGGCGTCGGCGATGGTGCTGATGGTCAACCCCGCCAGCCCGACCTTGCAGGCGTGCGCGACGGCGCGATCGAGGATCGCCTCACGCGTCCGATCGCCTTTGCGGGGAGGGCCCACGCGCACGCCGGTCTCCGCCTCCGAGGCTGCTTCTTCACCGTCACGCACGGTGAGAGAATAGCACGATCGTTCGTGCTTCGTCGTCCTCATCTGGCGGTGCCACAACGCACCCGGCCCTTCCCGACCGTTCGCAGGAGGCCAACGGCGGGGCTGCCGTGACGTCAGCCGAACAGCTCGGTGAGGGCGGCCTTCATGACCTCGGCGTCCGCGTCGAGCCCGGTCCAGAGACGGATCCCGATCACCGCCTGATCGACGAGCATCCCGAGCCCGTCGATCGCCGTGCAGCCGCGCGACTCGACCTCCTTGACGAAGGCGGTCCGCGGCGGGTTCGGGATGACGTCGGCGACGATCAGCCCCGGCGCAAGGGTGCCGTAGTCGAGGTCGGGCTTCGCCTCCACGTCGGGGAAGAGGCCGACGGAGGTCGCGTTGATGAGGATCTCGGTAGCGGCCGGGACCGCGAACGCGCCCGTCCACCCGACGGCTGACGCGTGGACCGACGTGCGCTCACGCAGGTCGCGGACGAGGCCCTCACCCCTGTCGTGATCGCGATTGACCACGAGGAGAGGACCGGCACCCGCGAGCGCGAGCTCGAAGGCGATCGCGCGCGCGGCACCGCCCGCACCGAGGAGGACGATGCGCTTGCCCCGCGGGTCGACGGTGCGCCGCAGGGACGTCAGGAAGCCCTGCCCGTCGGTGTTCTCGCCGATCAGCCGGCCGTTGCGGATCACGACGCAGTTGACCGCACCGATGAGTTCAGCGGACTCGGCGAGCTCGTCGAGATGCTGAACCACGGCGACCTTGTGGGGCAGCGAGCAGTGAAAGCCCACCCAACCCATGGCAACGGCCCCGCGCACCGCGGCCTCCAGTCCCTCGGGCGCGACATCGCAGGTCACGTAGCGGGCGTCGAAGCCCGCATCGCGATACGCCGCCTCCACCATCCTGCCGGTCGGGTTCTCGGCAGCGGGCGACGCGAAGAGGCCGGTCAGCTCACTGAGGAAGCTCTCGGGCATGGTCATCGGGCTCCTTGGTGGATTGCGCGGGCCGGCGTCAGCGGGCGGCCACGGACGTCAGTCTGCCAAGCGCACGCCGGCCCCGGGAACGCCTCGAGCCGGGTGACGGAAGTCCGCTGGTCCTCGATCAACGGGGGCAGAGACGGCCACGGTGCCCACGACGCCGACGTGCCGGACCCTGATCGGGAAGGTGACGGTTCCGGGGTCTGCCTGGACCGACACGGACCCGGCAAGATCACCAACGGTGCCCCATCGGCCCAGGTGGGGAGTCCCGGCCCGCCCGACGCGCGCCGCACGGACAGCCGGGCCCCTGCCCCGACGAGCCCGGACGCGGGATCTGGGGCCTCGCCCACGTCACACCGCGAAGAACTCGCGCAGCACGGGTGCGACGAGGTCAGGGCGACCCCGCTCCGTACGGTCCTGGGTCGCGGCATGGTTCAGGCCGACGAGCTCGACGTGCCGCGCGCCGGGGACGACCCAGGCCAGGCCGGCGACGGCGGCACGCAGGTACGGGCGCGTTGCGGTGCCGTCGAGCACGAGGGTCGGCACGTCGATCGCCGCGAGCTCCCCGAGCCGGTCGGCGTTCTCGCGGACGATGGCGAAGTCGGCCCGCAAGGCGTGCGCCAGCTCGCGCAGCCGAGCCCGTCCGTCGGTCGACGGCGCCCGTTCGTCGGCCGAGAGCATGCGGCGCGACCCTGCGGCCAGCAGCGCGGTCGGCAGCCGGAACATCCACGGTGGTCCCCTCTCGGCGAGCCGCATCGCGACGGCCATGGCGCGCGGAACGTCCCCGGTGTCGAGCGCGGCGTCGAAGAGCGGCAGGAGGTCGAGCCGCACCGACGCGCCGATCGCAAGAGGGGGCTCGAACAGGGCGAGACGACGAATCTCGTCGCCGACGAGGGCGGTCCGTGCCGCGATGATCGCGCCCGAGCTGATGCCGAGCACGTCCCGCGCGCCCGTCCGGGCAAGCACCGCGCGGAGGTCCTCGACCTCTGTCGCGATCCCTCGGGCCGGAGCTGATCCGCCCCGGCCGCGGCGGTCGAGGAGGTGCACGGTACGGGTGTCGGCCAGGAGGCGGGCGAGCTCGAGCTGGAGTCCGCAGCCCCGCAAAGCGCGAGCTCGCGTGGTCAAGGCCCCGCACAGCCGCCCCATGCTCACCGTGGGCAGTCGGCCACCGGGAGGAACACCCGCATGGCCGTCGGGCCGTCCTGAGCCCAGCGATGGTAGGGGATGAGGCGGGCCGTGCGAGGCTGAGCGCCGCCCTGTGCCGCATGCCGGTCGAGCGGCCCGAAGGGCAGCTCACCGGACGGTTCTACCGACGAGCCGGAACTGTCGGAGACGGCGATCAGCGCGCCGTCGCCGTCGTCCTCGAGGGGCGCGTCGACCACCACGCCGACGTCCGCGAGGTCGAGTGCGCCGGGAAGGCCGACCGACTCGAGGCACAGGACCAGCGGGCCTCGCTCGACGGCGACCGTCCCTCGCACAGCGTCGATCCGGCGGTCGGGCCAGCTCAGCCGAGGCTCTACCGGAACGGTGAGGACCCAGCGCTCGCCCACCACCGGTGAGTCGATCAGCGCCCAACCGGCGACGACCTCGGGTGCAGGCTCTCCGACCCGGCCGAGGGTCGAGCCCTGGGCCCATGCCGGCACCCGCAGGCGCAGTGCGACCGACCGCGCGGGAACGTCGGAGATGTCGATCTCGACCGCCCCGCCACGGGGGTAGTCGGTGCGGATCGTCAGCCCGAGAGACCCACCGTCGGGCAGCTCGACCCGCAGCGTCCCGGAGGCGTACTGGAGGAGGGTCACGACGTCGTCCTCGACAGAGGCCGCGTAGGTCTGCCACGAGGCGAGGGTGCGCGCGACGTTCGTCGGGCAGCAGGACACCTCGAACCACGGCGCACGCGCGCCGCCCTCGGCCTGCGGGTTGACCTGGTCGGGGAGGATGTCCGCACCAGCCGCCCGCTGCTGCAGCGGGTTGGCATAGAAGAACGCACGACCATCGTCGCGCGGCGACGCCGCGACCACGTTGAACAGCGTGCGCTCGATGAGGTCGGGGTACCGCACGTCGCCGGTGGCGAGGTACAGCCGCCAGCTGACCATGATCGACGCGACCCCGGCACAGGTCTCGCAGTACGCGCGATCCGGCGGCAGCTCCCAGTCCTCGCCGAAGCCTTCGTCCTGGTGACGCGAACCCATGCCGCCGGTGAGGTAGGTCCGCCGGGAGACCGAGCGCGTCCACTGCCGCTCGATCGCCGCCAGGAGTCCGTCGTCGGCCAGGTCGACCGCGACGTCGACGGCAGCCGCACTGAGGTAGAGCGCCCGTACCGCGTGCCCCCGCCAGACCTCGGCGTCGCGGATGGGCACGTCGTCCTGGAAGTAGGCGGGGCCGAGCAGCGGGATCGGGCCGAGCAGCCCCCGTCCGCGGCGGTCGAGGAAGAGGCGCGCCTGATCCACGTACCTCGGCTCCCCGAGAGCTCGGCCGAGCTCGACGAGCCCCACCTCGATCTCAGGATGACCGCAGATCGCCTCACGTCCACCGGCACCGAACTCCCGGCAGACGTGGTCGGCGGCGCGGCGGGCGACATCGACGAGCGGGTCCGGCCCGCTGGTCCGCAGCCGTGCGACGGCTGCCTGGAGGAGGTGACCCGTGCAGTAGAGCTCGTGGCCCATCTCCATGTCGGTGTACCGGGCGGGGAGCCCGGGGTGGCCGAAGCAGGTGTTGAGGTAGCCGTCGTCGTCCTGCGCGGCGGCGACCCGGAGCGTCAGCTGCTCGAGCATGGCCTCGGCATCCCGATCGCCGGTTCGGCCGCTCTCCCAGGCGAGCGCCTCCACGAGCTTGTAGACCTCGGAGTCGGAGAACTGCCACCCCGGACGCCCGCTCCCGGTGGTGCCGGCAGCCACCCGGTCGAAGTTCGCGACCCAGCCCAGCCGCTCCATCCAGTCGAAGCAGTGCTGAAGGCTCGCCTCGGCACTGGTGCGCTGCAGCCGCTCCCAGAAGCCGGACTCCAGAGTGAGCTCGCCCAGGCCGATCCCGCGCGACCGACCCCTCGCCGGTACGACCGGTCGTGCGGAGGCGGACAGCCCGCTCATCGCGCCTCGCCTGCGGTCGAACCAGGACCGCGGACGAGCTCGGGGTGCGAGCCGTCCCTGGCGAAGACGGGAATGACATCGAGCGGTGCGTCGACCTCGACGAGCTGCCCGCCGGCGTGCACGACGCCGGTGACCAGCTCGGTCCACGCGGCTCCGGCCGGCAGGTGCACCGTGCGCCGCACGGCGCGCGCTTCGACGACAGGTGCCACGAGGAGATCGGGGCCGAACATGTACTGGTCGCGCAGGTCCCAGCACGCCGCGTCGTCCGGGAACTCGTGGAACATCCCGCGCATCACGGGCTGGCCGCACTCGTGCGCCGCGACCATGAGGGAGCGCGTGTAGGGCCGCAAGGTCTCCCGCAGGTGCGTGTAGCCGGCAAGGATCTCGAAGACGTCCTCGCCGAAGCTCCACAGCTCGTTCGGTGCGCCGCTGGCGCAGCGTCGGCCGCCGTCTGCCGCGGCGATCTCCTCGGTCGGCTTGCGGTCACCGTGCATGCGCATCACCGGGCAGAAGGTCGCGAACTGGAACCAGCGGATGAGCAGCTCGTGGAAGTCCGGGTCGGTGATGTCGCCGTCGTGGAACCCGCCGATGTCGGTGGTGAACCAGGGGATCCCCGCGACACCCATGTGGATCCCCGCGGTGATCTGCCGTCGGAAGTCGGCCCAGGTCGAGTGGATGTCACCGGACCAGACGAGCGCGCCGTAGCGCTGACTTCCCGCCCAGGCACATCGCAGCAGGTTCACGACCTCCCCCTGGCCGGCGTCGACCTGTCCCTCGTAGAAGGCGCGAGCGAACGCCTGGGGGTAGAGGTTGCCAACCTGGAGGTTCGAGCCGAGGTGGTAACGGTAGTTGTCGAAGTCGTAGACGCCGTACTCGGGCTCGGCCTCGTCCAGCCAGAAGATCTTGATACCGAGGTCGTGGTAGTTCCTGCGGCACAGGTCCCAGATGGCTCGGCGGGCTTCGGGGTTGGTCGTGTCCAGGAAGACGCTGGGCCCCTCGAAGCCCATGTGGATGTCCATGCCGCGCTCGGTACGCACCAGGCAGTTGCGCCGCTTGAGGTCGACGTAGTTCTCCGAGGCGAGGGACACCTGTGGCCACACCGAGACCATGAGCTCGATCCCGAGATCGGCCAGCTCGGCGACCATCGCGGCGGGGTCGGGCCAGAACTCCTCGTCGAAGCGGAAGTCGCCCATCTGGGGCCAGTGGAAGAAATCGGCGACGATGACATCCATCGGCAGGCCCCGGCGCTTGTGCTCACGGGCCACCTGGAGAAGCTGTTCCTGGTTCCAGTAGCGCAGCTTGCACTGCCAGTACCCGAGCCCGTACTCGGGCATCATCGGGGCGTGCCCCGTCGCGTCGGCGTAGGCAGCCGTGATCTCCGCCGGTGTACGACCAGCGGTGATCCAGTAGTCCAGCTGGAGTGCCGACTCGGCGACCCACTCGGTGCGGTTGGCAGCGAACGTCGCGCGGCCGATCGCGGGGTTGTGCCACAGCAGCCCGTAGCCCGCGCTCGAGAGCACGAAGGGCACGCTCGCCTGGGAGTTGCGGTGGGCCAGCTCGAACGTGCTGCCCTTCAGGTCGAGGATGTCCTGCTGGTACTGGCCCATCCCGTAGAGCTTCTCGCCGGAGTTCGGCTCGAACGCCGCGGTGATCTTGTGGTCGCCGCCGATGATCGGCTGGAAGGCCCTGGCCTTCAGCTTCAGTGAGCCCCCCGCGTCCAGCTCGCGCAGCAGGACGGCACCGTCCGCGTCACGGAACTCGATCGAGCAACGCATGACCTCGTACCCGACCGCGACGTCGAGCACCGTCGTCGCCACCAGGTGCGCGGTGATCCGCCCGTTGCCGACGGTCGCGCGGTCCCCGTCGACCGTCACCTCCACGTGAGTCGGCGTCGCAGGCAGGAGCGCGTACTCGGTGTCGACCACATCCCCCGAGCGCGAGCTGCGGACCCGCAGGCTGTCCACTCCCCATGCCTGGACGAGGAGGGTCTCCCCGTCACCGCGCCACCTCACCCCGTCGTCGAGGTTCTCGAAGCTGGTGCTCATCGACATCTTGGTCTCCGTGGTCGTTCCCGCGACGGCACGCCTGAGGCCGGCGTAGCGGGGGGTGGGTGGGTCAGTCCTTGACTGCGCCGGCGGTCACGCCGGCGGCGACGTACTTCTGGGCCACGACGAGCAGCAGCGCTGTCGGGATCGACGCCACGACGGCGGTGGCCATCATCGGCCCCCACTCCTGGTTCTGGGCGCCGATGTAGTTGTAGATGCCCATGGTGATCGGACGAAGGCTGCCGCCCTCGCGGTCGAGCGTCGACGCGAAGAGGAAGTCCGACCACGACCACAGGAACGCGAACAGGGCGACGGTGATCGCCGAGTTGCGCGAGATCGGGAGCACCACCGCACGGAAGGTCCGCCAGTACGACGCACCATCGAGCTCCGCTGCCTCGATGAGCTCGTTGGGGATTCCGCGCATGAACGCGGTGAAGAGCATGACCGCGAACGGCACCGCGATGGTCGAGTCCGCGAGGACGAGGCCGGGGATGGTGTCCAGCAACCCGATCCGGTTGTAGATCGCATAGAACCCGAGCGACATCACGACGGCCGGGATCATCTGCCCGACGATGAGCACGAAGCTGAGGACCCTGCCGCCGGGGACGGGCAGCTTCGCCAGCGCGTAGGCGGCCGGTGCCGCGATGAGCAGCGTGAGCGCCACGGTTCCGACGCCGACGATCAGGCTGGTCATCAGGAAGGGCAGCTGCTCGGAGAACACCACCTGGTAGTGCGCGGTGGTGAAGTCGAACGGGAAGAGCTGCCCCTTGCGGATCGACTCCCGTCGGGTGAACGAGACGTTCACCATCCAGTAGACCGGGAAGAGCATGACGGCTGTGAGCACGAGTCCGAGCGCCGTCTTCCACCAGGAGCGGGCCATGGTTCAGTCCTCCTGGTTGCGCTGGACGGCGATGTAGACCAGACCGAAGGCCAGTGCGATGACGAGCAGGATGCCACCGACGGCCGAGGCCTCCGAGTACTTGATGACCGCAGAGGTTCCCTTGCCGAAGGCCATCCCGTACGACCATGTCGCCAGGGTCTGGGAGGTGCCCGTCCCCATCGTCATGATCCAGATGATGTCGACGACCTTGAGCGTGTAGACCAGCCCGAGCAGCAGCGTGATCAGCGACACGGGGCGCAGCAGCGGGACGGTGATGCTCCAGAACCGGCGCCACGGGCCGGCTCCGTCGATCGCGGCCGCCTCGTACAGCGTCGTCGGGATGTTCTGCAGCCCCGAGTAGAGGATGACGAGGTTGAACGGGATGCCCAGCCAGATGTTGGCGATGATGACCGACATCAGGGCGTGATCCGCGTTGAGCCACCAGATCGGGTCGACCCCGAAGAGCCCGACGAGGGAGTTCAGGGCGCCGTTGTCGGGGTTCATCATCCACTGCCAGGTCGTGCCCGAGACGATCACGGGAAGCAGCCAGGGGACGAGGAACATGGCACGGAGCGTGGCCGAGAGCCGGAAGCTGTGCTGGAAGAACACCGCCAGGGCGAGTCCGACGACGTACTGCACGCTGATCGACACCAGGGTGAAGATGGCCGTCTGGCCGACGATCCGCCAGAACTTCGACTCGCCGATCACCTCGCGGTAGATGTCCAGGCCGACGAACGGAGCCCCGCCGTTCACGAAGGTGGCGCGGTCATACCGTTCCAGGCTCATCACGACGTTCTGGACGAGCGGGTAGGCATAGAAGACCACGAGGTAGATCACGAGCGGCGCGACGAAACCGATGGCCGCGAGCCTCGCAGCGCGACGCCGGCGTGGGACGACGACGTCATTGACGAGCGAGGGCGTCTCCAGCCGGGACAACGCCACGCCGGTGGGTGTGATGGCCATGAGAGTTCCTGACTCGAGATTCGCGACGGTCCGGGGCGGTGGGGCGGGCCATGTCGGCGCGCCCCACCGCACGGCTCAGCTGCCGGCCGCGTCCTTGAAGGCGGCCTCGACCGCCTTGGCGTCACCGGCTGCGTTGAGCGCGCCCTGCTCGGCCTGGGACAGCGAGGCGGAGACCGCGACGTACTTCGCACCGAGCTCGGTGGTACGGCCCTGGGCACCCTCGACGATGCTCACCCACGGCTTCCACAGGTCGTTGGCCGCGACCTGGGTGGCGCGCACGTCCGCCTTGGCGGACAGGTAGCCGAGCGTCTCGCTGGTCTGGGTCGCCTTGGCACCGGTCGTCAGGCAGGAGATCACCGCCGACGCGTTCGCGTAGTGGTTGGACGCGTCCTTGCTCTGCAACGGTGCGACGGCGAACTCACCGCCGGTCGGGACCGGCGCGACGGCCGAGTCCTTACCGGGGATCGGGATCATCCCGACGGCGAAGTCCTTGTTGGCCGCAGCAGCCGCGGCGAACCACGAACCGTTCTCGGCGAAGCCGTACTCCCCGGTGAGGAAGACGTCCCAGGACGCCGACTGGTTGTCGGTCGCTGCCGAGCGGGGGGCCCAGCCCTTGCCGACCCAGTCCGAGACGAGCTGACCCGCGCTGATCGCCTCGGCCGAGCCGAGGTCGGTCAGCTTTGCCCCTGCACCCCAGAACCACGGCTCGAACTGGAATACGCCTTCTTCACCGGCGACACCTGAGAAGGTGATGCCCTTCGACCCGCTGGCCACGACCTTCTCGATCGCCGTGTTGAGGGTCGCCCAGCTGGAGATGCTCGTGGGGTCGACGCCCGCAGCCGCCAAGATCTTCTTGTTGTAGTACAGGCCGAGTGCGTTCGAACCCATCGGCACGCCGTAGGGGACGCCGTCGACGACGCCCGGGCCGAGGAGGTTCGCGTCGATCCCGCTCGTGTCGATCCCCGCCTGCTCGGCGGTGGCCAGGAGGCCCGCGCTCGAGGCGTCGGGCATCATCGGGTTGTCAAGCAGCACCACGTCCGGGGCGTTGCCTTCCTTCACGGCTGTCGTGAGCTGGTTGAACAGATCCGTCTGGGGCGCGCTCGTCCGGACGATCGTCGAACCGGTGGGAGCACAAGACTTCACCAGCGCGTCCCACGGCGAGCCCGACTCCCGCTGGGGGTAGGGGTCCCAGAAGGTGATCTGCGCGGTGGTGGTGCCCTGTGAGGCAGCGCCGGTCTCCCCCGGAGCCACCGTCGAACCTCCCGAGCAGCCGACGAGGGCGAACCCTGAAACAACCATGATGCCAATTCCTGCCGCTGCGCGCGGGGTCATACGTGCCATCGCGTGATACCTCTCCTCATTGAGATACGCCCGGGTGAGACCTCGGTCGTCGCCATGACGCACACGCGGCGGGCTCGTTCTCCCCCACCGCCTCGGCACCGGCACCGACCGACTCCGGCCGCTCTCTGAATGCTAGCGAACCGGTTCGCTAAACGATGGCAGCCGTCATATCGGAGGTCAAGCGAACCGGTTCGCCAATGTAGTCACAGTTCGGTCACGACCGCCGGGGAGAGCCGAGAGCGGGTGAGACGGGGGCGCGCCGCCGCCCTCGCGGAGTCCTTGACTACGACGTCGCGGCAGCCACCCGCCGCGCGGCCGGCGACGGCGGCGCGGTGCTGCCGCGGTCGACGAGCTCAGGGGGGATCAGCTGCACCACATAGGGCTCGTCCCGCGCGGTGACGTCCTCGATGCGCCTCACCACGTGCTGGACGGCCAGGCGACCGAGCAGGTCGGGGACGCTCTCCACCGCCGAGTAGGGCAGCGAGAAGGTCCGGGCGAACTCGTCGGAGTACCGCCCGATCACTGAGAGATCGCGCGGAGCCTCCATGCCGCGGGCGTGCAGCACGCTCGGCAGCGCGGCCGCGGCGGCCTCGTTGTGCACCAGCAGGCCCGTGACGGCGGGATTCGCGTCCAGGAGCGCATGCAGCTCGCGGCCCACCTCCGGCTGATGCGTCGAGGCGAACGCGGTCCGCAGCACGATCCCCCGGGCCTTCGCATCCTCGAGCGCAGCATTCTGGAACCGCCACACGTAGGCGCCGCCACGTTCGACGACGTGCTCCGGCTGGGAGACGACGAGGAGCTCGCGATGCCCCAGTCCGACCAGATGCTCGATCATGAGGCGCCCCGCGGACTCGAAGTCGAGGTCGAACACGTCGACCCCGGTGCAGTCACCCGGCAGCCCCACGAGAGCACCGGGCTGGGTAGCCGATCTCAGGATCGGAAGGCGCTCGTCGTGCTCAGCGACGTTGAGAAGCACGATCCCGTCGACCATCCGCGAGTCCGTGATCCGGCGAAGGGCGTGTGCCCCGCTCTCCTCGGTGACGAGCAGCACGTCGTATCCGAGCTCCCGCGCGGTGTTCGACACACCGAGGATGTACTGGAGCATCGCCGGCGCGAACTCGTCCTCGTAGAACTGAGCGAGCAGCCCGATGACCTTCGTCTGCGACGTGGCGAGAGCACGCGCGCCGGCATTCGGCGTGTACCCCAGCTCACGCACGGCCGCCACAACCCGCGCCTGCACCGCCGGCGTGGTCGTCCTCTTGCCCGACAACGCGTACGACGCCGTACTCCGGGACACGCCCGCCGCACGAGCGACATCTCCAATGTTGACCATGACACATCCTCAGCGAACTGGTTCGCTAGGAACATATAGCACCCGACGGACCGTGCCGACTGCGCGAACCTGGGACCCCTCGGCCCCGCCCTGGCGCAGGTCGTGGGGCGTCCCCACGAGAACGGGCGTGCTGCACGGACAGATCGGCCGAGCCGGGTCGTCGCACTGCCGGACCGGCGCCCCACCGACTCCCGCCGACCTGGACGGACCTGCGTTGACCCCAGGCCTCGGCACGAGACTGCCCGGGGCCATCCGCAGGCCCCTGACCAGGGCAAACGCGAGTCCCGACCGAGCCCCGGTCCATCAGCGCAGCGCTCTCCGATCTTGACTTCCCAGGTCAACATCCACCTGACCTGCACAAGCAGTGCGCTCGGGCAGATTCGAGCTGCCGACACGCGCTTGTGGAGAGGGTCGTCGAGCGGCCTCCAGGGCCCTCAACGGCGGCAGTGCGCGCCGTGGGTGCCGCGCGTGCAAGGGCTACGGGGTCTTCGCTGACCTGCCACTGACCTGGAACCGTCGCTCGCCCACCTCGTCGCCAGAGCGCACGCACGCAGTCCTGTCGATGACCGAGAGCAATGACGGCACCGTGGAAGTACCCGCAGAAGCACGGTAGCGGGGTGGCCGGACCCCGGACGCGGTGGACCTCCAGCGACCGGAGGTCAGGTCACGTCGCCCAGCTTTCAGGCCCATCACCGCACCGCAGTCCCATGGGGGGCGGGCCCCGGTCGTTCTTGCGCATGAATGACGCGGCTCGGGTCAGCCGAGCCGCGACCTACGTCGAGGCCGAGCCGGCCGCCTCGTCACCCGTCGACCTCATCCACCTCGAGAGGTACCGGTCGACCGTGCAGGTCCACGTTGTAGAGGACGCACAGTCCTCGGCCGCTTCGCTTCGCGCCGTACATCGCGGCGTCGGCCGCGGCGACCACCGCATCGGCGGTCGCGAGGCCTTCCGCGCCCATGGCCACGCCGATGCTGCTCGTCGTGCTGTGCCGATGAACGCCGATCTCGTACGGTTCTCGGAGCGTCTCATTGAGGCGGTGCGCAATGACCAGTGCCGCCTCCCTCGTGGCGACGTCGTCGAGGAGGACGACGAACTCATCGCCTCCCACGCGAGCGGCGGTGTCACCTGCTCGCAGCTCGCCGCGGATGCGCCGAGCCACGTGGACGAGCAGCTGATCCCCGGCAGCATGGCCCAGAGTGTCGTTGACCGTCTTGAAGTTGTCCAGATCGAGGAACAGGACCGCGAAGCCGGTCGGGCTCCGGTCCGCGCGGTTCAGTCGGTGGGACAGACGGTCCCAGAAGACAGTGCGATTCGGCAGGCCGGTGAGCTCGTCGCGGAGCGCTCGACGGCTGAGTTCCCGCGTGGCGATCGCGAGCGCGGCCGTTCGGTCAGCGACCCGGCGCTCGATCTCGCGGAACGACGCTTCGAGCTCCTCGCCGAGGAAGTTCACGCCGGCCGCGACAGCGTCGACGAGGTCGCCGACAGGGCCGACCGGGGCGCGGGCGTCGAACCGAAGCGCGGCAAACTCCTGGATCGTGCTCACGACGTCTTCAAGTCGGCGCTCGAGATCCTCAACGTTCACATCGTCTGGATTCGGGGATGCTCCAGGGAAGGACCGCACCGGCCGATCCGGGACTCGCGGGGGTTCCTCGTCCCGTGGCCCGGGCGTCGTCGTCACCCGCCGAGCCCCTTGAGCCATGCGAGCGCGGAGGCCTCGTCATCGAACAACCGCGTCGGTGCCAC
The DNA here is from genome assembly GCA_038252305.1 of Actinomycetales bacterium. Classification (GTDB taxonomy): domain Bacteria; phylum Actinomycetota; class Actinomycetes; order Actinomycetales; family Cellulomonadaceae; genus Actinotalea. The sequence goes on along the minus strand of JBBSAL010000022.1, from coordinate 9,716 downwards.
CGGCTTGCTCACGGTGAGGAAGAAGTTCCCCATCATCCGGCTGAGCGGGGTCGAGACGACCAAGGCGACGGCCGACACGAGGTCACCTCGGCGCGTGAACTCGATGCGCGCGGGCCGGTCTTGCGGGCCGCCGTCGTGGGTGTCCACCAGGAGCGGGGACTGTCGCCCGTCGGTGAGCTTCACCATCGCGTCGGTCGCCGCGATCGCGTCCTCGAGGCAGATCGCGACCCGCGGAGCCCAGACGAGCTGAACGACGCCGTCCCGCCGGAGCCACATGCGGAACTTCGGATTCGTGACCTCGTTGTGCTCGTTGTTCATCGGGTCCTCGATCGTCGCCGCCCGCGTCGATCTCCCCAGTGGGCTGGTCCTGACCATACCTCTGGAGTCGGCAATCGGGCCCGCAGTTCCTCGTGTCCTGCTGTCCCGAGCACCACGCTGCTCAGCGCGGCGATGACCCACACCAGCCCGTGACTGGCGTGGAGAGTCTGAGGTGCCGTCACCGCCAGGTGAACCATGGCCAGGACCGTGAACGACCACCGCGTCCGGTCGACGATGCCGGCCTGCGGGTGAGCCCACCCGGGCAGCCGAACCACGGGTCGCGACCTGCGGCCAGGTGTGGTCTTCGCGTGCTCGCGCGGCGCAGTGCCCTGGGCGTGCAGCTCTCCGACACGACGACCACGACGGCTTCCCTTCTTCGGCGGCCCAGCCGGCCTCTTGGGCCCCGTGGCTTTGCGTCCCCACCTCGCGACGGGTTTGCCTTTTCGTTACACAAGTACCACATCGACACGGCCCGGTCCGACGGTGAGCAGCACGTCCCCACAACCCGTGTCGTTCACCCGTTCGGCCCATGGTGCGCGGCGATCCCTGCATTGCTCTTCGCGCGACGCCTGGGCACCCCGACGAACGGGCACGACAACCTGAGCCATCCTGGGCCTGATGGAGGCTGAACCGTCACGGGATCCGTGCCGCTCTCCGACTTGCCGCGACTCCGAGCGCGGGACGCTGGTCTCGGCGCGGTCAGCCGCCCTGGCATCGGCTGGGTGAGCATCGCGAGGGTCGAGGGCAGGCGCTGCTGGCTTCACCGCCGACCCACACCATCGGGTTGAGGTCGACGTCGCCGGTGGGCCCCGGTGCACGGAGACGTGACACCTGAGCGGGCCGGGGCACACCACGGCCCACACCTGCCCGGGATCCGCTGACCAGGACCGACCTGCGCTGACCTGACGCTGACCTGGAGCCTCAGCACGAGGCTGTCCGGAACGATCCGCAAGCCGCTGACCAGGGCAAACGCTGATCCAGACCGGGCCCCGCTCTCGCGCGGCGCAACGGGAGCACCGGACGCAACCGGCGTCAGAGTTCCGCATCACCGAACCCTGACCTGCACAAACGTCCGCCGAAGCTGACGGACGACGCCCGCTTCATCCGAGCGGTGCTCCCCGATCTTGACGGTCAAGGTCAACATCCCCCTGACCTGCACGAACAGTGCGCCTGGGCAGATTCGAACTGCCGACACCCGCTCTAGGAGTTCGTTGCGCCCCCTCGTGAAGGGCGCTGATCTGCGGAAATGCCCGCCGTGACGGCGATCTGTGCAAGGGCTACGGGCCCGCTGCACCCCACCCGCACCCACGGCCCCCAGGTTGGAGCAGGCGGACCAACCAGAGGCGCAGACGGCGCGCGGCGTGCGGGTGCTTCGTCGCTCGAGTTTGTCAGGTGATCGTCTGTTGCCGCCATCCCTCTCACGTCTCGCGAGAGTGATGGCAGCGAGGACTCCGGGCCGGCACCGGGCCTCGGACCGTCAGCCGTCCAGTCGACGAGCATTGAGCCGAAGGATCAGATCTCGCCGCGGCCTTGTGGACTGCTGGCCGGCGGCCCATCGCACCCAGCTTCGCGTGGGTGCGAGTGGTGTCAGCCCACACCGTGCGGTAGGACGCGATGGGCTTGAGGTCCGGTGACCCAGCCACCCGGTAGCGTGGGCCGCGGCACGCTCCTCGGGCGCGGTTGTACACACTGGAACGGGGATGATGTGGCTGGTCCCCTGATTGCGACGAAGTTGTACGTCCCGAAGCTGCGACGGGGTCTGGTGGAACGCCCACGACTCCTGGAGAGTGTCCGTCGCAGTGCCGACTCGAGACTGACGCTGCTGTCGGCCCCGGCGGGATTTGGCAAGACGACCCTCCTGGCCGACTGGCTGCACGAGGCACCGGGCGTGGACCGCTGCGTGGCCTGGCTCTCCGTCGACGCTGCGGACAGCGAGCCCGCGACCTTCTGGACGTACGTCGTGGCCGCGCTCCAGGGCGCTGTACCCGGCGTCGGCTCGGGTGCGCTGGAGCTCATCGGCTCGTCCCCCACGGCGACCGACCTCGCGCTCACCGCACTGCTCAACGACCTGGCCGCAGCACCGAGCGAGGTGTGGCTGGTCCTCGACGACTACCACCTGATGGACAGCCACGATGTCGGCCAAGGGATGGCATTCCTGGTGGAGCATCTCCCGCCGAACGTGCACGTCGTGCTCAGCACCCGCGCCGACCCGGACCTGCCATTGGCTCGATGGCGGGTCCGTGGGGAGGTGGTCGAGATCCGTGCGGCCGACCTGCGCTTCACGTCCACGGAGGCTGCTGCGTACCTCAACGAGGCGACCGGGCTGCGCCTGACCGCCGCGGATGTGGAGGTCCTCGAGGAGCGCACCGAGGGGTGGATCGCCGCGCTGCAGCTCGCAGCCCTGTCCATGCAGGGGCGCGACGACGTCGGCAGTTTCATCGCCCGGTTCGCCGGGACGGACCGGTATATTGTCGACTACCTCGTGGAGGAGGTCCTAGCGCACCAGAGCGAGCGCGTACGCGAGTTCCTGCTGCACTCCTCGGTTCTCGACCGTTTCACAGGCCCGCTCTGTGACGCCGTCGTCGGTCGCGACGACGGCCGGGACCTGCTCATGGCCCTTGAGCGGGCCAACCTCTTCCTCGTGCCTCTGGACGATCGGCGAGAGTGGTTCCGCTACCACCACCTGTTCGCCGACGTTCTGCGGGCGCGCATGCTCGCCGAGCAACCGGACCTGGTCCCGCTGCTGCACGAGCGCGCCAGCCGGTGGTTCGAGAGCCACGATCGTGTCCAGGACGCGGTCAGGCACGCACTGGCCGCCCAGGACTTCGACCGTGCGGTGCACCTCATGGAGCTTGCCGCGCCGGCGATCCGGCGCGACCGGCAGGACCAGGTGATGCTCGGGTGGCTGAAGCTGCTGCCCGACGACGCCGTGCGGCGCAGCCCGGTGCTCAGCGTCTTCTACGGCTACATGCTCATGGTCTCCGGGGACCTCGAGGCGGTCGAGCCGCGATTCGACGCGGCAGAACGCGCGATGGCTGCGGTACCGGAAGGGTCGGCTCCGCCCTGGGCGAGGACCGAGGAGCTGCGCACGTTGCCGGCGACCATCGCCATCTACCGCGCCTCACTCGCGCAGGCACGGGGAGACGTGGAGGGCACGACGGAGCACGCTCGGCGCGCGCTCGCCCTGGCCGGCCCCGACGACCATCTCGCGCGCGGCGGTGCGGCCGGGTTCCTCGGCCTCGCCGCGTGGGCGAGGGGGGAGGTGTCGAGCGCGCTGCAGACGTTCACGCAGGCGGTGGCGAGCCTGCACGCGGGAGGCAACCTCGTCGACGAGCTCAGCAGCACCGTGGTGCTCGCCGACATGTGGCTCGCGGCGGGCCGCCCCTCCACGGCGCGCCGGCTCTACGAACGCACACTTCAGGTGGCACAGGCGCCGGGCACGCCCGTCCTGAGGGCGACCCCTGACCTGCACGTGGGACTCAGTGAGCTGGACTACGAAGCCGGCGACCTCGAGGCTGCCAAGCGACACCTCGAGACCGCCGCAGCGTTCGAAGAGCGCGCCTCCCTGACCGAGAGTCGCTACCGATGGTTCGTGGCGATGGGACGGGTGGCCGGGGCCGAGGGTGACCCGGAGCAGGCCCTGGACTTCCTGGACCAGGCGGAGCGGGTCTATCTGCGTGGCTTCTTCCCGGACGTGCGACCCATCGCAGCGATGAAGGCCCGGGTCCGGATCACGCAGCGCAAGCTGACGTGGGCCGCTGACTGGGCGCGAGACCGCGGCGTGGCCGCCACGGACGAGGTGGGCTACCTGCGCGAGTTCGACCACCTCACCGTGGTCCGGCTGGTCATCGCGCAGCACCGCGAACGCCCCGACCCCGACGCGCTCAGTCAGGCGGTGAACCTGTTGGCGAGGCTGCGCGAGGCCGCCGAGACGTCCGGACGCGCCGGGAGTCTCGTCGAGATCCAGATGCTCATCGCTCTGGCACAGGATGCTCGGGGACAGCGGCAGCAGGCTCTGCAGTCCCTCGGCGACGCATGGGCGCAGATGCCTGAGCCGGATGACTGTGCGCGGCTCTTCCTGGACGAGGGCGAGCCCATGGCGGAGCTGCTTCGTGACGCCGGCAGGCGAGGCCCCGCCGGGGACCACGCGCGTCGCCTGCTCAGCCTCGAGGTATCGGGCGAGACAGACGACCCCGGCCCTGGTCACCCGGCGGCGCCGTCGGCCGATCCGTTGAGCGAGCGGGAGCGGCAGGTGCTCAGGCTGCTCGACAGTGAGCTGACCGGTCCGCAGATCGCCCGCGAGCTCTTCGTCACGCTCAACACGCTGCGCAGCCACACCAAGCGGATCTTCACCAAGCTCGACGTCACCAGCCGTCGGGCGGCGGTGCGCCTCGCACGCGAACGCGGCTTGCTGTAGCGCGGTCCGGTGGTGGGTCTCACCACCTCAGCCACATCATGTGGTGATGCCCGGCCACCACCTCCGTCCGTAGCTTTCGAGTCATCCCGCGGCGCCCGCCGCGGACACTCACAGACCACGGAGCCGGACATGAACATCTCGACCACCACCCTGACCCGCACGGCCGGCGTCGCCGCCGTCGTCGGGGGCCTGCTGTACATCGGCGTCCAGATCAACCACCCCCACCTGGACCTCGCCTTCATCTCCACGACCGAGTGGAAGGTCCGCCAGACGATGAAGATGCTCTTCGCGGCCCTGTCGCTCGCCGGCATCACCGGCATGTACCTGCGCCAGGTGAAGCGGAGCGGAGTCCTCGGCCTGATCGGCTACCTCGTGCTCGCCACCGGCTTCCTCGTCATGTTCAGCACCGAAGCGATCGGGGCTGTGGTCATCCCCTCCATCGCCAGCACTTCACCGGGATACGTCACCGACGTCCTCGCCGTGGCCGTTCCCGGCGGCCACGCGAGCGGCGACATCGGCCTGATCGAGCAGCTCAGCATGCTCCAAGGCGTCACCTACCTGGCCGGTGGCCTCCTCTTCGGCATCGCCCTGTTCCGTGCCCGCGTCCTCGCCCGATGGGCCGCCGCGCTCCTGGCGATCGCCGCCGTTGCCACCCTCGCGATCCCTCTGCTGCCGCAGGTCAACTTCAGGTTGTTCGCCATCCCCACCGGCGTCGCACTCGTCGGCCTCGGCTACTCGCTGTGGAGCGAGCAGCGCACCCCGACGGCGCGGCCCGTGCCCGACGCCGTGAACGCAGAGCTCGACCCGGCCGGCGCCAAGTGACCGTCCACCCGGCAGCTCGCCCCACCCGGTCGACCAGGTCGACCGGGTGGGTGCCCTTCGCGCTGGTCGCCCTCGTGCTGATCCCCGCCATCGCCGGCTCCCTGCGCCTGGTCGAGCTGTCCGGCGGCCCGCTCCTGCTGCCGGCGAACCCACGCATGACCGCCTCGCCCGCACCCGTGTTCGCCCACATCACCAGCGCCATCGCCTACGCCACTCTCGGCGCCTTCCAGTTCTCCGCCACGCTGCGACGTCGTCATCCTGCCTGGCACCGCGCTGCCGGACGCGTCGTGCTGGTTCTGGGCATGGCAGTGGCGCTCTCGGCGCTGTGGATGACGCTGTTCTACGCCCGCCAACCCGGTACCGGCGAGCTGGCCTTCCTGTTCCGGCTCGCGTTCGGGTCGGGGATGGCCTCCAGCATCATCCTCGGCTTCGCCGCGATCCGCCGTGGTGACGTCGCCCGCCACCAGGCGTGGATGACCCGCGCCTACGCGCTCGCCCTGGGCGCCGGCACTCAGACGTTCAGCCTGGGCATCGGACACGCGGCCTTCGGCACCAGCGCACTGACCACCGACCTGTCCCTGGGTGCCGGCTGGGCCATCAACCTCGCCGTCGCCGAGTACGTCATCCGTCGACACCGCAACGGCCGAACCCTGAGGGCGACCGCGAAGGTCAGGACCTCATGACCCAGTCTCCCCAACGACAGGCGCCCACCGCCTACCGGCTTCGGGTCGCCGGGCACCTCGACCAGCACTGGTCGGCCTGGTTCGGCGACCTTCAGCTGACCCATCACGACGATGGGACGACGGAGCTGACTGGCGTCGTCTCAGACCAGGCCCAGCTGCACGGGCTGCTCACCAAGATCCGAGACCTGGGCGTCGCCCTGATCTCCGTGGCCGTCATCGACCCTCCAGACGGCGTCGACCACCAGCCCGGCTCACTGGACACCCACGAGGTCGTCAGCGAGAACCGAGCTGCTCAGGAGTGAGCCATGCACGCGGCCGTGCACGTCACGTGCACCCCGACAGCTTCCGTGCCAGGCGAACACGTCACCGTGGAGGAGTCGTCAGCTCGCAGGGTCCGTGCGCGACGTCGCGCGGACGTGCATCCGCTCGCCCTGGCGCCCGAAGAGGCTCAGGACCTCCGCAGGTCGTTCGCCGGTGCTGCCGAACCAGTGAGGCACTCGGGTGTCGAACTCGGCGACCTCGCCCGAGTCGAGCACATGGTCGTGGTCTCCGAGAACGAGCCGCATACGCCCCGAGAGGACGTACAGCCACTCGTAGCCTTCGTGGGCCTTGGGCACCGGCTCGGTCTGGGTGATCGGGATGATGATCTTCCAGGCCTGCACGCCGCCGGGCTGCCGGGTCAGCGGAACGACCGTCCGGCCGTTGGCGCGCCGCGGCTTCAGACGGACGCGAGGATCGCCGACCTCCGGGGCTCCGACGAGGTCGTCAAGCGGAACCCGATAGGTGTGCGCGAGCGGGAGCAGCAGCTCAAGACTCGGGCGACGCTGTCCCGTCTCCAGTCGCGACAAGGTGCTCTTGGAGATGCCCGTCGCTTCCGAGAGTGCTGTCAGCGTGACACCCCGTTGGGCGCGCAGGCGCTTGAGCCGCGGACCCACCTCGCCCAGCGTCGCTGCCATCGCTGCGATCTCGTCCATCCACCGACCGTAGCGCTGACGTCCCAGAAACAGCAACAAGCGTTGTCGATACCGGGATACTTGAGGCAGTCTCATCGGCAACTTCCAGGTCCGGTCTCTTTCCGGCCCTCTAGCCCCCCCCCCCCCACTCGCACACACAGGATCAAGGAGCATGTTGATGTCCAACAACCAACCAGCCCCGCACTCCTCCCCCGTCCCGCCACCGAACAAGCACCAACGGGCGCTCATGATCTGGCTGGCCGTCTTTCCGACGCTGACCATCCTCAACCTCGTCCTGGGCGACTGGTTGCGGACTCTGCCACCCGTGCTCCGCACGTTCACTCCCGTGACGATTGCGGTACCGATCGTCATCTACGGCCTCATGCCGCGCCTGCATCAGCTGCGCGCCCGGTTGGTCCTGCGCGGCGCCCGGGATGTGACGCCCACGCGGCCCGGAATGGCGTCGTAGAGGAGGGTCCGTGACGCGCCCAGTTCGAGCCGGCGAGCGGGAGCGACTCGCCCCAGCAAGCTACGACGGCCCTGGGCGCCCACCTTGGCGCGCAATTCCGTTCGTTGGCCTCGATCCTCCACCAGGTGGACCGTCACCGACACCCGCTGACCCGGACTGACCCGCGTTGACCTGACGCTGACCTGGGGCCTCCGCCGAGACCGTCCAGAACTATCAGCACGCCGCTGACCAGGGCAAACGCTGATCCAGACCGAGCCCCGCTCTCGCGCGGCACAACGGGAGCACCGGACGCAACCGGCGTCAGAGTTCCGCATCACCGAACCCTGACCTGCACAAACGTCCGCCGAAGCTGACGCACGACGCCCGCTTCATCAGAGCGGTGCTCCCCGATCTTGACGGTCAAGGTCAACATCCCTCTGACCTGCACCAACAGTGCGCCTGGGCAGATTCGAACTGCCAACACCCGCTTTAGGAGAAGGGCATACCCCCGCACGGCCCGTGCGTGACCTGCGGCGATGCCCGCCAGGAACGCCTTCAGTGCGAGCGTTCCGGGCTCTGCACGGACCCGACACGGACCCGGCACAATCACCAACAGTGCCGCGTCGGCCTGCCGCTCCGCCGCGACGCGGCTCGCCCCGGGTGTCGCGGCCGGGAAGGTGTTCAGTCTCGGGTCAGCTGGCCGCGCGGGTCAGCCGCCGGCCCCGTCGACCACTGAGCCGGTTCGCACAGGAGGTCGGGGTCGGCGGTGTACGTCGATCCGGAGCGGGTAACCGCGGCAGTCATGTAGGTCGAGTCGGCCGTGCCGAGGATCCACGTCTGGTGCGGAGAGTCTGGGTAGCCGATCGCGGCGCGTTCAAACCGCGCCGGATCCGGTGACATGCCTGCGGTCCCGAGTTTGGAGAGCAGGTCCCTGATCGCGTCCTCTGGCGTCGCCCCTGTGCCGCCGCCGGCGATCCAGCCGGGCGTGCCACCGAGGGCGCAACCCAGGTCGTCGAGAGTCAGGTCCGACCAGTAGCCGTGGGGGTCGACGACGGCGACCGCGACGTGGGCGCCCTGGCGGTCGGGGGTCGGGGGTCGAACATGAGAGCTGCAGCTCGCCCGGCGGAGCCGCGAGCGTCCAGGTCGGCGGGCTTGCCGGCGCGGGGTCGCCCCCGCGGCCGCGGTGCTGGACACCCCCATCGCCACACCGACGGGCGACGCCGCAACCTGGGTCGCCGGCGCGGTCAATGCCGTGTCGGCGCCGCACGAGGCCTCGAGCACGCCGGGAACCGGCGTGGACGGCGGGGGTCCGTCTCCGGCGGAAGCGGCGCAACCCGCGGCGAGGCCACCTGCTCAACCGTGACGGTCTTCCCGTTGCCGGTGAGCTCAGTGCAGCGCGGAGAAGTCGGTCGGCTCGAGGAACGATGAGGTGACCGACCGCACGACCGGTCCGTCATGCTCGGACGCAGCTTTGACCGCCTGCCACTCGGGGTCCGATCGGAACGCGTCCCATGAGGTGGCGGCCACCTCAGGATCGTCGTGCGCCAGGAGGTAGACGAGCGTGTCGGGCTGCTCAGCCGGAACCCAGTAGCCGACGTTCGTCATGCCGTGCCGTTCGAAGATCCCGACCGTGTGATCCCGGAACCGGGCACACAGAGCGTCCATCCGCCCGGGCTCGGCCACATAGGTCCGCAGCTCGTAGATCCTCGCCACTTCGCTCACCCGTTCGTCAGGCTTGGTCCCGGTCCTGACCGATCCTATCGGGGCTGACCGCGGTCAACATCGTCTCAGCAGTGCCCCACGGCACCACAGATCAGGTCACCTCTCCGTGCAGCAGACCCGTGAAGGCGACCGCGAGCCATAGCGGGATCGTCTCTCTGATCTGCTTGGCGTCGGGCTGGCTCTCGGTTGCAGCCACGATGTTGACTATCTGAAGCGTCAGGTTTCGGGCGTGCGGGGGTGGGGGGGGGGGGCGGGGGGGGGGCGCCCCCCCCCCCCCCCCGGGGGAGGGGCCCGGGCGAGGGGGGGGGGGGTGTTCGCCCAGGGGGGTGGGGAGGGGCCCCACGCCGGGGGGG
>JBBSAL010000021.1:0-59056 GCA_038252305.1 Actinomycetales bacterium | reverse complement strand
GCCGACGCGGCCGGCGCCGAGCGGTTGGGGGGCCCCGTCGCCGAGCCGGGCGCGCGCCGGGCCGCCGGCGGCACGGCCGTCCGCGAGGCCCGCCGCCGTCAGCACGCCGAGCGCCGCTGCCGGGTCGCTCGTCGTCACCACGACACGCGGGGCATGCCGCGTGCGCAGCGTCGCGAGGGTCTCCTGCGCGACGAGCTTCCCGCGGTGCATCACGCCGACATGGCTGCAGACCTGGTCGACCTCGGAGAGCAGGTGGGTGGACAGCACGACCGTCGCCCCGGTGGCCGCGACCTCGAGCAGGAGGGCACGCACCTCGCGGGTGCCCTGCGGGTCGAGCCCGTTGGTGGGCTCGTCGAGCACGAAGAGCTCCCGCGGCCGCAGCAGCGCCGCGGCGAGCCCGAGGCGCTGGCGCATGCCGAGGGAGTAGTGGCGGTAGCGCTTGCCCGCCGCGTGCCCGAGACCCACCCGGTCGATCGCCTCGCCGACCCGGGCGCGAGCCGTGCGTCCGTCGACGGTCAGGTCGGCCGAGTCCAGCCGCAGCAGGTTGTCGCGGCCCGAGAGGTAGGGGTGGAAGGCGGGGCCCTCGACCAGGGCACCCACGCGGGGCAGCACGGTGGCGCTCCCGCGCGGCATCGGCTCGCCGAGCAGCGTGTGCTCGCCTGCCGTCGGGTGGAGCAGGCCGAGCAGCATCCGGATCGTCGTCGTCTTGCCCGAGCCGTTGGGACCGAGGAAGCCGTAGACGGCGCCGGTCGGCACGGCCAGGTCGATCCCGGCGACGGCGACCTGCCCGGAGGAGAAGCGCTTGGTCAGACCGCTCGAGGAGATCGCGAGCGTGGTGGTGGGGTCCACCCGTCAGCCGAGGGTCGCGGCGACGCGCTCGAGGGTCGCGCCGTCGACGGCGCCGACCAGCAGGTGACCGTCGTCGGTGAGCAGGACGCTGACGAGCGCGGAGGTGAGCAGATGACCGCTACCCCAGCTGCCGCTGACCTGCGGGAGCATGGCCAGCAGGGAGGCCAGGTCCGGGCTGCCCGTCGTGCCGCCGGCGCTCGGGCCGGCTGCACCGAGGGTGTCGAGGCTCACTCCGGGCACCACGAGCACGCTCGCCCAGCCCGTGCCGACGACGGTGGGTGCGTCCTTCCCGGCGAACGGCTCGGGCGGGCCGACGGGCACCGTCGTCGGCCGGTCGCCGCCGACGGTGCCTCCGCTGAGCAGGCCGCCGGCGACGTCGCTGCCCGAGCCGAGCGGCTTCTCGCTCACGGTGGCCCCGGCAGGCGGGGTGAAGGTGAACACGCTGTCGTCGGGGGCGGTGAAGCTGACCGACGTGAACCCGACGCTGAGCGCGGGCGTCGCGGAGGTGGTCGAGAAGATCTCGACCCGGGTCGGCACACGCTCGGCGGCGTCGATCGCGATCCGCACCTGTGCGACGAGCGATCCGGGCTCGGCCGGGGTGAGGACCAGCTCGTAGGCCGGGCGGCCCGCGACCCGCACGTTCGCACCGGTGGTCACCGTCGTGGTGGGGGAGACCTTCGCCAGCACCGCGGCGCTGAGCGCCTCGGGGGTGAGCATCTGCTCGGGGTCGAGCGGGGGAGGAGTCGCGTCCTTCGACGTCGGGCCGCTGGTGGGCAGCGTGGTGTGCGTGACGCTCATGCTGTCGCTCGACCACGTCCACAGCTGGGTGCCGTCGGAGACGAGGTCGCGCTCGCCGACGTCGCCGTGCACGGCGATGCGGGCCTTCGTCCCGGACGCCCAGACGCCGACGGTGGTGCGCCCGCCCAGGACGGAGAGCAGGTCCGTCCCCGAGCCGCCGTGCCTCCCGGAGGGTGCTCCACCGGGAAGGCTGAGCGAGGGGAGCCCGAGCTTCGCGTCGATGACGACCGTCCCGCTCAGGGCCGTCACGTGGGCGCCCTGCACGTCGGTGAGCAGCTGGGCGGCGGTGCGCTCGGGGAGCGCCACTCCTGCCGAGGCCGAGAGTGTCGGGCCGAGGACGCTGCCGCCGACGACGAGCGCCGCGATCCCCACCGGGACACCCCAGCGCAGCGAGGGACGACGGCGTGGCGTGACGACCTCAGCGGTGCTCATCTGCCCATCCTCTCCCCGCATCCGTACCGGAGCGAGGTGGAACGCTGTGGAGAGATCGTGAGGATGCGCCGACGTTCGGCCCGCCGCCCTGCTGGTCGGTCGTCGCCACCGACCGTCAGCAGGCGACGGGCGGTCCGTTGGTCAGCTGCGCGTCGTCGATCTGCCAGAAGCCCTGGTCGAGCACGAGCGTGTAGGTGAGGTCCCAGGCGGAACAGGTCTGACCCTTCTGCCCCCACTCGGAGGACTGGTGCGTCACGAACGTCGCCCTGGCGGAGTCGGTGTGGTCGTTGACCACCGTCACGTCCTTGAGGTCGAACGAGATCCACGAGCTGGTGCGGAGCCCGCGGGCGTAGGTGGCGACGTCGACCGCCTTGGCTCGCATCCGAGGGCCGAGCATCTCCCACGCGAGGTCGATGTAGTGCGCGTTGATCGCGTCCGCATAGAGCTGGAAGGTCTGGGCGATCGACGGTGCCTCCGGCGAGGTGCTGGTGATCGTGAGGTCGACCTGCCCGCCGAGCGCTCCCTCGCCTCGGGTGGGGCAGGTGACCGGCGGGACCACGGCGAGATCGCCGCCGCGCCACGTGGCGAGCGCCGCCGACAGGGTGCTGACGTCCATCGCGAAACCGTTCCCGACTCCTTCCCCGGCGTCGACGACGCCGACGACCATGCCGTTCTCGTCGATCACGGGACCACCGCTGTTCCCGGGGTTGATGACGGCCGAGGTGCGGAACACGCCGGAGAGCGAGGAACCGTCGACGAGCTGGATCGTCAGGTTCTCGGAGGTGACGGTGCCGTTCGTCATGCCGAGTGGCTGACCGAAGGGGTAGCCGAGGACACCGACCTGCTCGGCCGTGCGCGCCGAGGAGGGCGCGAGCGCGAACTCGTGGCCGCTGGGGAATCCCTCCACCTTGACGAACGCGAGGTCCGCGGCCGAGTCGACGCCGATGGTCGTCCCGGCGAAGACCTCCGACCCCAGGCGGAAGGAGATCGACGACGCGTCGGCGACGACATGAGCCGCGGTCACTGCGGTGTTCGGGCCGACGAGGAACGCCGAGCCGCTGCGCTGGTTCGAGCACGTCGTCACGGCGACACGTGCCACGCCGTCGCTGACGGCGTCGAAGACATCCGGCCACGAGGGTGGCGCCGTCGGTGTCGGTGTCGGGGCGGCCGACGTCGGGGTGACGGGTGGGGGTGCGGGGGCGGTGGGGGCCGGCGCCACGTCGGCGGCCCGACCGCAGGCGCCGAGGAGGAGGAGGACGGTCGCGATCGCCGCTGTCGACGCGCGACGGATGCCGGACTGCGCCATGGTGCCCCCTCGGCCGAGTGTCTTCGTCGAGGCGAATCTAGGCCCGAGCGGATCGCTCTGTCAGCCCTTCGGGTGACGCGTGCGACCGGTTCCCAGGTGTCGGCTGCCGCCGATGACGAGCGCCGCGAGGCCCACCCCAGCACCTCGGCGCAGCGAGGCAGGACGGCGCGCTGTGACGACGTCACCGGTGCTCATCTGGCCATCCTCTCCTCGCGCATCCGCGCCGGAGCGAGGTGGGGGGCTGTGGAGAGATCGTGACGCTCACGGAGCAGTGCGAACCGCGGGCTCGGAGCGCTCTCCTCGACTCGCCGGCCCGAGCTGCGCGAGGAACGCCGCGGCCGCGGGACTGGGGTTCTCGGGCACGGCGACGGCGACCTCCCATGGCGGCACGTCACCGCTCAGGGGTACTCCCGCCAGCCGTTCCGGACGCTTTGCGGCGATGGGCGCCGGCACGACGGCGACGCCCAGCCCCGCCTCGACGAGGTCGAGGAGGCTGTGCACGTCGTTGACCTCGAGCTGGACGTCGTGGCGGACACCGCGGGCCGCGAAGGTCCGGTCCGCCAGGACCCGCGCCGCCCAGTCCGGCTGGAAGCTGACGAACGTCTCTGCGGCGAGGTCGTCGACGGTGACCGCGGCGTCACCGGACCGGGGGTGGTCGTGGCGGCAGAGGAGCACGAGCTCACGCTCCGCGAGCGTGTGGACCCGGACCCCCGCAGGAGCCGTCGCGCAGACGGCGACCACGGCCAGGTCGAGGCGACCGGCGGCCACGTCGGCGACCAGGGCCGTCGACCCGGCGAAACCGAGCTGGATGCGCACACCGGGGTGGCCGGCCCGGAACGCGGCGAGCTCCTTGGGCACGTCGATGACCCCGAGGCACTGCTCGGAACCGACGGCAAGGGTGCCCCCCACCACCCCGCGCACGGCCAGGACGGCGTCGCGCGCCGCCGCGGCGCTCGCCAGGGTGCGGTGCGACTCCTCCAGCAGGGCGCGGCCGGCGGCGGTGAGCTCCACCCGGCGCGTCGAGCGGAGGAAGAGCGGGGCCCCGAGCTCGGTCTCCAGGGCGCGGATCGACGCGGAGAGGCCGGACTGGGAGATCTGCAGGAGCTCGGCGGCATGGGTGAAGTGCCGCTCGGCGGCCACCGCGACGAAGTGCTCGAGCTGACGTAGCTCCACGATCTGCTCCGATCGTTCAGTTCGATGAATGTCATCGATCTGCGCTGTTGGACTGATGGATCTCGACAGGCGCACTGTAGTACCCACACGCCGACGAGACGGAGACGACCGTGCAGACCTCCCTGAGCACCGCACCCCTGGGACGTACCGGGATGGACCTGACGCGCGTCGGCTTCGGCGCCTGGGCGATCGGCGGAGGTGGGTGGACCTTCGCCTGGGGCGAGCAGGACGACTCCGCATCGGTCGCCGCGATCCGGCACGCCGTCGAGCGCGGGGTGAACTGGGTCGACACCGCTGCCGTCTACGGGCTCGGGCACAGCGAGGAGGTCGTGGGCCGGGCGATCGCCGACCTTCCCGAGGCCGACCGTCCGTTCGTGTTCACCAAGGGTGGCCTGCGGTGGGACGAGGCCGACCACGCGGCACGGCCGCGGCGCGTCGGCGCCCCCGACAGCCTCCGCTTCGAGGTGGAGCAGTCCCTGCGGCGCCTGGGGGTCGAGCGGATCGACCTCTTCCAGATGCACTGGCCCGCCGAGGACGGCACCCCGATCGAGGAGTACTGGCCCGTCTTCCGGTCGCTGGTCGACGCGGGCAAGGTGCGTGCGGTCGGGCTGTCCAACCACGGCGTCACCCAGCTGGAGCACGCCGAGGCGATCGGTCACGTGGACAGCCTCCAGCCGCGGCTGAGCCTGCTGCACCGCGGGGCCGTCGAGGACGTGCTGCCGTGGTGTGCCGACCACGAGACCGGTGTGATCGTCTACAGCCCGATGGCCTCCGGCCTGCTCACCGGATCGTTCACGGCCGAACGCGCCGCCTCGCTCGGTGCGGGGGACTGGCGCAGCGCAGCCCCGGACTTCACCGGGGAGGCGCTGGTGCGCAACCTCGCGCTCGTCGACGCGCTGCGGCCGATCGCCGAGCGGCACGGGGTCTCCGTCGGGACGATCGCGATCGCCTGGACCCTCACCGTCCCCGGCGTCACGGCAGCGATCGTCGGTGCGCGCAGCCCGGAGCAGGTCGACGGCTGGGTGAGCGCCGGAGAGGTGCGACTCAGCGCGGAGGACCGGGCGCAGATCATTGCGGCCCTGGCAGCCACCGGCGCCGGTGACGGGCCGCTCGGCGCGTAGCCGGACGGTCGGGGCGGTCGGCGGTCGGCGGTCGGCGCTAGGCGCTCGCGACCGCCAGCACCGCGGCCTCGGCGTCACCGGAGACCCCGAGGTGCGTGTCGATGCCCATCTTGGCCAGGGTGTTGGCCATCGGCGGGCCCATGTGCTCGGCGACGACCGTGGTGATGTGCTGGTCGAGCAGGAAGCGCACCACCCGGGCGTGGTGGGAGCCCGACGTGCCGGTGTCGTGCGTCTCGTCCCAGGCGACGGCGTGCTCGGCCCAGTCGGTGATCGCTCCGCCGGCGACCGTGACGACGGCGACCTTTGCGGCCTTGCCCCAGCTGTGGCCCATCTGCCGTCCGGTGCTCACCGGGATGCAGACGACGAGATCCTTCGCGGTCATGGCTTGCTCCTTCGTAGGGCGCGGGCGTCAGGGGCCAGCCTGCCACTCCCGGCCGAGCTCACGTCGCATCAGCCAGCGGACCCGGCCTCCGCTGTGCCCGGTGGTCTGGAGCACGCGCTCGAAGCCGGCGGCCTCGAACAGGCGGGTCGTCCCGACGTATCCCGAGATCCCGTCGACCCTGCCGTCGCCGACGTCGACCGGGTACCCCTCGACCACGCCGGCTCCGTGCGCAGCCGCGTGCTCGACGGCCCCCGCCAGCAGGGCGTGCATGAGACCTCTCCTGCGGTGCGCGGGGCGCACCACGAAGCACACCGCGCTCCAGGGGTCGCGTCCGTCGACGAGCGGAAGGGTGCGCGAGCGCGTCAGGCGTCGGTAGCTGCTGCGCGGTGCGATCGAGCACCAGCCGGCGACCTCACCGTCCACGTAGACGAGCACGCCCGGCCCAGGCTCGTCTGCGCACTCCTCGCGCATGTGCGCCGGGCGCTCCTGCACCTCGACGCGGCTGTCCCGGTAGGCCATGCACCAGCAGCCGCGTGCGTCGGCGCGCTTGGTGCCGACGACCGTCGCGAAGTCCTCGAACCGGCCGACGGCCGAGCGCGCCGAGACACGCGTGGCGTCGGCGCCCGAGGCCGGTCCCGGCCGCCTCGTCGCGTCGCCCGCCTGCTCGCCCATCTGCTCAGCGGCGCCGGAAGAGACCGAGGAGGCCGCCACGGCGCACGTCGACCAGGCCCGGTGTCGGGGCTGCGCCGCGAGAGGGCGCAGGCGCGGGTGGCATGGTCGGCGCCGGACCGGCCGAGCCGGCCGGGGACGCGAGGGTCGCCTGGACGCGGTCGAGGAAGTCGTCGACCTCGTCCTGGTCGTAGCCCTCACGGAACTTGGTGGCCTGGAACCGCGCCGCGGCGACCTCGGCCGCGGTCAGTGTCACCGCCGGGGCTGACCCTGCCTCCCGGGCGCGGAGCACCACCGCGACGCGGTCGAGGAAGGCGTCGACCTCGACCTGGTCGTAGCCCTCGCGGAACTTGGTTGCCTGGAACCTGGCGTCGAGGACCTCGTCGGCGGTGAGCACAGCAGGATCCTGGCACGCCAGGAGTGATGGGGGTGTGGTTCGCCCCGCCGAGCCTGTTCGGGCGCGCCGCGGACCCGCCGGCCGCAGCCGCTGGGAGCGCAGTGCGCGCGCCGGCGCGTCGTTCACACCGCGAACGGCACCCCGCAGCGCAGGATCACGTTGGAGTACGCCGTGTCCTCGCCGGTGCGGATGACCAGCTGAGCGGTGTTGACCATCGCCTTGAACTCCAGGTGGCCGATCCGCTCGGCCGGCGCGTCCAGTCGCTCGTCGACCCAGGCGCCGGCCGGCCACTGGTCGGCGGGAGCGCTCACCCAGGCGTGCTCGAAGACCATCTCGGCGACCAGCGCGTCGAGCACGCTGGTGAACGTCGGCTGGCCGTACACCAGCGCGAGATCCACGACGGGCACGTGCGCGGCGACCGGGAGCCCCGCATCGGCGACGACGACGAGATCCGTGTGACCCAGTCGCGCGAGATGGCCCGAGAGGGGGGCGTTGATGATGCCGTGACGCTTCATGGCAGGGGTTCGTCCTTCCAGGGGTAGGACGCCTGGGCTCCCAGGCGCTGGACCGAGTACGCCGCTACCCGCGTCGCGGTGAGTGCTGCGTGCTCGACGGACTCGCCGCGCGCCAGGCCGACCGCGAGGGCGCCGACGAAGGCGTCGCCCGCCCCGGTCGAGTCGCGGGCCTCGACGCGGCGGGCCGGGAGCGACCAGGCATGAGAGTCCTCGATGCCCAGGACGCCGGCGGCCCCGAGCGTGATGACGACGGATCGCACGCCGAGCGCGGCGAGGCGCTCGGCCTGGCGCTCGGGGGAGTCGGTTCCCTCGGGGCCCTCGCCGAGCAGGATCGCGGCCTCGTGCTCGTTGACGACGAGCGGATCGGCCAGGCGGAGCGTCTCGACCGGGAGCGTGCACGCGGGTGCCACGTTCAGCACGACCCGGCGACCCGCGCCCGCGGCGAGTTCGGCTGCGCGTCGGACCGCATCGAGCGGGATCTCGGCCTGGAGCACGCAGACGAGTGCGCCCGTGATCGTGGCCGCGGCGGCGTCGACGACCTCGCGGGTGATGGAGGCGTTCGCGCCGGGGATGACGACGATGCTGTTCTCCCCGTCATCGGCCACCGTCACGACGGCGAGCCCGGTGGCGCCGTCCACCGTCGCCAGGCGGCGAAGGTCGACGTGCGAGCGCCCGAGCTCGCTGAGCGCGATCTCCGCGTACGGGTCTCGCCCGACCGCGCCGACCATCGCCGTGCGTGCGCCCAGTCGAGCGGCGGCCACTGCCTGGTTCGCGCCCTTGCCACCGGCTAAGACGACGCTGGATCGACCGAGGAGCGTCTCGCCCGGGTGCGGGTGACGCGCGACCTCGACCAGGAGGTCGGCGTTGACCGAACCTACGACGACGATGTCGTGCTTCGAGGGCGTGCGGTGCCGCAGGGTGGGCACAGGTGTTGTCATGGGCGGCGCACGCTCTCGCTGATCCCGACCAGTGCGAGCCCGATCACGACGAGCGCAGGATCTGTCCGCAGCCGGGCGTGTGTCTCGACGCCGAAGCGCCCCTCGCCGCACCGGAGCTCCGCCCGCTCGACGCCCTCAGCGCTGAAACGGGTGGACGTGCTCGATCGCGGCCACGCCGATGGTGCCGACACCCGCGGACGCAGCACGGTACTCATCCCTGGAACGCCCTGATCTCGATCGGCAGGGTCGTCGCCGTGGCGAGTCGGCCGCCCCAGTCGAGGGCGGCGCCGCGGTCGGCGACGTCGATGATCGTGAAGCCGCCGAGGACCTGCGCCGCAGGCACGAGGGGGCCGGCCGTGGCGGTCACCTCGGCTCGGCCAGGGTGCAGGACCTGAGCGCTCGACGGATCCGCCAACCCGCCGGAGAACACCCAGACCCCGGCCTCGTGCATCGCGGCATCGACGGCGTCGACCTCGCGCATGATCTCGTCGAGGTTCGCCGGGACGGTGCCGCCGGTGGGCTGGTAGACGCTGAGCAGGTACTGGGCCATGGCTGCCTCCGAGTGTCAGTCCAGGAACAGGGCGCGCATCCGCCGGGTGGTGAAGGTGACGCCGAGCACGATCATCGCCAGGTAGTAGCCCACGTGCACCCAGGTGCTCTGGTCGAGCTCGCCCGTGGTGAGCCCGCGGATCAGCTCGACGCCGTGCCACAGGGGCAGGGCCTGGATGAACCACTGGATCGCCTCGGGGTACACGGTGATCGGGTAGAACGTCGCCGAGAACAGGAACATCGGCAGCATGACGAAGTTGATCCAGTCCATCTGCTGGAAGGTGGTCATGTAGCTCGTCACGGCCATCCCGATGCTGGCGAACCCGAACGCGATGAGCAGGACGGCCGGCAGGGTGAGGATCGCCGTCCAGGACAGGTTGAGCCCCATGACCTGCATGACCGTGAGGAACCCCGTGGCGTAGAGCACGCCGCGCAGGAGCGCGTACCCGATCTCGCCGATGGCGACGTCGAGCGGGCCGAGCGAGGTCGCGAGCATGGCCTCGTACAGCTTGCCGAAGTGCATCTTGAAGAACACGTTCCATGTCGAGTCGTACACCGCCCCGTTCATCGCCGAGACGGCCAGGAGTGCCGGGGCGATGTAGGCCGCGTAGGAGATCTCGCGCCCTGAGGCCAGGGCCACGTCGCCGATGTACGAGCCGAGCCCCACGCCCATCGCGAGCAGGAAGAAGACCGGTTCGAAGAATCCCGAGACCACCACGACCCAGGTGCTCGAGCGCGCGGCGAGCAGGCCTCTGCCGAGCACCGCGCCGGCGTTTCCCGCGTAGAGGGCGCGGACCCCGCCGGAGCGGCTCGCGACGGCCGTCGTGCGCAGGTCGCCGCTCATCCGCGCATCCGGGCGACGAAGGACCGGCGGGCCAGCAGCCAGCCCCCCACCACGAGAACGAGCAGGACGGCCAGGTGGACCATCAGCATCACGCCGGAGGTCGGCGAGCCGTAGGACAGCCACCGTCCGATCTCGCTCGCGTGCCAGAGCGGGGAGACCCAGCCGATCCAGTGCAGCCAGCCCGGCAGGGCCGACAGCGGGTAGAACGTGCCGGAGAACAGGAACATCGGCGTGAAGACGAAGCGTTGGACCGCGGCGAACTGCCCGGCGTCGTCCTTGAGGCTCGCCGCGTAGGCCAGCAGCGGCAGCCCGAAGGCCATCCCGCCGAGCATCCCGACCAGGGGAAGGGTCAGCGCGGCGACGGGGGAGCCGAGCGCCCCGAAGAGCGCGACGACCACGCCGTAGGCGACGCTGACGAAGGCCATCCGGACGGCGACAGCGAGCACCAGTCCCTCGACCACCTGCTCGGGGGCCAGCGGCGAGGCGTTCATCCCCCAGAACACCCGCCGCCACTTGAACCCGGCCATGATCGTGTAGGTGAACTCCTCGGTGCTCACGCTGATCGCTGCCGTCGCCAGCAGGGCGGGCGCCACGAACACGACGTAGCGCACCGGCCCGTCCGGACCGAAGCCGACGGGGACGTCGAGGAAGGTCGCCAGGCCGAGCCCGAGGCCCAGCAGGTACAGCAGCGGGTTGCCGATCCCGCCGATGACGATCGTCCAGCCGTAGGAGCGCATCGCCCGCAGCTGGTGCTCGGCGACGTAGAGGGCCCCGCGCCGCCGCGTGCGTGCCGCGGCGGCGACCGCGCCGGCGGCCTGCTCGGAGAGATCCGCGGTCGCCACGACCCGGCCGGGCCCGGTGCCAGGGGAGCGGTCGGTGCTCATTCGATCAGGCTCCGCCCCGTCAGGCGCAGGAACACGTCCTCCAGGCTCGAGCGGCGCACGAGGCTCGTCGTCGGGTGCAGGCCGAGCCGGGAGACGTGCTCGAGCACGGCCTCGCCGTTGTCCGCGTAGATGAGCACGCGGTCGGGGAGCACCTCGATGCGCTCGCCGAGCACGGCGAGCTGCTCGGCGGCGCCGGCGTTGCGCTCGGAGCCGAAACGCAGCTCGACGACCTCGCGCGTGGAGTAGGCGCGGATGAGCGACGCGGGGCTGCCCTCGGCCATGATCCGCCCCTCGTCCACCACGACGAGGCGGTCGCAGAGCTGCTCGGCCTCGTCCATGTAGTGGGTGGTGAGCACGAGCGTCGTGCCGCGCTCCTTGAGCCGGAAGAGCCGGTCCCAGAGCACGTGCCGCGCCTGCGGGTCCAGGCCCGTCGTCGGTTCGTCGAGCATGAGCACCTTGGGCTCGTTGATCAGGGCCCGCGCGATGGTCAGCCGGCGCTTCATCCCGCCGGAGAGCGCATCGACCTTGACCTTGGCCTTCTCCTCGAGCTGGGCGAAGGCCAGGAGCTCGGTTGCCCGCTCGGCGCACACGGCGCGCGGGATGCCGAAGTAGCGCCCGTAGACGATGAGGTTGTCGCGGACGCGCAGCTCGGTGTCGAGGTTGTCCTCCTGCGGGACGACGCCGAGCCGCGAGCGGATCTCCGGGCCGTGGGTGTCCGGGTCGAGGTCGAGCACCCGCAGCTCGCCGGCGGTGCGGGTGGAGACGGCGCCGACCATGCGCATCGTCGTGGACTTGCCTGCGCCGTTGGGGCCGAGGAGGCCGAACGACTCCCCAGCCGCGACCTCGAAGTCGATCCCGTCGACGGCCGTGAGGTCGCCGAAGCGCTTGGTCAGTCCGACGGCGGTGATGACGGGGGCAGGCACGCAGCGTGACGTTACCGGCTGGTACCCACACGACGCACCGGGATTCCGGGGAGCACCGAGCGGGCCGACGCGGCCGGTCCCGAGCTCGGCGAGGGCGACGTCATGCGGAGGCGTACTCCTCCGCGCGGTCGATCTGCTCGTCCGTCGGCCGCACCCCCGTGTAGAGCACGAACTGCTCGAGGGCCTGCAGACGCATCACCTCGTCCCCGCGCAGCACAGCGAGCCCGAGCGACTCCGCGAACCGGACGAGCGGCGTCCGTGCGGGCAGGTAGACGACGTCGAGGACGGTCGCCGCGGCGCGGACGGCCTCCTCACCGAACGCGATCTGCTCGGCCTCGGGCCCACCGGCCGTGCCCACCGGGCTCGCGTTCACCAGGACGGCCGGCCGGGCGTCGCCGAGCCCGCTGACCGCCGTGAACCCGTAGCGCTCGGCCAGGGCCCGGCCGCGCTCGAGGCTGCGCGCGACCACGGTGACCCGCGTGAAGCCCGCGTCGCGCAGCGCGGCGACGACGGCCTTGGCCATCCCACCCGCCCCGAGCACGGCGACGGGCTGCTCGGGGGAGACGTGGTGCTCTGCCAGCATCGTGCGGATCGCCAGGTAGTCGGTGTTGTACCCGATCAGCCGGCCGTCCTCGTTGACGATCGTGTTCACCGAGGCGATCGCGGCCGCGGAGGGGTCGATCGCGTCGAGGAAGGCCATGCACGACTCCTTGTAGGGCATCGACACCCCCGCGCCCCTGATCCCCATCGAGCGGATCCCGCCGATCGTCGCGCCGATGTCGCTCGAGCTGAACGACTTGTAGACGTAGTTCAGGCCCAGCTCGGCGTAGAGGAAGTTGTGGAACCTGTTCCCGTGGTTGCCCGGCCTCGCAGCGAGCGAGATGCACATCACGGTGTCGCGGTCGATGACGTTCACCATGATGACCAGCCTGCCACGGCTGCTCGGGGGATCGATCGGCTAGCGTCGTCGTGACCTGACCTCAGCCACCGAACGACCGTGCACCCGGAGGATCGTCGATGCCCGACAGCCCGACGCCCGAGGCCAGGCCGGCGGTCGGTGCGCTCGCACGCCTGAGTGCCGAGCACCCCCGCGGGTTCTGGTGGAGCGTCGTCGCTCTCGCTGTGATCTGCGTGGGTGGTGTCGGGGTGGTGTCGGCTGCGGCGCTGACGGGCTCCTGGGGCGGTCAGGACGTCGTGGTGGCGAGCAGCCCGAGTGCGGGACCGGGTGTCGGCCTCTCGCCGACGGCCACCCCTTCGAGGGGATCGCCCAGCCCCACCGCCACCGCGTCGCCCCCGCCGACGAGCACGGCGCCTGCGAGGGCGAGCTCCCCTGCCCCGTCGGCGACTCGTGTGCCGACCACCGCGGCCGCGCCGGCCCCGACCAAGGAGCCGGCGCCGCCCGAGGCGCCGGCCCCCGCACCGGCACCGGCCCCCGTTCCGGCCCCCGCGCCCGTCTCTCCCCAGGAGGCGCAGGTCCTCGCACTGGTGAACGCCGAGCGGGCGACGGCCGGCTGCGGGCCGGTGGTCGCGGACGAGGCGTTGGCACGGGTGGCTCGCGCCCACAGTGCCGACATGCGCGACCGCGGATTCTTCGACCACGTCAATCCCTCGGGCCAGTCGCCGTGGGACCGTGCGAAGGCGGCAGGGATCACCTACGCACGCGCCGAGAACATCGCCCGCGGCCAGCCCGACGCGGATGCCGTCATGGCTGCCTGGATGGCCAGCCCGGGGCATCGCGCGAACATCCTCGACTGCGCGCTCGGTCGCCTCGGCACGGGTGTGGCCGTGGGTGCCGGCGGTCCGTGGTGGACCGAGCTCTTCGGTTCATGACGCCGACCTGTGGCCGGGGCAGCCGGGCACGGACGCGCCGCGCCGAGTTCTACACTGACCGCGTGATCGCCGCGTGCACCGCCCAGCCCGCCCGAGCCACCTGGTGACGGGTTCCGAGGCGCTGCTGCGGCTGGCCGACGGCACGGTGAAGCAGGTCTCACCGCTCACCGGCACCGTCGTGTGGACCATCCCGGGCCGCGGCGGACGTCCGTTCGCCCAGGCGACCGAGGACCGACGCGCCGTCGACGTGGAGACGGTGCACCGGCTGTGCGACTTCTGCGAGGAGCGCTACCTCGAGACGCCCCCGGAGAAGGAGCGGCTGGTCGCCGGACCGGAGGGCCACGAGCTGCTGCGTGCCGTGCCCGCCTCGCGCCTCGCCGAGACCGTCGCCGAGCTGAGGCGTGTGCCCAACCTCTTCGAGATCCTGTCGGTGGACTACTGGCGGGCGAACCACGGCTACGTCCCCTCGGGCGACCTCCTCGCCCGCGCCTCGGCCTACGTCGGCGAGCCGGAGGGTCGCGAGCAGGTCCTGCGCCTGCTCGGTCGGCGCGCCGCCGCGACCGGTCTGGGGGCCGTGTGGGCGACGGAGCAGGAGTCGGAACGTCTGGCCCAGGCCGTCGACCTGTTCGCCGGCTCGCACGACGTGATCGTCCCGCGGCGGCACCTGATCGACGGTGCGCGGTACGAGGACGAGCTCGCCGGGGCCGGGACGCTCACCCCGGCTGAGCACGGGCGGTACCTGGCCTTCAGCATCGACGCGCTGCGCTCGCTCTACGTCACGCAGCCGCACGCGAAGTACGTCGCCGTCTTCCAGAACTGGTTGCGCCCGGCGGGCGCGTCGTTCGACCACCTGCACAAGCAGCTCGTGGCCATCGACGAGTTCGGCCCCCAGACGGTCCGGGAGCTCGCGCGCCTCGCCGTCGAGCCCGACGTCTACACCACTGCCGTGCTCGACCATGCCGCTGCGCACCGGCTGGTGATCGCACAGAACGAGCACGCGATCGCCGTGGCGGGGGTGGGCCACCGCTATCCCGCAGTCGAGATCTACTCCACCAGCGCGCACCAGCTGCCGTGGGAGCACACCCCCGAGGAGATCCGCGGGTTCTCCGACGTGCTGCACGCCGTGCACGCCGCCACCGGTGCCCACGTGCCGACGAACGAGGAGTGGCACCACCGCCCGCCCTCGGCCGACCAGCCCATGCCGTGGCATGTCGTCCTCAAGCTGCGCATCTCGACGCTCGCGGGCTTCGAGGGCGGGACGAAGATCAACGTCAACACGGTCGATCCCTTCACGCTGCGCGACCGCACGGTTGCCGCCCTCACCCGCCTGCGCGGACGCGGCGAGACGGCGATGATGGACGTGGGGGACGAGTGCCCCCACCGTCTGGGAGTGCTGCACTACACCGACTGACCGCAGTCGGGCCGGCGCCCGGGCAGGTCGTGCAGGCGGGAGATCAGCATGAGGTTCCGACTCAGCGGCACGGTGCTCGACGCGCGGGACCCCGAGGCGCTCGCGGGCTTCTACCAGGCGCTCCTCGGCTGGGAGGTCGCCTCCCAGGACCCGACGTGGGTCGCGCTGCGCGGCCCCGACGGCGGTGCGGGGCTGTCCTTCCAGCTCGACCAGGAGCACGAGGAGCCGACCTGGCCCTCGCACGCCGGGCTCGGTCAGATGCAGCTGCACCTCGACATCGGCGTCGACGACCTCGCCGCCGGCGTCGAGCGCGCGGTGTCGCTGGGCGCCCGGCACGCCGCTGTCCAGCCCCAGACGGGCGTCGTCGTCCTCCTCGACCCGGAGGGCCACCCGTTCTGCCTGTTCACCTCGGGCTGAGCGCGGGTTCGGTCCTCGCGTGCGGAGCGGACGGGCGCGCGGTGGACCGATCGATCGGTGCGGCGCTACCGTGCGGGAACGTGGCCCGGTCATCACGTGAGGGGTGCAGCTGAGGGTGAGTCGACGCCTTGCGGTCGCCGGGATGATGGCCGCCCTGGCGGCCGCGGTGAGCGGCTGCGCGGGATCCCCGATCAGCGCTGGCAGCCCTGCGGCGCCGGCGGCCGTCGTCTCCAGCTCGCTCAGCCCCGCCGACGCCGCGGTGGTCGCCGCGAAGAAGGCTGACGCGGCGAGGCAGGCCGCCGCGCCGAGCGATACCCCGACGCCCGTCGAGCTGGAGACGGGCATCATCGAGGACAACGAGGCCCCTGCGTCCGGGTCGACGTTCCTCGGTGTCGATCGTTGGGTGGGCAAGGTCGATGGCGGGTACATCGTCGTCTACGCGGGTTCGGCCGGCGTCGAGGCGGTGACCGGGAAGGACAGCGCTGACGGTCGCCTCCTCGTCCAGCGCCTCGGCCCTGCCGGCGGCGTCGCGCAGGCGTGGTGGATCGACGTGCCCAAGGCGGGCGCGCTGCGCGTGACGTCGTTCGAGGGCACCATGCTGGTGATCTCGGACGCACACGGCGGGACCCACGTGTTCGACGCCGCGTCGCACGCATGGAGCAGCTGAGCGCGGCCGCACTGCGCCAGGATCGGCCGCCTCAGAGCCGCGCGAGGTCCGCGATGTCCTCCAGGAACTGCGCAGCGACCTCCGAGGAGACGGTCGCCTTGGTCGCGCTGATCGCCTCGAGGTAGTCCGCGGTGCGCGGGCCGAGGGCGGCCTGGCTCGGGTCGTCCAGGTCGATCGACCCGTGACCGGCATCCAGGGCGTTCTCCAGCGCACGCTGCGAGGCGGTGCGCGCCGCGTACTCGATGTCGGCGGGCGAGAAGCCGTCGCTCACCCGGACGAGGGCGTCCAGGTCCACGCTGCCCGCGGCCACCGGGGGCACGTAGCGTGCCCAGATCGCCCGGCGCGCTGCGACGTCGGGAAGCCCGATCGGGATGACGTAGTCGAAGCGGCCGTGCCGCAGGAAGGCGGGGTCGAGGGCACGGATGAAGTTCGTGGCGACCACCAGCAGCCGGTCCGGCTGCTCACGGAACGCCGGGATGATCTTCAGCAGCTCGTTCGTCACGCCCTGCATCGACGACGGCGGCTCGCCACCGCGCCGCGCGGCGATCTCCTCGACCTCGTCGATGAAGACGACGGCATGCTCCAGCTCGGCGATCTTCTCGAACGTCGCCCGCAGCGCACCGGCCAGACCCAGCGGGTCGCCGGCGAGCCGTGAGGGGAAGACCTCGACGAAGGACCACTCCAGGCGGGAGGCGATCGCCTTGGCGAACGTCGTCTTTCCCGTCCCGGGCGGGCCGAAGAGCACGACCGCGCGCGGCGGCACGATGCCGTACTGGTCCGCGAGGTCGGGCTGGGCGAGCGGTAGCACGAGCCGACGCTCCAGCAGGTCCTTCTCGTGCTGCATCCCGCCGACGGCGTCCCACAGGCCGCGGGCCAGGACCCGCCCGCCCAGTGCGGCGAGCGCGCCGAGCTCCTCGCGCTGCACCGGGATGCGCCGCTCGACGTAGCGCAGCGTGCTCTTCAGCTCGAAGCCCTGCTGGGCGAAGGAGTCCATCCGTGCGCCCTGCTCGGGCAGCAGCGCCGAGAGCTTCGTCAGCCCGTGCGCGCTCATCCGCTTCTCGACGGCGGCGAGCAGCGCTGGTCCGATCCCGCGCCCGTGCCAGCCATCGGCCGTGGCGCAGAAGACGATCCAGCCCTGCTCGTGGGCCGCCCGGCCGACCGTCGCGCCGACGACCTGGTCACCGTGCACGGCGACGACGGCGTGGTCCTGCTGGCAGGAGGCGATGACCTCGGGCAGGGAGTAGACGGGCTCGGGCGCTCCGGCCTGGACCTGCTCCCACAGCCGCAGGATGCCGTCGAGGTCCTCGGGATGGAACTCGCGGAGCCGCCAGCCGGGCATCGTGCCTCCCGCTCGTCGTCGATGCGGCACCGGGCGTGCCCGCTGACATCGATCCTGCCAGGCGACATGCCGCTGCGGGTCAGATCGTGGGGGTCGGCCCCAGCGCGAGTGCCGCACCCGCGGTCCGGTACGCCGGGCCGACCACCGGTGCCACCTCGCCCGGCTCGACGACGTCGATCACCGCGAAGGTGACGTTGTCGCGGGCGTCGGCGCCCAACGCCATGGCCATCAGGCGATCGGCCGCGACGGCGCCGTCCGGCTCGGTGGCCAGGACGTCGAGGACCTCGGACTCGGCGACGTAGTCCGTCAGCCCGTCGCTGGTCAGCAGCCACCGGTCTCCGGGGCCCGTCGCGGTCTGCTGCATGCTCAGGTGACGAGGGTCCCTGGGGTCCCCGGCCAGGGACCACAGGATGATGTTGCGGTGCGGGTGCTGCCAGGCCTCGGCCGGCGTGACCGAGCCCTGCTCGACCAGCTCCTGGACCAGGGAGTCGTCCCGCGTGACGCGGCGTCCGGCCCCGTCCTGCACCACGTAGGCGCGCGAGTCGCCGATGTGCCCCAGGAGGGCTGCGTCGTCCAGGCAGACCATGGCGGTGAAGGTCGTGGCCATCCCGACGAGGGTCGGGTCGCCGGCGGAGAGCGCAGCCAGACGCTCGTTCGCCTCGGCCACGACTGCACGCAGCCGGTCCGGGCCGAGGTCCTCGGCGTCGTCGGCCGTCATCGAGGTCAGGAACGCGTGCGTCACCGTCGCGGCGGCGACATCTCCCGCTGCCCGGCCACCGACGCCGTCGGCCACCACGACGCAGTGCCGCGCGGCCCCGATCGCGTCCTGGTTCGTCGAACGATGCGCGCCCACGGCCGACCTCAGCTCGGTGCGCAGCTCCGCCCTCATCGTCGCCGCGCGGAAGTGGCGGGGTTCGTGGTGCGGCGCGAGCGCCGGCCAGGGGCGGCATGCATGCCCCTAGCCTCCCATGAGCCACCTGAGCCCTAGGTCATGCCTGGTCGGTCCCGGACGCGCCTACCGTGCGAAAGGACATCGTTGTCGATCCCTTGGGGCCATGGTGAGCACTGTTCGGGGCACACGCAGCATCGAAGGGGAACGGTCGACCTCCGTTCTCGCCGGCGGGAGCCGACCGGGTCCCGTCCGGCGTCGATGGTCGGTCCTGGTGCCGCTCGCCGCGGTCGCGGCCCTGACGTTGAGCGGTTGCTCCGCCTCCGCCTCCGGTGACGGGGGCGCAGGTGCCGGTGGTGAGGCGGCGCTCGTCCTGCCCGACCTCTCCGCGGTCACCGTGGTGGGCGGCGCCTCCGGACGGATGCTCCTGCTCGTCGGTCTGGTGGTCTGCGTGCTCGGCCTCGGCTTCGGCACGATGGCCTACCTCCAGCTGCGCACCCTGCCGGTGCACCCGTCGATGCGCGAGATCTCCGAGCTCATCTACTCGACCTGCAAGGCCTACCTGATCAAGCAGGGCAAGTTCCTCCTCATGCTCTGGGGCTTCATCGCGGCGGTGATCGTCGTGTACTACGGCTTCCTCGTGGGGTTCTCGTGGGGGCGGACCGCGATAGTCATCGCCTTCAGCCTCCTGGGGATGGCCGGCTCCTACTCCGTCGCGTGGTTCGGGATCCGGGTCAACACCTTCGCCAACTCGCGCACGGCTCACGCCTCCCTGGACGGCAAGCCGCTCCAGGTGCACCGCATCCCGATGAAGTCCGGGATGTCGATCGGCATGGTGCTGATCAGCCTCGAGCTGCTGATGATGCTGATCATCCTGCTCTTCCTGCCGCGAGACATCGCCGGCGCCTGCTTCATCGGCTTCGCGATCGGCGAGTCGCTCGGCGCGGCGGTCCTGCGCATCGCCGGTGGCATCTTCACCAAGATCGCCGACATCGGCTCCGACCTCATGAAGATCGCCTTCAAGATCAAGGAGGACGACGCCCGCAACCCCGGCGTCATCGCCGACTGCACGGGAGACAACGCCGGGGACTCCGTCGGCCCGAGCGCTGACGGCTTCGAGACCTACGGCGTGACCGGGGTCGCGCTCATCACCTTCATCCTGCTCGGGGTCCACGACCAGAACATCCAGGCGAGCCTGCTGGTCTGGATCTTCGTGGTCCGTGCGGTGATGCTCATCGCCTCGGCCGTCTCCTACCTCGCGAACGACGCCTGGGTCCGCTCGCACTACGCCAAGGCCGAGCGGATGAACTTCGAGGTCCCGCTCACCTCGCTCGTGTGGATCACCTCGCTGGTCTGCATGGCCTCGACCTACGCCACCACCTACCTGATCCTCGGGGACGCCGTCGGTGGCATGTGGTGGAAGTTCGCCACGATCGTCTCCTGCGGGACGCTCGCCGGTGCCCTCATCCCCGAGCTCGTCAAGGTCTTCACCTCGACCGCGAGCAAGCATGTGCGGGAGGTCGTCAAGAGCTCCCGCCAGGGCGGGGCATCGCTGAACATCCTCTCCGGCCTCGTCGCAGGCAACTTCTCGGCCTACTGGCTCGGGATGGCGATCGTCGGCCTGATGAGCGGCGCGTACCTGATCGGCGACCAGGGTATCGACACGCTGATGATCGCTCCGGCCGTCTTCTCCTTCGGCCTCGTGGCGTTCGGCTTCCTCGGCATGGGCCCGGTGACGATCGCGGTCGACTCCTACGGCCCCGTGACCGACAACGCGCAGAGCGTCTACGAGCTGTCGATGATCGAGGACATCGACGGCATCGACGCCGAGCTCTCGAAGGACTACGGCATCGACGTCCGGTGGGACAAGGCCAAGCAGCACCTCGAGGAGAACGACGGGGCGGGCAACACGTTCAAGGCCACGGCCAAGCCCGTGCTCATCGGCACGGCGGTCGTCGGTGCGACGACGATGATCTTCTCGATCATCATGAGCCTGACCGAGGGGCTGACGACCGGGCTGGCGAACCTCTCCCTGCTGCACCCGCCCTTCCTGCTCGGCCTGATCACCGGCGGCTCGGTCATCTTCTGGTTCACCGGGGCCTCGATCCAGGCCGTCACGACGGGCGCCTACCGCGCGGTGGAGTTCATCCGGACGACGATCCGGCTCGACGGGGTCACCAAGGCCTCCGAGGCGGACTCGCGCCGCGTCGTGGAGATCTGCACGCAGTACGCCCAGCAGGGCATGCTCAACATGTTCCTCGGGGTGTTCTTCGCGACGCTCGCCTTCGCGTTCGTCGAGCCGTACTTCTTCATCGGCTACCTCATCTCGATCGCCATCTTCGGGCTGTACCAGGCGATCTTCATGGCCAACGCCGGTGGCGCCTGGGACAACGCCAAGAAGATCGTCGAGGTCGACCTGCACGCCAACGGCACGGCGCTGCACGACGCGACCATCGTCGGCGACACGGTCGGTGACCCGTACAAGGACACCTCGTCCGTCGCCCTCAACCCGGTCATCAAGTTCACGACGCTCTTCGGCCTGCTGGCCGTCGAGCTCGCGGTGAGCCTGGTCGACGACGGGCTGCACACCCTGGTCCTCATCCTCGCCGCGGTGTTCTTCGCGGTGTCGATGTTCTTCGTGCACCGCTCCTTCTACGGCATGCGGATCACGGCCTCGCTGACCGATGACGACGACGCAGAGCTGGAGGAGCCGACACCCGGTGGGCTCGGCTCGGACGGTGGTGCACCGGGCGCGGCCCACGGCCGCACCGATACCCGCGGGGGAACCCCGCGGCCGGCTGCGGCCCCGGGCACGGTCAGGGACGGGCTCGTCGAGCAGGGAGCGGGGGAAGCACGATGAAGATCGCGATCCACTACGAGGCGTCGCTGGTCGAGGATGGGCGGGTCGCCGGGCACGATGCCGGTGCCACGCTCGTCCGCCGGCTGATGCGGGTGTTCCCGCACGCGCAGCTCATCGGCCACGCGACGCGCCACGCCGAGGGCTTCGACGTCATCCCGCTGGAGTTCATCGACCCGGACGAGACCGTCGTGATCAACATGGACGTCATCGACTCGATGGCGGTCTGGCGGACGCTGCGCGCGAACGGTGGCGAACCGAAGATCATGAACTTCGTCTGGTGGAACACCTCGCAGTACGACGACGACGTCCAGCGCACGTCGCTCGCGCTGTCCTGCGCCCTCTTCCCGACCTTTGCCAACTCCGAGCGGACCGCCACCGAGGTCAGGGAGATCGTCCGGGCCTGGACGGTGCCGCAGATCGCGGAGAAGGCGCACATCGCCTGGGTGAACCTGGGGATCCGGCTCGAGCACGTCAAGCCGCGCCAGGAGCCGGAGATCCCGGTCGTGCTCTACCCGGCCATCTACCTCTCGGAGCGCAAGCAGCCGCAGGTGTTCATGGATGTCGTCGAGCGGCTCGTCAAGCGGACGCCGATCCGGGTCGAGGCCCGGCTGCACGAGTCGCACCTGATCAGCGAGCGCGCGATGCGCCTGTCCCGGCCGCACTGGGCGTGGGTCGGTCCGCTGACCGCGACCCGCGAGGACTACTGGCAGGCACTGGCCCGTACCACGGCGTTCCTGGCCACGGCGACGGAAGAGTCGTACGGCCTGGAGTACATCGAGGCGCTCGTCGCGGGCGCGGTCGGCATCTTCCCTGACCGGCCATGGGCCCGGGCCATCCTCCCGACCGGCTACCCGTTCCTCTGGACGACGCCGGCGGAGGCCGAGGAGATGCTCTACCGGGCG
Source organism: Actinomycetales bacterium (assembly GCA_038252305.1). Lineage (GTDB taxonomy): Bacteria > Actinomycetota > Actinomycetes > Actinomycetales > Cellulomonadaceae > Actinotalea. Next base: position 36,961 of record JBBSAL010000021.1, on the reverse strand, counting down.
GTGACGGACACCGCGGCCTGCCGTGCCGAGCTCGACGCCGTCGCCGGGGGGAGCTTTGCCGAGTGGTTGCGCACGCGCCACGACGACGACCAGTTCGAGAAGGCGATCGCCGACCGCGTCGCGGGCTGGTTCGGGGCCTGAGGCCGGCGACCGACCGAGTCAGCGACCGACGGGGATCCCGCGACTGAGGTCGTAGAGCTGGACGCCGTCCACGTTGCGCGGCGGGAACGTCGTCTGGACCCAGCTCGCGATCTGCTGCGAGGTCCGCGCGCCGCCGTGCTGGCCGACGAACGCGCTCGAGCCGATGAACCAGTGGATCCGCCGGGCCGCGACGTCCGCCTGGAACGCGGCGAGCGTGGGACTCGGGTCCGATCCGCTGAAACCACCGACGGGCATCACCGAGGACCCCGTGGCCAGCTGGTACCTCGCGGCGATGGTCGAGCCGACGGAGGCCGCGACCCATCGGTAGTCGGCAGCATCGGCCGAGACGAGGGCGATCAGCGCCGGGTTCGGCCTGGAGACGTGCACGAGTCCGCCCAGGCCGAGCACCCCGGGCCCGGCGGACCCTCCGGTCGGGCCGAGCAGGTCGCGGATCGACTGCCGCTCGCGCGAGCCTGCGCTCGCCGCGACGGTGCGGATCACGCCGCTCGTGGCGACCGGGCCCGCCGCCACCACGGGGCCGGTGTGCACCAGCGTCAGCGTCGTGGCGGTCGCGGCGAGGGGGCCGGCCAGGACGGCGGCGAGCCCGAGGGCCGCCGCGGCGCCCGCTGGCGGCCACCACCGGAGGCGCGAGGCACGGGGCCAGACGAGCGCGAGTGCTGCGACGACCGTCGCCGCCACGACGACCGGGCCGAGCCACGGCAGCCACTGCGGGCTGCGGTGCGCCAGATGTGCCGACCACGCGCCGGTTGCGACGAGACAGGCGGCCAGCGCCGTCCGTGCCGCGCGTGCAGCACGGGCCCGCCAGAGCGCGCCGCCGGCAAGGCCGACCAGGGCGGCGATCGCCGGCGCGAGGGCCACCGTGTAGTACGCGTGGAAGATGCCGGCCATCAGCGAGAACGTCAGCCACGTGACGCCGAACCAGGTCGACCAGAGCAGAAGATCGGCCCGCATCGGATCGGTCCGAGGCCGTCCTCGGACGGACCACAGGACGGCGATCGTGCCGAGAACAGCCGCAGGAGCGAGCCAGCTGAACTGGCCGGCGAACGCAGGCTCGAGGAGCCGGAGGACTCCCGACACGCCCCGGAGGTGCACGGCGCCGCTCGATGCGGTCTCCTGCCCGTCGAGCCGGCCGAAGCCGTTGTACCCGAAGGTCAGCTCGAGGAAGGAGTTGGTCCGCGAGCCGCCGACATAGGGACGGGCGGTTGCCGGGACCAGCTCGACGATGGCCACCCACCAGCCGCCGGTCACGATCATCGCGCCCACGGCGAGCAGCCCGTCGCGTATCCGACGCCCGAGGCTCACCGGGGCCGCGACGAGGTAGGCAAGAGCGAACGCCGGGAGCACGAGGAAGGCCTGCAGCTGCTTGGTGAGGAAGGCGGCACCGACGAGCGCGCCGGCGGCGAGCATCCACCGGGTGCGCCCGTCCTCGACCGCGCGGAGCACCGCGGCAGCGGCCGTCACCAGGAGCAGGGTCAGCAAGGCGTCCGGGTTGTCGTAGCGGAACATGAGCGCGGCGACCGGGGTGCTCGCCAGCACGGCGCCCGCGAGCAGGGCGGGGCCCAGCGAGGTCCGCCGCCGCACGGTCGCGACGAGGACGGCGACGGTGAGCACCCCGAGCAGCACCTCGGGCGCGAGGACGGCTGCGGGGGAGAGGCCGAAGAGGCGGACCGAGGCGGCCATGACCCACAGCGAGAGGGGCGGCTTGTCCACCGTGATCGAGCCGGCTGCGTCCGAAGCGCCGTAGAGGAAGGCCGTCCAGCTCTGGGAGCCCGCCTGGGCCGCCGCGGCGTAGAAGGTGTTGCCCCATCCGGAGATCGTCAGGTTCCACAGGTAGGTGGCCGCCGTGAGCACGAGGAGGCCGGCGACGGCTGCGCGCTCGCCCCATGACTGCCTGGTCGAGATCGGCCGGCGGGGCAGGGCGGTCGTCACCGGCGCACTGTGCCAGCGCTCCCTGGTGGTCGGCCGCGAGATCTCTGGGAGGCCGCTGTGCGCCCAGCCGTTCTGCTCGCACGACCTGTCGGCTAGCGTCGGGGCATGGCCGGTTCTGACTCAGATCTCGTCGGTCGTCACGCGACCGCGGCCTTCGACGTGCCGACCCCGCTGCAGAAGGCCGAGCCGTGGGCGCTCCTGGCGCTCGCCGTGCACGCGGTCGCGGTCGAGCTCTTCTATCCCGCCACCTCCCTCGACAGCCTGCTGGCCTCCGCCGGGTTGCTGGTCGCGCTCTCGCTCGCGGGGATCCTCGGGTGGCGCTCGCGCCTCGCCGTGCTGGTCAGGTGTGCCGTCGCCCTCACCCTGGTGTGCCTGCTCACGTTCTCCGGTGGTGCGGACTCCGGGTACGTCCTGCTGTGGTTCTTCGTCATCGTCGCGGTGTACCCGCTCGCCCTGCCGTCTCCCGACGGCTGGGTCGTCGTCGCGGTGGTGCCGTTGGCCTATCTCGTCGTCGTGCCCCTGGCCTCGGGGGCCAGGGACGGACCGGTCGCCGTGACCGTGGTCCGCGCCGTCGCGCTGGGGCTCATCGCCGCCTTCGTCCACGTCGGCGCCACGGCCTACCGCGGAGCCGTCGCCCAGCGTGACGGTGCCTTCGAGCTGCTCGACACCTACTCCCTCGGCTCGCCCGTCGGCATGGCGCTGTGGGACCGCGAGCTGCGCGTGCGCCGGATGAACGACGCGTTCGGCGCGCTGCTCGGGGTGCAGGCGCAGGAGCAGCTCGGGCGCCGCGCGCGGGAGATCGCCGGGATGCCGCCGGAGATGGCGGACCACCTGCGTGCCGTCCTGTCCTCCGGGGAACCGACCCGGGACCTGGAGATCGTGCGCGGTGACCTGGCCGTCGTCGTGAACCTCTACCCGGTCCGATCGGGACGCGACATCGTCGCGATCGGGTGCGTGGTGGTCGACGTGAGCGCCGAGCGGGCAGCCGCCCGGACACTCGTCCAGGCGGCCACCCACGACCAGCTCACGGGTCTGCCCAACCGCGCGCTGCTCGCTGACCGGCTCACGGAGGCGCTCGCCCAGGCGCGTCGCGCTGGCCAGAGCGTCGCGGTGCTCTTCGGTGGCGTCGACCGGTTCAAGGTGGTCAACGACTCACGAGGGCACGAGGCGGGCGATGAGCTGCTTCGCGCGACCGCGATCCGGCTCGGTGCCCTCGTGCGGCCGCAGGACACCGTTGCCCGACTCGGCGGCGACGAGTTCGCGGTCCTCGCACCAGGGCTGAGCGCCCCTCAGGCCAGGCTGCTGGGGGAGCGGATCTGCGTCGCGAGCCGTCGCCCCCTGCTCGTGGGGGACGAGTGGATCACGTCGACCATGTCGGTCGGGGTCGCGGTCGCCGGCGGTGCGGACGGCGATCCCGTGGGGCTCCTCCGGGACGCGGACGCGGCACTGACGCGGGCGAAGGACGCCGGTCGCGACCAGGTGGCCGTGTTCGACGTCGGGTTGCGACCGTCCACGAACGAGGGCCTGGAGTTCCGTGCCTCGCTGCGCCGCGCGGTCGACGCCGACCAGATCCGGGTCGCGTTCCAGCCGGTCTACCGGCTGGACGACATCCGCTCGGCCGAATCCGTCGGCGGTGGGCGCCGGAGCCGAGCCGCCGAGGCGCTCGCGGCGGACTCCTCGCAGATCGTCGGCTTCGAGGCCCTGGCGCGTTGGCGAGGTCCGGAGGGGGACATCTCACCTGCGGTCTTCATCCCCACAGCAGAGGATGCCGGTCTCATCGGCGTGCTCGGCGAGCAGGTCCTGCGGCAGGCGTGCGAGGCCGTGGTCGGCTGGCGGCGGCTGCTCGACCGCCCACTGACGGTCGCGGTGAACCTCTCGGCCCGCCAGCTCGCCGACCCGCACGCCGTCGGTCGTCTCGGCGCGATCCTCTCCGAGGTGGGCATCCCGCCGTCGGCCGTGCAGCTCGAGATCACCGAGTCCGTCCTGATGGCGGACATCGAGGGGAGCATCCGACGCCTGCGCGAGCTGCGGGAGCTCGGGGTGACGCTCGCGGTCGACGACTTCGGCACGGGCTACAGCTCGCTCGCCTACCTGCGTGACCTACCCGTCGACACGTTGAAGATCGATCGATCCTTCACCTCGCGGCTGCCGGGCGACGAGGCGATGATCGGGTTCGTGGTCGACCTCGCCCGGGCCATCGGGGCCACGACCGTGGTCGAGGGCATCGAGACGGCTGCTCAGCTGCACGGGGTGGCGCGCGCCGGCTGTGACATCGCCCAGGGGTTCTACCTCAGTCGGCCGCTCGCCGCCGACCAGGTGCCCGCGCTCTTCGTCGGTGCTCCACGCGGCGGCAGCTAGCCTCCCGTGCTCCGCCGCAGACACGGGCGGGCCGTTCCGCGTCGGGTGGACGGCCGTGGACGGACCTGGCCCCCCGGCCGGACGGGCGACCCGTCCCCAGACGAACGAGAGGCCCCACCCCGAAGGGTGAGGCCTCTCGTGTGCGCGGTGTGCTCGGTCAGTTGCCGGGCACGGTGCGGAAGATCAGAGCGGGCGGATGTTCGAGGCCTGGGGGCCCTTGGGGCCCTGCGTGACCTCGAACTCGACCTTCTGGTTCTCGTCGAGCGAGCGGTACCCGGAGGACGCGATCGCGGAGTAGTGGGCGAAGACGTCGGCGCCGCCGTCGTCGGGGGCGATGAAGCCGAAGCCCTTTTCAGCGTTGAACCACTTCACGGTTCCAGTAGTCATGGTGCTCCTTCCAGAGCAGTCAACCGATGGCGCGACTCGCCACCGATCGTTACACGTTCGTTCGTCTGCTCTGGCAAGAGAAGGGGCTACCGGTACTCCGGGGCACTCAAACGCAAGAAACACTGCAACGTTGCCAGGAATGTTACCCGACGCCTCCGCGTCCTGCACAGGGGTCACGGTGCCGAGCTTGTGCGGGGCCGTGCGCGGGGGCGTGGCGGAGCGCGTGCCTGGCGGTGACGGAGCGTGCGCGGCGCTCGATGCGGAGCCTGCTAGAGACAGGGGGACGATTGCAGGTTACGGTTGCGTAGGTAATGATGTGTTGCCGCGGCACTGCGTCACCCTCCGAATGAACGGAATGTGTCGATGGTCGCTGCAGCGTCCCCTCCCTCCTCCACCCCCTGGTCTGCCGACGAGACGGCCGGTGTCGACCTCGCGCCGCGCGAACGGCAGGTCAGCGAGTTCACCGTGCTGACCAGGACGGTCTCCGACGCCGGTCTGATGCGGCGGCGTCAGGGCTGGTACTGGACGCGGTTCGGGGTGCTCACGGGGACGCTCGTCGCGATGGGCGTCGCGTTCGTGCTGATCGGCCACTCCTGGTGGCAGCTCGCGCTCGCCGCCGGGCTCTCCGTCGTTCTCGGTCAGGTGATGTTCCTCGGGCACGACGCCGCGCACCGGCAGATCTTCAGCTCGGGCCGGTGGAACGACTGGGCGAGTCTCGTGCTCGCGAACCTGTTCGCCGGCATGAGCTACGGCTGGTGGCAGCACAAGCACAGCAAGCACCACGCCAAGCCGAACCAGATCGGCTACGACCCTGACATCAGTGGCGAGGTCATCGTCTTCCACACCGACGGTCGCGTCGCGCGGACGGGTGTCAAGGCATGGCTCTCCCAGCGCCAGGGGTGGCTCTTCTTCCCCGCGCTGCTGCTCGAGGGCCTCAACCTGCACGTCTCCGGGGTGCGGACGATCTTCGGGCGCGGTCCGGTCAAGCGCCGCCCGGTCGAGATGGCCTTCGTGACGCTTCGTCTCGGTGGGTATCTCGCGGCCGTGTTCCTCATGCTCCCGGTCGGCATGGCGTTCGCCTTCCTCGCGGTCCAGCTCGGACTCTTCGGGCTCTACATGGGCGCGGTCTTCGCCCCGAACCACAAGGGCATGCCGATCGTGCCGCGCGACTCGCGCATCGACTTCCTCAGCCGTCAGGTCCTGATGAGCCGCAACGTCCGCGGCGGCAGGTTGACCGACTGGTTCATGGGTGGGCTCAACTACCAGGTCGAGCACCACCTCTTCCCGAGCATGGCGCGCCCGAACCTGCGCCGCGTGCAGCCGATCGTCCGCGAGTTCTGCGCGAGCCGCGGGATTCGCTACACCGAGACGAGCCTGCTCGCGAGCTACGGGATCGTCATCCGCTACCTCAACGAGGTCGGGCTCGCGGCGCGCGACCCGTTCCAGTGCCCGCTCACCATGGAGCTGCGCTCGGCTCGCTGAGTCCGGCTCGCTGAGCTCGGCTCGCCGCGGCCGATCTCCTTTCCTGCGCCGACGCGCTCGGGCCGGGCCGGTGAGGATTTCTCACGATGCGGACCGGGACTGTCCATCGGCACGCGGACTGGTCATGCTCCTCCCATGACCTCGACCCGGGCATCGGCCGCTGCACCCGCAGCCGCTGTGCCTTGCGTGCAGGTCCCCGCGACGGCCGGCGTGCCGTGCGTCGCTGCGCGAATGCTCTAGGGCGCGCGCCCCACCCGGGACAGCCGATCGACCCCGCCACGGGGTTCGCGACGGTCCTCCCCACCCGCCACGGCACCACCGGTGCCCGGCCGGTCGGCGCGCGTCCAGGACGGACCCCCACCCGCGCACCCCTTCAGGAGAACCGCCATGTCCACGCTCACCACCCCCTTGACCGACGCCGATCGTGATGCCTCGCTGATCGGCATCCTCGCCGCCACCGCGGAGGCCGTCGGCGCCGAGCCCGCACGCGCCCAGGTCCACTTCACCGCGACCGGTCGTGGCGTCGGGAAGGTCGCCACCGAGGTCACCTCGCGTCGGCACACCTTCTCGGTCGACGAGCCCCCGACGCTCGGCGGCGACGACGAGCACACCAACCCGGTCGAGTACGCCCTCGGGTCCCTGCTCGGCTGCCAGGTCGTGACCTACCGCTTCTGGGCGGCCCACCTCGGCATCCAGGTCGACACGATCGAGCTCTCGGCCGTCGGCGACCTCGACGTGCGTGGCTTCTTCGGGCTCGACGCCGCGGTGCGTCCCGGCTTCTCCGAGATCCGCGTCGAGGCCCGGCTCTCTGGACCCGAGACCGCCGAGCGCTACGCCGACCTCCAGCGCGCGGTCGAGGAGCACTGCCCGGTGCTCGACCTGTTCACCAACCGGACCCCGGTCCGCAGCACTCTGGTGGTCGACGGCGCCTGAGCTCTGCCGATCCTCCCGTGCCCCGCAGCGCCGAGCGCTGCGGGGCACGGGCATCGGTGGTGCGAGCATGGGCAGATGAACGGTGCGGTCGGTCCGGCGTGGCAGGGGGGTGCCGGCCCCGGCGATGCGCCGCCTTGCCATGCACCGCCCCGCGACGCGAGGCACCATCCGGCCGCGCACCTGGCTCCCCGACGGCGAGCGGGCTGACGTGGCAGATCATCCGGCGGCCGCCTGGGCGCTCGGCGTCGCGGCCGGTCTGCTCCTGCTCTGGCTCGTGGGGCTGCTCGCACTCCTGGTGATCGCACCCGGGCGAGCGACCCTGGTCGACTCCCTTCGGCTCCTTCCCGACCTGCTCCGACTGCTGCCCCGGCTCGCCCGTGACCGCGGCCTCCCGCGCGGGCTCCGGATCCGGCTCTCGCTGCTGCTGGTCTACCTCGCGCTGCCCATCGACCTCGTCCCCGACGTCATCCCCGTCCTCGGCTGGGCCGACGACCTCATCCTGGTGACGCTCGTCCTGCGCTCGGTCCTGCGGGTCGCCGGGCCCGAGGCCGTGCGCCGGCACTGGCCGGGGAGCGAGGAGGGACTGGCGGTGGTCCTCGCGCTGGCGGGCGACGGCCGGGCCGCGCGCCGACGGGCCGGCGACGAGGCGTGAGCCGGCGGCGCGGGCCTCGACCCTCGCGCCGGGTCGGAGAAGGATGAGGACCGGTTGTCGAAATCCCGACCCGTCGTTCGTCGAAGGAGGGACAGAGCCGGACGCACGGCCCGGCCGCCCTCGCGAAGGAGATCGCCATGACCGAGCAGTACGTCATCCTCATCCTCGAGCCCGAGTGGGACCCGAGCACCGCGACCCAGGAGGACTGGGCATCGGCGATGGCGGCGCACGGGGCCTTCGCCGCGGCCGTCGAGGCGGCCGGTGCCAAGATCATCGGTGGCGACGCGCTCATGCCGCCACGGACGACGACGCGTATCACTCCGGCTGACGGGTCGCATGCGGCGGTCTTCACCGACGGGCCTTTCCCCGAGGTCAAGGAGGTCGTCTCGGGCTTCTACAAGATCGAGGTCGCCGACCGCGACCAGGCGCTGGCCCTCGCTGCCCAGTGCCCCACGGGAGGCTGGGTGGAGGTCACCCCCGTGATGCCCACGCCGTGACGTCGGATCCGCTCACCGAGACGGTGCGGTCGCAGTGGCCGCACCTTCTCGCTGCGCTCCTGCGGTTCACGGGCAGCCCGGCGTTGGCGGAGGACTGTCTCCAGGAGGCCTGCGTACGGGCCTTGACCGCGCGGGAGAGGCAGCTCCTGGTGAACCCCGCGGCGTGGTTGACCACCACGGCGAAGCGGATCGCGATCGACCAGGCGCGCCGTGATGCCGTTCTGCGGGCCCGGCTCCCGGTGCTCGCCCTGCGCGACGAGGGGGTCGTCGAGCCGGAGCCCGAGCCCCCGGGCGGTGACGACCGGCTCGAGCTCGTCCTGGTGGCCTGCCACCCTGGCATCGCGCCCGCGACGCGGCTCGCACTCGCCCTGCGCTTCGCCCTCGGCGTGCCGACCGATGAGGTCGCGGATGTCCTGCTGGTCGAGCGTGCCGCGATGAGTGCGCGGCTCACCAGGGCCAAGCGGCAGGTCGAGCAGCTCTCGCCGGGCGGGCTCGCGGCCGAGGACCACCGCGGGCGCGTCCCGGACGCCCTCGAGGTCGTCCACGCGCTGTTCACCCTCGGCCACACCTCGCCCGGCGGGAGCCTCGTCCGGCGCGTCGAGCTCACGGAGCTGGCCCTCGCGCTGGCCAGGGCGCTGCGCCGGTTCGTCCCGGAGGACCGCGAGGTCGCCGGGCTGCTCGCACTCGTCCTGCTCAGCGAGGCGCGAGCGCCCGGTCGCGCCGGTCCCGGGCTGGCCCCCGTTCCCCTTTCCGACGCCGACCGCTCGCAGTGGGACTCCCGGCTGGTCACCGAGGGGCTGCGGCATGCGACGTTCGCGCTCCCCGGCGGCGGTCGCTTCGCCCTGCAGGCGGGGATCGAGGGTCTGCATGCCCAGGCCCCGTCGTGGGAGCTGACGGACTGGGCGGCGGTCCGGCTCCTGTACGACGGCCTCGTCGCGCAGTGGCCGGCACCGGCCGCGCAGCTCGCCAGGGCGGTGGCGGTCGCCTACGACCGTGGTCCCCTCGCAGGCCTGGCCGTGCTCGACGACCTCGAGGCGGGTGCGGTGCTTCGTGGCGACGTGAGTGCCGTCCGGGCGCACCTGCTGCGGCTGGCCGGCGAGGACGCGGCGGCCAGGGCCGCCTACCGGGAGGCGATCGCCGTCGAGCGGAACGAGGCGCTGCGAGCCTTCCTCAGTGAGGCGTCGGACGGGCTCGGTCCCGGCTGAGCGGGGCGGTGCCGGCGAGTCGTCCTGACCGGCACGTCCCGGTCCGGCCCGGGGCCCCGGGCTCAGGTGTCTGAGTGCCCCACCGCGCGCACGAGGGCAGGAAGCACGTCCTCCAGGCTGCGGTCCGGCTGGAAGGCGAGCCACTCGAGGCCCGCCACGAGCGTGGCGCCGAAGACGGCGCTGCCCATGATCTCCGCGTCGCGGGGCGCCGTCCCCGGGCGCGTGGCGAGCACCCCGTCGGCGAAGACCCGGATCGCCTCGTCGTGCAGCAGCCGGATCGAGGCCTGCCAGTCGCGACCGGTCCGGAACACCTCGGCCGCCACGACCTTCGCGAACGCCGGGTGGTCGTGGATCTGCCGGAGCAGCTCGGCCACCAGGGTCTCGACCGCCGGACGGGCGGGCTCGCGGGCGAGGGCCGCACGCAGGCCGTCGGTGAGGCGGGTGATCCCCTCGGTGAGGATGTCGGTGAACAGCTCGGTCTTGGAGCCGAAGTTGTAGTAGACCGAGCCCTTCGCCACCCCGGCGGCCTCGGCGATCTCGTCGACCGAGGTCGCGGAGAAACCGCGGTCGGCGATCAGCCCGACGGCCGCGTCGATGATGTGGCGTCGGGTCCCGCCTGCCGTGGTGGTTCCGCTCGCCGGGCTCATCTGCTCAGCCTCTCAGATCGACAGTGCCGGGTGGAGCCGGTCGAGGGTCCAGGTCCGCATCCGGGCGGCCCGCCAGGACGTGACCGCGAGCGAACCGAGGACGATCGCCCCGAGCACGGCCACCGAGGACCACAACCGCCCGTCGATCCCGCCAGTGATCACCTCGCGCAGCCCGGTGACGGCGTAGCTCATCGGCAGGAGGGCGTGGACGGCCCGGAAGAACGCCGGGGTCGTCTCCACGGGGTAGGTCCCGCCCGAGGACGCGAGCTGGAGCATCAGCAGCGCGAGGATCGCGACCTTGCCCGCCGCCGGGCCGAGCAGCGCGATGAGCATCTGCTGAAGGGCGAGGAAGGTCGTCGCCACGAGGAGCGTGAAGCCGATCGTTCCCAGGACGCTCGACATCTGCAGCCCGACGCCGACGTGGATCACCGTCAGCATCACGGCCACCTGGGCGACCCCGACGACTCCGGCGGGCAGGAACCCCGCGAGCGTCGCCCGCAGACCGGACGCGGGGGTGGCGAGCGCACGCGACGGGAGCGGCCGGAAGAGCAGCCAGGTGATCAGCGAGCCCACGAAGAGGGCGAGGGGGATGAAGAAGGGCGCGAAGCCCTCGCCGAAGCCCTGGGCCTTCGTCAGGTGCGACTCGTCGAGCGTCACCGGTGTCGCGAGGACGTCGGCGCGGGTGGTGCGCAGCGCGGCGGAGTCGTCGGGGATGGCGGCTGCGCCGGCGGTCAACCCGTCGGCGAGGGTCCCGGCGCCGGTGGTGAGCCGTCCGGCGCCGTCGGCCACCGAGTGGGCGCCGTCGGCGAGCAGGCCCGTCCTGGTGGCGAGCTCGGCGGTCCCCGAGGCGAGCTGCGTGGTGCCAGCCGACAGCCGCTCCGCACCGGCCGCCAACGCCGAGGTGCCGCTGATGAGGCTGCCCGCGCCGTTCGCGAGCCGGTCCGCCCCGGCGCTGAGCCGGCTGACGGCAGGGTCGAGCTCTGAGGCGCCGGAGGCGACGGCCGCTGCTCCGGTCGCGAGCTGGTCGGCTCCGTCACTCAGTCGGCCGACGGCCACGTCGAGGTGGGAGGCGCCGGAGGCCAGGGCGGTGGCACCCGTCTCGAGGTCGCTCAGCTGGGTGGCCGTCGTGGCGGGGTCGAGCGAGGCCAGACCGGTGGCCACCGCGGAGAGCTCGGTGAGCGGGGTCGCAGCGGTCAGGTCGCCGGACCGGTATCTCTCGTCGAGGTAGCTCAGCGCGTCGGTCAGCGCCGGTGCGGCGCCGCTGAGCGTCGCGGTCATCGTGCTGATCTGGTTCACGGCCGTCGAGACCCCGGCGGCCAGCTGCGCGGCTCCGGTGTCGAGCTGCGCGCCCGCGGCCCTGGCCGTCCGCAGGTTCGTGGCCAGCGTCGCGGTGCCGGACGAGACGCCGGCCGCTCCGGTCGCGAGGCTCGTCGAGCCGGCCTCGGCCTTCTGGAGGTTCGCGGCAAGGCTCGCCGCGCCCGCCGAGAGCGAGGTGGCGCCCGCTGCGGCGCGGTGCGCACCGATCGCGAGCTGCGTCGCGCCCGACCTGGCGCTCGCCGCGCCGGCGGCGAGCTGCGTCGCTCCCTCGTGCGTGGCGTCGACGCCGTCGGCGACCTGCCCGGCACCGGCGGCGAGCTCCCCGCCCGCCGCGGCGAGGGTGAGGGCGCCATCGGATGCCGTCGCGAAGCCGTCTCGCGCCGAGCCGAGTCCGACGAGGACCTTGCCGACGGACGTGTCGCCGATCGTGGCCCGGACGGCGTCGTCGACCTGGACCATCGCGCTGTGCCCCAGGGTGCTGGCGAGGAACGAGTTGGCGTCGTTGTAGGTGACGTCGAGCCGGGCACGCCTCGGGCTGGCGCCCTCGGCGGAGGCGATGTCGCTCGAGAAGGTCGTGGGGATCGACAGCGCGAAGTAGTACGTGCCGTCCTTCACGCCCTGCTGGGCGGTCGCGGCGTCGGTGCTCACCCAATGGAGATCGGCCTGGTCGAGCAGCGTCGTGGTGACGTCCTTGCCTGCGCTGAGCACCGTCCCGTCGGCGAGCGTGACCGGGCGGTCGGAGTCGACGAGGGCGACGGGAAGCCGCTCCATGCGTCCGGTCGGGTCCCAGAACGCCCACAGGTACAGCGCCCCGTACAGCAGGGGGATGAGGATGAGCGCGACGATGGCGATCTTGGGCAGCACTCCACGCCGGAAGCGGCGCAGCTCGGTGCCGGTCGAGGTCAGGGCAGACATGGGGTCCCGTTCGGGTCGGAGCGATGGGGCGGGAGCGGAGAGCGGGGCGGGTGCGCAGCGCTGGGAGGCCGCGTCCGGCGCCGCGTCGTCAGACGGCCTGGCGGGCGTGCGGCCCGGTCGCGAGGAAGATCTGGCGTGGCTCGCGCTGCCAGCGGAGACGGGAGACCTCGTCGAGCGAGGCCGTCGAGGCGATGACGGTCGTGCCCGCTGCGGTGAGCGCCTCCAGTCGCGACCAGACGAACTGACGCCGGGCGCTGTCATGCACCTGGTCGACGTCGTCCACCACGAGCAGTGCGGGCCGCTGCAGCATCGCCAGACCCAGGCGCAGGAGCATGACGTCGACCTCGTCGAGGTCCCAGACGACGCTGTCGACACGCGGCAACGGCCGGGGGCCGAAGACGGGACCGAGGTGGCGCTCCACATCGTGCTGAGGCACGACGGGCACGCGGCGATGCCAGGGGCTCAGCCACGTCAGGCGTTCGCGCAGCAGGGCACCGACGGTCACCGAGTCGTCGAGGTCGTCGATCCCGGTGAACCCGGCGAGCGCGGCCCTGCGCTGCACGGCGCGCCGCTCGGCGGGCAGGGAGTGGCCCAGGACGGTCAGGTCGCTGCCCCGGTCCGGGACCATCCGCCCGGCCAGGGTCAGGAGCAGGCTCGACCGCCCGCCGCCCTGCGGTCCGTGCATGATCGCGAGCTCGCCGCGGTGGACCTCGAGGTCGACCGGTCCGTAGACGGCGCCGCGGCCGCCGTGCAGCACGAGGTCGCGTGCCCGGACCACCGGGGGTGCGACGGCGGGCTCGGCCGGCGCGGTCCGCGCAGCGCTCTCCTCGTGGGTGGTGGGCAAGGCAGTCATCGCGTCCTCGGTTCATTGAACTGACCGGTCAGTACAAACATAGGACGATGAAGCGGCCGTGCCAAGTCGAGGGCACCTGTCGGGGTCAGTCCCGCGTGAGGAGGGTGAGGACCTCGTCGTGCGTCGTCTGCGGGAACATGTCGAGCACCTGGGCGCGCCGCACGCGCCAGGACGGCATCAGCGCGAGGTCCCGCGCGAGCGACTCGACGTTGCAGCTGGAGTACACGACGGCCCGGGCAGCCGATCCCTCGAGCCACCCGGCGAGCTCCGCGCCGATCCCCCGCCGCGGCGGGTTCACGATGATCACCTCGGGGGTGTCGCGCTCGGTGAGCACCGCTGCGGTGGCGTCGCCGACCTCGAACCGCAGCGTGGCCGCAGTCGTCGCGGCACTGAGCCGCGCGCTCGCGACCGCCTCGGTGCTGCTCTCGATTCCGAGGACCTGCCTCCCCGGTGCCGCGCAGTGCAGGGCGAAGCCGCCGACGCCGCAGTACAGGTCCCACAGCGAGGCGGGCGCGAGCTCGTCCACCCAGGCGCGGACCTGCCGGTACAACGCGGCAGCCACGGCGGTGTTCGTCTGGAAGAAGCTCTGCGGGCGCAGGTGCAGGACGACGTCGTTGAGCCGCATCGGCAGGGTGTCGGCCTCGGTGAGCACGATCTCCTGCTCGCCCTCGAGGACGGCCTTGTGCTCCGGCTGCAGGTTCACCGTGACGACCTGTGCGCGCGGCAGCGTCTCGCGCAACCACGGCAGGTGCTTGCGGATCCGCGCCAGCGCCTCCGTCGAGCGCAGGACGAGCCGGACCATCAGCTCCTGGTCGGGGGACTCGGTGACGAGCAGGTACTTCAGCTCGCCGGTCCGCCGCGCCACGTCGTACGGCTCCAGTCGCGCGAGCGCGACGAACCGGGCGAGCACCGGAAGGGCGTCCTGGAGCCCGGGGGAGTGCAGCCCGCAGTCGCGTAGGTCGACCCCGGTGCCGTGCGGACCGAGGATCCCGAGTACGGGTTCGTCCGCCGTGCCGGTGACGACCATCTTCGCCTTGTTGCGGAAACCCGACTCCGGGCCGCTGAACGGCGGCAGCCAGTCGATCGACTCGGGCCCGCCGAGCAGCGTCTGGGCGCGGTGCAGCTTGTCGGCGACCTGCGCGGGGTACGGCACCCCCATCAGGGTGCACGAGCGGCACCGGTTCGCATCGAGATGGGGGCACTGCACACCGTCAGGCTACGGGCCCCCTCGACCCGGTGGCGTCGCCTGCCGACCACGGACGCCCGTGGCCTCGCGCCGGCGGCCCACGGCCTAGCGATCGCGTACCTCAGCAGGACGACGCCGTTGCCGAAGCGCTGCGAGGCGATGAGGTCCAGCGGGGTCGCGGTCGGCGGTCGGCCAGAGCCGCGCCATCAGCTCGTAGGTCACCCGGCCGTCGAGGAACGCGTCCATCGGCGCGAGCGTCGCGTTGACGTGTCGTGCAGCTCCTCGTCGACCCGGTGCCGGCTCAGGTCGCCGTCCTCGCCCTCGAGGAAGTCGTCCGCCGAGACCTGCACCGGCCAGACGATGCGTCCCATCTCCTGCCCCCCACGCCGGGGGCCGCTCGTCAGAGGGAGTGGTCCGACGCCGGTGCGCGCTGGCTCACGGCAGCGCCGGGGTCGCCCCTGCTGTCCTGGCCCGCGTCGCCGTCGGACTTCTTTGCCTCCCGATCTTCATTCCCTTAGCGTCCTTGCCGATGGAGGATCGAGCGGCGACGGTCCACACGGGGTCGCGAGAACGCGAACGGAGGGTGCGGTGCGCAGCACGCACACGAGCAACGGTGCGGTGCGGGGCATCGTGCTGGCCCTGGTGCGCTCGCCGTCGTTCGCCGTCGCCGTCGTCGTCGCGATGGCTGCGGCCCTCGTCTTCGGCGCGGACCTCGGCGCCCTCCAGCAGCAGCTGGCCATCTGCTGGGCGATGCTCGCCGTGACGCACATCGGCCTCCTGGTCACCGCCAGCCTCGTCGCCAGGGGTGCGACGGCGCGTGCCCCACGGTGGGTCTGGGGCGGCATCGCGGCCGCGGGACTCCTGTACGCGGTCGGCGATCTCGTCCAGCTCGACCTTCTCGCGCGTGGTCCGGTCGACATCGCGATCGGCCTCGGCGGGCCGGTGCAGAGTGCGCTCGTCCTGGTCGGGACCGTCATCCCGCTCGGTGCGGTGCTCCTGCTCACCCCTGTGATCGGCCACCGGCCTCGCCGACCTCGGGCGCGGCTGGCCCTCGACGTCGCGATCGTGATGATCGCGGCCACGGTGTTCGGCGCGTACCTGACGCTTCCCTCGGCCGGGAGCGCCTCGCTCCTGACCTGGCTCGGCGTGCTCATCGGACCGGGGCTGTTCCTCTCGGTGGTGCTCGGTGTCGTCAGCATCTCCCGATCGTCGAACCCGCCGATGTCCCGGCTCGCGGCCGGCGTGATCGTCGTCGCCACGACGCTCGAGGCCGGGGCTCAGGCGGGTGCGCCGATCCTCACGCGCGAGGGTCGCGTGGCGTGGAACCTGGGCATGACGGTCGTCGCCAGTGCCCTCCTCCTGGTCGCCGCGAGCGTGCAGCGGGCCCGGCCTCGGACGAGGGAGCCGCGTTCGCCCGCCGTGCGACGTTCGATCGTCGCCCTCCTGCCCTACGTGGCACTGGTGGCGACCTTCACGCTGCTCGTCCGGGTGCTCGTGATCCAGGTGTCCGGTGTGCAGCACTGGGCGGTCGTGGTGGGGGCGCTGATCAGCGCGGTCCTCGTGGCCGTCCGACAGGTCATCGTCATCGTCGACAACGGGCGGCTCGTCGACGAGCTCGACGCGAAGGTCGACGAGCTGCACCAGCTCCTCGGCGAGCGCGATCGGCTCGCCGTCGCGCTACGGCACGAGGCCACCCACGACCCTCTCACCGGACTGGGCAACCGCGCACTGCTCGGCACGTTCCTCGACGAGGCGCTCGCCCGCCTTGCGGCCCGGCCCGGTCGCCTCACGCTGATGGTCATCGACCTGGACTCGTTCAAGTCGGTCAACGACCGATTCGGCCATGCGGCGGGCGACGCGGTGCTTCGCGCCGTCAGCCGTCGTCTCCGGGGCTGTGTCCGCGACCACGACGTGGTGGCGCGGCTCGGCGGTGACGAGTTCGCCATCCTCGTCGAGGACCTCGCCGAGGACGACCGGGAGCTGGTCCGCCGGATCGATGCCGTCCTGCGTCAGCCGATCACTCTCACCGAGGGCACGGTCGACGCGGCGGCGAGCGTGGGTGCGGTCACGACGGGCGATCCGGAGCGGACGGCCGAGAGCCTGCTCCGTGCGGCGGATGTCGCGATGTACGAGGCGAAGCGCTCACGTCGCCCCGTCGTGGCGATGGAAGCACCAGCGGACCTCGCCACGGGCGCGGCTCCCTAGCCCACACCTCGTCGACCCGGACCCCGCGGCGCCGCGGCGCCGCGGCCGTCGTCCAGTGGCCCCGCGCCCGCGCCCGCGGCGCCCCGCACGAGCGTGACGCCCGGCGCCCGGCGCCCGTGCGAGGCCCGCGCCCCTGCGACGCCCCAGGCCCGACTGGTGCCACGTCCCGGCCCAGATGACCCCGCGGCCCGGAAGGTGCACGATGGACGTACACCGGACGCAAGGAGAACGAGATGGGATCGCAGCGCGGGAACGGCACGCGGGGCCGCCGGAAGGGCGACGGTTTCTCGTCGTTCGTCCGACTGGTCGCCCTGGGGCTCGGCGTCGCGGCCGTCGTGAAGGAGTTGCGCCTCCCAGCAGAGGAGAGGACCTGGCACGGCACGGTCGCCGGCGTGGTCCCCTACGAGTTCCGTCCGCCCACCGTCGAACGGTTCCGCGAGCGGGTCTGGGACCCGGAGGCGGAGACGGTCTTCAGTCCGCATGTCTTCGGTGTCGGCTGGACCCTGAACATCGGCCGGATCGTCGCACTCGTCCGGGAACGGATGGCCGCCGCCGACTGACGCAGCCCCCGGCCCGGCTCCGGTCTCCGGCGACCGCGCTACGTGCCCGGCACCGGCCTCCGCCGGTCGGCGACCGCGCTACGTACCCGACCGCCCGCCTGCGCCTCAGCGACGCGGGAGCCGTGCACCTGCCACTGGGGTACCCGAGTGGATCTCCGGTGGCGCCGCGGCATCGGCCGGATCGGAGAGGATCTCCAGGGTCGTGGCCAACGTCTCAGGGTCGTCCGCGGTGACGACCACCTCGGCGGGCACCGCCGGTGTCGCGGATGCCTGCTTCGACGGGAGGAGGGCGGACAGGTGCGCCCTCAGCTGTGAGAGCGACGGGGTCGCGGGCATGAGCGAAGGCTAGCCCTCCGCGACGATCGTGGGACTGGACCGAATGGGGGAACTCCGGCTCGCGGACGACGAAGGACCGCCACCCCCGGCGAGAGGGATGACGGCCTTCGTCCTCACCTTAGCCCTCGGTGCGGGTCACGGAGCGTGCCTGCCGGGTGCCGACGGCGCGGTGCCGTCCCACCACTCCAGCACGCGCGTGCCGAGGAGCGTCAGCCACGGCGAGGACTCACCGGTCGGCACGTCGATCTCGAACCAGACGCGCCCGGGGTGCCGTCGTGCCTGGAGCCAGGTGCCGTCGGGCTGTCGCTGGGTGCGGATCATCTCGATCGCCTCGGCCATCCGGGGGTCCGGCGCCGTGCCGTCGTGCAGCGAGGCCTGCCGGAAGTACTCGGCGGCGTTGAGCACGCTGTAGTACGAACGGGCCGGGTAGGTGAACCTGTCGACCCAGGGAGCCACCGCTTCACCGGTCGAGAGCCGGCGGAAGAGGTGGCGCTTCAGCAGGTACTCCTCGCCGGAGCGCCGTGCCTCGCGCGTCGCGTCCCGGCCGCCCGTCGCGAGCTCGTGGTCGAGCAGCCCCTTGAGGGCGTTCAGCGTCGAGTGGAACGAGGACCGCGTCGAGCCCTCGACCCACTCGCAGTTCCAGCCGCCGTCGGGCAGGCGGTGCTCGACGAACCAGTCGGCGAGGCCGGCGACGTCGGCCCCCAGCCACAGCCCGTTCGACAGGGTCCAGGAGTTGATGCAGCAGTCGACCTCGCCGCCCCAGTACGGCAGACCCTCGTACTCCCAGCGGCTGTGCTCGGCGAGGAGCTCTGCCGTGCGGCGCTCGCGCAGGACGGACGGATCCATGCCCCAGTCCCGCAGCGTGCAGAGCGTCCACGTCGTCGCCGTCCACGGCTGCCCGGCGCCGACGGCCACCTCCGGGCCCTCGAAGTCGAAGTCGGCGGGGAAGAACGCGCCTCCTGCCCACTGGCCGTCCGGGTCCTGCAGGGCGAGGAGTCGCGCCCCGAAGCCCTCGGCCGCGATCCGCGCGCGCGTCGCCTGCCAGACCTCGGGCGACTCGCCCG
The DNA here is from genome assembly GCA_038252305.1 of Actinomycetales bacterium. Taxonomy (GTDB): domain Bacteria; phylum Actinomycetota; class Actinomycetes; order Actinomycetales; family Cellulomonadaceae; genus Actinotalea. The sequence continues at coordinate 18,273 of JBBSAL010000021.1, read as the reverse complement.
CGAGATCACGTTCGACCTGCCAGCGCAGCGACGGGTCGGAGTCGGCGAGCCACGCGAGGAGCGAGTCGGCCACCATGTGCAGACCGTAGCGAAGGGGTCGGACACAGTGCCCGGCGCCGGCGGCCTTCCCTCGTGGCACGATCGACTGCATGGCGACCGGCATCAGCGTGGGACCGTCCCTCGTGATCCCGCACGCGGAGCTCGCGGTCCGGTTCTCGCGCTCCTCCGGTCCGGGTGGCCAGGGCGTCAACACGACGGACTCGCGCGTCGAGCTCTCCTGGGACGTCGCGTCGTCTGCCGTGCTCACCGACCTCCAGCGCGAACGGCTCGTCGAGCGTCTCGGTGCGCGCCTGGTGGCGGGCGTCCTCACCGTCGCGGCGTCCGAGCATCGCGAGCAGCTGCGCAACCGGGCGGCCGCCGAACGTCGCCTGGCGGCTCTCGTCGCCGCGGGGATCAGCCCCCCGGCCCAGCGGCGTCGCGCGACCCGGCCGACGAAGGGATCCAAGGAGCGCCGTCTGACCGCCAAGAAGCAGCGGTCGGTGACCAAGCGGCTGCGGTCGGCGCGCAACGGGGACTGAGCGGGCCTCCGATGGGCACCGGGCGCGAACGTGAGCATTCGGTAGCGCAGAGCACTCTGCGGAGGCAAGGTTCACAGGTGAGAGGTTCCCGGATCGGAGGTCCGGACATGAGGACGCCAACCCTTGACGATCGCGTCTATCGCGCGGAGTTCGCCCTCGGACTCGTCGCGGTCCTCGTCGCGAGGTCCGGGTCTGCCCCCACGCTCGGGCTCGACCTGAGCCGCGGGCTCCCGGTCGGCCTCCTGGCCGTGGCCGCGGCCCTCGCGGCGGCGGTCTTCGGGCTTCGCCGTATCTACGGGCACGCACTCGTGCTGACCCTCGCGGCCATCCTCGCCGTGACTCTCGCGCTCGACCCGGGATGGTCGTTGCTCGGCGCCGGTACGGTGCTCGCCGCCACGGCCGTGGTCCTCCTGTCCGTGTTCGTCCGCGCGCGCCCCTTCGTGCGTGCCGGATGACCGGCCGGAAGAGCCGTCCGATCCTGGCGATCGACGAGATCGACCGGGTCGTCCACGAGCCGGCTCGGTTCGCGCTGATGGCCGGTCTCGCCGTCGTCGACGAGGCCGACTTCGTCTTCCTGGTCCGGCAGACGGGGCTGTCGGCAGGGAACGCGGGGGCCCACCTCAAGCGGCTGGGGGATGCCGGACACCTCAGCGTCACCAAGGCGTTCGTCGACAACCGCCCCCAGAGCATGTACTCGATGACCGAACGAGGAAGGAACGCGCTGAGCGACTACCGGCGCACCATGCGCGGTCTTCTCGATGTCCTCCCCGACGAGGTCGCGGTCGCCTCAAGGGCTCGGTCGTCGCCTCGTTCGGCCCCCGGCTACCGTGAGGTGACGGTGACGAGGGAGAGGCGACAACCATGGACGTGGCGGAGCTGTTGGTCGATCATTTCGGGCGCGTGCGCGAGGAGGTGCACCGCGTGGTCAGCGGCCTCACGGCGGAGCAGCTGTCCGCCCGGGTCGACGAGGAGGCGAACTCGATCGCCTGGCTCGTCTGGCACCTGACCCGGGTCCAGGACGACCACCTGGCCGAGGCGTTTGCCGTCGAGCAGGTGTGGACGGCGCAGGGCTGGGCCGAGCGGTTCGCGCTCCCGCTCCCGACGTCGGACACCGGCTACCGGCACGGCTCGGCGGAGGTCGCCGCGGTCGCGGTGAGGGATGGCAGCATGCTCGTCGACTACCACGACGCGGTCTGTGCGCGGACGCTCGAGCTGGTCTCGGCGCTCGACCCGCCGGACCTCGACCGCATCGTCGACGAGCGCTGGGACCCGCCGGTGAGCCTCGGGGTGCGGCTGGTCAGCGTGATCGGTGACGACCTGCAGCATGTGGGTCAGGCGGCCTTCGTCCGCGGAGTGCTCGCCAGGCGCGCCGGCTGAGGGCTGCACGTCCTCTGCGCGACGCGTCCGACGAGGGCGCCGCGCGACGGCCCGGGACAGCTGTCGCTCGCTGACGGACACGTGCTGCGGGACGATGGAGCCATGAGGCGGGCGCCCCGGTGGTGCCTTGCGACCCTCATGGCGCTCGGCGCCGTGGCGGGCTGTGGGACGTCCGCGCCCGTCCCCGTCCCGACCACGGGGCCAGGCGCTGCGACCAGCAGCGCAACGGCGTCCCCGACGACGTCTGGGTGGCCGAGCACGCCCGCGCCGCTCCCCACTGCCTCGGCCGCCCCGACGCCGACCACGACGGCGCTCCCGACCCGGGCACCGACGCCGACCCCGACGGCGACAGCCGTCCCGACCCCGCCCCCAGCCCCGGCCGTTCTGCCGCCACGACTCCTGGGCGTCGACTGGTCGGTGCTGCCCACGGAGCGCCGGGTGGTCGCCCTCACGTTCGACTGCGGCGCGTCCGACGCCGGCGTGGCCTCGATCATTCACACCCTCGCCGACGCGGGCGTGTCCGCGACGTTCTTCGTCACCGGGGCCTTCGCCCGGACCTACCCGGCCGACGTGGCGAGGATCGTTGCGGCCGGGCACCTCGTGGGCAACCACAGCGACACCCACGCGCACTACCCGGCGCTGACGAACGCCCAGATCGCTGCCGACCTGGCCACCGCGCAGGCCTCCCTCGCCGCGGCCGGAGCGGCCACCTCCCTGTGGTTCCGGTTCCCGTACGGCGACCGCACCGACGCGGACATCCGTGCGGTGAACGCTGCCGGGTGGGTGCCCGTCCGCTGGACGGTGGACACCCTCGGCTGGCAGGGCACCAGTTCAGGGCGCACGGCGGCCGAGGTCGCCGCGCGGGTGCTCGACGCCGCGCGGCCCGGGGAGATCGTCCTCATGCACGTCGGTGCCCACCCCGAGGACGGCAGCACGCTGGATGCCGACGCGCTGCCGGATGTCATCGTGCGGCTCCGCGACGCCGGCTACGGCTTCACCACCCTCGACCTTCTGCTCGGGGGGTGAGGTGCGGCAGTCGTGATGAGACGGTCGGCGTCGGGTTCAGGCGACGCCGAGGACGGCGAGCACCGCGATGACGACCATGGACACCGCCGTCGACAGCGTCAGCACGCTGCTGAGGAAGGCGGCGTTCCGCTTGTAGTAGACGGGGATCACGAACGGCGCCGGCAGCACGAACAGCATGATCGCCGCCTTCGTGTACCAGTCGGAGAAGCCCAGTGCCGGGACGAGGAGGAGCCCGACGGCCAGGCCGAGGCCCAGCCCGAGGGTCGTCCGCAGCGCGACGATCCGCACGATGGCCGGGTCCCGCGGGATGCCACCGGCGAGCGAGGCGCCGATCACGAGGCACACGAGGGGCGTCGTCAGGCCGCCGATGGTGTCGAAGATCGCCGCCGCGAACCCGTCCGGCCCGGCGAGGCCCGCGGCGACGCCCGGTGCAACGAGCGAGATGCTCACTCCCGCGAAGATCGCCCACAGCACCTTCGACGCTGCGAGGTCCCGCCACGGGAACGTGATCGCAGGACCGCCGTCGACGTGGAGCGGCCCGGTCCCGGCCGCCTCCCGCACGCGGCGCTGCTCCAGGACGCTCATCTGCACCATCAGCACCGTGAACACGTAGACGACCTGGCCCATGTCGAGGGCGGCGAACGCAGGCAGTCGCTCGCTCCCGTGCAGTGCCGCGAAGAACGCGTAGCCGAGCATCCCCGCCTCGAAGCCCTGGAACAGCAGCCTCGTCTCGGGGCCCGGCAGGTGCGCGACCCGGGTCAGGACCGCGCCGAGAGCACCCATCACGGCGCATGCCCCGAAGACCCCCAGGGCGAGGACGACGTTCCTGCCGTCCGGCTCGAGCCGCAGGAAGGCACGGAAGAGGAGCAGCGGCAACGTGAGCTGGGTGATGAGGGTCCTGAGCCCGTGGACGGCACGCTCACCGAGCAGCCCCCGCCGGGTCAGGAGGACGCCGGCGACGACGAGGATCGCGAGCGCCACGAGCGACCCGGCCGCCTGCAGCACGTCTTCCCTCGCCTTCGTGGACCCTGCGCCCAGCGCCGCACACGCTACTCGTGGCGGTCTGGCCCAGGGGCCGCCGCGGAACGCCGCGCTCTGCCGACGGGATGCCACGTCGCTCGCCCCGGGCCTCTCGGTGGGCCGGCGATCAGCGGCGTGCGTGACCGGGCGGTCAGCCCCAGCAGAGACAGAAGGGATGACCAGCCGGGTCGGCGTAGACCTGGAAGCCCTCCGCGGCGTCCAGGTCCGCCGCCCGCAGCAGCGGCGCGCCGAGTGCCGTCGCCTCCTCGTGCGCGGCGCGGATGTCAGCGACGTACAGGTCCAGGTGGATCTGCTGCTGCTCGCCGTCGGGCCAGCTCGGCCGTACGTGGTTCGGTGCGAGCTGCACCCCGATCCGGGGCTGCCCGTCGACCCGGACGGTGTGCCAGTCGTCCTCGGCCGCCACGGTGCCGCCCAGCAGTCCCGCCCAGAAGGCGCTGACGGCGTCGAGGTCGGCCGCATCGAGGACGATGATCGTGCGTGAGATCTCCATCGGACCATCGTGGCATCCCGGTCCGACACCAGCTCCTGGCTCGTGCCACGCGCCGGGCCGAGTACGGCACGATCAGCGGGTGCACACCGCCGCAGCCCTCGTCCCTGCACGCGCGCGCCTGCTCGAGGGTCGGCTCGGCACCGTCCTGACCTGGTCGGCGATCTGGCTCTGGACCGCAGGGTGGGCCTGGAACCGATGGCCGCTGTCGGGTCTGTCCTGGCACTTCCTGCCGACGGGAGCGCAGGCCCTGTTCGGCAGCTCGGGCCTGCACCTGTACGCCGAGCACCCGGAGCTGCAGATCGGTCCGCTCGCCTTCGTCGTGACCGAGCTGGCCGCACCGTGGGGTCCCGGCGCCCAGAAGGTCGCCGCCCAGCTGCTGATGACGGCCGCGGCGCCGCTCCTGCTGTGGCTGCTGGCCCCGCTGCTCGACCGCGAGCCGGTCCGGCGCCGGCTCCGGCTCCTGCTGGCCGGTCTCGTCCTCGCCCCGTCCTGGACGGATCTGTCGGTGCGGTGGATGCACCTGGAGGACGCGCTCGCCCTCGTGCTCGCGGTGCTTGCGATCCGCCTGGTGGGTCTTGCGCTGCGGGATCGAGGGACAGGCTGGACGGTCCCGTTCGCCGGAATGGCGCTCGCCGGCGCGATGCTCGCCAAGCCATGGGCAGTCGGGTTCGTGCCCATCCTGCTGGCGCTCCCGCTGCGCCGGATGCTGACCGGCGCCACGGTGGCCGGTGCGACGACGGTGGCGGGCTGGGGACCGTTCCTGCTGGTTCCCGGCGCGCTGGCGGCGTTCAGCCCGCCCGTCGCCGTCGCCACGTCGTCCGGGTTGTGGGTCCTCGGCTACCGGGGTGACGTGATCCCCGCTTGGGGCCGGCTCGCGCAGCTGGTCGGGGCGCCCCTGGTCGGCATGCTCGCCGCGCTTCGCGGTCGGTGGGAGGGCGTGCTGCTCGTGGCGATCGCGGTCCGGTTGGTGCTGGACCCGCAGGATCTCGCCTACTACGCCGCCGGAGCCGTGGTGGCGGCCCTGGTGCTCGACCTGCTCGGGACCAGGCGGATGGTGCCGTGGACCGCGCTGCTGACAGCGGTCGTGCTGTGGCAGCCGTTCGCGACGAACTTCGCGCAGCGGCTCACCACGGAGCACGGGCTGTCCCTGTGGTGGTTCCAGCACCCGGGGACCGTCGGGGTGGTCCACGTGGTCTGGTCGGTCGCGATGCTGCTGCGCGTCGTGGCCCTTCCTGCCCACGGCGGGTCCTCGTGGTCGGTGGCCGCGGCGGCGACCGACCGACCGACCAGCCACGGTCCGAGCTGATCTCGATCTGTGCCCCGCGCCGTCTGCGGGGGGCGCGACGACGCCGTGGGCGGTGCCCGGCACGGTCTACTCCCGCCGCGGCGCGACACCCAGCACGGTGGCCGCCACGATCGCGGCGATGGACGCCAGCGTGGTCCACGGAGCGCCGAGGCCGCGGCTCAGGTCGACCAGCATCGCCGCGAGCAGCTGGCCCCCGACGACGGTCAGGGTCAGGGCGAAGGTGCCCAGGTGGCGCACGGCCCACGCGGCGGCGACGACGATGGCCGCGCCCAGCGGGCCGCCGAGGTAGAGGTACCAGGCTGCTGGGTCGAGGGGAAGCGCGACGCGGTCGAGGGCGCCGAGGGCCAGCGCCGCGGCGAGCGCTACCGAGATGGCCACGGTGCCCCCGGTCGCGGAGGCTATCCCGGCGATCGTCGGGTCGCCGGAGGCCTGGGCCACCGCGCCGTTGCCGGCGTTCTGCACTGCGAGCGTCGCCCCGGCGACGAAGAACAGCGCCGCGATCGCGATCGCCCGGCCGGCGCCCGCATCGCTCGAGCCGCCCGCCATCGCCAGACCCAGGCCGCCGATCGCGGTCAGCGCGGCCAGCGCCCGCCTTCCGGTCAGTGGAAGCCGGGCAGGTGTCCCGACCCCGCGGGCGTCGAGCAGCAGCCCGGCGACGGTCTGGCCGGCGACCGCGCCCACCGATGCGACCGCCACACCGACGATCGGCACGCCGTAGGCCGACACCAGGACGATCGGGACCCCGCACAGCCCGACCGCGAACCACCACCACCGGGCCCGGTCCCGCATCGTGCGCACGGTGGCCGCGACGCGACGGCGCGCGAGGACGACCAGCGCGATCGTCACGAGAGTGCCGACGTAGGAGAGCCATCCGGCCATCAGCGTCCCGGCGCCAGCGACCGCCAGGTCCGCGTTGACCCTGCTCTGTGCCGCGATAAGGGCACCCACCAGGGCCGCGACCAGCGCCGCCGCCACGACGGGGTTCGCCGGCCGGCTCGTCCTCACCCCGGGATGCTATCGACGACCGGTCCCGAGGAGGCCGACGCGACGACGGCGACCCGGCGCCGTATCCTCGCCGCATGCCGTTCCAGGGCTTCGGCGATGAGGCGCTCGCGTTCTTCGAGGGCCTCGAGGCCGACAACACCAAGACCTACTGGCTGGCCCACAGGCGCACCTACGAGGTGGCGGTCAAGGCCCCGATGGACGCACTCCTTGCTGAGATCGGTCCCGCATGGGGCGACGGGCGGCCGTTCCGGCCCTATCGCGACGTGCGCTTCAGCGCGGACAAGACCCCGTACAAGACCCACATCGGCGCGCGGGTCGGCGAGGACCGCTACGTCCAGCTGAGCGCCGAGGGCCTGGCTGCCGGCGCCGGGATGTGGGAGATGGCCCGCGACCAGCTCGCCCGCTACCGCGAGGCGGTGGCTGACGACGTGCGCGGCGGCGCGCTCGCCGGCATCGTCGCGCGGCTGCCCGGCGACCTGATGGCGCACGGGCGGCTGGCGACCGCCCCGCGGGGGTACCCGCGCGACCACCCCCGCGTGGACCTGCTCCGGTTCAAGGGGCTCGCCGCGTGGCATTCCTGGGGCGCACCGGGCTGGCTCGCCACGGGCGCCGCTCGTGCGCACCTCGAGGCGTTCTACGTCGACGCCCAGCCCCTGGTGGACTGGCTCCACGAGCACGTGGGTCCGAGCGAGCTCCCGCGCGAGCAGCGGCGCTGAGGCTCGTGGTTCGCGGTTCGCCCGGTCGTCCTGTGCCCTGGTGGGTCTCGTCCAGGGACGGCCGCCGATCAGGCCACGGGCGGCAGCGTGCCGGGGGCGACATCGGCCGAGCCGATCTACCCTCGAGGCCATGGGCATTCGACTCGGCTACCAGATCCCGAACTTCACCTACCCCGGTCGCAACCCTGCGGAGATCATGCCGACCGTGATCCGGCAGGCGCGCGAGGCGGAGGCTGCCGGCGCGGACGCGGTGTTCGTGATGGACCACTTCTACCAGCTGCCCGGCCTCGGCCGACCGGACGAGCCGATGCTCGAGGCCTACACGCTGCTCGGGGCGCTGGCGACGGCCACCGAGCGCGTGCAGCTGTCGACCCTGGTGACCGGCAACACCTACCGCAACCCGACACTGCTGGCCAAGGCGGTCACCACGCTGGACGTGGTGAGCGGCGGCCGGGCCGTGCTGGGTCTCGGAGCCGGCTGGTTCGAGCTCGAGCACCAGCAGCTGGGGTTCGAGTTCGGCACCTTCACCGACCGGTTCCACCGCCTGGAGGAAGCGCTGGCGATCGTGCTGCCGATGCTGCGCGGGGAGCGCCCGACGTTCACCGGGGACTGGTACCGGGCCGAGGGCGCGATGAACGAGCCGCGGATGCGCGACGACCTACCGCTGCTCATCGGGGGCGCCGGCGAGAAGAAGACCTTCCGCTACGCGGCCCGGCACGCCGACCATCTCAACGTGATCTGCGACGCCTCTGACCTGCCGCGCAAGCTCGAGGCGCTCGCCGCGCGGTGCGAGGAGGAGGGCCGCGACCGCTCGACCCTCGAGACCAGCTTCCTCGGCTTCGTCATCGTGGACGAGGACGGCGACGCCGCCCGTCGGATGCACAGGCAGATGCTCGCCTCGCGCGGCGTCGACCTGGACGCGATGGACGAGGCCACGCGGCGGATGGCCACGGACCGGCACTTCGTCGGCACCCCCGAGGACGTCGCCGCGCAGGTGAAGGCCAGGGTGCTGGACGCGGGAGTGGACGGATTCGTGTTCAACCTCGTCGCCAACGGGCACGTGCCGGAGGTCGTCTCGATGGCCTGCGAGGCGTTGCGGCCGCTCGTCAAGGCTTGAGCGCGCTCGACCGACGCCGCTGAACCCTCGCGCGGGGCGGGTCGCGATCGGCGCGTTCCTCGCAGGCGACGACCCGCCGCCCAGCCTGCGCTGGCTCGTGGTCCCCAGGATCGAGGAGAACGCGCGGCACGACGGCAGAGCACCACGCGCGGCACGACGGCCGAGGGCCACGCGCGGCACGACGGCCATGCGGACCTGCTGCTGCTCAGCGTCCGGCCACCCGGGCCGTACGCGGTTCGGTGCACGTGCTCCCCGATCCGCAGCGGCGATCAGCACCGCGGCTCACGCTGCTTCATCCGCACCATCGGGCGGTGCGTTCACCAGCCCACCGGTGCGTCGCTCGAACACGTACTGGAGGGGCTCGGCGATCATCGGGCGCCCGGTCTCGCCGGGGCGGGCTCGTCCCTGCCGTGTGATCGTCAGGTCCTGCTGATGGACCACGTGGTGGTGGTGACTGCACAGCAGCACTCCGTTCTCCAGGTCCGTCTGGCCGGTGTCCCGGTCCCACCAGCGGATGTGGTGGATCTCGCTGAAGGCGGCGGGGACGTCGCAGCCGTTCCACGCACAGGCGCGGTCGCGCAGGATGACGGCACGCCGCTGTGCCGCGGTGAAGACCCGTCGGGTCCGACCGACATCGATCGGCAGACTGTCGGCCGACATCACGATGCGGCCGATCTCGCAGTCGCAGAGGATCCGCGCGAGCCGGGACATCGCCAGGGGAGTGCCGTTGTCGAGGGTCGCAGGTTCCACCGGCCGCCACGGCGCGGCGGGAGCCTCACCTGAGGAGCGCCGGCGTTCGGCCTCGCGCAGCTCGCCAAAGGTCTCGGCGGGGACCAGCACCGACACCGTCGGCCGGTTCGCGACCCCTGAGACCTGGGCGTCGCCGGCATCCTGCTCGGTGTCGGCCACCACGCGTCCGGAGGGGGACACCTGGCGAGGGCGCGCGCCGGCCATACCGGACACGGCCCGCTCGGCCAACGCGACAAGCGCATCGGCGTCGGCCTGCGGCTTGTCGCGGTCCTCATCGGGTGCCTGGCGGACCGAGGCGAGTGCCATCTGCAGGGTCTGTGCCGCGACACGGTCGAGACGGCCGCGCAGAAAGGTCCCCTCCGGCTGGTGCGACATGACGAAGAAGCGCGCGCGGTGCTGCGCCTCGGCGCTGTGCTCGAGGGCTGCGGGGTCAGCCGCGGCAAGGAGCCGCGCGGCCGAGGCGGAGAACTCCTTGACCGGGAGCCGCTGTGCCAGGCCGACCAGCCGCGCCGCGACGTCGGGCCGACTCAAGGTCACGGTCGCCTGGTCTCCGCCGGTCGCGGCGATCCGCGCGAGGGCGTCGACATGAGGGAGCGGCACCCGCCCTGCCGCGACCGCATCGGCCATCGCGGGGAGCGCGACGAGGGTCTCGGCCTGGCGGACCTCGCGGCGCGCGTCCCCGAGCCCGCTGCGCATCACGCGCGCGCGGGCTGAGGTGAAGTCCCGGTCGCCCGGGAGGAGGGAGGTCTCAGCGTGCTGCTCAGCCACGAGAAGTCCCGCGCGAGCGGTCGCCAGGATGCCGGCGAGCAGGTCCAGCGCACGGAGCGCGCTGGTGCGCTCAGCGCCTGTCCAAGAGAGGGACTCCGCCAACGGAGCGCCCAACCCGCGCGCGCCCGCTACCAGGCCCTCGATGCGTGCGATCGTTGCGACCGCAGCACCCCGAACGCCCGCGGCAGCGGCGGGGGTCTCGGCGAGCGACGAGTCGAACATGTGTTCGATCGTATCAACGAGCCGGAGGTCGCGCAAGCCTCTGACCTGCAGGTTTATCCCCATGCGGCGTGCAGTCGGGACTGTCCACAGGGCTCCTGTGCCCACGTCGGGCCGCGACAGATCAGACATCCCATGACTCTGGACACCAGGTCGATCCGGGCGTCGCCAGACCATGCCGACGCCGGCCGGCCTGTGCGCCAGTGATCTGGCACCCCCGGTGACCTGACCCTCGGAGGGCTCATGCCGGCGCGCACCCGTCCCTTCGGACGACAGATCGACCTCGCCGCCCTGTCGGGCACCGCCTCCACACTGCCCGTCGTGACCATCAACGGGCCCCGACTGCGCGACCGAGCACGGCGTCGTCGCTCGTTCCGTGAGTTTCGTGCCCGGTGTCGAGACGCAGTGGCGGCTCGGTCTGGTCACCGACCACGGCCACGTCCTGTCCGAGCCCAGCGGCACCGTCGTCGAAGCGCGTGGGCGCGACGCAGGAGGTCGGCTCGCCCGGCCGCCGAGCGGACAGGCACCGCCGGAGCCCGCCCTGGCGCGGAGCCGCCGCAGCGCTCACCCGCGACGCCGCTGCGCTGCTCACCGTTGCCCGAGGCGTCGGACCCGCCTGAGCACTTCGGCGGGCCGCCGTGCACTCGCGGTTGGCGGCCGGCGCGAGGAGGGCCGCGAGCAGGGCACGACCCCACCGCCTGCGTAGTCGCTACCGGACTTCCCGGGCCGATCTCGACGCGCGGCCCGGCGGCACGCGAGAGTACTGAGCATGACGACGACCCGGCCGCGCCGGTCCTCGAGCACCTCGCCGTCGTCGGCGGGATCTTCGGCCTCGACCCGGTCGACGAGCACATTCTGCTGATCGGCGTGCTGGCCGAGCTGCACCCGTCGGCGCACCTGCTGTGCGGTCTGCTGTCGGGCGACCCGTCCCCGGCACGGCCCACCGCGGCCCTGGCGCTCGAGCTGGCCGGGGCGTCGGTGGTGGACGCCGGCGCCCGCGAGCGCATCGGTCCGGACGGTCCGTTGGTCCGGCTGGGGCTGGTCGTGCTGGAGGGCGACGACGTGCTGCTGGCGCGTCGCCTGCGGCTGCCGGACCGCGTCGTCGCCCGGCTGCTGGGCTCGCACCGGGCGACGGCCGACGTCGCGGCGGTGCTGGTCGATGCCGAGCCGGTCGACCTGGACGGCTCCGCGGACGTCGCCGCGGCGCTGAGGGTCGGTGAGCCGCTCGTCTGGGTGCACTCTCCCGTCGGCGCGGCCGGCACGGCGCTCGCGGTCGCGGCCTGCCGCGAGGTGGACGTCACCTGCCTGGTCGGTGACCTGGAACGCCTGCCGGTCGCGACCGGGGCAGGTACGGACCCCGCGCTGGTCCGCCGCACCGTACGGGCCCTGGTGCTGGAGGCCGGACTCGGCGGGACGGTGCTCGTGCTCGCGGGCATGGACACGAACGCGGACCCGCAGTCCGTGTACGAGGACCTGAAGAAGAAGCTGAAGCCGGTGACCGGGGTGGTCAGCAACGTCGCCGACGCATGGACCGAGACGGGCGAGCTGGCCGACCAGCGGAACGCGCAGGCCAAGACCGGCAAGCTGGGCGACAACACGAAGGCCGGTCGTCGCCTCGCCTGGCACATCCAGAAGATGTTCAGCGCGAGCAAACGAGGCAAGCTCCAGCAGAAGACGAAGGTGCTCGCCGCGGCGACCTCTGCCGCCGCGGCGAACGGGTCATGACCTTCCTCGACGAGGTCGCCCAGGCACTGGTCGAAGCGGGCCGCAGCCTCGAGCTGGACCCCACCCTGTCGACGATCGACGTCTCCTCGGCGTCCGCCGGGCAGGTGCTCGCCGTCGTCCGGCCGGTGGCCAGAGCCGTGACGTTCTACGTGGTCCACCCGGTCCTCGTGCCCGCCGAGTCCATCGCCGCGGTGTCCGAGCTCATCGTGCGCGCGACGGCCGACCTGCGGGACGCCGCGCTCGAGCTCGACACGGCGACCGCCGCCGTGGCCGCCAGGTTCGGGCCGGTGCTCGACGAGGTCGACCTGTCCCCGGCCCAGCTGACGGCGCTGCTCGACGCCGCGCTCGACACCGTCGAGATCGCAGCGGCCGACTACTTCGGTGCGATCGACGAGGTGCTCGCGGGCGTCGACCCTCGCACCGCGTCGACAGCGGTGCGCCGCGCACCCGTCGAGGCGCTCGAGGCCGAGCTCGAGGGCTGACCGCCGCGCTGCGGTCCCGATCGGCGGGTCAGGCCCGACGCTCGGCAGCGGGCCGACGCGCTCGACGGCTCAGCGCTCGACCCGGGCATACGCACCGGCTCGGCGGCGTGGTGACGCGCGGTGGGCGTCGGATCGTGGTCCGCGTCGACGGCGTCAACACGGCGGACGGAGTGTTCGTGGGGACGCAGTCATCACCCGATCATGAGGAGCTGGACATCGACACGAACACGGGGACGGAGGTCGACGCCTGGATCTGTTCGCTCAGCTTCAGCTGTGCGCGCAGCTGGGCCTCTTCCAGCTGTGCCTTGAGGTCCTTGAGCGGGTCCTCCTTGCCCGGCACGAGGCCGAGCTCGGCAGCCGCCTTGGCCTCGTTGGCCCGGTCGGTGAGGGACGGCGGTGCGACGGCCTCGCGTAGATCCTTCCCGGCGGTGAGGGAGTCCCCGAGCGTGCTCAGCAGGCCCGACAGGTCGGCCGATCGCTGCACGGTCCGGTCCTTGAGGTCCGTGACGACCTTGGTGAGCGCACCCGAGTCGTCGAACGTGACTGCTACGGCGTTCGTCACGTCGTGCGTGGTCTCGATGCTGATGCGCGTCTCGTTGCCGGGGCACGTCACCGCGATGCGGCGGGTCTCCGCGAGCTCGAGCGTGTAGCGACCGCGGCCCTTGGCAGTCGGGACGGCCTTCCATACCCGCAGCACGGCCGGGCGAGGCGGTCGGTAGTGCACCTCGGTGTGCGACTCGAGGGGCTTGAACTGGAGGTCCGGCAAGACGTCCGTGTCACCCTCGGGTGCGAGGTCGACGGACACCGCGGTGCGGAGGTCGGCGACCATGGCGGCCCACTCGGAGTGGACCTTCGCGCTGCGGCCGGCCGCCCACGCCTCGAGGTCGGCGCGCGCAGGGATCAGGTCCATCGGGAGCCGTACGTCGTAGGTGTCGACCTTGAGAGTGATCTTTGAGGCCAACCAGGTCGCGAGAGCGGCTTCGGCCCGGGCAGCGCCGACCGATGCCGACGCGAGGAGCCGGCGCAGCTGGGCGACCCGCGCCTCCCAGTACTCCTGCGCGACCGGGTCCTCGGTCATCGCTGCCGCGCGGACCACCCGTGCGTGCGCCCGCGCGGCCAGCGCGAGGCCGCTGCGGAGGTTGGCCAGCTCCTGGGCATCCTCGCCGTGCTCCTTGACGTAGCCGTCGGGAACGTCCCACTCGCCCGGCGAGGCGTCCGCGGGCACGGACGGCATCCCGCGTTCTCTGCCGTCGACGAACCCTTGGTCGCCCAGAAGCGTGCGCAGTCCCGAGCCCCCGGCAAGGGCTGCACCGCCCAGGGTCGCCGCACCGGCCAGGCCCGCCAGTCCGATCCACCCGGGTGGACCCGCCGCGAGGAGGGCCGGAGCCGCGATCCCCGCCACGGTCGCGCCGAGCTGAAGGCCCGCACTCCACCGTGCCAGTGGTTCGGCGGTCAGTGCGAGGTCGGCGCCGGTGAGACGACCGTCGGACGTGAGGCTCCAGGTCGCCTTCTGTGTGGCGAGCGTCCGCGCATCCAGCGAGACGTGGCAGCGTGATCGCAGATCGGCACCGAGCTCGGTGGTGACCGCGACCCTGTGGTCGGTGGTGGCCTTGCCGTCCACGTCCGTCGTCGTGGACACGGTGCCGGAGGCGCGAAGGAACGTCACCGGCAGCCGATAGTCGAACTCGACCGTCTCCATGCTCGTACCCCTTCGGACGAGAGAGATCTAGCGGTCATCGTCCACCTGCTCGCATCCCGTGTCGATGGTCCTGGTGCCCCATCCCACCCGGACAGCCGGGTGCCTCCGTTCGCACGGCGCGGCACGCACCTCGGCTGCCCGCAGCATGTCGCTGCCTCGATCTCCCGGAAACGGGGCCGGCGTGCGCTACCGGCCACGCGTCGCCGTGGTGCGGCGGCGCACGCGGAGGTCGTTCCTTCGCCAGCGGTGGGTGTCCCTGATGTGGTCAGGGACACCCACGTCAGGTGCCTGCCGCTACTGCTGTCGCGCTACGTGCGCCACGGCGTCGCCCGAGGAGAGGACGAGCGTTCCGCCGGTCCGCTCGACCGCCAGCAGAGCGCGCAGCTCGCGCAGCGCGGGGTTGCCCTCGATCGTGCGGGCGGCGTTCGCCAGCGACCGGAGGGTCGCGGTCTCGCCGCGTGCGCGCTCGAGGGAGGCTGCCGCCTCCTGCCGTGCGATGGCCGACTGGGCGAAGACCCGCCGCAGCTCCCCGGGGAACGAGAGATCCCGGAGGTCCGCAGCCTCGACGGTCGCTCCGACGCCGGCCCCGGTGTCCCGGATCGTCTCGACGAGCTGCTGCGATGCTTCCGCACGCGTCGCCAGCAGCTCCTCGGCGGTGCGCTGAGCGATCGCGTCACGGACGGCGAGCTGCGCCGCGAGGTAGAGCCGCTCGTTGCCCGCGCCGGGGCCGTCGCCGGACAGCACCCAGCGCAGCGGGTCGGTGACGGCGAACCGAACGACGACGGTGGCTCGCACGCCGACACCGTCCGCGGTGAGGACCTCCTGGCCCGCGACCTTCAGCATCGCCGGCCGCAGGTCGACGACCGCAAGCGTGCTGCGGCGCTTGCGGTACCAGTGACGTCCGGGCGCGAGCACGACAGCGGCCGCACCGGAGTGGTGCAGCACGGCGCGCTGGAACTGCTGGACGGTGACCCGAGCCATGGACCTTCCTTCGACGAGAGCGAGGCCGATCGCCGGACCGGCGCGAGACGCAGGTCGGGGCGTGAGCCACGAGGACCTGTGTCCGGGATGCGCCGGCCCGACGGCCGGGTTGCGGAGCTGCACCGCGGGGCCCTCGGTCACCGAGGGCACCTCCTTGAGCAGTGCACCGACGACTGGGAAGCCCGAGCCGAACCGGCTCGGTGCCCCGTGAACGGTGCGCTCGGCGAGGCTAGCGAGAGCGGGCCGGGCGTGTCGCGGGAATTGACGGGAGTCCGTCGAGGGCCGTGGCGAGGCCGGCTCTCCGGCGTCTCCGTCTTCGCCTCGACGTCGCGGCACTCCGAGCCGAGTGCGGCCCGGGTCCCGATGGCGGAGGACCCGCCGGCGCGGCACGACGGCGTCCTGGCCGTGCTGTTCCTCGTCTTCAACGAGGGCTGTCTCGCCACAGGGGCGGACACGGATCCGGTCCGCACCGAGCTCACCGCCGAGGCGATCCGGCTCACCCCGCCTGGTGCGCGACCTGCTCCCCGACCCCGGCGGTGAGGTGACCGGACTGCTGGCGCTCATGCTGCTGACCGAGGCCCGCCGCCCCGCTCGGATCTCCTCGAGGGGCGAGCTGGTCACGCTGGACGAGCAGGTCCGCGGCGCCTGGAACCGCGACCAGATCGAGGAGGGCCACCGTCTGGTCCGCGAGCGCCTCGCCGCCGTGTCCGCGGGCGGTCCGCGACCCGGCCGCTTCCAGCTTCTCGCTGCGATCAACGCTGTCCACACCGACGCCCGCGACGTGCGCGACACCGACTGGTCGCAGGTCGTCGCCCTCTACGACCGGCTGGTGCGCATCGATCCCTCACCGGTCGTCGCGCTCAACCGCGCGGTCGCCGTCGCCGAGGTGGACGGACCGGACGTCGCGCTCGCGTTGGTCGACGGCCTGCCGCTGGAGGGATGCCACGCCTTCCACGCGACCCGCGCCGCGCTGCTGCGCCGACTGAACCGCAGAGACGAGGCTCGCGAGGCCTATGGCCGCGCCATCGAGCTCGCCGCCGGGCAGGCTGGTCGACGACAGGGTGCGCCGACGGGGCTGGAGATCCAGGCATGTCCGACGGACCGCCTGCGCGCCGGGCTCACTCCTCCGCAGAGAGCGGGAGGGAACGGACGCTGCGGAAGTGCCGGGGCTGCCCGTCGACGGGGTCGGTGAAGGTGACCTCGGCCGCGAGTAGCTGGAGGGGCCGGCGAAAGTCGTCGACCGCGACGTCGTGCACGACGGGGTACAACGGGTCGTCGACGATCGGGATGCCGAGCCCGGCCAGGTGGAGCCGCAGCTGGTGCGTGCGGCCCGTGCGAGGGGTCGGCCGGTAGACCCCGCCGGCTTCCACCTGGCGTTCCAGCTCGACGTGCGTCTCGGCGTTGACAGGTGCCCCGGGCACGACCTCGGCGCACCAGGCGCCGCGCTCCTTGCGGATGTGGTTGCGGACGACCGTCGGCAGCTCCAGGTCGGCGCGCAGCGGTGCGAGCGCTCGGTACGTCTTGTCGACGGTGCGCCGCTCGAACGCCGTCTGGTACGGGCCCCGCCACTGGCGCTCGGTCGCGAGCATCAGCAGGCCCGACGTGACTCGGTCGAGGCGGTGCAGCGGCGACAGCTCCGGCAGGTCCAGCTCCGCGCGCAACCGGACGACGACGCTCTGCATCACGTGCTCGCCGCGCGGAATGGTGGAGAGGAACGGAGGTTTGTCGACGACGACCAGGCGCTCGTCCCGGTGCACCACGTGGATCCGGCCCGGAACCTCCGGCTCGTGGCGAAGGTCGCGGTGGAACCAGATGAACCGCTGTGGAGCGTACGGGTCCGCGTCGTGCACGGCGCGGCCGGCCTCGTCGACGAAGCGCTCCTGGGCCAGCATCCTCGGCACGTCGACGTGCTCCGGCAGACGGTGCCGCAGCCAGGCACCCATCGTCGGCCATGGTGCCGGACTCTCGTGATCGCGGACGGGCGTGCAGAGCCGGGCGGCGGCGAGGCCATGGCGTGCCGGGAGCGGTGAGCGGGGAGGCACCGCTCGATGGTACGAGGCGGTGCGGGCGAGAGCCGCGCAGCCGGGGAGGTTCCTCAGGGGGCGATCCACCGACACACGAAGGCCGCCGTCCATGGCGAGTGGACGACGACCTTGATGTCGACTGGCGCGCGCGAACGCGCGCACAGAACCGTGGAGGTGGCGGGAATCAAACCTGTCGGACCTCGTTGGGAACCGTTGGCACAGCGCGGTGACCTGGGGTGACGCGAGGGCGTGGCGACGGGGGAGAGGTGCCAAAGCGGGGTCGGCGTTGACGCCGTCAACACACCCTCGTGATCTTCGGATAGTTGCTCGGTCCCGCCACCTCCCCCGGTGGGACGGGGGGTGGCGGCGCCGCAGTCGGTTGGGTTCACACAACGGCACCCGCGCCGAGTTGGTCCTCTGGGCCATGGTCCAGGAGACCGCCGCTCGCTGCATCTTCGATGAGGAGACGAGTGACTTGCCCGGGTGTCAGACCTCGTTGGCCCGCACCAGATCGATCATCGCCTGCGTGCCGCGAGCGTCCTCGAGGGTCCAAGGGAACTCGACACCGGTCCGCAGAGTCGCGACGAGGTTCTCGAACTCGAGCACGTACTGACGCACCCCCGGGAAGCGGTCGACGCGCGTCGTCTCGCCCCGGACCACATGTACCTGCGCCTCGCCCACGAGCCCAGCGTTGAAGGGCGCGGTCAACCGGATCAGTCCGTTCTCGCCCTGGAACGTGACCTCTTGCCGCGGGTACAGACGGGTCGAGGTGAGCGCGCAGTAGCTGAATTCACCGGAGGGCCCGGCCATGGTCCCGGTGACCTGGGCCCACACGTCGACACCGTGCTCCCTGCGGATCCGCGAGGTGAGCTCCACCGGTTCGGCACGCGCAGCGAACCGCGCCGAGCCGTAGGCGTACACGCCGATGTCCGGGATCGACCCGCCACCGGTCTCCGGACGGTTGCGGAT
>JBBSAL010000020.1:0-65629 GCA_038252305.1 Actinomycetales bacterium | reverse complement strand
GCTACCGCACACCCGATGAAGTCGAGAACGAGTGGTACAGCACCCAGAAAGCAGCATGAAAATCAGACAATAACACGGTCCGAAATTTGTCCCTCAGTCCACGCCTCGCCGCTAACGGCCAGCTCGAACCCCTCGGCTTCGTCGGCCGCCGCCACCCCGACGCGACAGACCAGACCAGCGGACCGAAGTACCTCAACACCCCCGACACGCCCCTCTTCCACAAGCGCGCCCAGCTCTACACGGTCCGCGCCGACCATCTCGACTCGGGCGCTACGCCGGTTCTCGTCGAAGGCCCCATTGACGCCATCGCGGTCTCGCTCGCCGGTCGCGGCCGCTACATCGGTGCTGCGCCGCTGGGCACCTCGCTCACCGAGGAGCAGGCCGCTCGCCTTGCCGCGACAGCAATGCGCACCGGCATCTCACCGATCGTCGCTACCGACGCCGACATCGCTGGGCAGATCGCTGCGCAGCGCGCCTACTGGATGCTCACCCAGCACACCCTCGCACCCATGACGGTCTCCCTGCGACCGGGCAGCGACCCCGCCAGCATCCTCGGGGCTTCTGGAGCTGGCAGTCTCGAAGCGGTTCTCCGCAGCGCGGCTCCCCTGGCCGAGGTCCTCATTCGCGAACGGCTGGACAACCTCGCCGGACTGGACGCCCTGCGCGAAGCAGCACCCGTTCTCGCCGCAGCCACACCAAGTGATTGGGAGCAGGGCACCACCCAGATCGCTGCCGAGACCGGCATCCCCGAGACCGTCGTTCGCCGCGAGCTGGCTCGCGCGATCCAGCGCCGGGGCGACGACCCGCGGCCAGTCGTGTTCGAGCGCAAGGGCGAGCTCGGCGCGGTACGCCGGCGCGCGACGTCCACCCCAGATGCGGCCGCGTCCACCGCACCGACTCACCAAGTGCCCGGCCCACACCCAGCCGTGCGCGGACTCCCGACAGGGCACCCCAGCCCGCGTGCCCCGCGCCGATGACCACCGATCCCGCGGAGCGCCGCGCTCCACCGGGCAGCAGCCCACCCACATGTGAGCACCAGACGGGGGTGGTGTGCTTTTGGGGGTGAACGAGGGCACGACGTCGAGGCCTGTCGAAAGCCTCGACCCATCAAAGCGCTCGTCTCAGAGGACCCGGACGAACCGAAGGGAGCGAACGATGGAAGACGAGCGACTCACCATCGAGGAGGTGTCGGCCGCCTACCGAATCCCCGTCGCGACACTGCGCTACTGGCGCGCACGGGGGGAAGGGCCCAGGTCCTTCCGGCTCGGCCGACGAGTCTTCTACCGCAAGCGAGACTGCGACGCGTGGGTCGACGCCGCCTACACCCAGCAGTCGGTGGGAGGGATCGCCTGACTGGCCGCGCACCGGCGCGGGGACCCTCGCTGGCCCCGAGCCAGCCGCGTGGCCCGAGCTAGGCTGCACTTGGCCGGACGGAGGAGTCGGACGTGTCCAGCATTCACAAGCGGCCAGACGGGATCTGGCGTGCGCGCTACCGCGACGACGCGGGCAAGGAGCACGCTCGCCACTTCGCGCGCAAGGTCGACGCGCAGAAGTGGCTGAACGAGGTGACCACGAGCGTGATGACGGGGATGTACGTCGATCCGGCGGCCGGCAAGGTGACGTTCGCCAGCTACTACCACCAGTGGGCCGTGCGGCAGGTGTGGGAGTCCACGACCGTGCGTGCGATGAACCTCGCCGCAGGCAGCGTAACGTTCGGGAGCGTTCCCCTGGCCCGCCTGCGAACGTCGCACGTCGAGCTGTGGGTCAAGGAGATGTCGGGGCGCGGACTCGCTGCCTCGACGATCCGCACCAGGTTCAACAACGTGCGGACGGTCCTGCGCGCGGCCGTGCGCGATCGTGTGCTCGCCCGGGACCCGAGCCTCTCGGTCTCCCTGCCGCGCGCCCGCCGCAGGGACGCCGCGATGGTCGTCCCGACGCCGGCCCAGGTGGGTGAACTTCTGGAGCAGGCCGGCACCTTCCGGGCGTTCGTCGGGCTGTGTGCGTTTGCCGGCCTGCGCCTCGGCGAGGCAGCCGCCCTCAAGGTCGCCGACGTCGACTTCTTGCGGCGCACGATCCGCGTCGAGCGGCAGGTTCAGCGCGCGAACGGGGGCCTGGTCGAGATCCGCCCGCCCAAGTACGGCAGCGAGCGCACCATCTTCGCGCCTGAGGGGCTGATCGAGATGCTCGCGGCCCACGTCGCCGACAACCTGGCCGGCACCGGCGGCTGGCTCTATCCCGGTGAGGGTTCCGCCCCACTGCACCAGAACTCGGTCGGGTACCTCTGGCGCCGGACACGCGCGGCCGCCGGCATCGACACCTTGCGGCTGCACGACCTCCGGCACTTCTACGCGTCCGGCCTGATCGCTGCGGGCTGCGACGTCGTGACGGTCCAGCGGGCCCTGGGCCACAAGTCCGCGACGGTGACGCTCGCGACGTACTCGCACCTGTGGCCCACGGCCGAGGACCGGACGCGGAAGGCCGCTCAGGGCCTGGTCGCCAGCGCTCGTGCGGACTCCCTGCGGACTGGGAGCCACGAAACCCCAGGTGACCAGGGGCGTTACACGTTGAAGCGGAACTCCACCACGTCGCCATCGGCCATGACGTAGTCCTTGCCCTCGATCCGGGCTCTGCCCGCTGAGCGAGCGGCGGCGATCGAGCCGGCCTCCATGAGGTCGGCGAAGGAGATGACCTCGGCCTTGATGAAGCCACGCTCGAAGTCGGTGTGGATGACGCCGGCGGCCTGCGGGGCGGTCCAGCCCTTGCGGATCGTCCAGGCGCGCGACTCCTTGGGGCCGGCGGTGAGGTAGGTCTGCAGGCCGAGGGTGTGGAAGCCCACGCGGGCGAGCTGGTCGAGGCCCGCCTCCTCCTGGCCGGTCTCGGCGAGCATCTCTGCCGCGTCCTCCGGCTCGAGCTCGACGAGCTCGGCCTCCAGCTTGGCGTCGAGGAAGACGCAGTCGGCGGGCGCGACGAGCGCGGTCAGCTGCGCCTTCATCGCCTCGTCCGCCAGGCCCGCGTCGTCGGTGTTGAAGACGTAGATGAAAGGCTTGGTGGTGAGCAGCTGGAGCTCACGCAGCGCGGCCGCGTCGACCCCGGCCTTGGCCAGGCGGTCGGCTGCGGCGAAGAGCGTGGCGCCCTCGGCGAGCACGACCTGCGCCTGCTGGGCGGCGACGAGGAGCGCCGGGTCGGCCTTCTTGCCACGGACCTCCTTCTCCAGCCGCGGGATCGCCTTCTCGACGGTCTGCAGGTCAGCCAGCACGAGCTCGGTGTTGATCGTCTCGATGTCGTCGGCGGGGTCGACCTTGCCCTCCACGTGCACGACGTCGCTGTCGGCGAACGCCCGCACGACCTGGCAGATCGCGTCCGCCTCACGGATGTTGGCGAGGAACTTGTTGCCCAGGCCCTCGCCCTCGCTCGCGCCGCGCACGATGCCCGCGATGTCGACGAAGGAGACGACAGCCGGGACGAGGCGCTCGCTGTGGAAGACCCCGGCGAGCTGCGCGAGCCGTGGATCGGGCAGCGGGACGACGCCGACGTTCGGCTCGATGGTCGCGAAGGGGTAGTTCGCCGCCAGGACGTTGTTGCGCGTCAGGGCGTTGAACAGGGTGGACTTGCCGACGTTGGGCAGGCCGACGATGCCGATGGTGAGTGCCACGGGCGAGAAGTCTACGGGCGGGGCGACGGCTGACGGGACGTCGGGGCTCCGGGTCAGGCCATCGAGCGCAGCGACTGGAGCAGGTCCGGGGCACGTCGGTCCAGCAGGTCGCCGCCCTTGCGCACCCCGATCACCAGCGCAGTTCCGCCGATCGCCAGCGAGACGAGCGCCGCGACGGCACCGAGGAGGAGCGAACCCGTCGTCGCCGCGAAGATCGTCAGGACGAGGCCCGGGAGCCCGAGCGCACCCAGGACGGCCATCCCCGCGAGCTGGGTGCCCACGGCCGCCATCGAGCCGCCCTGGCGAGAGGTGAAGGGGCTCGACCCCGCCGGGACCACGGGGACCACGACGGAGGCCGAGGCGACCGACGAGACACCGAGCGCGGAGGCGAACGAACCGAGCGTGAAGCCGAGGACGGGGACGACGAGTCCCCATCGGTCGGCGACGCCCAGCGCGACGATCCCCGCCACGAGGACGGCGGGGACCCCGATGACCGCCGTCGCGAGCACCCGGCCCCAACGGTCGTCACGCCCGCCCAGAGGTGCCATCACGTGCATCCAGAAGGCCGTGCCGTCGTAGGAGATGTCAGCAGCGATGCTGAACCCGAGCATCGCGGCGACGAGCGGGACGGCGACGAGCGGCCCGGACCTGCCGGCAGTGAGGGCGAAGACGACCGGGAAGACCACCACCGGCACCAGGGCCGCGACGTACCGCGGGTCACGACGCCGGTAGGTCAGGCTCCGCGCCGCGACGGCCCCGACCTGCGTCGCCGGGAACCGGGCGAACAGCCCGACCCCGACATGCGTCGCTCCGCCGATCGAGCGACGGGGGGCCATCGCGCTGCCGAGCCGCCCGGCCCAGAGCGCCAGCAGGAGGGCGAGAGTCACCAGGCCGATGCCGAGGTGCGCGAGGGCCGCGGTCCACTGTCCTGCCGCGACGTCGGAGCCGAGCGCCCACGGGGCGCCGACGGGCGTCCAGGCCAATCGGGCCGAGAGCGCCGGCAGGACCGCCGCATGGCCAGAGATCGCACCGGCGAGGCCCTGGATGATCGGCCCGAGGAGCACCAACGGGACCACGACGACGACGGCAGCGACCTCGCGGAAGCCACGCCGGGTCAGGAGCGGGTCCAGCGCGGTGGTCATCGCCCGCGAGCCGACGACGCACAGAGCCAGCCCGAGCACGGCGCCGACCAGGGCCGCGAGCGCTGCGAGCGGTTGGCGCCACCACGGCAGGGCGCTCGCTGCGGCGACGAGCGTCGTGGCGATGCCGGGAACCCCGACGAGTCCCGCGAGCGCGAGCCCGATCACCAGGTCTCGCCGCGGGACGGCGAAGGTCGCGAAGCGCACCGGCTCGACGGTCGCGTCGACCCCGAACGCGACGAGCGGGAGGAACCACCAGCCCAGCACGAGGACCGCTCCTGCCAGGACGACCACCGCACGTCGCGTGCCGACGTCCTGCGTCGAGAGCGCGCCGAGCCCGACGACGGCGGCCACCACGGCCCCGGAGGCGTAGAGGGCCGCGAAGACCAGCCCGACGACCTGCCAGGCGCTGCGCCGCAGACCGTTGCGCAGCAGCGTGGCCTTCAGTCGGACGAGGTGCGCAACCACGCGAGCCCCTCACCGGTCGTGCGACCGCCCACCAGCTCGACGAACCTGTCCTCGAGGCTCGAGCCGCCCCTGACCTCGTCGACGGTGCCGGCGGCCAGCACGTGGCCGGCAGCGATGATCGCGACGTGGTCGCACATCCGCTGCACGAGGTCCATCACGTGCGACGAGATGACGACGGTCCCGCCGCTGGCGACGTAGGAGGCGAGGATCTGACGGATGTTCGCCGCCGAGACCGGGTCGACGGACTCGAAGGGCTCGTCGAGGAGCAGGACGCGCGGCGCGTGCACCATCGCGCAGGCGAGCCCGATCTTCTTGGTCATGCCGGCCGAGTAGTCCACGACGAGGGTCGAGGCGTCGGCCTCGAGGTCGAGCGCGCGGAGCAGGTCCGCGGTGCGGTCCGCGACCGTCTCACGGTCCAGGCCCTGGAGAAGTCCGGCGTAGGTGATCAGCTGCGCGCCCGTGAGCCGGTCGAACAGGCGCACGCCGTCGGGCAGCACACCGAGCTGGACCTTCACCGTCAGGGGGTCCGCCCAGAGGTTCTGCCCGTGCACCCAGACCCCGCCGGCGTCGGGGCGCAGCAGGGCGGAGGCCATCGAGAGGGTCGTCGTCTTTCCTGCGCCGTTGGGGCCGACGAGGCCGAACGAGGAACCGGCCGGGACGTCGAGGTCGATGCCGGCGACGGCGATCTTCCGGTCGAACGCCTTCCACAGGCCTCGGATCGCGAGCGCGGGAGGGGTGACCGGAGGGGGTGGCGGTGGCGGCGGTGGAGGCGCGGCGTCTGGCACGCCGTCAGCATAGGCACGCGTGTCAGTGGTCGGAGCCACGATGACCGGATGGACATCCTCCTCGTCATCGGAGCACTTCTCGTGGGCCTCGCCGTCGGCGCCGCCGTCGCGACCCAGCGTTCCGCCGAGCGCGTCCGTCAGGCGCAGATCGCCGCCGCCGAGGCCAGGACGGGGCTCGAGGCCGAACGGCGCCACGGCGCGGAACGCATCGCCGCGATGCACGCCGACCAGCAGCGGTTGACGGACCAGTTCCGCAGCGTCGCGGCCGACGCGCTCGCTGCGAACAACGCGCAGTTCCTCGGTCTGGCGGAGCAGCGACTGCGCACCACCGAGCAGTCGCACGAGGCTGCGCTCGCCGGGCGGGAACAGGCCGTCCGGGCGCTGGTCGACCCGCTCGCCAAGGTGCTCGACCAGGTCCGCGCCGACCTCACGACCGCGGAGCAGGCCAGGGCGACGAGCCACACGGCCCTCGGCGAGCAGGTCAGAGCGATGCGCGAGACCTCCGAGCTGCTCCGGCTGGAGACCGGCCAGCTGGTGACCGCGCTCCGGTCCTCGCAGGTGCGCGGGCGGTGGGGCGAGCTCCAGCTGCGCCGGGTCGTGGAGGCCGCGGGCATGCTCGACCACGTCGACTTCGTCGAGCAGCAGACGACACGCTCGGACGACGGCCTGCAGCGGCCCGACATGGTCGTCCACCTCGGCGGGGGCAAGCAGGTGGTGCTCGACTCGAAGGTCGCCTTCCTCGGCTACCTCGAGGCGGTCCAGGCCTCCGACGACGCCGTGCGGACGGAGCGGATGGCCGCGCACGCCCGTCACCTGCGCAAGCATGTGGACGACCTCGCCACGAAGGCCTACTGGGAGCAGCTGTCCCCCGCACCCGAGTTCGTCGTCATGTTCGTCCCGGCCGAGCCGTTCCTGCACGCGGCGCTCGAGGTGGACCCGGGGCTGTACGAGTACGCGATGGAGCGCAATGTCGTGATCGCGACGCCGATGACCCTCGTCGCGCTGCTGCGCACGGTCGCGTACACCTGGCGGCAGGAGGCCCTGGCGCGCAACGCCCAGCAGGTGCTGACCCTCGGGCGCGAGCTGCACGGTCGCCTGGCCACCCTCGGCGGGCACGTGGGCCGGCTCGGTCGCCAGCTCGACGGCGCGGTGCGTGCCTACAACGACTCGGTCAGCTCACTCGAGTCCCGCGTGCTCGTCAGTGCGCGACGGATGGCCGATCTGAAGGTGACCGACGATGCGCTCGACCCGCCGACGCCGGTCGACCAGGTCACGCGCCAGCTGCAGGCGCCGGAGCTGGTGGCGTCCGACGAGCAGCGACTGGTCACCCTGGCCGAGGAGGCCCGTCAGGCACAGTCCTGAGGCTGCCGACGACGGTCCGCGGTCGAACCCCGGCCGCCGGAGGCGCCGGGCTCGTGACGGATCAGGCGGGCTCGACCGACACGGGCGTGCGCGAGCCGCGTTCGGGCCGCGGGACGGGCGTGCCCGCCGCCTTGAGGTCGCTGCGCAGCTCCTTCGGGAGGGAGAACATCAGGTCCTCGGTCGCGGTGCGCACCTCCTCGACGGTGGCGAAGCCCGACCCGGCGAGCCGGTCGAGCACGTCGCGGACCAGGATCTCCGGTACCGAGGCACCGGAGGAGACCCCGACGGTCGTCGCGCCCTCGAGCCAGGCCGGGTCGATCTCGGCAGCGGTGTCGACCCGGAAGGAGGACCGTGCCCCGGCGTCCAGCGCGACCTCGACCAGCCGGACCGAGTTCGAGGAGTTCGCCGAGCCCACGACGATCACGACGTCGCAGTCCGGAGCGAGCTTCTTCACCGCGACCTGGCGGTTCTGCGTGGCGTAGCAGATGTCGTCGCTCGGCGGGTCCTGCAGGTTCGGGAACCTCTCGCGCAGGCGCCGAACGGTCTCCATCGTCTCGTCGACCGAGAGCGTGGTCTGGGAGAGCCAGACGACCTTGTCGGGGTCCCGCACCACGACGGCGTCGACGTCGTCCGGGGAGTTGACCACCTGGATGTGGTCGGGCGCCTCGCCCGCGGTGCCCTCGACCTCCTCGTGCCCGGTGTGACCGATGAGCAGGATGTCCATGTCGTCGGAGGCGAAGCGCACCGCCTCCTTGTGCACCTTCGTCACCAGCGGACAGGTCGCGTCGATCGTCTGCAAGGAGCGGGCGGCGGCGGCCAGGTGCACGGCCGGGGAGACCCCGTGCGCGGAGAACATCACGCGCGCACCCTCCGGCACCTCGTCGGTCTCGTCGACGAAGACCGCACCGCGCGCGGCGAGCGTCTCGACGACGTACTTGTTGTGCACGATCTCCTTGCGGACGTACACCGGGGCGCCGTAGTGGTCCAGGGCCTTCTCGACGGCGATCACGGCGCGGTCCACACCGGCGCAGTAGCCACGGGGCGCGGCGAGCAGCACACGCTTGGTCGTCGTGGTGGGGGAGGTCACCGGCTCAGTCTAGGTCGGGGGCGACACCCCGGCTCGGGCGCCGTCCGTCGGCCCGTGATGAGACCCTTGGGCCGTGACCGACCCGTCCGCCCTGCCCGCACGCGCCCTGGACACGAGCCCGGAGCAGCCGTGGCCCGTACGGCACCTCTCGGCGAAGATCGGCGAGTACGTCCACAAGATGTCGGGCGTCTGGGTCGAGGGACAGATCGTCCAGCTCAACCGCCGGGCCGGGATGTCGTTCCTCACCCTGCGCGACACCGAGGCAGACGTCTCGCTCTCGGTGACAGCGACCGGCCGCGTGCTCGGGGAGATCACCGAGGGCGCGCACGTCGTCGTGCACGCCACACCCACGTTCTGGTCCAAGCGCGGAACGCTCCAGCTCCAGGCCGACAGTGCGCGGGTCGTCGGGCTCGGCGACCTGCTGGCCCGCATCGAGCAGCTGCGCCGCGTTCTCGCCGCCGAGGGTCTCTTCGACGCAGACCGCAAGCGCGCGCTGCCCTTCCTGCCGGCCGTCGTCGGCCTGGTCTGCGGACGCGAGTCCAAGGCCGAGCACGACGTCGTCGTCAACGCCCGCGACCGGTGGCCCCAGGTGGAGTTCGAGATCCGTGAGGTAGCGGTGCAGGGTCCGCGCGCAGTACCGGAGGTCAGCGCCGCCATCGCCGAGCTCGACGCCGACCCTCGGGTCGAGGTGATCGTCGTCGCCCGTGGCGGGGGCTCGGTCGAGGACCTCCTGCCGTTCAGCAACGAGGCCATGGTCCGTGCCGCGGCGGCGTGCCGGACCCCGCTCGTCAGCGCGATCGGCCATGAGACCGATGCGCCCCTGCTCGACCTGGTTGCCGACCACCGCGCGTCGACGCCGACCGATGCCGCCAAGCGCATCGTCCCCGACGTGGCCGAGGAACGGACGAAGCTGCGCCAGGCCCGGGCACGCATCACGGCCGCCGTCGATCAGCTGCTGCGCCGCGAGGCCGACCGGCTGACGGCGCTGCGCTCGCGACCCTCGCTCGCTCACCCCGAGGTGCTCATCGACGGCCGGGCCGAGCAGGTCGGGCGCCTGCTGGACGAGGCCCGCCGCAGCCTCGGCACCCGGGTGACGGCCGGCGACGCGGAGGTGGCTCGGCTGGCCGCCCAGGTCACCGCCCTGTCTCCCGCGGCCACCCTGCAGCGCGGCTACGCGGTGGTCCAGCGGCCCGATGGAGCCGTCGTGCGGGACCCGGGCGAGGTGGAGACCGGCGAACGGCTGCGCGTTCGCGTGAGCGCCGGCGAGCTGTACGCGGTCGCCGAGGGCTGAGCCGCCCCGGCCGCCGGCGCCGATGCGGTTAACTTGCGTCGTGCCTGCCGCCACTCCCTCGCCCGCCGGACCGCTCGACAACCTCGCATCCATGAGCTACGAGGAGGCCCGCGACGAGCTCGTCACCGTCGTCGCGACCCTCGAGGCCGGCGGCGAGACCCTCGAGGGCTCGCTCGCCCTGTGGGAGCGCGGTGAGGCCCTCGCCCGCCGTTGCCAGGAGTGGCTCGACGGCGCACGACGTCGGCTCGACGCGGCCAGGGCCGCCGGCTCGTCCGGCGACGACGGCGAACCCGTCTCCGCATCAGCGACCGAGGAGAACGCAGGATGAGCGAGCAGCCCCCCGCAGCCGAGGTCGTCGGGCCTGACTCCCACCAGACGGACCCCCGCGTGGAGTCCACCGAGCCTTCCCCGCAGCTCTCGGCGGTCGAGCCCGCCGAGCGGCGAGCCCTGGTGATCGGCGAAGCGCTCATCGACGTCGTCCGCCGCGACGGCGAGACGCTCGGCCGCCATCCCGGTGGTAGCCCGATGAACGTCGCCATCGGCCTGTCGCGGCTGGGTCGCGGTGTCGACCTGCTCACGTGGTTCGGGCCGGACGAGGACGGCACAGCGATCACCTCGCACCTGACCGCCTCGGGCGTCACCGTCGTGCCCGGCAGCGACTCGGCCGAGCACACCTCGGTCGCGACCGCTGACCTCGATGCGGAGGGCGCAGCGAGCTACACGTTCGACCTCTCGTGGGAGGTCCCCGCGACCTGGGCCTCCCCCGTCGTCGCCCCGCTCGTGGTCCACACGGGGTCGATCGCCGCCGTCCTGGAGCCGGGCGGCTCGGACGTCGCCCACATCCTCGCGGCCCACCGCTCGACGGCGACGGTCACCTACGACCCGAACATGCGCCCGTCGCTGATGGCCCCGCCACTGCAGACCCGTCCGCTGGTCGAGCACCTCGTCGGCCTGGCCGACGTCGTGAAGGTGAGCGACGAGGACCTCGAGTGGCTCGCGCCCGGAGGCGATCCCCTCGAGGTGGCCCGACGCTGGGCCGGCGCGGGGCCTGCGGCCGTCATCGTCACGCGCGGCGGGCAGGGTGCGGTGGCCGTGACCAGCTCCGGCCTCCTCGTGGAGGTGCCGAGCCTCCCGGTGACGGTTGCCGACACCGTCGGCGCCGGCGACTCGTTCATGGGCGGGCTCGTCGACGGTCTCTGGACCGCCGGGCTCCTCGGCGCAGAGCGCCGCGCCGACCTGCACGCGGCGAGCAGCGAGGTGTGGACCCGGGTGCTGGAGCGCTGCGCGCGGATCGCGGCGATCACCGTCAGCCGACCCGGCGCGAACCCGCCGACCGCCGCCGAGCTCGACGACTGACCCGGGCGGGAGCCTCCGTCGCTCCCGGGCGGTCCGCCGGCACATCCTGAGATGCCGGCGATCGGGGTCGTGACGCACTCTCACCCGGTCGGGGTATCGATTCAGCCGCGATTCTGCCGATGAGAGGGCATGACGTCCGGTCCCACCCAGAACTACGGTGATGCGGACCTCGGGCGTTGGCGTCCGCACCCGTTGCTCGCCACGGTGGTCCGCGTCGCCCTGCTCGGCCTGCCACTGCTCCTCGCGCTCGCGTTCGGGCTCGCCGCCGCGCACTGGTTCTCCGCGGCACACCTGGGCGTGAACCGTTGGGTCTGGGTCGCCGGCGAGATCGCGCTCTCCCTGCTGGTGCTGCGCGGTGGGAGCCTCCTCGCCAAGAAGCTGCTGCCCCTCACCAGCCTGCTCCGGCTCACGCTGTACTTCCCGGACCACGCACCGTCGCGGCTGAAGGTCGCCCTCCGGCAATACTCGCCGGACACGCTCCGGAACCGGATCTCCGCGCCGGGCGACGGCCCGCACAAGCTCGACCAGGAGCAGGACCACGCCGAACGCCTGCTGGACATGGTCGCGGCGATCGCTGCGCACGACAGCCTCACGGCCGGGCACTCCGAGCGCGTGCAGGCGTACTCGGCCCTCGTGGGCGCCGAGATGGGTCTCAACGCCCAGGACGCCGCGAAGCTGAGCTGGGCCGCCCTGCTGCACGACATCGGCAAGCTCGAGGTACCCGCGGAGATCCTGTCGAAGGACGGTCGTCCGACGGACGAGGAGTGGGAGCTCCTCTCGACGCACCCCCGAGCGGGCCGGGAGCTCGCGGCACCCCTCGTCGACTGGCTCGGGCCGTGGATCAACGCGATCGACCAGCACCACGAGCGATGGGACGGCGGTGGGTACCCGTACGGCCTGTCGGGCACCCGGATCAGCCTGGGCGCACGGATCGTCGCCGTCGTCGACGCGTACGACGTCATCACCTCAGCCCGCTCCTACAAGGCGCCGCTGAGCACCGCTGCCGCCCGGGCCGAGCTCGCCCGCTGCGCCGGGAGCCAGTTCGACCCCGCAGTCGTGCGAGCGATGCTCGCCGTCGGTCTCGGCCGGCTGCGGGCGATCGCGGGACCGATCTCGGCCCTGTCCGCGCTCCCCGGTCTCGGCTCGACACCGCTGTCCGGGTTCGCGTCGATCTCCTCGACGCTGACCACCGCCGTCGGTGCCACCGTCGCCACCGTCGTGGGTGCCACCCTCGGGCTCGCCGGGCCCGCAGCGCTCCCCTCGAACGCGTCCACCCTGCCGCGCAGCCACGCGGTGGTCGCGGCACAGCGACCCTCGACCACCGTCATCCCTCCGGCGTCACCCTCCGCGAGCGCTCCCGCCGCGTCCGGTGAGCCGAGCGCCACGTCCGGTGAGCCGAGCGCCGCGTCCGGTGAGCCGAGCGCCGCGTCCTCGTCCGGCCCGACGTCGTCGACCGCTCCGCAGAACCCCTCGTCGCCCGGCGTCGTACCTGTGCCCGCGTCCACCTCCACGACGAGCCCCGCCCCGGTCGCCACGACGGTGCCGACAGCCCCCGCACCGGCTCCCTCGCCCACAACGACCGGGTCCGACCCGTGCGTCTGGGCGCAGCACGGCTGGACCCCGCTGCCGGGGAAGGACCTCAACGGCTGCGACCTCAGTGGCCTGACCCTTGTCGGCAGCTTCGCCTCGGTGAACCTCAAGGACGCGAACCTGCGGAACGCGACGTTGCCCGGGACCGACCTCACGGACGCCCAGCTCGTGGGGACGGACCTGACCGGGGCGACCCTCACGTCAGCCGTCCTCACGAGCGCGAACCTGACCAAGACGAACCTCACCGGCGCCACGATCACCGGAACAGGCTTCGACGAGGCAACGATCCAGCAGGTGTCGTTCGGCGGGGCGAGCGTCACCGACAGCACGTTCATCAAGGCCAAGATCACCAAGAGCACGGCTCCGCTCACCCGTTTCACCCGTGACTCCTTCGCCCAAGCGACCATCCAGGCAGGTTTCTTCACGTCCGCCGTCGTGACGGACTGCACGATGCCCTGAGTGGGCCGGCGGACACCGGATCCGCGTGAGCCCGGGCGCACTACACTCGGGCGCGCCGACAGCCCCCCGTCGCGCATCGCCCGGAGAGTGGAGTGACGCATGACCGTCCCCGAAGTGAACCTGTGGGCAGTGCTCCTCGCGACGGCCTCCACCATGCTCGTCGGCTCGATCTGGTACTCGCCGCGCGTCTTCGGCGCCCGGTGGATGGGCCTCGCAGCGATCGATCGCGACCGCGTGGCCTCGCGGGGCGTGATCCCGATCGTCGTCACCGTCGTGGTGAGCTTCGTGACCGCATGGGTGCTCGCCGGGGCGACCTGGATCGCGCACGCCTTCTACGACGGGGCCTTCCTCAACGACGCGCTGCTGACCGGCGCGTTCCTGTGGGCCGGTTTCACCGCGGCCCGCATGATCACGCACGACGCGTTCGAGGCCCGCCCGACCGTCCTCACGGCGATGAACATCGCGCACGAGCTCGTCACCGTTCTCGTGATGTCCCTGATCATCGGACTGCTCGGGACCTGAACGGGCATCACGCGGCGCCCCCTGCCAGGATGGCGACCATGCCCTCGACCTACACCCCTTCCGCCGCCTGGTCCGCCCTCGTGGAGGGCAACCGACGCTTCGTCACGGGAGCCATGGAGCACCCCTCGCAAGGCGTCGATCGCCGCACCGAGGTCTCGTCCGAGCAGAACCCCTTCGCCGTCGTCTTCGGCTGCTCGGACTCGCGCGTGGCCGCCGAGATCATCTTCGACCGCGGGCTCGGCGAGATCTTCGTCGTGCGGACGGCCGGCCACGTCGTCGACACGACGGTCCTCGGTTCGATCGAGTACGGGGTGGAGGTCCTGGGAGCGAGCCTGGTCGTCGTGCTCGGGCACGACTCCTGCGGTGCCGTGACGGCAGCGGCCGACGCCCTCACCACCGGCATCATGCCGACCGGCTTCGTCCGCGCGATCGTCGACCGGGTGATCCCGAGCATCGTCACGCACCCCGACGAGAGCCGTCCCGGCGGCGGGCACCTCGGCGTCCCGTCCCCCGAGACGCTCGGCCGCGAGCACCTGCGGCACACCGTCGACATGCTCCTCAGCTACTCCGCAGCGCTCTCGGCCGCCGTCGACGCGGGCCGCTGCGCCGTCGTCGGGATGGAGTACACGCTCGCCCAGGGTGAGGCCCGCACGGTCGACGTCCGCGGCGCGGTCGACGCCTGAGAGGATGTCGGGATGACCGACGCGACGAAGCCCGGGTACCGGGTCGAGCACGACACCATGGGGGACGTCCTCGTCCCCGTCGACGCCCTCTACCGCGCGCAGACGCAGCGCGCCGTGGAGAACTTCCCGATCTCCGGCACGCGCCTGGAGCGGGGACACATCGAGGCCCTGGCCCGGATCAAGCGCGCCGCAGCCCTCGCGAACGCCGAGCTCGGCGTCCTGCCGCGCGAGGTGGCCGACGCGATCGTCGCCGCGGCCGACGAGGTCGCCGGCGGCGCGCACGACGAGCACTTCCCGATCGACGTCTTCCAGACGGGTTCGGGGACGTCGTCGAACATGAACATGAACGAGGTCCTCGCCACGCTCGCCACCCGCGGGCTCGGCAAGGACGTCCACCCGAACGACCACGTCAACGCCTCGCAGTCCTCCAACGACGTGTTCCCGACGTCCGTGCACCTCGCGGCGACCGCCGGCGTCGTGCGCGACGTCGTGCCGGCGCTCGAGCACCTCGCCGCCTCGCTCGAGAGGAAGGCCGCCGAGTGGGAGAGCGTCGTCAAGTCAGGGCGTACGCACCTGATGGACGCCACCCCGGTCACGCTCGGCCAGGAGGTCGGGGGCTACGCCGCGGCGATCCGCTACGGCGTGGAGCGCCTGAACGCCGCCCTGCCGCGCGTCGCGGAGGTCCCGCTCGGTGGCACCGCCGTCGGCACCGGGATCAACACCCCTGCGGGCTTCCCGCAGCGCGTCATCGCCCTGCTGCGGGAGAACACCGGGTTGCCGCTGACGGAGGCCCGCAACCACTTCGAGGCGCAGAGCGCGCGGGACGGGCTCGTCGAGCTCTCCGGGGCGCTGCGCACCATCGCCGTCAGCCTCACCAAGATCTGCAACGACCTGCGCTGGATGGGCTCCGGACCCAACACCGGGCTCGGCGAGATCGCCCTCCCGGACCTGCAGCCGGGGTCCTCGATCATGCCGGGCAAGGTGAACCCGGTGATCCCCGAGGCAGTGCTGATGGTGTGCGCGCGCATCGTCGGGAACGACGCCACCGTCGCCTGGGCCGGCGCCAGCGGAGCCTTCGAGCTCAACGTGCAGATCCCCGTGATGGCGCTCGGCGTCCTCGAGTCGATCCGGCTGCTGTCGAACGCGAGCCGACTCCTGGCGGACCGCACGGTGGACGGGCTCGTGGCGAACGTCGAGCGCGCCCGCGCCTACGCCGAGTCCTCCCCGTCGATCGTCACCCCGCTCAACCGGGTGATCGGCTACGAGGCGGCAGCGAAGGTCGCCAAGCACGCCGTGAAGCAGACCATGACCGTGCGGGAGGCCGTGATCGACCTGGGCTTCGTCGAGCGCGGCGAGGTCACCGAGGCCCAGCTCGACGCCGCGCTCGACGTGCTGTCGATGACGCGTCCGCCACAGGCCTGAGCCCCCCGCGGACCGCACGCACGACGAGGGCCCCGCTCCTGGGTGGAGCGGGGCCCTCGTCGTCGCAACGGGTTCAGAGCACCTCGATGCCCTCGAGCATCTCGGTGACCAGCGCGGCGATCGGCGACCGCTCGGACCGGGTCAACGTGACATGGGCGAACAGTGGGTGCCCCTTGAGCGCCTCGATCACCGCAGCGACACCGTCGTGCCGGCCGACGAGCAGGTTGTCCCGCTGGGCGACGTCGTGCGTGAGGATCACCCGCGAGCTCTGGCCGATCCGCGAGAGCACGGTGAGCAGGACGTTGCGCTCCAGGGACTGCGCCTCGTCGACGATCACGAAGGCGTCGTGCAGGGAGCGCCCCCGGATGTGCGTGAGCGGGAGCACCTCGAGCATGCCCCGGTCGATGACCTCCTCGACGACCTCCGAGGAGACCAGCGCCCCGAGGGTGTCGAACACCGCCTGGGCCCAGGGGTTCATCTTCTCGGCCTCGGAGCCCGGCAGGTAGCCGAGCTCCTGGCCGCCGACGGCGTACAACGGCCGGAAGACCATGATCTTGCGGTGCTGGTGCCGTTCGAGCACCGCCTCCAGACCGGCGCAGAGGGCGAGCGCGGACTTGCCCGTCCCGGCCCGACCGCCGAGCGAGAGGATGCCGACCTCCTCGTCGAGGAGCAGGTCGATCGCGATGCGCTGCTCCGCGCTGCGACCGTGCACCCCGAACACGTCGAGGTCGCCGCGCACCAGCCGCAGCTGCTTGTCGGGGGTCACCCGGGCAAGGGCCGACCCTCGCGTCGAGTGGACGACGACGCCGGTGTGGCACAGGAGCGGTCCGGTGTCCTGACCAGTGAGGTCGACATCGGCCAGCTCGATCCGTTCGGAGTCCCACATCGTCGCCATCTGCTGCTCGGTGATCGTCACCTCGGTCATGCCCGTCCAGCCGGAGTCCACGGCGAGCTCTGCGCGGTACTCCTCGGCGGTCAGGCCGACGGCCGAGGCCTTCACGCGCATCGGGAGGTCCTTGGAGACGAGCGTGACGTCGTGCCCCTCGTCGGCGAGGTTCTTCGCGATCGCCAGGATGCGGGTGTCGTTGTCGCCGAGCCGGAAGCCGGCGGGCAGCACCGAGGGGTCGACGTGGTTGAGCTCGACCCGCAGCGTCCCGCCGACCGAGCCGACCGGGACCGCCTCGTCGAGCCGACCGTGCTCGACGCGCAGGTCGTCGAGCATGCGCAGGGCGCTCCGCGCGAAGTACCCGAGCTCGGCGTGGTGACGTTTGGCCTCGAGCTCGGTGATGACCACCACCGGGAGCACGACGGAGTGTTCCGCGAAGCGCAGGATCGCGCGAGGGTCCGAGAGCAGGACCGAGGTGTCCAGCACGTACGTACGGCTCACGAGAGCTCCCCTCCGGCGCCGCGGCGCCGAGCTGGGTGCCGGGCCCCGGCACGCAGCCGGGTCCCGACGGTGCGGTGGGCCCGGTCGACCGGCCGTGAGGCCGGGTTCCGGCCCCCCTCCCGGAGCGCACGCTCCATGGGCTGGCCTCCCGAGGGACGACGGGCGCCGTCCGATGCTTCGGACGCTACGCTCGCGGCCCGGATGTCCAGCACCGACACGCGCGACAGCGTGGACGTGCAACGAGATGTTCACCTGACGGCGCGCAGGGGGCCCTCATCGACCGAGTCGGCGCTCCCGCGCGGCGTAGGAACGCAGGGCCCGCAGGAAGTCGACCCGCCGGAAGTCCGGCCAGTAGGCCTCGCAGAAGTAGAACTCGGTGTGCACCGACTGCCACAGCAGGAACCCGCCGAGTCGCTGCTCGCCGGAGGTGCGGATCACCAGGTCCGGATCCGGCTGGCCGGCGGTGTAGAGGTGCTCGGCGATGTGCTCGACGTCGAAGCTCTTGGCGACCTCCTCCATCGGGGTCCCCCGCGCCACGTGCTCGCGCAGCACCGAGCGCACGGCGTCAGCGATCTCGTGCCGGCCGCCGTAGCCGATCGCGACGTTGACGTGCAGGCCGATGACCTCGGCGGTGCGCGCCTGCGCCTCACGCAGCAGCGTCGTCGTCGAGGGCGGCAGGAGGTCGAGTGCGCCCATGACCTGGAGTCGCCAGAGGCCCGTCTCCGCGAGCTCGGTCACGACGTCCTCGATGATCTTGAGCAGGTCGGCGAGCTCCTCGGCCGGCCGCGCGAGGTTGTCGGTGGACAGCATCCACAGGGTGACGACGTCGACGCCGACCTCCTCCGACCAGTGCAGGAGCTCGGTGATCTTGTCCGCGCCCCGCCGGTGCCCGTGCGAGGTGCTCTCGCCGAGGCTCTTGGCCCATCGACGGTTGCCGTCCAGGATCACGCCGATGTGGCGCGGGACCGCTCCGGCCGGGAGCGCGGCCGCCAGATGGCGCTCGTACAACCCGTAGAGCGGGTTCGGCAGGCGCATGGCGCAAACTTACCCCGCCGACCTGGCGATCTGATGTGCGCGCCGCTCCCCGGGGACACCCAGCAGGCTCCCAGGAACGGCACCTACGGTCGACCACGCACGACCACGTCGCCACCTGCGGACCGTCTGCGCGAGGGGAACCCGATGACAGACCGACCCGAACCGGACGCCGAGGCCGAACGACTCGCCGGACCCGACCTCGAGGCCTGGCGGCGCTGGGGGCCGTACCAGTCGGCCCGGCAGTGGGGCACGGTGCGCGAGGACTACTCCGCCGACGGCGACGCCTGGTCCGACTTCCCGTTCGAGCACGCCGGTTCCCGGGCCTACCGATGGGGCGAGGACGGCATCGGCGGCCTGTGCGACGACCACGGCTTCCTGCACCTGTGCCTCGCCCTGTGGAACGGGAAGGACGAGCGTCTCAAGGAACGCCTCTTCGGGCTGACCAACGCCCAGGGCAACCACGGCGAGGACGTCAAGGAGTACTGGTGGGCGCTGGACGCGACGCCCACCCACTCCGCCGGCTCGATGCTCTACCGCTACCCGCAAGCGGCCTACCCCTACGCCGAGCTCGTCGAGGTGAACGCGCGTCGCGGGCGTGACGAGCCCGAGTACGAGCTCGCCGACACCGGCGTCCTGGCGCAGGACCGCTTCTTCGACGTCGTCGTCCGCCACGCCAAGGCGGCCCCGGACGACATCTGCCTCGTCATCGAGGCCACGAACAGGGGTCCGGACCCGGCGCCGCTGCACCTGGTGCCCCAGGTGTCCTTCCGCAACACGTGGGCCTGGGGGCGGGACGCACGCCGTCCGTCGATCCGCCGCACGGCCCCGGAAGGCGACCACGTCGCGCTCGAGTGCACCCACGCCTTCCTCGGCAGCTACGCGCTGCTCGCCGAGGGCGAACCCGAGGTGCTGGCCTGCGAGAACGAGACGGACGTCGTCTCGCTCTACGGCGCGGCCGAGGCCCTGACGCCGTACCCGAAGAACGGCGTCGAGCGGGCAGTGGTGCACCAGGACCGGTCGGCGATCAACCCGTCGGGCACCGGCACCAAGGTGGGCCTGCACCACGTGTTCGACGCGGTGCCCGCGGGCGCCACGGTCACGGTCCGCCTCCGGCTGCGCGCGAGCCGGCACGACGGCGCTGCCTTCGGCCCCGAGTTCGACCAGGTGGTCGCGGACCGCAGCGTCGAGGCCGACGCGTTCTACGCGGGAGTGATCCCGCCCGGCACCAGCGAGCCGGACCGCCTGGTCGCCCGCCGCGCCTTCGCCGGCCTGCTCTGGGGCAAGCAGGTCTACCGCTACTCCGTCCGCGAGTGGCTCGAGGGAGACCCCGCTCAGCCCGCCCCGCCACCCGAGCGACGCGCAGCGGCCGGTCGCAACGTCGCCTGGCAGCACCTGGAGCTCGCCGACGTCCTCTCGATGCCGGACGACTGGGAGTACCCCTGGTTCGCCGCCTGGGACCTGGCCTTCCACGCGGTCAGCCTTGCCCACGTCGACCCGGCGTTCGCCAAGGACCAGCTGCTCCTGCTGTGCCGCGAGTGGTCCCAGCACCCCGACGGACAGCTGCCCGCCTACGAGTGGTCGTTCTCTGACGTCAACCCGCCGGTGCACGCCTGGGCGGCGTGGCAGGTCTACCTCATCGACGGCGCCCGGGACCGCGTCTTCCTCGGTGCGGTCCTCACCAAGCTCCTGCTCACGATGGGGTGGTGGCTCAACCGGAAGGATGCCGCCGGCAACGACCTCTTCGAGGGCGGTTTCCTCGGCATGGACAACATCTCGGTGTTCGACCGCTCGAGGGACGTCCCGGCCGGCTGGCGCCTGGAGCAGTCCGACGCGACGAGCTGGGTCGCCTTCGCCTTCCTGTCGATGCAGCGGATCGCGCTCGAGCTCGCCCGGACCGACCCGACGTGGGAGGACCTCGCGACGACCTTCCTCGAGCGCTTCCTGTCGATCGCCGAGGCGACGGAGCGGTTCGGCACCGGCGAGGTCCACCTGTGGGACGAGCAGGACGGCTTCTACTACGACGTCCTCGTCGACGACGACGGCCGGTCCGAGCCGCTGCGCGTCCGCTCGCTCGTGGGCCTCGTGCCGCTCCTGGCGGTGGCCGCGTCCCCGCACTGGGCGGCGGACCTGCCCGGCTACACGCGGCGGCGGGGCTGGCTCGAGGAGCACCGCCCCGACCTGCTCGCCAAGCACCTGGTGGTGCACGAGGACGCCGGGACCGCGGGGACGCTCGCGCTGGTGGACCCGGGCCGGTGGGCGCGGATCCTGACCCGGGTGCTCGACGAGCAGGAGTTCTGGTCCCCGCACGGCATCCGGTCCCTGTCGGCCGCCTACCGTGTCGGCTCGACGGTCGACGTCGCGGGCCGGCCCCTCGGCATCGAGTACGACCCCGGCGAGTCCGCATCCGGCCTGTTCGGCGGGAACTCCAACTGGCGTGGGCCGGTGTGGATGCCCGTCAACGTGCTGCTGGTCGACGCGATCCGGACCTTTGCCGACGGCGCCGGGCGCGAGATCCGCGTCGAGCTGCCGACCGGCTCGGGCACCGTCGTCGACCTGCACGCGGTGGCCGACGAGCTGACCGAGCGGCTGCTCGGGCTGTTCCGGCCCGCGGCATCGGGTCGGCGACCGAGCGCCCCCGTCGACCACCCCGACGGCCCCGCCTGGGACCACCCGACCTTCAGCGAGTACTTCCACGGCGACACCGGGACCGGCCTGGGCGCCAGCCATCAGACCGGGTGGACGGCGCTCGTCGCCCACCTCGTCTGCACCACGAGGAGGCAGCAGTGAGCGCAGGACTCCAGGGCAGGACCATGATCGTGACCGGTGGCAGCTCGGGCATCGGCGCCGCCATCGCCCGCGCAGCGGCGGCAGCGGGGGCGAATGTCGTCATCGACTACGTCGGGCCGCCCGACGCTGCGCAGGCGATGGTGGCCGAGGTCGAGGCCGCCGGGCACGCCGCGATGGCGGTCGAGGCGGACGTGTCGGTCGTCGCCGACCTGCAGCGTCTGGTCGCCGCTGCCGTCGAGCGCTTCGGCCGGCTCGACGTCATGGTCAACAACGCCGGTATCGAGACCCGGCACTCGATCCTCGACACGGCCGAGCACGAGTACGACAAGGTCCTCGGCGTGAACCTCAAGGGCGCGTACTTCGGCACCCAGGCCGCAGCCCGGCAGTACCTCGCGCAGGGCACTCCCGGGGTGGTGGTCAACATCTCCTCGGTGCACGAGGACTGGCCGATGCCGGGCAACGCCGCGTACTGCGTCTCCAAGGGAGGGATGCGGATGCTCACCCGCACCGCCGGCGTCGAGCTCGGTCCGCACGGGATCCGGGTCGTCGGGGTGGCACCAGGTGCCGTCGACACGCCGATCAACGCCGGCACCGAGGCCGACCCGGCCAAGGTCGCCGCGCTGAACGCCGCGATCCCGCTCGGCCGTGTCGCCCAGCCCGAGCGGATCGCCGACGTCGTCGCCTTCCTCGCCTCCGACGCCGCCAAGTACCTGACCGCCACCACGGTGGTGGTCGACGGGGGGCTGATGCAGTCCAGCCTCGGCCTGTGACGGACCGGTCGCCTCGACTCGAGGAGCACGCCCACCCGCGCGACGCGCCCGTCTACCTGGCCGAGGCGATCGCGACGGCGCTGCTGCTGGCCGGCGGGCTGTCGGCGGTCATCGTGCTGATCTCGCCGACCGGCCCGTTCGCCGGGCTGGGCCTGCCCGACGCGTTGCGCCGATTCGCGGCCGGAGGGTTGTTCGGGCTGACCGGCACGGCGGTGAGCCTGTCACGGTGGGGTCGACGCAGCGGGGCGCACCTGAACCCGGCCGTGACCTTCGCCTTCTGGCTGGAGGGCAGGATCAGCCGCTCGCACGCGGTGGGCTACGTGCTCGCCCAGTGCCTCGGCGCGACCGTCGGCGCCGCTGCCGTCCTCGCCTGGGGGGCGTGGGGACGACCGCTCGACTTCGGTGCCACCGTGCCCCGGGCCGGTCTCGCGGCCTGGACCGCGGTGCTCCTCGAGGCAGGGATCACGTTCCTGCTCGTGACGCTCGTCCTGTCGATGGCGTCCCGGCCCACGCTGCGCCACCTCACCCCGTGGACGATGGGCCCGCTCTACGCCGTCCTCGTGGCGGCGGAGGCCCCGCTGACCGGGACGAGCACCAACCCGGCCCGATCGTTCGGCCCCGCCCTGACGACCTGGACCTGGACCGACCAGTGGGTGTACCTGGTCGGCCCGATGCTCGGCGCAGCCGTCGCCGTCTGGCTGATCCGCCTCGGCATCTGGGGCGAGCTCCGGGTGCTCGAGGCCCGGCTCGTCTACCCGCGTCGCCTGTTCGCCATCGGGGGCCGGACGGGGGTCGACAGCGCCGACTGAACGAGTAACCTACGGTAGCGTAGGTTACGCACCGACCGGGGCCGGACCAGCTCCCTCCCGGCGCACGACAGCAGGAGGACGGATGTCACAGCTCACTCCCGAGGCCAAGCCGCGCCTGCGGGGATGGCTCCACCTGGTGATGGCGCCCCTCGCTCTCGTCGGGGCGATCGTGCTGGTGACGCTCGCCCCGACCACCGCCGGGAAGGTCTCCTCCGCCGTGTTCGGGGTCGCATCGATCCTGCTGTTCGGGATCAGCGCGGTCTACCACCGCGGGACGTGGTCGCCGCGGACCAACGCGGTCCTGCGCCGGCTCGACCACACGAACATCTTCCTGGTCATCGCCGGGACCTACACGCCGATCGCGGTGGTGCTCCTGGAGGGCAGCGCCCGCCGGACGACCCTCATCGTGGTGTGGGCCGGCGCGCTGGCCGGCCTGCTCGCGCGGATCTTCTGGCTCGGCGCACCGCGATGGTTCTACACGCCCGTCTACGTCGCGCTCGGCTGGGTGGCCGTCTGGCAGATGCCGGCGTTCTGGCATGCCACCGCGCAGGGGCCGACGATCGTCTGGCTGGTGGCGATCGGCGGGCTGGCCTACACGATCGGCGCGGTCGTCTACGGCACCAAGCGCCCGAACCCGAGCCCGACGTGGTTCGGCTTCCATGAGGTGTTCCACAGCCTCACCGTCATCGGCTTCGTCTGCCACTACGTCGCGGCGAGCATCGCCGTCTACCACGCCTGAGGGTGTGACGGCCCGGGTTCAGCCGGGCGAGGCGACCTGGTCCGCCGGCACGACGCGGTACCGCCGGTTCGCCAGGCTCGGGTTGCCGGCCCGCACCTCGGCGAGCCAGGCCGGGTCGACCTCCGCCACGACGGTCTGCGCCTCCCGGTCCAGCCCCTCGGCCAGCACCACGCCCGCCGGGTCGATCACGATCGGGTCCCCGGCCACGCCCGGCCCGCGCATCGGCGCACCGAGCACGTAGGCGGTGTTCTCGATCGCTCGCGCGCGCAGCAGCGTGCGCCAGTGGTCGGCCTTGAGCGGACCGGCCGCCCACGACGCGGGCACGACGAGGAGCTCCGCCCCTGCGTCGACCAGCCACCGGGCCTGCTCGGGGAAGCGCAGGTCGTAGCAGGTCATCACCCCGACGCGCAGTCCGTCGACCTCGACCACGAGCGGCGCGGCCGCGGCGTCCCCTGCGACGAAGCGTGCGGACTCCCGCTGCCCGAAGGCGTCGTAGAGGTGCACCTTGCGATAGGTGCCGAGCAGGCCGTCGGGGCCGACCACGACGACGACGTTCGCCGCGCGCTGCTCGTCGACGGCCGCGACCACCGTCCCCGCCACGACGACGACCTCACGCGCATGCGCGACCTGCGCGAGCGCCGCGACGAACGGACCGTCCAGCGGCTCGGCCTGCGCGAGGCCGACGCCCCGCGGGTCGAACCGGGCCGCGTACTCCGGGAGCACCACGAGCCGGGCGCCCTCGTCGGCCGCCGCTCCGACCGCCGCGACCACCGACTCGCGGTTGGCCACGGCGTCCAGCGTCGATCGCAGCGCGACGGCCGCGACCCGGACGGTGGACATCAGGGAGCGCCGGGCGCCCGGTCCGAGCCGGCGGCGGCGTCATCCGGTTCGGGCCGGTGCTCGACCCCGCGGATCTTCGAGGTCATCGACCGGAAGAGCGGGATGCACAGCAGCACCACGGCGAACATCACGACGAAGCCCAGCAGCCCAGGGCTGACGTCGTTCGGGTCGAGCTCGCCGGGCGAGGGTGAGGGCGACGGCGTCGCTAGGGCGAGCGTCGACGTCTGCACCACCGACGGCGCCCCGAGCCACGGCGCGACGAGCTCCACCGCGCCGCTCACGGAGTCACCCCGAGGTCGATCCCGGCGAAGAGGTCCGTCTCCGGGACCTGCGTCGGCACCCGGGAATCGGCCAGCTCGTACTCCTCGACCGGCCAGCTGCGCGCCTCGACGTCCCGCGGGACGGCGAAGAAGAAGCCGTCCGGGTCGATCTGCGTCGCATGGGACCGCAGGGCGGCGTCACGCGCCGGGAACGACTCGACACAGCCGATCCGCGTCGTCACCCGACGCTCGGGGATCTCCCGCGCCGAGCGCGACTCGATCCAGTCACCGAACGGCGACGGGGCCCCGGCAGCGAGCAACGCCTCGTGCATCGTTCGCATCCGGGTGAGGGAGAAGTCGTGGTTGTAGTAGAGCTTGAGCGGCGCCCACGGAGCGCCATGTCCCACGTACGCCCCCGGCTCCCCGGCTGCGTGGTAGGCGGCCACCGAGACCGCATGGGTCATGATGTGGTCCGGGTGCGGGTACCCGCCCGAGGGGTCGTAGGTGGTCATCACATGCGGCCGGAACTCACGCACCAGCTCGACGAGCGGCGCGGCGGCCTCGTCGACCGGGACGAGCGCGAAGCAGCCCTCGGGAAGCGGGGGCAGCGGGTCGCCCTCGGGCAGCCCGGAGTCGACGAAGCCGAGCCAGCGGTGCTGCACCCCGAGCGCCTCGGCCGCGGCCGCCATCTCCAGGCGCCGCACGGCCGCCATCTCGGCACCCTCGGCCGGCCGGTGGGGGTAGGAGGCGTTGAGGATCGAGCCACGCTCGCCGCCGGTGCAGGTCACCACGAGGACCTCCACACCGTGCGAGGCGTAGTACGCCGTC
Source organism: Actinomycetales bacterium (assembly GCA_038252305.1). Lineage (GTDB taxonomy): Bacteria > Actinomycetota > Actinomycetes > Actinomycetales > Cellulomonadaceae > Actinotalea. The sequence continues at coordinate 40,358 of JBBSAL010000020.1, read as the reverse complement.
GTCGCCGCGCCCTTGCTGGACTCGTCGTCGGGGTGCGCGTGCACCGCCATCAGGCGCAGGCCTGCGTGATCGCCGGGCATCGGGGGGCTCCTTCCTGCACCCGATCCCGGGTGCACCGGGGACAATGGTCTCCCATACCGCGCCACGGCACGACCGGCTCGCCCGAGCAGGCCGCCCGGCACGCAGGGAGAGACGATGACCGAGCAGTCCGCCGTGCCCGTCGGGCGATACGGCCCCCCGCCGAGCGAGCAGTCGCGTCGGCGCCGGACGATCGCGATCGCGACCGCCGGGGTGGCCGGTCTCGGCCTCGCGGTCTGGCTCGGGATCGTGGCAGCGAGCGCACCGGTGAGCTGGAAGGACGTGGGGTTCACCCTCGACGGGTCGACGAGCATCGAGATCGACTTCGACGTCATCCGGTCCGACCCCGCAGTCCCCGTCCAGTGCCGGGTCCAGGCGCTCAACGACCACTACGCCCAGGTGGGCGTGGTCACCGTGGACATCCCGACCGGCGGGCGGCAGGCCGAACGTCAGCACGCCGTGATCCGCACGTCCGAGCTCGCCACGACGGCCGTCGTGGACCGGTGCTGGGTGGTCGCCAAGTGACCCCTTGCTATCCTTGAGGATTCCGCACGGAGCGCTGCAGCACCCGTCACAGGCAGTGGTCGCTGCACGCAGCCGCGACACCCCTGAGCCGCACCCGGCCATCGCGCCGCCCGATCCACCGAGCACGAAGGAGCGACAGTGCCCGAGACGACCACCGTCACCTGGCTGACCCAGGAGGCGCACGACCGCCTGACCGCCGAGCTCACCCAGCTCACGACGGAGGCCCGCCCGGAGATCGCCCGCAAGATCGAGTCCGCGCGCTCCGAGGGTGACCTCAAGGAGAACGGCGGCTACCACGCCGCCCGCGAGGAGCAGGGCAAGCTCGAGGCACGCATCCGGCAGCTCACGGCCCTGCTGCGCACCGCCGTGGTCGGCGAGGCGCCGGCCGACAACGGCGTCGTCGAGCCCGGCATGGTCGTCGAGGCCACCGTCGCCGGGGACCGGATGACCTTCCTCGTCGGCTCGCGCGAGGTCGCGGACGGCACCGACCTGGACGTCTACAGCGACAGGTCCCCGCTCGGCGCGGCCATCGTCGGCCACGCCCGCGGGGAGACGACCTCCTACACGACGCCGAACGGCAGGACGATCGAGGTCGTCATCCACGACGCGAAGCCGTTCATCCCCTGAGGGCCGGCGCGCAGCGCCGCACCGGGAACCGGCTCACTCGACGATCCGGTACCCGCAGTCCTTGAGCCGCTCGACGACCTCGTGGGCATGGATCGGCCCGCGGGTCTCGACCTGCACGGTGACCTCGACCTCGTCGACCGCGAGTGCGGCACCGAAGTGCTCGTGGGCGACGTGCATGACGTTGCCCCCGGCCGCGGCGAGGTCGGCGAGCAGCGCGGCAAGACGACCGGGACGGTCGTCGATCTGCACCCGCAGGTGCAGGTACCTGCCCGCCTCCACGAGCCCGTGCCGCACGACGCGCAGCAGCAGCAGCGGGTCGATGTTCCCGCCGGACAGCACGACGACGACCGGCGTCTCGATCGGGCCGATGCCCGCGAGGATCGCCGCGACGCCGGCCGCGCCCGAGGGCTCGACGACGAGCTTCGCCCGCTCGGCCACCAGCAGCAGCGCCCGGGACAGGTCCCCCTCGCTGACCGTCCGCACCTCGATCCCGCGGTGGGCGAGGACGGCGAACGGGACGTCGCCCGGGCGCGCCACGGCGATGCCGTCGGCCATCGTCGACATGTCGGTCGCGGCGACGGGGTGCCCCACGCGCAACGACTCGGGGTAGGCCGCCGCCCCAGCGGCCTGCACGCCGATCACCCGGATCTGGGGCTGGTCCGCCAGGGCGACCGCGACACCCGCGGCCAGGCCGCCCCCGCCCACCGGGACGAGCACGGTGCGCACGTCGGGGACCTGGGCGAGGATCTCGCGGCCGACGGTGCCCTGGCCCGCGACGACGTCGACGTGGTCGAAGGGGTGGATGAGCACGGCGCCCGTCCGGTCGGCGTGCTCACGCGCGGCCACGAGCGCCTCGTCGACGCTCGTCCCCACGTGCACGACGTTCGCTCCGTACTCGGTGGTCGCCGCGACCTTCGGCAGGGCGGCGCCCACGGGCATGTAGACCGTCGACTCGACACCCAGCAGCCCGGCCGCGAGCGCGACGCCCTGGGCGTGGTTGCCTGCGCTCGCCGCGACGACGCCGCGGGCCTTCTCGGCATCCGACAGCCGCGACATCCGTACGTAGGCGCCGCGGATCTTGAACGAGCCGGCACGCTGGAGGTTCTCGCACTTGAAGTGCACCGGGCCGCCCAGGCGCTCGGAGAGCACCCGGCTGCCCACGACTGGCGTGAGCATCGCGATCCCGTCCAGCACGGCGGCCGCCCGCTCGACGTCGGCCGGGGTGAGGCGCGGCACGCCGGGCGGGTACGCAGCGCCGGAGGCGGGGCTCACCGTTCCCCGCCCCTGGCCTCGGGCTCCTGCGCCGTTCCGGTGCCACCGCCGTCGGCTGCGACGTCAGCGGTCTGCAGCCCGGGCCCGTCGAGCACGGCACGCATCCGTTCGAAGCCCTCGACATCCGTCCCCAGCTCGGGGAACTTGTCCCGTCCGTGCAGGTAGAGGACGACGGTGTTGAGCGTGGCGACGAAGGGCACCGCCAGCAGCGCCCCGACGATGCCCGCGCTCAGCGAGCCGGCGGTCACCGAGAGCAGCACGGCGACCGGGTGCAGCGAGACGGCGTGCCCGAGCAGCAGGGGCTGCAGCACGTGACCCTCGATCTGCTGCACGAGGAGCACGATCAGCAGCATGATCAACGCCTTTCCGACTCCCTGGTCCACCAGCGCCACGAGCACGGCGATCGCCCCGGTCGCCAACGCACCGACGAACGGGATGAAGCTCGCGAGGAACACGAGCACGGCGAGCGGGAGCGCGAGCGGGATGCCGAGGATCGCGGCGCCGAGCCCGATCCCGACGGCGTCGATCAGGGCGACGAGGATCTGCGTCCGGGTGAAGGCGGCGAGCGTGACGACGCCCCGCCGACCCGCCTCGTGCATCCGTGGCCGGGCCTCGAGCGGGAGGAGCCGGACGACCCACGCCCAGATGAGCGGACCGTCCTTGAGGAAGAACAGCAGCGTGAAGAGCGTGATGAGGGTGCCGGCAGCGACGTGGCCGATCGTCGTGGTGATGCTCAACGCGCCGCTGACCAGGCTGCTGCTGTTCGACTGGAGCTGGCTGGTCGCCTCGGCGACGTAGGCGTCGATCTGGGCTCGGTCCAGCCCGAAGGGGCCGTTGGCGAGGTAGGCGGCGAGCTGCTCGAGGCCGACGCCCGCCTGGCCCCAGAGGTCACCGAAGCCCTTGACGATCTGGTTCCCGGCGACCGTGAGCAGTCCGGCGACGAGCACGATCAGTGCGACGACGGTGATCGCAGAGGCCGCCCCGCGCCAGAGCTTCAGGCGACCGACCAGGAGGTCGACGACGGGGTTGAGCAAGACCGTCAGCAGCGTCGCGATCACCACGGGCACCCAGATGACCTTGCCGACGGCGAGCGCCGCCGCGAAGGCAACGAGGCCGAGGACGATCACCAGGATCCGCCACGACCAGGCGGCGGCCAGGCGCACGGAGCTCGGGAGCGAGTCGACGACGTCACTGCTGCGGGCGGGCACGGGTGCGGGCGAGGCATCGGTCACCGTCACAGGCTAGGGGGTGACCCGCGCACCCCGGGGAACACCGCCGGTCGCGTCCGTGTTGGGCCTGACGAGGAGGCCCCATGTTCGAGTCCCTGTTCCGCACCACGATGGTCGCCGCCGAGCGGGCCCTGCCCGGCCGGAGCGACTACCCCTACTCCGTCCCGTCGACGCACGCCGTCCTCGGTACCCCGCTCGCCGACCCCTGGCCCGAGGGCACCGAGGTGATCCACCTCGCGCTCGGCTGCTTCTGGGGGGCCGAGAAGGAGATGTGGCAGCTGCCCGGCGTCGTGACGACGGCGGCCGGCTACCAGGGTGGGTTCACCCCGTTCCCGACGTACGAGGAGACCTGCACCGGCCAGACCGGGCACACCGAGACGGTGCTCGTCGCCTACGACCCGCGCGTCCTGCCGACCACCGAGCTGCTGCGGCACTTCTGGACGCTGCACGACCCGACCCAGGGCTTCCGTCAGGGCAACGACCGCGGCACGCAGTACCGCTCGGCCGTCTTCACCACGACCGACGAGCAGCTCGCCGCCGCCCTCGCCACCCGCGAGGCCTACGCACCCGAGCTGCGCAGCCACGGCTACGGCGACATCACCACGCAGATCCGTCCGGTCGACGGCGAGGGCGGCGCCGGCCGCTTCTACTACGCCGAGGACTACCACCAGCAGTACCTGCACAAGGTGCCGAACGGCTACTGCCCGGTCCACTCGACCGGGGTGGCCTGCCCGCTGCCGACCCCGTGAACCAGGGCGGCGTCCGGCTCGGGTCGGGCACCGCCACAGCAGGCCTCGAGCCCTCGTCTCCGCGACCGAGGCGCGTTCGCAGACATCGCTGACCATAGGCTGGCCCCGCATCGACCTGAGGGGGGTCCCATGATCGAGGTCCACGGCCTGACGAAGCGCTACGGCACCAAGATGGCAGTCGACAACGCCACGTTCACCGTCCGTCCGGGAATGGTCACGGGATTCCTCGGACCCAACGGCGCGGGCAAGTCGACGACGATGCGGATGATCGTCGGGCTCGACCGGCCGACCGCCGGGAGCGCTCTGGTCAACGGCAGGCCGTACGCCGCGCACCACGCCCCGCTGCACGAGGTCGGCTCCCTGCTCGAGGCGAAGGCCGTGCACTCCGGGCGCTCGGCGACCAACCACCTGCTCGCGATGGCTTCCACGCACGGCATCGGCAAGGCCCGGGTGTCCGAGGTGATCGAGATGACGGGCCTGCAGTCGGTCGCCGACAAGCGCGTGGGTGGCTTCTCGCTCGGCATGGGCCAGCGGCTGGGCATCGCCTCGGCCCTGCTCGGAGACCCGCAGACCCTCATCCTCGACGAGCCGGTCAACGGCCTGGACCCCGAGGGCGTGCTGTGGGTGCGCAACCTCGTCCGCTACCTCGCCGGCCAGGGCCGGACGATCTTCCTCTCCTCGCACCTGATGAGCGAGATGGCCCTGACGGCCGATCAGATCATCGTCATCGGGCGCGGCCGGATCATCGCCGACGCCCCCGTGGCCGACATCATCGGCCGGGCCGCGGGCACGACGGTGCGTGTGCGCACCCCCGGCGCGGCGGCGCTCGCCGAGCTCGTCCAGGGACCTGGCATCACCGTCACCTCGACCGAGCCGGGCCTGCTGGAGGTCACCGGGAGCACCGCGCCGGCGATCGGCGACGCAGCTGCCGCCGCCGGCATCGCCCTGCACGAGCTCACTCCCGTGCAGGGCTCGCTCGAGGACGCCTACATGCAGCTCACCGCGGAGGACGTCGAGTTCCACTCCGCGCCCGTCTCCGGACCGCCGCTCCGGGTACCACCGGGTGCCGTTCCCGGCTCAGCGACCGCACCGTCCGAGGGGAACCCGTCATGAGCGCACCGACGATGGCACCGGCCCGCCCGTCGAGGACCGGGACGACCTTCCCCCGCGTGCTGCGGTCGGAGTGGATCAAGACCCGCACCGTCCGCTCGACGATCTGGACGCTCGCCCTGACGGTCGTCCTCATGGTGGGCTTCAGCACCCTGCTCAGCTGGGGAGTCTCGAGCAGCGGTGGACAGGGTGGCCCCGGCGCCGAGAGCGGGTCCGGCCTGGCGGTCTTCATGGTCACGATCGGCTACGGCGTCGCCCAGCTCACGCTCGCCGTGCTCGGCGTGCTCGCGATCACCACCGAGTACTCGACCGGGATGATCCGCTCCACCTTCGCCGCGTCACCCGATCGTCTTCGTCCGCTCGGGGCCAAGGCCCTCGTCGTCGTGGCGATGGCGGTCGTGACCTCGGCTGTCGGGGTCGCCCTGTCCTGGCTGGCGACCCTCGGCTTCCAGTCGTCGCTGGGCGTCCACATCGACCTGGCGGACGCGGACACGCGCCGGATCCTGCTCGGCGTGCCTCTCTACCTCGCCACGATCGCGTTGTTCGGCTTCGCGATCGGCGCACTGCTGCGGCGGACGGCCGGGGCGATGGCCGTCGTCCTCGGGCTGCTGCTCGTCGTCGAACCGTTGATCGCCAACATCCCCGTGAAGGCGCTCGAGGCGATCAGCCCGTTCCTTCCGGGCACCGCCGGCGGACGCCTGCTCGCACCCTCCGACCAGCTCGCCATCGACCTGCCCCACCGGGTGGACCTCGGCCCGTGGCAGGGCTACGCCGTCCTGGTCGCGTGGACCGTGCTGCTGCTGGCGATCGGCGCCCTCGCAGTGCGCAAGCGGGACGCCTGACTGATCGACACGGCTCCGGCCGTGCCGAGGCCGTGCCGCTGAGTCACGACGCGACGCTGCAGCCTCCCCTACCCCGACCGAAGGGTAGGGGGAGCTCCTCCTCGAGGAGGACCCGCCGCGCCTCGAAGATCGTCCCTCCGGAGGTCCCGCAGCGCAGCCGGCCTCCGTAGCGTCCTTCTCGTCCCACAACGAGGAGAACCGATGATCCAGGCAGAGCACCTCACCAAGAGGTACGGCAGCACGACGGCCGTCGACGACGTGTCGTTCACCATCCGTCCCGGTCTGGTGACCGGGTTCCTCGGCCCCAACGGCGCCGGCAAGTCCACCACCATGCGCATGATCGTCGGGCTGGACCGCCCGACGTCCGGCCGCGTGAGGATCAACGGCGCGCGCTACACCGAGCACCGTGCCCCGCTCCACGAGGTCGGGGCGCTGCTCGAGGCCAAGGCCGTCCACCCGGGACGCAGCGCGTACGACCACCTGCTGGCGATGGGCGCCACCCACGGGATCGGCGTGTCCCGGGTGCGCGAGGTGATCGCTCTCGCCGGACTGGAGACCGTCGCCCGCAAGCGGGTCGGCGGCTTCTCGCTCGGCATGGGCCAGCGCCTCGGTATCGCCGCGGCGCTGCTCGGCGACCCGCACACGGTCATGCTCGACGAGCCGGTGAACGGGCTGGACCCCGAGGGCGTGATGTGGGTGCGCAACCTCGTGCGTCACCTCGCGTCCGAAGGGCGCACCGTCTTCCTCTCCTCGCACCTGATGAGCGAGATGGCCCAGACGGCCGACCACGTCATCGTCCTGGGCCGCGGCAAGGTGATCGCCGACTCGCCGATGCAGGAGCTCATCGATCGCGCCTCGCGCGGGGCCGTGAGCGTCCGCAGCCCACAGGCCGATCGTCTCGCCGACCTGCTCCGGCGCTCGGGCGCCACCGTGCACCGGGCCGAGGCCGACGGGCTCGAGGTCGTCGGCCGCACGAGCGAGGAGATCGGCGCCGCCGCGGGCGGGGCCGGCATCGTCCTGCACCAGCTCACCACGCTGCAGTCCTCCCTCGAGGACGCGTACCTCCAGCTCACCGCCGACTCCGTGGAGTACCACTCCGGGGCGTTCGACGGTCCCTCCTCCACCCAGAACCCGTCTGCCGACACGATCGGCACCCCCTCCGGCGCGACCGTGCCGATGACAGAAGGCGCACTGAGATGACCACCCTCGCACTCTCCCCCGACCACGTCACACCCTTCCGGGCCACGACGGCCACCGGTCGGGTCACCTTCGCCGGCATCACCGCCGCCGAGTGGATCAAGTTCCGCACGCTCCGCTCGACCATCTGGACCCTGGTCACGACCGTCGGCCTCATGGTCGGCATCAGCGTCCTCGCCGCCTGGGGAAGCACGACCGAGATGGTCGACGCGACCTCGACGGTGGGCGGGATGAACACCGCCATGCTGCTGAGCGCGGGCTACCAGCTGGGCCAGCTCGGTGTCGCCGTGCTCGGTGTCCTCATCGTCACCGGCGAGTACTCGACCGGCATGGTGCGCTCGACGTTCACCGCCGTACCCCGGAGGCTGCCGGTGCTCGGCGCGAAGGCCCTCGTCCTGTCCGCCGCGATCGCCGCGGCCACGGTGGTCTCGATGGCGCTGTCGTACCTGGCCACGATGCCGTTCCACCACGCGCTGAACGCGAGGTTCGACCTCACCGACGGCGAGACGCTGCGGATGACGATCGGCCTTCCGCTGTACCTCGTCGCGATCGGGCTCCTCGCGTTCGCGGTCGGCGCCCTGGTGCGCCACAGCGCGGGCGCCCTGACGGGGATCATCGCGCTCCTGCTCGTGATCGAGAACGTCCTCATGCTGATCCCGCTCCGCGCCATCGAGGTGATCAGCCCGTTCCTGCCGTCGACGGCCGGACGCCGGCTCCTCTTCGACTCGGACATGCTCGCGAGCGTCGACAGCATGAGCAGCGCTGCCCACCTGACGCCCTGGCAGGGCTACGCGGTGCTGGTCGCCTGGGTGGTGGCCCTGGTCGCCTTCGCCGCGATGCGACTGCGCCGCGGGGATGCCTGACGGGCGCTGCGTCATGAGCGCCCGTCGCCCCTCGTCGGACCGGACCGAGGCCCCCTCGGCCCGGTCCGGCGCGTCGGCGGGCCCGCCCTCCGATCGACCGACGGTGCGGCCGCACAGGATGAGAGAGTGAGCGTGTGACGACGGTGACGAACCAGCCTGCCGGTGCCGGCCCGTTCACCGAGCTGAACACCCGCCGCCTCGGGCCCGTCCGACGCTTCTTCCTGCGGCGGCCGCGCGCGATGGACGCGCTGGTCATGCTGTGCTTCGCCGTCCCGGCAGCCCTGACCGCCTTGTTCCCCTACGACCAGGACCCGCAGGTGGCCGCCCTCGGCTTCGTCGCGGTGGGCACCGCCGCCCTCGCCTGGCGCCGGCGCAGGCCCCTGTCCGTCGCCGTCGCCTTCGGCGTGCTGGGAGCCGCCTGCACCGCGGCCACCGGGATGCTCAGCGGGTTCGACCTCGGGATCGGTCTCGTCGTGTATGCGGTCGCCGTCGCGCGGCCCAGCAGGACGGCCTGGATCACCGCCGCCGCCCTGACGGCGACGACGACCCTCGCGGTATGGCTCTGGGAGCAGCCCGTCGTCGACTCTCCGGCGCACCTGACCCTCAACGGCGAGCCTGCCCTCTACGACGACCGCCTCTCCTCCGTCGCCGGACTGGTGATCGTGACCCTCGCCGCGATGGCCCTCGGCGTCAGCGTGCGCAACCGTCAGCAGCACCTGGCCGAGCTGATGGACCGAGCCAATGCCCTGGCCCGCGACCGCGAACGTCAGGCGGAGCTCGCCCGGGTGTCGGAACGCGGCCGGATCGCCAGGGAGATGCACGACGTCGTCGCCCACAGCCTCTCGGTGATGGTCGCGCTGGCCGACGGGGCCGGTGCGGCGCTCGATCGTGCGCCGGACGCCAGTCGCGCCGCGCTCAGCGAGCTCTCGGCCACCGGGCGTGCCGCGCTCGCGGACATGCGTCGGGTGCTCGGGGTGCTCGACGACGGCGGGGCACCCCTCGAGCCTCAGCCCGGCAGGCTCGACCTCGACGCGCTGGTGGAGCGCTTCCGTGCAGCCGGCCTCCCGGTGGTCGCCGAGGGGCTCGACACACCCCTGCCGGCGGACCCTGGACTTCAGCTCACGGTCTTCCGGCTCGTCCAGGAGGCGCTGACCAACACGCTGCGCCATGCGCCCGGCACCCCGAGAGCCGAGCTGTCGATCCGTCGGGACGCCCAGGGCTTCGAGGTCGAGGTGGTGGACGACGGGCCGCGGCATGCCGTCACGGAGCCCGAGGGGTCGGGACGCGGGCTGATCGGGATGAGCGAGCGCGCCCGGGTCTACGGCGGGAGCGTCACCAGCGGACCGTGGCGAGGCGGCTGGCGCGTCCGGGCCGTGCTGCCGTGGGAGACGGAGGACCGATGATCTCGGTGCTGCTCGTCGACGACCAGGCCCTGCTGCGGATGGGCCTGCGGCTCGTGCTGGAGGCCGAGGACGACCTGAGGGTCGTCGGCGAGGCCGGCGACGGCTCGGCGGCACTGACCCAGGTGTCCGCCCTGGACCCGGACGTCGTGCTCATGGACGTGCGGATGCCCGGGACGAACGGGATCGAGGCCACCGAGGCGATCGCCGCGCGGCACCCACGGACCCGCGTGCTCATCCTCACGACGTTCGACCTGGACGAGTACGCGTTCGCCGCGCTGCGCGCCGGTGCCAGCGGCTTCCTGCTCAAGGACGCGCCACCCGCCGAGCTGGTCGGGGCCGTCCGTACCGTCGCGAGAGGGGACGCCGTCGTCTCTCCACGGATCACGCGACGCATGCTCGAGCTCTTCGCCGACCGGATGCCGGCGGACGTCCACGTGCCCCCAGGACGAACCGTCGACCCGCGCCTCGAGCAGCTCACGCCACGGGAGGTCGAGGTCCTGGGGGCCGTGGCGGAGGGGTTGTCGAACATGGAGATCGCCGAGCGCCTGGTGCTCTCGGAGACCACCGTGAAGACCCACGTGGGCCGAGTGCTGGCGAAGCTCGGCGTGCGCGACCGCGTCCAGGCCGTCGTGGTGGCGTACGAGACCGGAGTGGTGCGCCCCTCGTGAGGAGCGCACCACCGGTGCGTTCAGCGGCGGCGCGTGCCGACGATGTCGACGACGAAGACCAGCGTGTCCGTGCCACGGATGCCGGCCTGCGGCATGCCGCGCTCGCCGTAGCCCAGGTGCGGCGGGATCGAGAGCAGCAGGCGGGAACCGACCTGCTTGCCGACGAGGCCGTCGTCCCAGCCGCCGATGACGGCGCCGACGCCGATCGGGAACGAGATCGAGGAGCCGCGGTCGTAGGAGTTGTCGAACATCCGGCCGTCCCAGATCTGGCCGTAGTAGTTCACCTCGAGGTCGTCTCCGGCCTCGACGGTCTCGCCGGAGCCCTGGAGCAGGACCTCGACGCCGAGGTCCTCGGGGGCCGGGGTCTCGGGGAACGTCAGGACGGGCTTGTCGCCGAAGCCGCCGGAGGCGGAGGGCAGAGACATGTGTCGGACCTCTCTGGTCGGGAGCGGTGCGGGCGCACCGCCGTCCATCGTGCCCGATCCGGCGAGGCACTGCCGCCACGGCCGGGCGAACGGCACGATCGGACTCTCCCGAACCGGGTCAGACCGGGCATTGACAGGCTTGGCTAATGCCATTAGCTTTCTGTCCATGTCCACTCACCACCTCCAGCGGCCCGAGGGCCGCATCGCCTGGACGAGCCAGGGCAGCGGCCCGCTCGTCCTCCTCGTCCCCGGGATGGGCGACAACCGCGCCACCTGGCGCGAGCTCGTCGGCCCGCTCACCGCGAGTCACCGCGTCGTCACGATCGACCTGCGCGGCCACGGGGACTCCGACACGACCTTCGCCCACCACGGCGACGAGGTGACGGCCGGGGACCTCATCGCCCTCGTCGAGCACCTGGACGCCGGCCCGGCCGTCCTGGTCGGCAACTCGATGGGCGCCAGCTCCGCGGTATGGGCGGCGGCCGAGCGACCCGAGCTGGTCGCCGGGCTCGTGCTGGTCTCCCCCTTCGTCGTCGTGCCGCGCGCCTCCTGGGCGGCGCGCACGCTCCTGCACACCGTGTACCGGATCCTGTTCACGCGGCCGTGGGGGGCAGCGGCCTGGGCGCGCTACTACGCGGGCCCCCTGAACAAGGGCCGTCACGCCGACTGGCTGGCCGAGCACGTCTCGGAGCTCAGGACCGAGCTCTCCCAGCCGGACCGGCTGCGCTCCTTGCGACAGCTCATGGTGCAGCTCGACCACAGCGGCGTCGCCGAGCGGGCCGAGCGCGTCGCGGCCGACGGGCTCCCGAGCCTCGTCGTGATCGGCGAGCTGGACCCGGACTACAAGGACCCGGCGGCCGAGCTCGCCCGCGCCACCGCTGCGCTCGACGCCGAGGGTCTGCTCGTCGCCGACGCAGCGCACTACCCCCAGCACCAGGCGCCGGACGTCGTCGTTCCCGCCGTCCTCGCGTTCCTCGACCGGATCACCTCCGACGCCGCACGGTGGAGCGCGACCCGTGCCTAGGGCGGGCCTGAGCAGGAGCGTCGTCGTCGACCTCGCCCTGGCGGTCGTGGACGCCGACGGGTTCGCGGGACTGACGCTCGCCGCCGTGGCCGCGCGCGCCGGGGTCGCGGTCCCGAGCCTCTACAAGCACGTCGCCGGCCTGCCGGACCTGCGCCGGGCGGTCGCGCTGCGCTGCGTCGAGGAGCTCAACACCCGCCTGGCCGACGCGATGCCCGACGGAGCGGGCGTGGGACGCGACGGGGTGGGCGACCCGGCGTCACGCGGCACGATGGCCGCCGCGCAGGTGGGGGCGCTGGCGCGGGCCGTCCGGGCCTTCGCGCTCGAGCGACCGGGCAGGTACCTCGCGACCCAGGGAGCGGCGTGGGCGCAGGATCCAGACGCCGCCGAGCTCAACGCGGCCGGAGACCGGTCGGTCGCCCTGATCGCGGCCGCCCTGGCGCCTCTCGGCCGCCCGGCGCAAGGAACGATCGACGCCGTGCGTGCCGTGCGCGCGCTCGTGCACGGGTTCGTCGTGCTCGAGCTCGACGGTGGCTTCGGCCTGCCCGACGACGTGTCCGCGAGCTTCGAGCGCGCCGTCGACGTCCTGGTCGCCGGCTTCGGGGCCGTGACCTGAGGCATCCGCCGGGACCCCGTCGGATCCCGGACAGCACGGAGCCGCCGCGACCGGCGGGTCGCGGCGGCTCCGGGGTGCAGCGATCAGTTGTTCCGCAGGATCGCCAGGATGCGCAGGATCTCCAGGTAGAGCCAGACGAGCGTGACGATCAGCCCGAAGGCGGCCGACCACGCATACCTTGCCGGGACGCCCTGCTGGACGCCGCGCTTGATCGAGTCGAAGTCGACGATGAGCGACATCGCGGCGAGGCCGACGGCGAAGAGCCCGACGCCGATGCCGATCCAGCCGTTGCGCAGCGGACCGAAGCCCGCGCTCGTGACGAAGAACGAGAGCCCGAAGTTGAGGAGCGAGAAGACGAGGTAGCCGACCATCGAGATCATCAGGAAGCGCGTGAACTTGGGGGTGACGCGCACCTTGCCCGAGGCGTAGAGCGCCAGCGCCGCGCCGAAGGTGGCGAAGGTGGCGAGCACCGCCTGCAGGACGATCGGCTCCGCGGTACCCGTCGAGGTCCCGCCGACAGACATGTTCTGGAAGAGATAGCTGATCCCGCCGAGGAAGACGCCCTGGGCGATCGTGTACGCCACGATGAGGACCGGGCTCGGCTCCTTCTTGAAGGCATTGATCAGGCCGAGCACGAGGCCGACGATCATCCCGACGAAGAACAGGCCGGGCGCGACGTACCACGTGACGGCCGCGACCGCCACGAGCAGCGCGAGCAGCCCTGCGGTCTTGATGATCACGTCGTCATAGGTCAGCCGCGCGGTGTCGCGCGTCGTTGCCGTGGGAGCGCCGTACATCTGCTCGAGGGTGGCGGCGTCCATCCCTGCGGAGGCCGTCGTCCCGGCCCCGGCGGCCTGGTACGGGCTCGGCTGGATGGTCGTCGTGCGGCCACGGCGGGGCTCGCCGAAGATCGCACTGTTGTTGAAGACGGGGTTGCTCACGGTTCCTCCTGGTCGCTGCGGTGCGGGTGGCACCGCGGGGTCGCGGCCGCTGTCGTGAGGATCAACGTGCGGTCGGTCGTCCCTGTTCCCATCCTCTCGGAGCTTGCTGGAGGAAGCCTGTGAGCAGGGTGCCCCCGGCAGGGATCGAACCTGCACTGGACCGGGTTTAAGCCGGCTGCCTCTGCCTGTTGGGCCACGGGGGCGGGCGCTGCCCATCCTGCCAGGCACCGACGAGCCGCGTCCGGACGGGCCCGGGGCCCACCCGCGCGGCGTCAGTCCTGCGTGTCGTCGGCCGACGCGACCGAGACCGCCGCGTCGATCTCCGGGTCGGCGACGGACGCCGTCGGCTTCGGCCGTGGTGTTGCCGGGACCGATGCGGCACGGAACTCCGCGCGCGGGTCGTGCAGGGCACCGAGGGCGACGACCTCGCGCCGGAAGAGCAGCGTCGCCGTCCAGCCCGCGGCGATCTTCACCTTCCGGTTCAGGGTCGGCATGGCGTAGACGTGGTAGGTCCGGTGCAGCACCCACGCCAGCCAGCCGCGCACCTTGAAACGCCCGAGGAACTGCGCGACGCCCTTGTGCATCCCGAGCGAGGCGACGGCCCCGACGTTCGCGTGCTTGTACGGCGTCGGGGCGTCCCCACGCAGCACCCGGGCGAGGTTGTCGCCGAGGTGGCTGCCCTCACGGAGCGCGTGCTGGGCGTTCGGCGGGCAGAACGAGCCCGGGTTGGTCAGGTCGGGGACGGCGGCGCAGTCGCCAGCTGCCCAGGCACCCTCGACCACGGTCCCGTCCTCTCGCACGACCTGCAGATCGGCGTTGCAGGTGACGCGCCCCATCTGGTCCAGCGGGAGATCGGAGCTCTGGAGCACGGGGTTCGCCCGCACGCCGGCCGTCCACACGATCGTCTCGCTGTCGTACTCGACACCGGTGGAGAGCACGACGTGCCGGTCGACGCAGGAGGTGAGGAAGGTGTTGAGGTGGATCGTGATGTTGCGGGTGCGCAGCTGCTCGAGGGTGTACTCCCCCAGGTCCTCGCCGACCTCCGGAAGGATCCGCCCGCTGCCCTCGACGAGCACGAAGTGCAGGTCCTCCTCGCCGACCGACGGGTAGGCCTTGATCGCGTCGCGGGCCAGGTCCTCCAGCTCGGCGATCGCCTCGATCCCGGCGAAGCCGCCGCCGACGAAGGTGAACGTGAGCATCCGGCGGCGCAGGTCGGCGTCCCAGGTGCTCGCCGCCAGGTCGATGCGGCCCAGCACGTGGTTGCGCAGCGCGATGGCCTCCTCGACGTTCTTGAAGCCGATCGCCTCGTCCGCCAGGCCGGGGATCGGAAGCGTGCGGGCGATCGAGCCGAGCCCGACGATGAGGTGGTCGTACGTGACCCAGTACGGCTCGCCCTCCTCCGGGCTGATCTCGACACGACGCGCGGCGTGCTCGATCTGCGAGACCTTGCCCTGCAGGGAGTCGACACCGGGAAGGGCACGGTGGTGCGGCGCGACGGCGTGCCGCGGGTCGATCGACCCGGCGGCGACCTCCGGCATGAACGGGTAGTACGTCATGTAGGAGCGCGGGTCGACCAGGACGATCGCCACGCTGCTCTTGCCGAGACGGCGCCGCAGCCGGCGGGCGCTGTACAGGCCGACGGTGCCGCCACCGAGGACGAGCACACGGGGGACCTTGCGCGGGCGCGTGGAGGCTGGCATGAAACCACGGTAGAGGGCAGGTAAAGAGCGGACAACACCGGGCGCCTGCTGCCGTCGAACCGGCGCTCTCATCGACCGGTGTGCCGCCCACCCGATCGATCGGCCAACCCTGCCGCGTCGGCAGCCAGGGCCACGGCGTCGTCGAGCATCGCCACGGTGAGCCGCCCGGTGGAGGTGTTCTGCTGGGAGACGTGATAGCTGCCGACGAGGCTCACGACCACCCCGTCGGGCCTGGTCAGCGGGGCCAGGGCCGCGTGCCCGAAGCGGGGTGCGGGGCGAGGCACGTCCCAGCCTGCGTCGCGGGCGGCGTCAAGGGTGGCCGCCCAGCCGATCGCGCCGAGGGCGAGGATCGCGCGGACGTCCGGGAGGAGGCCGAGCTCACGCCGTAGCCAGGGCGCGCAGCGGTGCCGCTCCTGGGTGGTCGGCTTGTTCTGCGGCGGGACGCAGCGCACGGGCGCGATCATCCGGACCCCGTGGAGCCGGAGCCCGTCGGCCGCGTCGATGCTGTCAGCGGCGTTCGCGAGCCCGGCGCGGTGCAACGCGGAGGTGATCCACTCACCGGAGCGGTCACCGGTGAACAGGCGCCCGGTCCGGTTCGCCCCGTGCGCACCGGGCGCCAAGCCGATGATCAGCATCCGCGGGTCCTCGTCCCCGAAGCTCGGGACGGGTCGACCCCAGTAGGGCTCGTCGGCATAGGCCCGGCGCTTGGCGACCGCGACCTCCTCACGCCACGAGACCAGTCGTGGGCACGCGCGGCAGACCGAGGACGACGCGTTTAACGCGTCGAGGTCCACCGACCGCGTCGCGAGCGCGGTGGCCTCCTCGGCGCCCCGCGCGACCGGGGTGGCGGGCGAGGCCAGGTCGCCGGGCCAGCCCGCGCCGGGAGCGACGGGAGACGCGAACAGCTGCCCGGTGCGGGGGTGCGGCAGATCGGTCATGGCCACGATCCTGCCGCGGCGCTCACCCGCCCGCGCCCGGGGAGGCGAGGTCGACGGCGGCTGGCGTCGGCACCTGGGCCGCCGGCGCGGCGGTGTCGGCCGCGTTGCTGCCCGAGGTCGCGGTGCCGGTCGGCGACGGGTCGGTCGTCGGCACGCCCGTCGGCGACGTGCCTCCTGCGACATCACTCGTCGCCCGCTGGAGCGCCGGCGCCTTCGCGAACGGCGACGGCGGCATCGCGAGCGACCGTCCGCCGAGCAGCTCACGTACGCCGGAGTCCGTCCAGGTCCAGTCCTCGATCGGGGCACCGAGCAGCGGGTAGACGTTCCACCGGTCGCGCCCGTCCACGTCGGTGCCGGGAGCGAAGGCCCACTGCTGGGTGACGCCGGGAAGGGACCAGTCACCACCGTCCTGCGGGGTGACCGTCCGCACCGGCCGACCGCGGTCGTCGAATACCTGCACGTCGTGCAGCTCGTTGCCCTGCGCGTCGTAGACGAAGAGGTTGGACACGCGCATCCCGTCGACGACGACGCCGTCGGTCGGCGCGGGCAGGCCGGTGACCGGGCTCGGCTCCTGGACGTAGACCGTAGGCGGCGTCGCCTGGCCGCTGGCGAACGCGACGAGCAACGGGACCACCGCCAGGAGAGCCACCGCATGCGCCCCCAGCAGCAGCACCCGGCCGGCGCGGCGGCTCTGGAGCCGCCCCCTGCCCCACTCGATGGAGAGCACCGCCAGCGCGATCAGGACGACCCATCCGCCGAGGGAGGTCGGCACGAAGGGCTGCCCGACATTGAGCCCGAGGACCACGGACACCGGGAAGATGGCGATGACGAACCACACCCAGCCGCGCAGGAGCCACCAGGCCGGGCGCAGCAAGGGCACCGTCTCGACGAGCCACCGTCCCCCGGGAAGGTCCGCGAGCCTGCCGACGAACCTGGCACCCCTGGCCTCCCAGCTCGCGCCCGTCGCACGCAGCGCCTCGCGGACCGGCCGCCGTCGCGCACCACCGACCACCGGGTCGAGCCCGGCGGCCGCACGCAGCTCGGCGGCGTACTCGCGCGCCGGGCCGAACCGTCGGGCGAGGTCGAGAAGGCTCTCACCCTCCAGCGCGACCGCGCCTCCTGCCTCGTCCTCGAGGGCCTCGGCGAGGTCTGCCTCGAGCCCGTCGGTGAGGTCGTCGACCTGCTCGGGGCCGAGGTCGCCGAGGTGGGACCGCACGGCCGCCGCGTAGGCGGTCACCTGGTCGAGCAGCACGGCGATCATCGGGCATCTCCTTCGTCGAGCAGGGCGGTCAGTGCGGTCGAGAACTCGTGCCAGTCCTTGCGATGGGCGTCGAGCATCGCCTTGCCCTGGGCGTTGATCCCGTAGTACTTGCGGTGCGGCCCCTCGTCCGACGGCACCACGTAGCTGGTCAGCGCGCCGGAGGAGTACAGGCGGCGCAGGGTGCCGTAGACCGAGGCGTCGCCCACCTCCTCGAGCCCGCCGGCCCGTAGCCGGCGCACGACGTCGTAGCCGTAGCCGTCCTCCTGGTCCACGACGGCCAGGACGGCGACGTCGAGCACCCCCTTGAGCAGCTGGGTCGTGTCCACGCAGGTCTCCTTGCTCCGGTGCGGGAGCGGGACCCTCCTCCCGCTCCCGCGCGTCAGAGACTACTACGCACTCCGCATTACCGTCGAGAACGGTGTACCGCGTGTCGCGATGTTCGAGCTCCGGGCCCCTGCTGCGCGTCGTCGCCGCGCGAGGGATCGCTCAGCCGCGCTCGGCCGCGCTCCAGGCGATGCCGTCGAGGATGTCGTGCTCAGAGGTCACGACGGTGCTCAACCGGCCACCGGAACGGCCGACCTCTGCCCGCACCCGGCTCACCACCCCGGACCACACGAGCGCACCGGCGCCGATGACGTCCACCCGGCCGGGGTGCATGAAGGGCAGCGCGGCGCGGCGCTTGCTGGACATCTGCAGGAGCGTGCGACACGACGCCAGGACGGCGTCGACCGGGAGCACGGAGCCGTCGATCAGCTCGGGGTCGTACTCCTCGAGGTCGAGCGCATGCGCGGTGACCGTCGTGACGGTCCCGGCCAGGCCGACGAGCGTCGCCGTCCGGCCGAGCGGGACGGCCTTGCTCGCGGCGTCCAGGGCAGCCTCGACATCGGCGCTGGCGGCGGCGATCTCCTGAGCGGTCGGCGGGTTGCCCGCGAGATGGCGCTCCGTCATCCGCACGCAGCCGACGTCCATCGACCAGGAGGCGACGGGCGAGGTCGTGCCGAGCACGAGCTCCGTCGAGCCGCCTCCGAGGTCGACGACGAGGAACGGACCAGGGAAGCGTCCGGCGAGGGCTCCGGTCGCCCCGCGGAAGGCGAGCGCCGCCTCCTCGGTCCCGCTGACGACCTCGGGCTCGACGCCGAAGGCCTCCAGGACGCCGTCGACGAACTCCTGGCGGTTCTCCGCGTCCCGGGAGGCGGAGGTCGCGACGAAGCGGACCGGACCGGCGCCGAGCTCGCGCGCCTCAGCCGCATAGCGACGGCTGGCGTCCAGCGTGCGCTCCATCGCCTCCGGGGCGATCCGACCCGTGCGGTCGACACCCTGGCCGAGCCGGACGACCTCCATCCGGCGCACGACGTCGGTCAGCGTCCCCGCGTCGAGGTCGACGTCTGCGACCAGCAGGCGGATCGAGTTGGTCCCGCAGTCGATGGCAGCCACACGCGTCATGGCACAAGCCTGCCAGGTCCACCGGGCAGCGTCGTCACGGACAGGTGCAGACCTCGGGCCGCCAGATCTCGGCGATGAGGGCCAGCGCCTCGTCCCCGAGCGGCGTGATCCCCGGGCCGACCGCCAGGGCGTGGCCCACGAGCACGTGCAGGCACTTGACGCGGGTGGGCATGCCCCCTGCGGAGATCCCGTCGATCTCGGCGACCTCGCCGAGCTCGGCGCGCCGCCGCAGGTAGTCCTCGTGCGCCCGCCGGTGGCCGGCGGCGAGCTCCTCGTCGACAGCGAGGCGTTCGGTCATCTCCCGCATCGTGCCGGTCGCCTCGAGAGTGGAGACGGCCGCGACGGCGCGCGGGTGGGTGAGGTAGAAGGTCGTCGGGAACGGGGTGCCGTCGGGCAACCGCGGTGCGGTGCGGACGACCGTCGGGCGCCCGCAGACGCAGCGCGCTGCGATCGCCACGACACCGCGCGGCACGCGCCCGAGCTGCTCGGCGAGGGTGTGCAGGTCGGCGTCGGTCACTGCCGAGCCGTCGGGCGCCTGGTCCGAGGCGGTCACTTGCCGCTCCCCTTGACGGTCGTCGCGGGAGTCGCGACCTCGCTCGCACCGGCCAGCTTCACCGAGTCCCAGATCGTCGTGTACCAGGGGGCTACCGAGCCGCCGATGGGCAGCGCGGCGCCGGAGGCCGCGGCCGGGTCGGTGCTCGCCACCGCCGGGGCCTCGACGACGGTGCCGGGGTCGATCACGCGATACGCGGTCTCACCGGGCATGACGTACCCGAGCCGCTCCCTCGCCTGGGCGACGACATAGGCATCGGTGCCCCAGCGGTCGAGCTCTGCCTGGAGGTCCGTGTCGTGCTTCTCCGCCGCCGCGACCTCGGCGGACAGGGCTCCGAGCCGGGCCTGCTGCCCGAGGTAGACCCGCACGGTCGGGAAGACGATCGTGAACCCCACGAGCAGCGTCACGCCGAGGACGAGCGAGCGGACCGAGAGGATCCGCGCCCGGCCGGGCGAGCGGGGCGACCGCGACACCCGGGCGGTCGCCGCGTCGCGGGACCGGCGCGGTCGACCCCCGGACGCGCCTCCGGTCGACGACCTGCCCCCGGAGCGCGCCGGACCGCCCGCCGCGCTCCGGGCGCGCGCAAGGGTGGGCCGACGACTCATGGCCCGATCGTCCCATCCCGAGGGCCGCCCTCCGGGGATCGGGCAAGGCGCGTCGCCCACCGGGGTCGCGGATCGGGGCCGTTGCCACTACCTTGCCTCGCTGGTATCTTGCGACGCATGGAACCTGAGCCGGCGCCCCCCGGACGCACCGAGCTCCTCACCCACCTGCGGCGAGGAACGCTCGAGTACTGCATCCTCGCGCAGCTGCGCGGCGCGCCGTCCTACGGCCAGGAGCTCGCCCGAGCCCTCGGCGCCGATCGCACCCTCGTCGACTCCGAGGGGACCCTCTACCCGCTGCTCGCGCGGCTGCGACGGCGAGGCTGGGTGGACACGACCTGGGCCGACTCCCCGCACGGCCCACCCCGGCGCTACTACACGCTCACCCCGGACGGCCGTGACGCCCTGACGGGCTTCATGGAGGTCTGGGATCCGTTCGCCTCCGCCGTGTCCCGATGCCTGGAAGGAGAAGCGTGATGATCGACCCACGACCGGGGAGCGGCCTCCTCGACGCCTACCTCGCGGACCTCGAACGCCGACTCGCCTCGGCGGACCCCGGCGAACGCGCGGACATCGTCGCCTCGGTGCGCGAGCACGTCGAGGCCGACCTCGCTGCCCTCGGTCGGCCGGCGACCCCCGCCGACGTGGAGGCGTCGCTCACGACGCTCGGTTCGGTCGACACCGTCGTCGCCGCGTGGGTGCCGGACGGGGCGACCCCGGTCGCGGCAGGCCCGACATGGGCGGCCGCACCGGCCCCGACCAGGCCCCCTTCGCCCTTGAGCACACGGGCGCGCGCCACTCTCGCCGTCACCGTCGTCGCCGGTGTCGCGCTCGCCGTCGTGTTCCCCGCCGCCTGGCTGCTCCTGCCCCCGGCGGTGCTCGTGACCGGGATCGTCGGCGCCCGACGTCACCCGGAGCGCCGTGCCCCCTGGGTCGTGACGGCCGTCGTCGGTGGCGTGCTGCTGGCCCTCTCCCTCGTGATCGCTCCGGCGCTCGCGCTCATGGTCTTCAGCTCGACCCCGTCGACGGTCGACGAAGCGCCGACCGTCCAGCTGGAGAGCGTCGCCCCTGGGGGCTGAGCGCTCGGCCCACCCGAGACGCCAGAGGGGCCCGGCACCTGGGTGCCGGGCCCTTCTGGTCGATCAGGACAGCTGGTCGTTCATACGACCGGAGGGCTCAGGCCTTCCAGCGCGGGAACGCGCTCGCACCGGCGTAGCGGGCGGCGTCGTCCAGCTCCTCCTCGATGCGGAGCAGCTGGTTGTACTTGTTGATGCGCTCGCCACGGGCGGGGGCACCGGTCTTGATCTGGCCGCAGTTGGTCGCGACGGCCAGGTCGGCGATCGTGACGTCCTCGGTCTCACCGGAACGGTGCGAGACCATCGCGGTGAACCCGGCGCGCTGCGCCATCGTCACGGCGTCGAGCGTCTCGGACAGCGTGCCGATCTGGTTGAGCTTGACCAGCAGCGAGTTGGCCGACTTCTCGGCGATGCCGCGGGCCAGGCGCTCGGGGTTGGTGACGAACAGGTCGTCACCGACGACCTGCACGCGGTCGCCGACCTTGGCGACCAGCTCGGCCCAGGAACCCCACTCGTCCTCCGACAGCGGGTCCTCGATCGAGACCAGCGGGTAGTCGGCGACGAGCTGCTCGTAGAAGGCGATCATCTCGGCGGGCGAGGTGGCCTTGCCCTCGAACTGGTAGGCGCCGTCCTTGAAGAACTCCGTGGCGGCGACGTCGAGCGCGAGGCCGACGTCCTTGCCCGGGACGAAGCCGGCCTGCTCGATCGCGACCAGGATGAGGTCGAGCGCCGCACGGTTGCTCGGGAGGTTGGGGGCGAAGCCGCCCTCGTCGCCGAGGCCGGTGCCCAGGCCCTTGCTCTTCAGCACGGACTTCAGGGAGTGGTAGACCTCGGCGCCGGTGCGCAGGGCCTCGCGGTACGTGGACGGGCCGATCGGCGCGACCATGAACTCCTGGATGTCGACGTTGGAGTCGGCGTGCGACCCGCCGTTGAGGATGTTCATCATCGGGACGGGCAGCACGTGCGCGTTCGGACCGCCGAGGTAGCGGAAGAGCGGCAGGTCGGCCGAGTCGGCAGCGGCCTTGGCCACGGCCATCGAGACGCCGAGGATGGCGTTCGCACCGAGCTTGCCCTTGTTGGGCGTGCCGTCGAGCTCGATGAGGGCCTGGTCGACCAGGCGCTGCTCGGTCGCCTCGAACCCGATGAGCTCGGGGGCGATCTCGTCCATGACGGCTGCGACAGCGTCCTGGACACCCTTGCCCAGGTAGCGGGCCTTGTCGCCGTCACGGCGCTCGACGGCCTCGAACGCGCCGGTGGAGGCGCCCGAGGGCACTCCTGCGCGAGCGATGGTGCCGTCGTCGAGGGCGACCTCGACCTCCACAGTGGGGTTGCCGCGCGAGTCAAGGATCTCGCGGGCGCCTACGGCCTCGATTGTGGCCACGGAAGCTCCTTCGGACGAACGATGCGTGGATTGCTGGACAGTTCTCCGGCGCCACCCGCTCGCTGAGCGAACGGTCGGCAGCCGGTTCCGGCTACCGGTCCTCGTCAACCGGCCACCGTCCAGCGTAGTGCCGTTCGCTCTGGGCAGGGCAGGACGTCCCTGGGACCCATCCACGGGCTGGGACGGCGATCGCCGGGCCCGCGGCTGCGGACCCGGCGATCACGGGACGGGGGACGGACGAGGTCAGGCGGGCACCTTCGCGGGCAGTGCCGCGATGATCTTCTCCACCTGGTCCTTGGCGTCGCCGAACAGCATCGCGGTGTTCTCCTTGAAGAACAGCGGGTTCTGCACACCGGCGTACCCGGTGGCCATCGAGCGCTTGAAGACGATGACCTCCTTCGCCTTCCAGACCTCCAGCACGGGCATGCCCGCGATCGGCGAGGACGGGTCGTCGAGGGCTGCAGGGTTGACCGTGTCGTTCGCGCCGATGACCAGGACGACGTCGGTGTCGGCGAAGTCGCCGTTGATCTCGTCCATCTCGAGCACGATGTCGTAGGGCACCTTCGCCTCGGCCAGGAGCACGTTCATGTGGCCGGGAAGGCGCCCGGCGACGGGGTGGACGCCGAACTTCACGTCGATGCCCGCCGCCCGCAGCCGGTGCACGAGATCGGCCACCGGGTACTGGGCCTTGGCGACGGCCATCCCGTAGCCCGGCGTGATGATGACGCGACGCGCCTCGACCAGCATCTCCGCGACGGCCGGCGCGAGGATCTCGCGGTGCTCCCCGTACTCGGCGTCGCTCTCCGCGACGGTGCCGCCATCGACCCCGAACCCGCCGAGGATCACCGAGATGAACGAGCGGTTCATGGCGCGGCACATGATGTAGCTGAGGATCGCACCGGAGGATCCGACGAGGGCGCCGGTGATGATGAGCAGGTTGTTGCCCAGCATGAAGCCGGCCGCAGCAGCCGCCCAGCCGGAGTAGCTGTTGAGCATCGAGACGACGACGGGCATGTCGCCGCCGCCGATGGCCGCGACCATGTGGAAGCCGAGGGCGAAGCCGATCAGGGCGATCCCTGCAATCACCGCGACGCCGAGCCCGGTGCTGCCGGCGGGCACCGCCACGAGCCAGAGCATCAACCCGAAGAACACGACGAACGCGCCGACGTTCAGCAGGTTCCGGCCCGGAACGACCAGCGGCTTGCTCGTCATCTTCGCCGAGAGCTTGAGGTACGCGACCACCGACCCGGTGAACGTGTAGGCGCCGATGAGCACACCGAGAGCGACCTCGACCATGTGCACCGCACCGGCCTGTCCCTCCGGGGCGATGAACGAGTTGAAGCCGACCAGGACCGCTGCCATGCCGACGAACGAGTGCAGCGCCGCGATGAGCTCGGGCATCTGGGTCATCTCGACCTTGCGCGCGATCGGGGTGCCGATCATGGCGCCGATACCGAGCACCACGAGGATGAGCACCATCGTGACCGCGACGGATCGGCGGTTCGGCTCGGTGTGCGAGAGGTAGAGCGAGTGCGTGATGGTCGCGCCGAGGGCCAGCACCATGCCGACCATGCCGAGGATGTTGCCCATCCGTGCCGTGGTCGGCTTGGACAGCCCGGCGAGCGACAGGATGAACAGCACTCCGGCGACGATGTAGAGCGCCTGGATGAACTGGAGCAGCATCCTCATGCCTCCTTACGGAACATGCCGAGCATCCGGTACGAGACCAGGAACCCGCCGAAGATGTTGATCGAGGCGATGGTCGCCGCGACGAAGGACATGATCGCGACCGCGAGGTCGGTGGATCCGAGCTGGAGCAGGGCGCCGACCAGGATGATCCCGGAGATCGCGTTGGTCTGGGCCATCAACGGGGTGTGCAGCGAGTGCGAGACGCCGCTGATCACGTAGTAGCCGACCACCACTGCCAGGGCGAAGACGGTGAAGTAGCCGGCGAGGCTCGCCGGCGAGAACGTCACCGCGAGGATCACCAGCACCGCGGCAGCCGCGGACGAGACGAGGCGTCGCCGCGCCTTGGCCGACGCAGCGGCCGCCTGCCGGGCCGCGACCACTGCCGGGTCCTCGACGGGCACCGGCGCAACCGCCGCCGGGGCGGCCGAGACCTGCACGGGTGGTGGTGGCCAGAGCACGTCGCCGGCATGGGCCACCGTCATCCCGCGCTGGACCGGGTCCTCGAGGTCGAGCACGAGCTCGCCGTCCTTGGCCGGGGTGAGCAGCGTCATGAGGTGCACGATGTTCGTGCCGAACAGCTGGGAGGTGTGCTTCGGCAGCCGGCTCGTCAGGTCCGTCCAGCCGATGATCGTCACGCCGTTCTCGGTGACGATCTTCTCGCCGGGGACCGTGAGCTCGCAGTTGCCGCCACCGGAGGCGGCGAGGTCGACGATGACGCTCCCGGGCTTCATCGCGGCGACCATCTCCGCGGAGATGGTGCGCGGGGCCGTGCCGCGGACGAGGGCCGTGGTGATGACGACGTCGGCCTTGGCGGACTCGGCCGCGTACATCACGGCGGTGAGCCGCTCCTGCTCGTCGGTGAGAGCCGCGGCGTAGCCGTCGGCGCTCACCTGCTGCTGGGCAGCCTCGGCCTGCACGAACTGCGCGCCCATCGACTCGATCTGCTCGCCGACCTCCGGGCGGACGTCGAAGGCACGGACCTCGGCGCCGAGGCTTGCGGCGGCGCCGATGGCCGCCAGCCCCGCGACGCCGGCACCGATGACGAAGACGTGCGCGGGCGGGGTCTTGCCCGCGGCCGTGACCTGTCCGGTGAACATGCCACCGTAGGACTCGGCCGCCTCGATCACCGCGCGGTAGCCCGCCACGTTGGACAGGGTGCTGAGCACGTCGAGCGCCTGTGCCCGCGAGATGCGCGGGACGGCGTCGAGGGCCAGGCCCGTGACCTTCTGCTCGCCGAGCCTCGCCACCAGCTCGGGATGGGCTGCGGGAGCCATCATCGAGACCAGGACCGACCCGGGTGCGAGCGAGGCGAGCTGAGCGTCGCTCGGGGTGTTCACCGCTGCGACGATCTCCGACTTCCAGACGGCGGCGGCGTCACCGACCGTGGCACCGGCCTCGGCGTACGCAGCGTCCGCCATGTTCGCCGCCACCCCGGCCCCGGTCTCGACCACGACCTCGTACCCGAGCTTCGTGAGCTGGGCGACGGTGGTGGGCGTCGCCGCGACCAGCCGCTCGCCCGGTCGCGCCTCGCGTGGGACCCCGATCTTCATCTGCCACTCCCTGTGCCTCGTGGGCGCACCCGGTGCCCGGGTGCCACTGGACGACTGGCCCGTGCCGCGGCGAGGTCCTGCAGGCGGACCCGAGTGGTCCGTCCGTCAGCAGACCTAGCAACCACGGCACGTTATCGCGTAGCCGATCGCATGCCGCGGGCTGACTCCTCTGTCAGCGGCACACACGGTCGGGACCTGCAAAATGCCTTCGCATCATCCCCGACCTCGGCGGGGACGAGTCGTGACCTAGGGCCCGCAGCACGTACCCCGAGGGGTACTAGCAGTCGGTTCCGGGAGGTCGATCACCGTGCCCATGGTCCCGCCCGTGGGGTGAAATACCGCAGCCCACCGGCCGTGCCACGGCGTGGGGACGCTACTGTTCCCTCGCCGCTTGCGTACGGCTCGACGGCGCTGACCTGTGGTGGCGCAGCCGATCCTCGCAGACCCAGCGCCCAGGAGGTCCTATGCGTCCGCTCCACCTGATCCGGTCGATGAACGCTGCCGTCGCCGGCGCCGGCCGGGCCCGTGCAGGCACGCGGAACGCTCGGGCACCCCGGGTTCTCATCATCGTGCAGAACCTCCCCGTCCCCCTCGATCGTCGGGTCTGGCTCGAGTGCCGGGCACTGCGCGCTGCCGGCTACGAGGTCAGCGTGATCTGCCCGAAGGGGCCCGGCGACCCCGCACGCGAGGTGATCGACGGCGTAGCGATCTACAAGTACCGGCCGGCCCCCGAGGCGCAGAACCTCCTCGGCTTCGTCGTCGAGTTCGTCTACAGCTGGCTGCGCACCGCTGCGCTGTCCGTCGTCGTCCGCCGCGAGCGCGGTTTCGACGTCATCCAGGCGTGCAACCCGCCGGACACCTACTGGCTTCTCGCGAGGCTGTGGCGACCGTGGCGTGTGCGGTTCGTCTTCGACCACCACGACCTCAACCCCGAGCTCTTCCGGTCCCGCTTCGGCCAACCGACGACCACGTCCAGGAAGCTGCAGCTGAGTGGACTGGAGTGGTTGGAGCGGCAGACCTTCGCGGCGGCCCATCGGGTCATCTCCACCAACGAGTCGTACAAGGCGGTCGCCGTCGAGCGGGGTGGGCTCGACCCCTCGCGCGTCACGGTCGTCCGGTCCGGCCCCGACACCACCGTCATGCGGCCCGTCGTTCCCGCGCAGGCCCACGCCGACGGGAAGCACCTGCTGGTCTACCTCGGCATCATGGGCCCGCAGGACGACGTCCACCTCGCCCTCGAGGTCATGGACGAGCTCGTCCACCGCCGCGGACGCACCGATGTCCGCGCTGCGCTCCTCGGGTTCGGCGACTGCCTGGAGGACCTGCGCCGCACCTGCACGGACCTCGGCCTCGACGACGTCGTGGAGTTCACCGGGCGGGTGGGTCCCGGACCGATCGCCGACTACCTCAGCGCCGCGAGCGTCGGGCTCGGACCGGACCGCAAGACGCCGCTGAACGACCTCTCGACCATGAACAAGACGATGGAGTACATGGCGTACGCCGTACCGGCGGTCTCGTTCGACCTCGTCGAGACGCAGATCTCGGGCGGCACCAGCGGTCTCTACGTCCCGTCCGGTGACGTCGCGGCGCTCGCGAGCGCGGTCGAACGTCTGCTCGACGACCCGGAGCTGCGCGTCGAGATGTCCCTCGCCGCGCGGGAACGGGCGGTCGCGCTGATGGACTGGCGCCCGCAGGCCATCGCCTACGTCGGGGTGTTCGACGGCCTCTTCGGTCGGCGCACCGCGCCCGAGGACGTGGTCCCGCACGCCGCCGCGGCCGAGCACGACGCACTCGGCCGCCGCTACGTCGATCTCGACCCGGCGGGTGAGCTCCGCGCGTTCGTCGCGGCTCGCGGGTCGGATCCGGCGGAGGGCAGGACCCCCGATCCGACGTCCTGACCGCCCTCAGGCCCCGTCGGACCGCCGGGCGTCCTCGGCCTGCCGGGACTCGGCCTCGTAGCGTCGCAGGGCGGCCCGCAGCACGGCCTCGGCATCGAGTCCCGCAGACTGCGCAGCGGCAGCGAGCGCGAGGAGCGTCTCGCCGAGCCCTGTCTCGTCCAGGCTCTCGGCCGACGCCGGCACCGGCAGGCCTGAACGCCGTGCACGGGCGAGCACCTTCTGCGCCCGCGCGAGCGACGGCATGGCGAGCGGGATCCCGTCGAACACCGAGTCGCGGGACTTCTCTTGCTGCTTGAGCTGCTCCCAGCGACGATGGACCTCCTCCTCGTCGCTCAGCTCCTCGACCTCGCCGAAGACGTGCGGGTGGCGCCGGCGCAGCTTGGCAGCGATCCCCGCAGCGACGTCCTGGAGGTCGAAGGGGTCGTCGGCGTGCTCCTCGGCGACGCGCGCGTGGAACACGACCTGCAGGAGCAGGTCCCCGAGCTCCTCGCGCAGGTTCTCCCGGTCACCGGTCTCGACGGCCTCGGCGACCTCGAAGACCTCCTCGATCGCGTAGGGGATCAGCGAGGAGTGCGTCTGGCCGGCATCCCACGGGCAGCCCCCGGGCGAGCGGAGGCGGTCCATCACCGCCACGAGGTCGGCGACGGCGCTGATCTCCCCGGGCCGGGCGTCGGTCACTTGCTCGGCGTGGGGGCGATCCAGTCGGGCTCGACGAGGCTGACCTGACCGGTCTTCGCGTCGAACGTGCCGTAGCGCGGGTTCACGACGACCGTCTGCTTGCCGATCTCCTCCTGCGCCTTGGCGATGATCGTCGAGCCATCGGTGAGCTTGGACAGCTTCAGGCTCGCGAGCGAGAGCCTCGCCATGTCGAGCGCCCCGGGCCCGTAGTGGTGACCGGCCGGCAGGCCCTTCTGCGCAGCGACGGAGGCGAGCAGCTTCTCCGCATCGGACTGGGACACACCGACGCCGTGCTCGGGGGCGGTCCGCAGGTAGATCGGGGCCGCGATGAGCACCGAGAGGATGTCCTCGGCCTTGACCCCAGAGATGAGGGGCGCGAGCTCCGTCTGAGCAGACTCGAGCTCGCTCTGGGAGATCACCTTCCCGTCGACCACGGCGGCGGCACCCGGCCGGATGGAGCACGCCGAGAGCAGCACGGCGAGCGAGAGCGCGACGACGGCGCCGAGCGTGGACCTGGCAATCCTCACCTGCACGACCTCCTGAGACCTCGGGCGCCCCGCGGCACCCGTGCGCCGCCCATCGTAAGCGGCGCGCCGACCTGGTGCGCACGGCTGCTCACGCAGCGGTGCGCACCAGCACCTGCTCGACGAGCTGACGCACCCACGCGAGGACCTCAGGACCCGCGAGCGGACGCCCACCGACCTTCGCGGTGCGCGGGAACGGCACGAGGATGGTGCGCAGCGCCGGCTTGAGGATCGTGCCGGGGTACAGCCGCCGCAGTCGCAGCTCGGCGGACTCGGGCAGCTCGAGCGGAGCGAACCGGATCATCGTTCCCTGGGCCGTCACGTCGGTGAGCCCGACGCTGCGCGCGAGGTTGCGGAAGGTCGCGACCTCGAGCAGGGAGTCGACGGCGGCCGGCAGGGGGCCGTAGCGGTCGACGAGCTCCTCACGCACGGCCGCGAGCGCCTCGTCCGTCGTGGCGTCGGCGATCTTGCGGTACGCCTCCAGCCGCAACCGCTCGTGCTCGATGTAGCTGGTGGGCACGTGCGCGTCGACCGGCAGCTCGAGCGTGACGTCGGCCGGCGTCGGGTCTGGCTCCCCACGGAACGCCGCGACGGCCTCCCCCACCATCCGGATGTACAGGTCGAAGCCGACCCCCGCGATGTGCCCGGACTGCTCGCCCCCGAGCAGGTTCCCGGCGCCGCGGATCTCGAGGTCCTTCATCGCGACGGCCATGCCGGAGCCGAGCTCGGTGTTGGCGGCGATCGTCTGGAGGCGGTCGTGGGCGGTCTCGGTGAGCGGCCGCTCCGGCGGGTACATGAAGTAGGCGTAGGCGCGCTCCCGGCCACGGCCGACCCGGCCACGCAGCTGGTGCAGCTGGGACAGGCCCAGCAGGTCGGCCCGCTCGAGGATGAGCGTGTTCGCGTTGGAGATGTCCAGGCCGGTCTCCACGATCGTCGTGCTGACCAGCACGTCGAACCGCTTCTCCCAGAAGTCGACGATCACCTGCTCGAGCTGGTGCTCGCCCATCTTCCCGTGCGCCGTCGCGATCCGTGCCTCCGGGACGAGCTCGGCCAGCCGGGCGGCGGCCCGCTCGATCGACTCCACCCGGTTGTGCACGTAGAAGACCTGGCCCTCGCGCAGCAGCTCGCGCCGGATCGCCGCGGTGACCTGCTTCTCGTCGTAGGCGCCGACGTAGGACAGGACGGGGTGGCGCTCCTCCGGAGGGGTGGCGAGCGTCGACATCTCACGGATCCCGGTGACGGCCATCTCCAGCGTGCGCGGGATCGGCGTCGCGCTCATCGCGAGCACGTCGACGTCGGTGCGCAGCGCCTTGAGGGTCTCCTTGTGCTCTACCCCGAAGCGCTGCTCCTCGTCGATCACCACGAGGCCGAGGTCCTTGAACTTCACCTGGCCGGTGATCAGTCGGTGCGTACCGATGACGACGTCGATGCTGCCGTTGGCCAGGCCTTCGACGATCTCCTTGGACTCCGACTCCGACTGGAAGCGCGAGAGGGACTTCACCGTGACCGGGAACTGCGCGTATCGCTCGCTGAAGGTGTCGATGTGCTGCTGGACCAGCAGCGTGGTCGGCACCAGGACAGCTACCTGCTTGCCGTCCTGGACAGCCTTGAACGCCGCCCGGACCGCGATCTCCGTCTTGCCGTAGCCGACGTCGCCGCAGACGAGGCGGTCCATCGGGTACGGCTTCTCCATGTCGGCCTTGACCTCGTCGATCGTGACGAGCTGGTCGGGCGTCTCGACGTACGCGAAGGCGTCCTCGAGCTCGGCCTGCCACGGGGTGTCGGGGCTGAAGGCATGGCCGGGCGTCGCCATCCGGGCCGAGTAGAGGCGGATCAGCTCGCCGGCTATCTCCTTGACCGCCTTGTGCGCCTTGCCCTTCGTCTTCGACCAGTCCGAGCCGCCCATCCGGTTGAGACTCGGTGCCTCTCCGCCGACGTACTTGGTCACCTGGTCGAGCTGGTCGGTCGGGACGTAGAGGCGGTCGCCCGGCTGACCCTTCTTCGACGCCGCGTACTCGATCACCAGGTACTCGCGGGTGCTCGCGCTCGCGCCGGAGCCGATCGTCCGCGCGGTCAGCTCGACGAACTTGCCGACACCGTGCTGCTCGTGGACCACGTGGTCCCCCGGCCGCAGGGCGAGCGGGTCGACCATGCTGCGCCGGCGCGAGGGCATCGTGCGCATGTCGCGCGTGGAGGTCCCGGCGCGTCCGGTGAGGTCGGACTCCGTGAGGACGGCGAGGCGAAGCTCGGGCGCGACGAAACCCCGCACCCCAGGGGCCGGGGTCACCAGGACGACGCCCGCCTCGGGCGGCTCGCCGACGCCCGACACGAGGCGGGCGGGCACGTCACCGGCGAGGAGCTGCTCGACCATGCGCTGCGCGGGGCCGTGTCCCTCAGTGGTCAGCACGATCCGCCAGCCCTGACGCTGCAGGTCGTGCAGATCGGCCAGCGCGGCGGCCACGTCGCCTCGATAGCTGCGCACGTCGCGGGCGCCGACGAGGAGCGAGCCGTCGGTCTGCGCCGCGGCGACGTCGTCGAGGGCGCCCTCGGTACCGTCGGCGGTCGTCGCCAGGGTGAAGCCGGACACCGACCACCAGCCCCGGTGCGCCGCGAGCGCGCGCTCCCTGGTCTCGCTGTAGGAAGCGAACGAGGCCGCACGCAGGTCGATCGGTGTGGTCGCCCCGGCCGCGGCCGCCGTCCAGGCGGCATCGAGGAACTCCTGCGTCGTGGCCATCAGGTCGTGGGCCCGACGGCGCACGCGCTCGGGGTCCACGACGACGACGAGCGCGTCGTCCCCCAGGAGCTCGACCACCGGGACCATCCGATCCACCAGGACGGGCGCGAGCGACTCCATCCCCTCGACCGCGATGCCCTCCGCCAGCCGTCCGAGCAGGTCGGCCGCGCCGGGCAGACGCTCGACGAGCGCCGCAGCACGTGCCCTGACCTGCGGCGTGAGGAGGATCTCCCGGCACGGCGGCGCCCAGAGCCCGGCCGGAGCGACCTCGAGGCTGCGCTGGTCGGCGACGGAGAACCAGCGGATCTCCTCGACCTGGTCGCCCCAGAACTCGATCCGCATCGGGTGGTCCTCGGTGGGCGGGAAGACATCGAGCAACCCGCCCCTGACCGCGTACTCCCCTCGTCGTTCGACCATGTCGACCCGTGCGTAGGCGGCGTCCGTCAGCGCCTGCGCGACCGTGGAGAGGTCAGCCGTCTGTCCCCCCTGGAGGGCGACGGGAACGAGCTCACCCAGCCCGTCGACGACGGGCTGGAGCAGGGCACGGATCGGCACGACGAGCGCGCGGATCGGACCACCGAGCCCCCCCTCGCGGTCCGGATGCGCGAGACGGCGGAAGACCGCGAGGCGCCGAGCGACGGTGTCCGAGCGCGGGGACAGGCGCTCGTGCGGGAGGGTCTCCCACGACGGCAGCACGGCGACCGCTTCGGCGTCGCTCGCGGGCAGGTAGCAGCGCAGGACCGCCGCCAGCTCGTCGGCCTCCCGACCCGTGGCGACGACGGCAACGAGCACCGCAGGGTGGGCACCCTCGGTCCCGTCGGCGCCGGGGATCCCCCCGAGCGCGGCCGCCAGCAGAGCCGGGCGGACACCGGCCGGCGCGACCACGTCGACCTCCTCCGCACGTGCGGCAGGGCGCGGGGCGCGCGTGGCGGACGCCCACGTGGCGACAGCGGGGTCGGCCCCGAGCTCGGGCAGGAGTCCAGTGAGATCCATGGGTCCTTCGGCTGAGTCCAGTGCAGAGGACGACGCCCGTGCGGCATCGACAGAGCAGGCCGCCCGAGACACCAGCGGACAGCACATGAGCGCGCCCACCGGTCGAGCGGCGAGTCGAGTGTAGGAGTTCTGGCCGCGCAGCACCGCTCGCGGACGGAGCCCGGGGGTCCGAGGCATCTGCTCGGCAAGGGTGGAAGACTCCTGCTGCGGACACCAGAGCGACCGCGTCCCGCGCCGGGAGAACGGCGCGGACGCCCCGGGCGACAGGAGCAGCACGATGGCCAAGGTTCTCGTCGTCGGCGGCGGCATCGTCGGGCTCGCGACAGCGGCACGCCTCGCTCGCCGGGGCGACGAGGTGGT
Source organism: Actinomycetales bacterium (assembly GCA_038252305.1). GTDB lineage: Bacteria > Actinomycetota > Actinomycetes > Actinomycetales > Cellulomonadaceae > Actinotalea. The sequence continues at coordinate 7,412 of JBBSAL010000020.1, read as the reverse complement.
CGTCGTCGACAAGGAGGACGGACTCGCCGAGCACCAGACCGGCCGCAACTCGGGAGTGATCCACTCGGGGCTCTACTACGCGCCGGGCAGCCTCAAGGCCCGGATGGGCAACGCGGGAGCCTCGAGCATGAAGGCGTTCGCCCAGGAGAACGGCATCGCGGTGCAGACGACCGGAAAGCTCGTCGTCGCCGTCGACGAGTCCGAGCGCGGACGGCTCGCGGCGCTGGCCGAACGTGCCGTGGCGAACGGGGTGCCCGCGCGGCTGATCGACCCCGTCGAGGCCGCCGAGCACGAGCCGCATGTGGCCTGCGTGGCCGCGCTCCGGGTCGAGACGACGGGGATCGTCGACTACCGGGGCGTCTGCGCCGCCCTGGCCGACCAGGTCCGTTCCGCCGGCGGGAGCGTCCGGCTGGGCACCTCGTTCGTCGCCGCTCGGCCCGGACCGGGGCGGCTGGAGGTCCGCCTGACCGACGCGACCGGAGCCCGCGACGACCTCGCCGTCGATGCGCTCGTCGCCTGCGCCGGCCTGCAGGCCGACCGGGTCGCCCTGGCCTGCGGTGTCGATCCCGGCGCCCGCATCGTGCCGTTCCGCGGCGAGTACTTCGAGCTGGCTCCAGAAGCGGTCGATCTGGTGCGCGGACTGATCTACCCCGTCCCGGACCCGCGGTTCCCGTTCCTCGGCGTGCACCTGACTCGGATGGTCACCGGCGGGGTCCACGCCGGGCCCAACGCCGTGCTCGCGCTCTCCAGGGAGGGCTACCGCTGGTCGGACGTCTCGCCGGCTGACGTGCTGGACGCCCTGACGTGGCCGGGCCTGTGGCGGCTCGGCGCTCGGAACTGGGCCCCCGGATCCCAGGAGGTGGCCCGATCGGCCTCCCGCAGGCTGTTCGCTCGTTCCCTCGCGCGGCTCGTCCCGGAGATCGGGCCCGAGCACCTGGAACCGACTCCGGCCGGCGTGCGCGCCCAGGCCCTGCGTCGTGACGGCGGCCTGGTCGACGACTTCCTCGTGCGCACGGCACCACGCCAGGTCCACGTGATCAACGCACCGTCCCCTGCCGCGACCGCCGCACTGGAGATCGCCGCCCACCTCGAGAGCGAGGTCGACGCCGCACTGGCCGGCTGAGGCGCCCGCCGGGCGGGTGAATCCCGTCGGCGGGCTCACCGGTGCTCGATCCCGACAGGTAGCCTGACGGGGATCGACATGTCCGATCTGTCCGATCCGGTCGACCAGCGGGTCCGCGCCCCCACCTCTCACCGACGCCCAGGAGTCCTCATGTCGAGCGACGTGACCGCAGCAACGGCACGTCTCGGCGGCCGGGGTCGTCGTCTCGCCGTCGCCACGGCCCTCACGGCAGCGGTCCTGGTCACGGGGGCGTGCACCTCGCAGGGCGCGGAGCCTTCGAGCACCGAACCCGTGTCGACGATCGCACCGGTACCGGACCCCTCCACGACGGCGTCGAGCGGGCCGGCGGCGGCCGAGCACTCGACGGGCCTTACCACCGGTGGCACCGCGACCGGCTCGAGCAGCCCCGCCGTCGGCAGCGAGGGCCAGCCGTCGCCCTCAGCCGCACCGACTGCGCTGGTCCCCGGGCTCCAGGTCCGACGGCTGACGGGCACACTTCCGCCGAATGCCACCGCGAGCGGCACGATCGTCGCGGGGTTCCCCACGACGATCGTCCCGGTGATCGACGGCGCCACCGTCGTGCAGACGTCGGTCACCTCCCAGGGCGACCGGCTCCAGCTCGGCCTGACCGCGTCGAGCCCCCAGAGCCCGGAGGCCGTCACCGCTGCCTACGTCGCCGTGTTCGCAGCCGAGGGCTTCCAGTCCGGGCCTGCTCCGGCGAACCAGGGATCGACGGCGACCAACTTCATCCGAGGCGCGGAAGGCCTGGTCCTCACGGTCACCGTGCGCGTCGGTGGCGGCACGGACCTCTCGCTCGTCGGCACCCTCGTGCGGGTCGGGTGAGATGGCAGCGACCGAGAACACCACGACCGACGGACCGGATCGGACCGGGACGGCATCACCGGGACGAGCACCGCGGACCGAGCGACCGGCCCGCCCGGCCACGGCGCAGAAGGTCTCGTCCGTCGTCATCACGCTGGGCGTCGTCAGCCTCCTGACCGACATCTCGTCGGAGTCCGTCGCGGCCATCCTTCCGCTCTACGTCACCGCCGCGCTCGGGCTCTCGACGATCGCCTACGGGTTCATCGACGGGCTCATGCAAGGCGCGAGCGCCCTCGTACGGATCGCCGGTGGCTGGGCGGCCGATCGCGGCGACCACCCGAAGTGGGTCGCCTTCGTCGGCTACGGGCTCTCGGCGATCACCCGGGCCGGGCTCCTCCTCACCTCGGGGTTCGCAGGGATCACCGCGATGGTCGCGATCGACCGGGTCGGCAAGGGGATCCGTACGGCGCCGCGCGACGCCCTGATCGCCGCGTCGTCGAACCCGCGAAGCCTCGCCCGCTCCTTCGGCCTGCACCGGACTCTCGACACGGTCGGCGCCGCCCTCGGGCCGCTGCTCGCCTTCGCCGTCCTGATGGTCGTCCCGAACGGTTACCACACGGTCTTCGTCTTCTCCCTCGGCTTCGCGGTCATCGGGCTCACCGTGCTCGGTCTCTTCGCTCCCGATCTCCGGCCACGTCAGGCCGCGTGGCTCGAGCGGCACCGCAAGCGCGAGACACGGGGCCTGCCGTCCTGCCTCGGCTGCTCCTGCGGCGCGCCCGGCCTCGCCCCGGCCGGGCGGCCGTTCTCGTGGCGCTCCGCAGCGAACCCGGCCGTGCGCCGTGTCCTGTTCGCCGTCGGAGCCCTCGCGCTCCTCACCGTCGGCGACGGATTCGTCTACCTCTCCCTCCAGGCGCGCGACGGCTTCGCGACCGAGTGGTTCCCGCTCCTCTACGTCGGGACGAACGTCGCCTACATGAGCCTCGCCCTGCCGATCGGCCGCCTCGCCGACCGCTGGGGACGCGCCAGGGTGCTCGTCGTCGGTCACGTCGCCCTGCTCGCCGCCTACGTCAGTGCCGCCGTCGTGCTCGGCAGCGCGTGGACGACCCTCGTGACGCTCGCGCTGCTCGGGGTCTTCTACGCGGCCACCGACGGGGTGCTCGCCGCCGTGGTCGGCGAGCACGCCGACGCGTCCGTGCGCGGAACGGCGATCGGCACGGCCCAGACGGTCGTGGCGGTCGCCCGGATGATCTCCGCCGCCGGCTTCGGCTTCCTCTGGTTCGGCATCGGCAGGGCGCCGGCGCTGCTCGTGGTCGCCGGGGCGCTCGCCGTCACCCTCCCCCTGGCATACCGCGCCGTACGCGGCCTCGACGCCCTCTCGCCTCGCGAGGACGAGGACGAGGACGAGGACCACCACCACGTCGCCGAGGCGACGCCGAGCCGTCCGGAGGACACCGCATGAAGAAGCCGAGCCCGCGCGTCTGGGCACTGGTCGTCGTCACCGTCGTGGCGATCGGTGCCGGGACGGCCTACGGAGTGAGCGAGCTCCGACGCGCGACCGCGACGGCCGCGTCGGCGAGCCCGGTGGCACAGATGGACCTGCGGGCCGTGTCGGCTGTCCCCCACCTGGTCTTCCGCTCCACGGCGCCGGGCGATCAGTACGGGCTCGTCGCGCTCGTCCCGCTGGCCGACCCGGGCGGCCCGCGCGCCTTCACCGACGTCCAGTGCGACCGGATCGCGGCGACGGCGACCGACGCCTCCTGCCTGCGGACGATCCGCGGCATCGCGACCCGTTTCGAGGCGGATCTGCTCGACGCCGACTGGAAGGTCACGCAGAGCTGGCCCCTGCCGGGCATCCCCAGCCGCACGCGACTGTCCACCGACGGGAAGCTGCTGGCGACGACTTCGTTCGTGACCGGCCACTCCTACATGACGCTCGGCTTCACCACCCAGACGATCATCCACGACCTCACGTCCGGCGCGGCCTACGACATCGAGCAGTTCTCGCTCGTCGTCGACGGCGCCACCGTCGCGCCGGTCGACCGGAACCTCTGGGGTGTGACCTTCGTCGACGACGACACGTTCTACGCCACGGCGCAGTCGCAGTCGCTCGGGCACACCTGGCTGGTCAAGGGCAGCATCTCGAAGAAGACGCTCACGGCGATCCAGGACGGCGGGGCGTGCCCCTCCGTCTCCCCCGACGGGACCCGCATCGCGTTCAAGGTGGAGACGGCGACCGACCCGGTCCACTGGGCCATCGGCATCTTCGACCTGAAGGACGGGACGCAGCGGGTGCTGGACGGGGAGACCCACAGCCTCGACGACCAGATCGCCTGGCTCGACGACGAGACCATCATGTACGGCCTGCCGCGCGAGAACGAGGCCGGGGTGACGGACGTGTGGTCGCTGGACCTGACGGCGGGCGCAAAGCCGACGCTGCTGATCCCGCAGGCATGGTCTCCCCAGGTCGTGGGCTGAGCGGCCATGGTCTCCATCGTCATCGCGGCATACAACGAGGCGGCTGTGATCGGCCGCACGCTCGACTCGCTCCTGGCGGACGCTGAACCGGGCGAGCTCGACATCGTCGTCGTGGCCAACGGCTGCCGCGACGAGACGGCGTCTGTCGCCGGCCGCCGGGCGGGCGTCACGGTCATCGAGCTGAGCGAAGGCAGCAAGCCCGCGGCCCTCGATGCCGGCGACTCCGCGGCTCGAGGCTTCCCTCGGGTCTACCTCGACGCCGACATCGTGGTGAGCGCCGCCGATGTCCGCGTGATCGCGGCGGCTCTCGCACGCCCGAGCGCCCAGGGACGAGGCCACCTCGCCGCCGCGCCGAGGCGGATGCTCGAGGTCGCCGGACGCCCCCTGCTCGTCGCGGCGTACGCCAGGGTGCACGCACGGCACCCGGCTCTTGAGGGTGCTCTCTTCGGCCGCGGCCTGATCGCCCTCAGCGAAGAGGGCCGTGCGCGATTCGACCGCTTCCCGCGGATGGTCGCCGACGACCTCTTCGTCGACTCCTTGTTCTCGGCGCAGGAGAAGGTCGAGGTCGTCGAGGTCACCACGCTGATCGAGGCGCCGTGGACCACGGGCGACCTCCTGCGGCGCCTGGAACGCGTGCGGCGCGGGAACGCCGAGCTGCGCCGCTCCCCGGGAGTCGAGGACGCGAAGGTCAGGCCCGGCGCCGGGTTGTCGTGGCTCGTCCGAGCCGTCGCGCGCGAGCCCCGCCTGCTGCCGTCGGCACTGGCGTACGTCGGCCTCACGTCGGTCGCCGAGCTGCGGGCACGGCGGGCGGGCTCCACCGGATGGGGGCGTGACGAGTCGACCAGGGGCGCGCCGGGGGGCACGAGCACCTGACGCGGCGGGCCGTCGACCACGGCGGGCACGACGAACGCGACCGGGGCCACGTCGCCTGACGTGGCCCCGGTCGCGTTCGTGCTCACCCCGTCGTCACCGGCGGGGTCGACGCGCCTCAGAGAGCAAGGGCTGCGCTCGTGTCGGCCCAGACGTTGCCGGACTGCGTGACCGGCACGTTGATCCGCGAGGGCCCGTACTGCGCGTGCCGTCCGAATCGGTTGTCGGAGATCGTGATGTTCTTCACGAAGTACTGGCCGTTGTTCCCGTCGACGCAGTACACGGTGTAGTTGCCGCCGTCGAGCCAGTTGTCGGTGATGGTGAGCGGCCCGTCGGTCGACGGACCGAGGTCCGGCGCGATGAAGAGGGCAGCGTTCGCGTTCGGCGTCGAGGCGAGGTCGATCACGTTGTGCTTCACGACGACGTTCTTCTCACCGGACTGGAGCTGGGCGCCATCGGCGTGAGCCCCGGAGGCAGGGGTCAGGTCGTGGATCCACGAGTCCTGCAGCGTGACGTTGGAGCCGAGCTTGACGCCGTCGCCCGTCATGCTGTGGATGTCCACGCGGATCGCTGTCCAGTTGTCGAAACCGATCGCGTTCTCGAAGCCGCCGTAGATCTCACTGTCCATGATCGTGACGCTTCCGGAGGCGACGAAGAGCCCGTACGAGCCCGTGCCGTGGATCCGGCTGTTCTTGATCACGACGCCCGGGGCCTTCACGGTGACGCCGCCCGAGATGTCAAGACCGTCGATCACGGCGTTCGCCTGGGTGATCGTCAGCGAACCGGACGCCTTGAGCACGGTACCGGCCGGTACCCCGGTGGTGGCGGCACCCGGCTTCACGGTCGAGTCCGCGGTCGGTGCAGGCAAGGGGATCGGCGCAGGGGCCGTGGTCGGGGTGGCGGTCGGGGTCGGCGTCGGAGCCGGAGCAGTGGTCGGGGTGGCCGTCGGGGTGGCCGTGGGAGTCGGCGTCGGAGCCGGAGCAGTGGTCGGCGTAGCGGTCGGGGTGGTGGTGGGGCTCGGCGCCGGCGTCGGCTCGGGGATGCCCGCCACGGATCCGGTGACGACGTCGACGTAGTAGTTGGAGTCGTTCCAGGTCGAGGTCGGGAACGAGCCGCCATAGGTGTAGACACCCGCGATCGCTGTCAGGTCCCCGCGCGTCACGGACCTGGCGGACGACAGCGCCTGCTCGTCGTCGGCGTAGCGGCCCCTGGGGGCGGTGTACGAGGCGACATAGGTCCGGCCTGCCACGATCGTGACCGGGGAGGCGAAGTTCGCCGTCTGCCAGCCAGAGGCGGTCTCACCGCTGAAGTTGGTGGTGGCGAGCAGCGTCCCGGTCGAGGTCCAGAGCTTTCCGACGTGGAGGCCCTTGTTCCTCGTGCCCTTGTAGAACCGCACGGCGGTCACGGTGGTGGTCTTGGTCGAGACGAACTCGACGCCGAGAACGACCGCGGCACTGTCGGACACCGACGGCTTCGCCGGAACGGTCGAGCCGAAGATGGTCGCGCCGGACGACGTGGCGACGACGGCTTGCGAGCTCAGCTCCTGAGCCGCCTGCGACGGGGAGGCCGCAGCGGTCGAGAGACCGACCGCAGCGGCGGTGAGCGCTGCGGCGACCACGACCGCGTTGCGACGGGAGTGGGCCAGGGTCGGGCGTCGAAGACGCCGCCTGGCAGGTGACATCGAGGCCGGGGACGTGCTCATGTGATTCTCCGAGTCTGTTCGGCAGCCTGGCGGACCGCGTGGGTCCCATGGCTTTGCGCCCCTGCCTCGCGACAGGTTTGCCCTTTTCGTTGACCGGATCAGTGTAATACGGGTCTGTCATGATCGCATTAGGACCTTGTTACCACTCCGATGAACCCGCAGTTGAGAGCGGGCTCGTGTCACCCGAACGGCCGATCGTGCTTCGTGACACCACGGAATTGATCACACATTCGCGCGAGTGACCGGCGAAATGTCCGCATTGACCTCTTCGCACGTCGTTCTGAGGTGCAGGGCAGCGCTCCCGTTGTGCGAGGTCTCCGGTGCACCCCATGACCGAGGACGAAGGGGTCGGGGGGGCCCCGGGGGGCGGGGGGCCCCCCCCCCACCGACCGTGGGGGCAGGGGGAGGCGCAGAGGGGGG
>JBBSAL010000019.1:0-65718 GCA_038252305.1 Actinomycetales bacterium | reverse complement strand
TCGGCCCGGCCGCCGCGCCCCCCCCACCCCCCCGCGGTGGTCTGGGCCCGGGCCCCCCCCCCCCGCTCCCCCCCCCGCTGCCCCGCCCCGGCGGGGGGTTCCGCCCCACCGAGGGGGAGACGTCGACCGCGCCACCGATCTTCGGCGACCGTGAGCGACCGCGCCGATGCCTCGAGGAGGCCACGACAACCGACGGCGTCACGCCGCCTCGACCCACATGAAAACAGAAAGAGGATGCACGATGGCAACGAATGAGCACGTCGACGTACTCGTGATCGGTGGGGGCCCGGGCGGGACGCCCGCGGCCATGGCGCTGGCCGGCGCCGGCAAGCGCGTGCTGCTCGTCGAAGCCGGTCGTGGTCTCGGCGGCACCTGTCTGTTCGAGGGTTGCATCCCGTCGAAGATCTACCGCGAGACCGCTGCCCGCCGGCACGAGATCATCCGGGCCGGGGAGTTCGGCCTGCGCCCGGCAACCTCGGCCCTGCCCGACGTCGACTGGGCTGCGGTCCAGAGCCGTCGACACCAGATCCTGGCCGGTCGAGCGCAGGGGGCCTTGGCCCGCACCCAGGAGATGCCCTCGCTCGAGGTCGTCTTCGGACGCGCACGACTGACGGGCGCGCGCACCGCACGGATCGACACACCGGACCTGCAGCGCAGGGTGACGTTCGACCGGGCGATCCTTGCCACGGGTTCGGTGCCTGTCTCCTTGCCGATCCCGGGTGCGGAGCTGCCCGGCGTCATCGACTCCACCGAGCTGATCGAGATCGACGCCATCCCACGCACGATGACGCTGATCGGAGCCGGACCCATCGGTGTCGAGATGGCGCAGATCTTCGCGATGCTGGGTACCCGCGTGGCCATCGTGGAAGCCGCGGATCGGATTCTCGGTCCGGTCGACGCCGTTCTCGCCGAAAGGTTGGAGAAGCGTCTGGCCAAGGACGGGATCGAGGTGCACACCGACGCGTTGGTCTCCTCGATCACCGGCGAGCGGGGGCAGCTCCTGACGAGCTTCTCCGTCGACGGCGCGGACATGACGGCGGAGTCCGAGGTGGTGGCCATCGTTGCCGGTCGGCGTCCCCAGGTCGCGGACCTGGGCTTGGAGACCACGGAGATCCGCAGCGACCAGCGCGGAGTCGTCGTCGATGCCACCCTGCAGACCGGTGAGCCCGGCATCTACGCCACCGGCGACCTCGTCGGCAACCCGATGTTCGCCCACTGGGCCACCGCCCAGGCCCTGGCCGTGGCACGCCACCTGCTGGGCGCGCCGGTCGAGTTCCCGCGCCCGGAGCACAACAGTGCGGTGATCTTCTCCTCGCCGGAGATCGGCATGGTGGGACTGACCGAGGAAGCCGCCCGGGCCGCCGGGCTGGAGGTCGGCGTCGCCGAGTACGACTACAGGTCAGACGCCCGCGCGCAGATCAGCGGAGACGCCGACGGGCTGCTGCGCCTCATCTACGTCGAAGGCTCCCACCGGATCGTCGGCATGCACGTGCTCGTCGAGGGCGCCGCAGACCTGATGGGTGAGGCGGCGCTCGCTGTCAGGCTCGGGCTGACGACCGAAGACCTCGCCCACACCATCCATCCGCACCCGACACTGACCGAGGCCTTCGGGCTTGCCGCACACGCGGTTCGAAGGTGAACGACGGCCATCACCTGTGACGGTTGAGGATCATGGCCGTCAGGACCGGCTGACTCACGACCCCCGAAGGACACCGCATGATCATCACAGTGCTCGGCCCAGGCTGCCCCAAGTGCGTCACCCTGGAACGGATCACTCGCGACGCCGTGGCAGAGCTCGGCCTCGACGCGACGGTCACCAAGGTCGAGGACTACCCGACGATCATGAGCTACGGAGTGATGTCCTCACCCGCCCTGGTCATCGACGAGCGGGTGGTGCTGGTCGGGCGCGTGCCCACGCCCGCGCAGCTGCGCGACCTGCTGACGGCCTCGACGGTCCGTCTCAGTCGATCTCCGCCTGCCGCTTGCGGTCCTTGAGACGCCACAGCATGGGGGTGAAGATCAGCTGCATCGCCAGGTCCATCTTCCCGCCGGGGCACACGATGGTGTTGGGCCGGGACATGAAGGAGCCGTGCAGCATCGAGAGCAGGTACGGGAAGTCGATTCCCCGGGGGCTCTCGAAGCGGATGACGAGCATCGACTCGTCGAGCGTCGGGATGGTCCTGGCGATGAACGGGTTGGACGTGTCGACCACCGGCACCCGCTGGAAGTTCACGTGGGTGCGGGAGAACTGCGGTGTCACGTAGTTCACGTAGTCGGGCATCCGTCGCAGGATCGTCTCGGTCACCGCTTCCGTCGTGTAGCCGCGCTGGAGCTTGTCGCGATTGAGCTTCTGGATCCACTCCAGGTTGATCACCGGGACCACGCCGATCGCGAGGTCCACGTGCCGGGCGATGTCGACCTCCTCGGTGACGACCGCTCCGTGCAGCCCTTCGTAGAACAGCAGGTCCGTTCCCAGGGGGAGGTCCTCCCAGGCGGTGAAGGTACCGGGCTCCTGCTGGTGGGGCGCGGCTTCCTCGGCGTCGTGCAGGTAGTGCCGCACCTGACCGCTGCCCGTCGCGCCGTAGTCCCGGAAGAGCGCCTCGAGCTCGGGGAAGAGGTTGGCCTGCGGGCCGAAGTGGCTCAGCGTGTGGTCACCGCCCTCCAGGGCGTGCGCGAGGTGGCCCTTCATCTCCGCGCGGTCCCACCGGTGGAAGCTGTCGCCCTCGATGTAGGCGGCGTTCAGCCCTTCGCGTCGGAAGATCTGCTCGAAGGTGCGGCGGACGGAGGTGGTTCCGGCTCCGGAGGACCCGGTGATGGCCACGACAGGGTGCTTCGACGACATGGGGCCTTCTCCTTCGGTGGCGCGGGATCGCTCAGCGGTTGGTGCGGAAGAGTCCGCGTTGGGCGTACAGCGGGATGTTCGGGTCGGGATCGTCGTAGGACTCGGCGTGATACGCCTCGATCCGCGCGACCTCGTCGGCCGCACCGAACACGAAGCCGACGCGCTGGTGGATCCCGGTCGGCTGGACCGAGAGCAACGGCGTCCGCCCGGTGCTGGCCCGCCCGCCGGCCTGCTCGATCAGGAAGCCGATCGGGTTGGCCTCGTACAGCAGGCGGAGCCGACCGGCCGCCCCTGCCTTCTTGGAGTCGCGCGGGTAGAGGAACACCCCGCCGCGGTTGAGGATGCGGTGGGCCTCGGCCACCAGCGACGCGACCCAGCGCATGTTGAAGTCCCGCTCACGCGGGCCCGAGCTGCCGGCGAGGCACTCGTCGACGTACCGACGGACCGCCGGCTCCCAGAACCGGTAGTTCGAGGAGTTGATCGCGAACTCCGAACCAGAGGTCGGCACCCGCATGTCCTCGTGGGTGAGGAAGAACTCGCCGAGCGAGGGCTCGAGCGTGAATCCGTGCACACCCCGGCCGACCGAGAGCACGAGCATCGTCGAGGGGCCGTAGATCGCGTAGCCGGCGGCGACCTGCTCCTGACCGGGCTGCAGGTAGTCCGCCGCCTCGGCATCGGCGCCGGGGTTCGGCGACCGAAGGATCGAGAAGACGCTGCCCACCGAGAGGTTGACGTCGATGTTCGAGGAGCCGTCGAGGGGGTCGAACGCCAACAGGTATTTGCCGCGCGGGTACTGACCGGGCAGCAGGTACGGCTCATCGATCTCCTCGGAGACCATGCCTGCGACGTGCCCGCCCCACTCGGTGGCACGCAGGAAGCAGTCGTTGGCTCGGACGTCGAGCTTCTGCTGCTGCTCGCCCTGCACGTTCGTCGCTCCGACGGCCCCCAGCACGCCGGCCAGCTCGCCCCTGGCCACCAGTCGTGAGATCGCCTTGCAGGCCAGGGCCACGTCGAGGATCAGCGCGTTCAGGTCACCGTGGGAGCTCTCGTGCCGGCGCCGCTCCTCGATGAGGAACTGCGTGAGTGTGGTGCGGTTGGTAAGCATCATCGCCTCGCTTCGCCGGTGGTGGTCGGTTCGGTGCCCAGGGCCGCTGTCACCCGGGCGGCCACGGCGGCCGGGGTCAGCCCCAGGTGGTCCAGCACGTCCGGTGCCTTGCCCGAGGCCCCGAAGCGATCGACCCCGATCCGGGTCGTGGCGAGCGCTGCCCAGCCGGAGGTGACGCCGGCCTCGACGGAGACGCAGACGGGTGCTCTTCCCTCGGCCGACGCCCGCGCTGCGTAGCGCTCACGCCACGGGACGGACACGACTCGGGCACGCACGCCGTCGGCGTCGAGCAGCTCGGCGGCGGCCACCGCGAGGCCGACCTCCGAACCGGTCGCCAAGAGGTCCACGTCGGGGCTCACCACGGGCCGGACGACGCGCCCGCCGTCCTCCGTGAGGAAGTGGGGCCGGGAGGTCCCCATCGGGAAGGACGGCACCGACTGACGGCTCAGCACCAGGACGGTGGGGCCGTCCGTCGTGGCCAGCGCCTGGCGCCATGCGGCGGCGGTCTCCACGTCGTCGGCCGGACGGAGGACCGTCAGCCCCGGGATGAGTCGCAGTGACTCGACGTGCTCGACGGGCTGGTGGGTCGGACCGTCCTCGCCGACCGCGACCGAGTCGTGCGTCAGCAGGTAGATCACCGGTTGGCCCATCATCGCCGACAGACGAAGGGCGGGCCTCAGGTAGTCGCTGAAGACCAGGAAGGTGCTGCCGTAGGGGCGGAACCCGCCGTGCAGGCTCAGCCCGTTGAGCACGGCGGCCATGCCGAGCTCCCGGATCCCGAAGTCCACCACCTCGCCGGAGAAGTCGTCACGCGTCACCGCTCGTTGGCCGGTGACCGTCCCGGTCGAGGTCGCGAGGTCGGCCGAGCCACCGATGAGCTCGGGCAGCTCGGCAGCCACTGCGCTCAGCACGGACTGGGAGGACTGACGGGTGGCCCGCGCCGTCCCGGTGCCGACGCCCGAGATGAGGGCGTCCAGGTCCGGGTGTGCCTGGCGCGCCCAGGTGCGCCGCCACACCTCGGCGCGCTCGGGTGCGAGCTGCGTGAAGCGGCTCAGCCGGGTCGACCAGTCCTCGTGCTCCGCGCGGCCCGCCGCCGCCAGCTGCGCACAACGATCGGCGACGGCCGTGGGCACGGTGAACGGGGGATCGGTCCAGAGCACGGCGGCCTTCGCGGCGGCGAGCACCGTCGGGCCCAGCGGTGCCCCGTGCGCCGCGGGGGTGCCCTCGATCCCGGGCGCGCCATGACCGATGACGGTCCGGACGGCGATCAGGCTCGGACGCGGGTCCGCCTTGGCCGCGATCAGCGCGGCGTCGATCGCGTCGAGATCCGTGCCGTCCTCGACCGACTGCACGTGCCAGCCCGAGGCGGCGAACCGCGCCGGGTTGTCGTCCGAGGACGACTGTCCGACCGGGCCGTCGATGGTGATCCCGTTGTCGTCCCACAGCACGATGAGCCAGCCGAGGCCCAGGTGTCCTGCCAGGGAGATCGCCTCCTGGCTGATCCCCTCCATGAGGCAGCCGTCACCGACCAGTGCATAGGTGCGGTGGTCGGTGATCTCCGGGAAGCGTGCCGCCTGCATGCGCTCGGCGAGCGCCATGCCCACGGCCATGGCGAGCCCCTGGCCGAGCGGTCCGGTGGTGGTCTCCACCCCGTCCGTGTGACCGAGCTCGGGATGGCCGGGTGTCCGCGAGCCGAGCTGACGGAAGCGTCGCAGCTCGTCGAGCGGCAGGTCGTATCCGAACAGGTGCAGCAGGCCGTAGAGCAGCGCCGATCCGTGCCCTGCGCTGAGCACGAACCGGTCGCGGTCCGGCCAGTGCGAGTCGGTGGGATCGTGACGCAGGTGCCGGGAGAACAGCACCCAGGCCATCGGCGCAGCACCCATCGGCAGACCGGGGTGCCCGGACCGTGCCGCCTCGACCATGTCGGCGGCGAGGAACCTCAGCGTGGAGACGGCCAGGGCGTCGCTGTCACTGTCGGCGGCCACGGCGTCGGTCATGGTCTCGGATCTCATCTCAGGCCACCCCTGCGCCAGACACGACGGCCGTCGGCACCATCGCCGCGGCTGCCCGGTCGCGCAGCAGCTGGACGCCGGCCGCCTTCCCTCCCGGGTAGGTGAACAGCCAGCTCCCGGAGATGAACACGTCGGCTCCCGCCCCGGCGGCTCCGGTGATCGTGGTGTCCGTGATCCCGCCGTCGACCTCGATCTCGATCGGCAGGCCGGACAGGTCGACCATCGCGCGGAGCCGTCTGACCTTCGCCTCGACGGCGGGGATGTAGGCCTGCCCACCGAAGCCGGGGTTGACGGTCATCGCCAGGATCAGGTCGGCCTCGTCCAGGACGTTCTCCACCACCGAGACAGGAGTGTGCGGGTTGAGCGCCACCCCCGAGCGCGCACCCAGCTCCCGGATCCGGTGCAGCGTCCGGTGCAGGTGGGTGGTGGCCTCGGCGTGGACGATGACCAGCCCGCAGCCGGCGTCGACGTACCGTCCGAGGAGCTCGTCCGGCTCCACGACCATGAGGTGGGCCTCGAACCCGACGGAGCTGTGCCGGCGTGCGGCGGCGATGACGTCGGGACCGAAGGTGAGGTTCGGGACGAAGACGCCGTCCATGACGTCCCACTGGATCCGGTCGACGCCGGCGGCGCAGAGGTCCTCGACCTCGGCGCCGAGGCGGGCCGCGTCGGCAGGAAGCACCGACGGGACGATGAGTGGTGCGTGCTGTGCCATGTCGTGCCTCCCGGTACGGGGCGTCCTCGCTGACCGGGCAAGCAGACCGCGTCGCGGGGTCGCCGCGGCTCACCCCCAGGGGTGGTCACAGGGGTGATCCGTGTTCCAGGCGCGCGGCCGCCCACCGGTCATAGGGTGGGGCCGTGCCCGATGACGGTCGTAGCGTGCTTCGCCTGGTGCTCGTCGACGACCACGAGATGGTCCTGCACGGGCTCACCGCCATGCTCGCCCACTTCGACGACGACGTGCTCGTCGTGGGAACCGCGACCTCGTTCGCCGAGGCGCGGAAGGCCATCGATCTGGCGCTGCCCGACATCGTGCTCAGCGACGTGCGGCTCGGCCGCGACAGCGGCCTCGACCTGGTGCGCGAGCTGGCGCAGGCGCACCCGACGATCAAGGTCGTCATGCTGACCGTGTACGACGACGAGCACTACCTCTTCCAGGCGCTGCGCGCCGGCGCACGCGGCTACGTGCTCAAGCGCGTCGACGCCGCCGAGCTGGTCGGCCACCTGCGCCGCGTCGCCGACGGCGAGATCGCGATCGACGCCGCGCTGGCCGGCCGTGCGGCGATGTCCGCGGCGCGGATCTCCTCCGGCGAGTTCTGGCCAGGGGCGAACCACGGGCTGACCCAACGCGAGTCGGAGGTCCTTGCACTCCTCGTCGCCGGGCACTCCAACCGTGCGATCGCCTCGACGCTCGTCGTCACCGAGGACACCGTCAAGACCCACATCCGCAGCCTGTACCGCAAGCTCGATCTCCAGGACCGCGGGGGAGCCGTCGCCTTCGCGCTCCGCGAGGGGCTGTTCCGATGAGGTCGCAGCTGTGGGAGATGCTCGCGACACCCGTCGCCTTCGACCTCGGGGCACTGGCCGGCGCATTCGCGCTGCAGACCCGCTCGACCGGCGCCGTGATCCAGCTCTCCGACGGGGCCCAGCTCACCGTCGGAGGGCTCTACCCACCCGATCCGGACTCGCAGGCCGCGCTCGTGGTGGCGGTCGGCCAGGGGGTCACCGGGCTGGTGGCGCGCAACGGCCACGGCATGCGGCTGGGCGCGGACGCACCGCGCAACCCGGTCCACCGTCACGTGCTGGGCCTGGACGCCGGCGGGTCGGTGGCACGCCTGTGCGTGCCGGCCCGCGGTCTCGGCGGGCAGATCCTCGGAGTGGTCGGCGTGCACCGCAGCGTCGACGAGCCGTACACCGACGAGGACCTGACGAGCCTGCAGCCGTGTGCCGACCTGCTCGGGCTGCGCCTGCAGGTGATGGACCTGCGCAATGCTGTCGACGCGCACCGGGGCGACCGGGACCGGCTGATCGCCCAGGCGATCTCCGCGCAGGAGTCCGAGCGGCGCCGGATCGCGTCCGACCTGCACGACGGGGTGACCACGGCGTTGGCCTCGATGTCGTTCCACCTCAACGCTGCGGAGCTGTCCATCGCTGCAGCGGAGGCCGAGTGCGCCACGCCACCGCCCGACGGAACGAGGCTGGCCCAGGCGCGGTCGCAGATCGGGGTGGCACGGACCCTTGCCGACCGCGCCTACACGCAGACGCGCGCAGCGATCACCGGGCTGCACAGCCTGGTCCTGGACGATCTCGGCCTGGTCGCCGCGCTGGAGTCGTTGGCCGAGACGGCACCGGGTGCGGTGATGGAGGTCACTGGCGACCCGGAGGACGAGTTCGCCGACCTGCCCGACCACGCCGCGGCTGCGCTCTTCCGGATCGCGCAGGAGTCGACGAGCAACGCGATCCGGCACGGGCACGCGGGCCTCGTCACGGTGAGCCTTCGCCGGGCCGACGACGTCGTCGTCCTCACGATCTCGGACGACGGCGTCGGCTTCGACGTCCGGCAGGATCCGACGGACCGGGTGGCGGCGCGCGCCGACGGTACCGAGGGTGCTCACTTCGGACTGTCGTCGATCGCGGAGCGGTGCGCCCTGGTCGGCGCGTCGCTGCGGATCGAGTCCATGCCCGGGCGCGGGACGACGGTCACCGTCGATCTGCCGGTGGTGCACGCACCGGAGCCGACCGGCTGAGGCGACGTCGCCACGTGCCGAGGGACGGCCGCCTGTGGTCGCAGGTGCCTCACCCCCGGCGTCCCCCGTGGGGGTGAGGTCGACACCGGTCGATGCCGTCTAGCGTCGCGGCATGGCACTCCACGCACTGGTCTTCGATGTGGACGGCACGCTCGCGGACACCGAGCGTGACGGCCACCGGCCCGCCTTCAACGCCGCGTTCGCCCAGGCCGGGCTGAGCTGGCACTGGGACGTCGACCTGTACGGCGGACTGCTCGGCGTGGCCGGTGGCAAGGAGCGGATCCGGTACTTCTGCGAGCGGCACGACCCCGGCTTCCTGGCCAGGCCCGATGCCGACGAGGCCATCGCCGCGCTGCACGCCGACAAGACGAGGCGCTACGTCGCGTTGCTGGCCGAGGGCAGGATCCGGCTCCGACCGGGGGTGGCGCGACTTGTCGCCGAGGCCCGGTCGAACGGCATGAGGCTCGCCATCGCGTCCACCACGAGCCCGGAGAACGTCACGGCCCTCCTCGAGGCCGGACTGGGACATGACGCGCCCGGCTGGTTCGAGGTCATCGGCGCGGGGGACGTCGTCCCCCGCAAGAAGCCGGCGCCCGACATCTACACCTGGGTGATGGAGCGCCTCGACCTGCGACCCGAGGAGTGCCTCGCGATCGAGGACTCCTCGGTGGGGCTGCACGCCGCCGTCGCAGCGGGACTGCCGACAGTGGTGATCCGGAGCCCGTACACCATGACGGACGACGCCACCGGCGCCCTCGCAGTGCTGGCCGACCTGTCCACCGTGAGGCTCGCCGATCTGGTGATCCTCCACGACACCGTTCACCCAGGTACCCGCGCGCGACCCGGACCGACTCACTAAGGAGCAGCACATGGACCAGTCAAGCCGTTACGCCGACCTCAGCCTGAGAGAGGCCGACCTCATCGCAGGCGGCAAGCACATCCTGTGTGCCTACCGGATGAGGCCGAAGGGTGGCCTCGCCTATCTCGAGGCTGCCGCCCACTTCGCCGCCGAGTCCTCGACCGGGACGAATGTCGAGGTCTCGACGACCGACGACTTCACCAAGGGCGTCGACGCGCTCGTCTACCACGTGGACGAGGCGACCGAGGACATGCGGATCGCCTATCCGCTCGACCTCTTCGACCGCAACGTCACCGACGGCCGGATGATGATGGTCTCCTTCCTCACCCTGACGATCGGCAACAACCAGGGCATGGGCGACATCGAGCACGCCAAGATGATCGACTTCTGGGTCCCGCCGGAGGTCATCCGGCAGTTCGACGGGCCGTCGATGAACATCGAGGACCTGTGGCGCATCCTCGGCCGCCCGGTGAAGGACGGCGGCTTCATCGCCGGGACGATCATCAAGCCCAAGCTCGGGCTGCGTCCCGAGCCCTTCGCCGAGGCCGCCTACAAGTTCTGGCTGGGTGGGGACTTCATCAAGAACGACGAGCCCCAGGGCAACCAGGTGTTCTCGCCGCTGAAGAAGACCATCCCGCTGGTCTACGACGCGATGAGGCGGGCGATGGACGAGACCGGCGAGGCGAAGCTCTTCTCCATGAACATCACCGCCGACGACCACCACGAGATGCTCGCACGGGCCGACTTCGCGCTCCAGACCTTCGGGCCGGACGCCAACAAGCTCGCGTTCCTGGTCGACGGCTACGTCGGCGGGCCCGGGATGGTCACGACGGCGCGGCGGAACTACCCGAACCAGTTCCTGCACTACCACCGGGCCGGCCACGGCGCGGTCACCTCCCCGAGCGCGAAGCGCGGGTACACCGCGTTCGTCCTGGCGAAGATGTCCCGCCTCCAGGGCGCCTCGGGCATCCACGTCGGGACGATGGGCTACGGGAAGATGGAGGGCGGCCCCGACGACACGGTCATCGCGTACATGATCGAGCGTGACGAGGCCCAGGGGCCGGTCTACTTCCAGCGCTGGGACGGCATGAAGGCGACCACACCCATCGTCTCCGGCGGGATGAACGCCCTGCGGCTGCCCGGCTTCTTCGAGAACCTCGGCCACGGCAACCTCATCAACACTGCCGGCGGTGGCGCCTACGGGCACATCGACGGCCCGGCCGCGGGGGCACGCTCGCTCCGCCAGGCCTACGAGGGGTGGAAGAGCGGGGCGGACCCGGTCGACTGGGCCGTGACGCACTCCGAGTTCGCCCGTGCGTTCGAGTCGTTCCCTGGCGATGCGGATGCGCTGTTCCCCGGGTGGCGCGATCGGCTGCTGCACGGCTGAGCACCGGCTCCTGGCGGCGATCGCGGCGCACGGCCCACGGACCAGCTCCGGGGCCGTGCGGCGGTCGGCCGGCTCAGGAGGAGCAGTGCGCGGCGACCCAGGCGGTGGTGATCGCGATGTCCGCGGCACTCTCGGTCATGGCGTCCGTCATCGTCTTCCCCAGCGAGGCCTGGTCCACCGCGCCGCCCAAGGCGGCTGTGCCGATGGCGTCCATCACGTCGGCATACGTGTGCGCGGCCTTCTCGATCTCGGCCGGTGCGAAGGTGCGCATGTCTGCCGCGGCTGCTCTGAGCAGCGTGCCGAATGCCACGGCGTCGTCGGACGGTACGTCGCTCACCGCCTGGAGCTCGTCGAAGGCGCCGCAGAAGTCGGTCGCCGTGCCGCCGGCCACCGGCTCGGGGGACCGGCTCGGTGTCATCGCCTCGGAAGGCGCCGCCGATGCCGTGTCCGGCGACGCCGAGGTCGCCGTGGGTGCGGCGCTGGACGGAGCCGTGGTCGACCCTGACGAGCACGCGGCCAGCGCGCCCATGACGAGGAACGAGAGTGCGATGAGGTGACGACCCATGGTGGCTCCTCCTTGAGCGCAGTTCCGTGCGACCTCATCTCGAGCGTACGACCGATCCGCATGCCGAGCACCAGGCAGATCGAGCGGCTCGTGTTGCACACATACCCGGGGGGGTATGCTTCCGGCGGTACTGTCACCCACGTCGAGGACCCACGACCCCATGCACCCTGCCGTCGCCCCGCTGGCTGGAGCGGAGGGAGTGGCTGCGCCATGACACCCGTCGACCTCACGCTGTTCGGAGCCTTCTTCGGTGGCCTCCTCTCGTTCCTCTCGCCGTGCGTCCTGCCGGTCATCCCGGCCTACGTCTCCGTCGTGACCGGGCTCAGCGTCACCTCCGTCCAGGAGGGCGGGCGCTCCCACCTGGGTCGGGTGCTCGTGACCTCGCTCGGGTTCGTGCTCGGATTCAGCTCCGTGTTCGTCCTGCTCGGGCTGTCCGTGACGGCGGTGGGATCCTCGCTCCTGGGACATCGGGTGCTGCTCACCCGGCTCTCGGGACTCGTCGTGCTCGCCATGGCCCTGTTCCTCCTCGCCTCGCTCGTGCTCAAGGCGCCGTGGCTGTACCAGGAGAAGCGCTGGCACCCCTCGCTCGACCGGTTCGGGCCGTTCGCGGCACCGGTGGCCGGTGTCGCGTTCGGGTTCGGGTGGACCCCCTGCATCGGGCCCGTCCTGACCAGTGTCCTGGCCGTCGCCGCAGGCAGCGGCGACGTGGGACGTGGCACCGCGATGCTCATCGCCTACTCCTTCGGTCTGGCGGTCCCGTTCCTCGCGGCCGCACTCGCGCTGGACCGGTTCGCCGGGGCCTTCTCCGTCGTCAAGCGGCACTTCCTCGGCATCACCGTGACGTCGGCGGTCGTGCTCGGGGCGTTCGGCGTCCTCCTCGCCTTCAACCGCATGTCCCTCGTCACCACCCTCACCCAGTCGGTCCTGTCCAGCATCGGCCTCGGTGGCCTGCTCGGGATCGGCTGAGTCGAAAGGCAACCCATGGCAACGACCAGACGCATGACCCGCGCCGAGCAGCGACAGGCCGCGAAGGCCGAGCGAGAGGCCGCCAAGGCCCGCGAGGAACGGCAGCGCAAGGTGAGGATCGGCGCAGTGAGCGGGATGGTGGTCATCGTCTTCGGGGTCGTCGCCGCGCTGGCGTTGACGAGTGGGGGAGGCAGCCCGACGACGGACGCCAACGGCACGGGATACAGCGCCGCCAAGGACGACTTCCGGCTCCCCGGCCTGCTCGACGCCACGACTGTCAGCCTCGCGGACTTCGCCGGAACACCCGTCGTCGTCAACTTCTTCGCGTCGTGGTGCGTCTACTGCAACGAGGAGCTCCCGGGCTTCGTCCAGGTCGCCAAGGCCACGGACGGCAAGGTCGACTTCATCGGAGTCGACACGTCCGACCCCGGCGACGGGGCAGCGATGGCACGCAGGTTCGACCTCGCGGGCGCCGGCTTCGCCCTGGCCAAGGACATCGGCGGTGACCCGCCCTCGCAGCTGTGGTCGTCGTTCGCCTCCCAGGGGCTGCCCGTCACGGCGTTCTACGACGGCACCGGCAAGCTCGTCGACTTCTCCGGCGGCATGCTGACCCAGGCCGAGCTGGAGCAGCGGCTCCAGACGAACTTCGGCATCGACGTCAAGGCGCCGGACGCCGGTCAGCTCGGCGCGCCGGTCATCCCGCTCATCCCGCAGGGCGCCTACGAGCTGCTTCGCACCCATCCGAACGACCCCTCGTTCGTCCCCGTCGACCTCCGGTCAGCTGCGGACTTCGCCCAGGGCCACCTGCCGGGTGCCGTCAACATCGAGGCTCCTGCCGGCGACGTCGCGGCCGGCGTCGCCGCGCTCGACAAATCGGCCAGCTACTTCGTCTACGACGCCACCGGCACCGGCTCGACCACGGTGGCCGACGCGATGCACAGTGCGGGCTTCAAGCACGTCTACGACATCCAGGGCGGGTACGCCGCGTGGACCCAGCAGGGCTTGCCGACCGCGAAGTGACGGTCGTCTCCCCGCCTGAGCCGGGCGCACCTGCCGAACGTCCGGGTGCGCTGGTCGCAGTCGTGCCGCACGGTGGCGCTGAGGTCCACGACGGGTCGCTGTGGGTCTAGGGCCGGAGGTATGCCCAGCCTTGCCGTTGCCGTCGCACGAGGTGGACCACACCGGACGGGGTGATGCCCACTCCGTCGCTGAGCCGGTCGGCGGGCAGGTCCAACGCCCGGATGGTGTTGGCGCACGCCGTCACTGCCACACCGCGATCGAGGAGGCCGCAGAGAGAGTCAGCGTGCGGGGAGTCGACGAGCGCCACCGCTAGTCCCGGCCCGTGCACGACGAGCTCGATCGGCGTGCCCGCTTCGACGCCGGCGAGCAGGTTGGCGACGTTGGTCAGTACGCTGGCGTGCTTCGCGGGGTCCACGTCGTCGAGGTGCACGACGATGCCGTCCGAGAGGCTGTCGAGGTCGGTGCTCACCACTGGCTGCATACCGGGCAGGGTATCTCCGTCCCGCCGGGCGGATGTCACCGACGCCCCCGTAGCCGGCCATCGGGACGACGACGCAATGCCCGGTGCAGACAGCGGGGCTGCCGGCGGGCCCGGTCGCCGCGCGATCCGAGTCTCGCTCCGTGCTCGGAGAGACGCGGCGGGCAGGGAACGTGTGACCTGACCCCGGGCGGCTCAGATCCAGATCGCCAGGAGCGCCATGATGCCGAACCCGGCGGCCGCCGCCAGCCACTTCTGTGCGTGGTACGTCTCGCTGTCGAACTCGGTCTTGATGATGTCGAGCGCGGCGATGTACATGAAGGTCCCCGCACCGATGGAGTCGAAGGCCGCCTCGAAGAGCAGCTCGGTGCGTCCGGTCAGCACCGCACCGATGCTCGCACCGGCGACGATCCCGAGCGGGGTCATCGCCGAGAAGAAGGCCAGCTGTGGCAGGGCGTGGCGGTGGGTCAGGCCCGCCCGCTGGTAGCCGACTCCGAGGGCGACACCGGCAGCCCCCTTGTGGGCCACGATCGCCAGGAAGACGATCAGTGCGCCGGACAGCGCGCTCTGGGCGCCCAGCGCCAGGCCGAGGATGACCGAGTGGACCGAGAGCACGATGAGCAGGATGACCGGGTAGACCGAGGACCCCAGGCCACCTGGGTGCCAGTCCATCTCGTGCTGGATCGCGGCAGAGCTCGGTGGGGGAGGCGACGCGTCGTGGCCGGGGTGGCCCGGGACGATCACTCCCTCGATCAGCAAGATGAAGAGGAATCCCCCTCCTGCCAGGAGGAGGGCGAGGGGATAGGTGAGCGCAGGGAGCGCGGTGCGGAAGGCGTCGATGCCGGCGCTCAGCAGGTGGATCATGCCTGCTCCGCCGAGCACCCCGGCGGCGAACGTGTCGCTCAGGGCGAGCAAGCGCTCGTCGGATCCTCGCCTCCCGAGGACCCACGGCAAGAATGTCCCGGACAGGCCGACCACCGCGACCGCGCCGGCGAAGGCCACCTTGATCCAGAACAGGTCGCCGCTGCTCATGCGCCGCTCCTCCGTTGCCCGTTGCGGCGGCCTTCGTCGACCTGTGTGAGGCCGCCCGGGCGCCCGGGTGCCACGAACGTACCGCCGGCTGCAGCGGGTCCGGGCTGGGGTGCGTCCTCGACCGGGTGGGTCTGCCGCAAGAGGAGCACGGCGAGCAGGACGGCCAGCGCGGCGGCCGAGGCCCCGATCCGGATGGCCACCTCATAGCCGTGCACGGTGGCTGCGGCGGTGATCGCCTGCAGCTGGCTGGTCGAGCTCGGCCCGAGGGTGGCGGCCAGCTGGTGCATGTGGTTGCGGCTCGCCGTGGTCGAGGCGGTCACCAGGGCGGCGAGCCCGAGTGATCCGCCGATCTGCTGGCTGGAGTTGAGCAGCGCCGAGGCAAGCCCCGACTCGTGCCTTGGTACCGACGTGATCGCGTTGAGCGTCAGCGGCACGAACGACAGGCCCATGCCGACCCCGACGACGACGAGTGGGCCGAAGATCCGCAGGTAGTCGGAGGAGGCATTGACCCCCGAGACCCACGTCAGCCCCACGGTGACCAGGGCCGGGCCAAGAATGAGGAAGGGCCGGATGCCGACCTGCCGAACCAGCCGGGCCACCACGAGGCTGGTCGTGGCCACCGCAAAGGGGATCGGCAGGTATGCCACACCGGCAACGATCGGGGTGTAGTGCAGGACGTCCTGCATGAGCTGGGTGAGGAAGAAGATCAGCGAGAGCATGGCCGCTCCGAGCAGCAGCATGACCGCATACCCGCCCGCCCTGTTGCGGTCCCGCAGGAACGCCAGCGGCAGCAGCGGCTGCTGGGTGGCTCGCTCGATGGCCACGACGGCGGCCAGCAGCCCGACCGCCAGTGCGCAGGACATGAGGGTTCCGGGGTCGGCCCAGCCCGAGGACGGCGCACGGACCAGGCCGTAGACGAGGAGCGCCATGCCGGCCGACACGGTGAGCGCGCCGGAGACGTCCAGCCGCCCTCGTGTGCCACGTCCTGGGGACAGGGCGAGCGGGGTCAAGGCCAGCACCGCTGCCCCGATCGGCACGTTGACGAACATCACCCACCGCCAGGACGAGACCTCGACGAGGATGCCGCCGACCAGCAGGCCCAGCGCACCACCAGCCGCGGACATGCCCGCGTACACCGCCATCGCCCGGTTGCGCTCGGTGCCCTCCGTGAAGGTGGTGGCAACCAGGGCGAGAGCGGTCGGGGAGGCGATTGCTGCGCCGGCGCCCTGCACCACCCGCGCGGCGATCAGCAGCCCTTGTGTGCTCGCCAGGCCACCGGCAAGAGAGGCCACGGTGAACAGTGCGATCCCCACGACGAACATCCGGCGTCGTCCGAACAGGTCACCGGTGCGTCCGCCGAACAGCAGCAGCCCGCCGAAGACCAGCACGTAGGCGTCGATGACCCAGGTGAGGTCGGTGGCGGAGAAGTGCAGCTCCTGCTGCATGGACGGGAGCGCGATGTTCACGATGGTGAGGTCGAGCATGACCATGAGCTGGGCCGCCGCGATCACGACCAGGGCCAGTGGGTGGTGCCCGCGGTGGTGATCCGGGGGAGTGGCGGGGAGTTCACCAGGGGTCACGGCCCTGATCGTCATCATCGCGGGTCTCCCATGTCACTCGGGGTCGTCAGGTCGAGCGGCTCGGGGACGCCGGCCCACGGGGATCGCAGGGTCCGGGTCATCCGCGCCAGGCGGAAGCCCAGCGCGGTCTCCAGAGGGGTCGCTGTTCGGCCGTGGTTCACGTTCGCTCAACTGTAGGCATCGCTACACTATTCCGAGGATGCCACCGCATCACCGGCGACCACGCTTGGCAACGTCTGCGCGCGCCGGTCGACGTCGACGCTTGCGGCGTGCTTCGCTCATCAGCTCGATGAGCCGTTCGCGCGCCTTGGCCCGGGTGGGCCGTCCGTCGTGGTCGCGGTCCAGGTCGAGTCGTCCGACCCGTCGGGCGCGGTGTTCGTCGAACCGCGGGGCGCTGCTGCCCTGGTCTCTTCACCAGCGCGTGGTCAGCGTGGCTCCGGCTGCAGTCGCGGCCCCGGCACGGGTCAGATGCTCATGCCGCCGTCGAGGGCGAGTGTCGCGCCGGTGAGGAAGCGGCTCTCGTCGCCGACGAGGAACAGCACGAGCCGGGCGACCTCGTCCGGGCTCGCGTGCCTGCCGAGCGGGATGGCCTGATCGAAGGCGCTCGCGGCCGCGTCGGCGTCGAGCCCCGTCGCGCGCTGCTCGACGTCGGCCTGGAACGTCGTGCTCGTCGGTCCCGGGTGGATGGTGGTGACGCGGATGCCGCGGACGGCCGCCTCCTTCGCTGCCACCCGCATGAGGCCGACCTGTGCGTGCTTGGCGGTCGCGTACGGCGCGATCCCGGGGTCGGCGGTGAGGCCGACGACGCTCGAGTTGATCACCACGCTGCCCCCGTACGCCGAGCACCGGGCAGATCGAGCCGGCTCGTGCCGGCGACGATGCCCGATCCGGGCCCGGCGCACCTGACGCTCGGAGAACCGCGCCCGCGCCGTGAAGAGGAGCCCGGTGGCTGCCCACGGACTCTTGACCTGGAGGGACGGTACGAGCGGCTCGTCTCCTGGCAGGCGGACGGATGCCCGCGCGTCCAGCGGTCTTGCCCACCTTCGGGTCCCGCGGGATGCTGTTTTCCCCGGCCCCTGCCGCGCTAATGTCGATCTCGGGCCGCCTTGGCCTGCCGTGGTCGCCCGCGCCGATGGCGCCCTCCGTCAAGGAGCTGGTCATGACGGATCTCGTGGGCCGACCTCCCGCACTGGTGCGTCTGTTCGGCACCGCGGCGGCAGTGACGCTGCTGATTGCGGGGTGCTCGTCGGCACTACCGTCAGCGACCGGTGGCCCGCTCCCGTCCGACGATCTTGCCGCCCAGGCGAGCGCGGTGCGTGCACTGTCCACTCAGGAGCAGGAGTCGCAGCTCGCCGTGCTGTCGGCAGACGTCGAGGGCAAGATGCTCGCGCTCTCCGGCCTGGAGGCCGAGCTCGGGGGACCGGAGCAGGCGCGAACGGCGTACACCGCGATGACTGCCGCGCTGGTGGCCCGCACGACGCAGTTCCGCGCCGTCCCCGGCTACGCGGGTCGCTTCGGTGCGCATGTCCCCGCAGGTGACACGCCGTCTCTCGGCGGCATGGTCTTCGCGGGCTGGATGATCTCCGGGATGGCTGCTGAGGCCGCGGTCAGCACGACCAACGGCGCCAAGCCCGGCGAGGCGCCGGAGCGCGAGTCCAAGAACGACGACCAGGGCGCGAGCACGAGCAGCATGACGCTCGAGGGCTCGCTCGAGTCTGCCTCGATCGACTGGACGATGACGACGACGGAGAACGGGGTGACGGGCACTCTTCGCGTGAAGATCACCGTCAACCCGTGCCCCGACCCGACCGGCAAGTTCACGGCCAAGGCCACCGTCACTGCATCGGCGACCAGTGCTGCTGGTCGTGTCGGGTCCAACTCCGTGGTCGACATCGAGCTCAATGGCCAGATCGACGACGACGCCAAGGTCGTGAGCTATGACGTCACGACCACCAGCCAGGCCGCGGAGTTCGGCTCGGGTGACAACATCTGGGCTGAGGTCACGGACACGCTCTCCTACGTCGGAGGCGACATCACCGCCGCATCGCGCACCTACGGGCGCTCGGCCGGCAAGGTTCCCGCGGGGTTCGCCGACCAGTGGGCGAATCTCGCTCGCCTCACCTCCATGATGCTCACCGACCGGCTGCTCTCGGCCGCGCAGAAGGGCTGGGAGTCCGGCCGTTGCGTCGCTCTGGACCCCACGACCGATCCTTCCAAGCGCACCGGTCTGGCGCCGAGCGCGTCCGTGCAGATCCTCGCGGCGCCGCGCAGCAAGGTCGACGGGAGCCCGACCGGCGGCACCGTCAGCGCTACCCTCGCCGGCGACACCTCCGTCGACCCTGCGGGCTCCAAGGTCGCCGCGGACGCGCGCTTCGCCTACGTCGCCCCGGGCGAGAAGGACAAGTCGGCCTCCGTGTCCATGGAGGCCCGGTCGCGGCGGGGTGTGGCCAAGGCGGACGTCGCCTTCGACACCAAGGAGACCGCCTACACGGCGAGCGGCGGGGCCGGGAACATCACCTTCAGCGGCACCGTCCCGGACCTGACCCAGCCGTTCACCATCGCAGGCGCCGGTGGCGCGGCGCTGACCTTCTCCTACAGCCCCACCGATGCCACGGGCCGCGCGGGCCGCATGTCGTACACGGGCTCCGTCGGTGGCTACCAGCTCACCGGCAGCGGCTCGTACACGATCGCAGGTGACGAGGGCGGCATCCTGACGCTCACCCAGGCGAGCGACGCCTGCGCAGCCGGGCCTCTCGGCTGCGCCGGCGGCGCAGCGGTGATCACGCTCACGCCCGCCGGGTGACGAGTCGTCGGCAAGCAGCACCATCGGGCGGGTGACCTCGTCCGGGCTCGCTGCCGAAGTGGTCGCACGCCTGCACGGGCGTAGCCCTCTCCGCGGGCGGCCTCATCGCTCCCTCATGCATCGCGGTGGAGACTGGTCGGCATGACTACGACAGTCCGTCGTCACCTCCTCGCGCTCACGGGATCGGCCGTGGCCCTCGCCCTCGTCCTGGCCGGCTGCTCGGCCGGCAACGGATCGGCCTCCGTCACGGGCGGACCGAGCTCTCCGAGCACCTCTCCCAGCGCGGGCGCCACGGCGTCGAGCGCGCCGACGTCGGCCGACAGCTCGTCAGCCGGCCCGAGCGACTCTCCGATCTCTGGCGCCTCGCCCAGTCCGAGCTCCGCACCGCTCCCGTCGTCGACCCCCTCCAGCTCGATGCGCTCGAGTCGCTGCCTCTCGGCGAACCTCGCTGCCTCGCTCACGTCAGGAGGTGGCGGCGCGGCAGGCAGCGTGCTGCCGTACCTGGTGCTGACCAACACGGGAACCACGCGGTGCACGCTCCAGGGACGGCCCGGCGTGTCGTTCGTCGGGGACGGCACCGGCGTCCAGCTCGGGGCGGCCGGTGACTTCGATCTGTCCACCCCGCACGGCACCGTCACGCTCGAGCCGGGAGGTGCGGCCCACGCGCCGCTGCGGATCGCCCGTGCGGGGAACTACGACTCGGCGTCCTGTGATCCTCAGCTCGCCGACGGACTGAGGATCTACCCGCCGGGGGAGACCCGCGCCCTGTTCGTGGCGACGACCGACCTCACCGCTTGCCGCGCCGGCGCAGTCCACCTGATCACGGTCCAGGCCCTGCTGCCCGGCGCCTCCTGACCTCCCCACCGCGTCCTGGGCGCTCAGAGGCTCGCAGCGCTTCGGCGCGCCCGGCCTCTGAACTGCGGGGAGGCACGGGTTGCCCCGGGGGAGCGATCGTCCTCGTGCGCCGTGGATTTGACGGCAGCGGCAGACTGTCGTGAACTAGTTGCATGACGCAAGCACCTGACCGCGTGACCGGGGACAACGCCCTGGTCAGCGCGCTCTATGCAGCGCTCGTCCGTCTCCCACACACGCGGATCGACGAGCGGGTCGACAAGACGGGGCTCGCGATCCTCAACGAGCTCCACCGGACGGGCACCGCGCGTCCCTCCGACCTCGCGGCAGTGATGCACGTGGACCTGTCGACGATCAGCCGACAGCTCCACGCGCTCGAGGTCGTGGGCATGGTCGCGCGGAGCCGCGACCCGGACGACGCACGGGCCCAGCGCATCGACCTCACGACAGAAGGCAGCGATCTGCTCATCCAGTTCCTGGACGGGCGCTCGGCCTCGTTGCGCGACGCGATCGCGCACTGGCCAGCGGGCGACAGGACCGCTCTTCGCACGCACCTCGATCGACTGGCCGACGACCTGTCCCGGGTGACCGTTCCCGCCCGGACCTGTGCGACCGGCGACTCCACCCGTATCCACCGCACGAAGGACACCCCGTGAGCAACCGCACGCCCTCCGCGCCCACTCAGCCCAGTGGCGTCATCCCGACCAACTTCTCGCACCGCCAGATCATGGTGATCCTGTTCGGCCTGATGACAGGCATGCTGCTCGCGGCGCTGGACCAGACGATCGTGTCCACGGCGCTGCCGACCATCGTCGGCGACCTGGGTGGGCTCGAGCACCTCTCGTGGGTGGTGACGGCCTACCTGCTCGCGTCGACCGCCTCGACGCCGCTGTACGGCAAGATCTCCGACCTGTACGGCCGTAAGCCGATCTTCCGGTTCGCGATCGTGGTCTTCCTTGTCGGGTCCACCCTGGCCGGCCTCTCGACCAGCATGGGCGAGCTCATCGCCGCGCGCGGGATCCAGGGGCTGGGCGCCGGAGGTCTGATGTCGCTCGCCTTCGCGATCATCGGGGACGTCATCCCGCCCCGTGAGCGCGGGCGGTACCAGGGCTACTTCGGGGCGGTGTTCGCGGTCTCCTCGGTGGCCGGGCCGCTGCTGGGTGGGTTCTTCGTCGACCACCTGTCGTGGCACTGGATCTTCTTCATCAACATCCCGCTCGGCATCCTCGCTCTGGTCGTCACCGACCGGGCGCTGCACGGCCTGCGTCATGTGCGACGCGAGCACTCGATCGACTACGCGGGGGCAGCCCTGCTCGTCGCCGCCGTGAGCAGCCTGCTGCTCGGTCTCGTGCTCGGCGGGGCCGACGGGTGGACCTCTCCGATGATCCTCGGCTACCTGATCGGCGGCGGGGCGCTGTCCGTGGTGTTCGTGTGGTGGGAGAGCCGGGCGACCGAGCCGATCCTGCCGCTGAGGCTCTTCCGGAACCGGATCTTCTCGGTGTCGTCGAGCATCGGGTTCATCATCGGCTTCGCGATGTTCGGGGCGATCGTGTTCCTCCCGATCTACCTGCAGATCGTCCGCGGGGTCTCGCCCACGCAGTCGGGTCTCGAGCTGCTCCCCCTGATGGCCGGGTTGTTCGTCGCCTCGGTCGGCTCCGGCCGTCGCATCACGACGACGGGCCGCTACAAGCGGTTCCCGATCATCGGGACGGCGCTGACCTCGATCGGTCTCGGCCTGCTCTCGACGGTCGGCGCCGACACGCCGTACTGGCGCACCGCCCTCTTCATGCTGTGCCTCGGGTCGGGGATCGGTCTGGTCATGCAGGTCCTGGTGCTCGCGATGCAGAACTCGGTCGACCTCAGTGACATGGGGGTCGCCACCTCCTCGGCTACCTTCTTCCGGTCCATGGGTGGCACGTTCGGCACGGCGGTCTTCGGCACGGTGCTGGCGAACCAGCTCGCGTCGCAGCTCGCCGATCGACTTCCGGCCGGCGCGCTGCAAGGGGTCGACCCGGCGCGGCTGACCGGCTCGCCCCAGGTGATCGCCAGTCTCCCCGCGTCCGTCCGCGAGCCGGTGATCGCCTCGTTAGTCTCGGCGCTCGACGCGGTGTTCCTCACGGCCGTCCCCGTCGTCCTGGTGGCCTTCGTCCTCACGTGGTTCCTTCGGGAGATCGAGCTGCGGACCCATCACGGGGCTGATGCCCCGTCGGAGTCGATGGAGCCGTCGGTCACCCTCTGAGCCACGACGCACGTCGCGCCCGATCGCCTAGGAACGAGGGAGGGGAGGGCGGATGAGCGGCATGCTCGACCAGATCCTCGGTGCTCCTGCGTGGGCCGTCCTCGGCCTGGTCGGCCTCGTGGTCTTCGCCGAGGACGCACTGTTCGTCGGTTTCGTGCTCCCCGGGGAGACCGCGGCCGTCCTCGGCGGGGTCGCTGCCAACCGAGGGCACGTGCCGTTGGCCGCCGTCATCGCGGTGGTCGTCCTCGCGGCCATCACGGGTGACTCCGTGGGCTACGAGGTGGGTCGCCACCTCGGCCCGCGCATCCTCGGCGCAGGTTTCCTGGACAAGCGGCGCGAACGGCTCGACGCGGCGCAGGCCTTCCTCGCCCGCCGCGGGGGCTGGGCCGTGCTGCTCGGCCGCTGGGTCGCCTTCTTCCGCGCGGTCATGCCGGCGTTGGCCGGCAGCGCCCGGATGCCCTATCCCACGTTCCTCGCCTTCAACGCCACCGGGGGCGCCGTCTGGGGTGCCGTGGTGGTCACGGCCGGGTACCTCGCGGGAGCCTCCTACGCCGCGATCGAGAAGACCGTCGGACGAGATGCCGCCTTCATCGTCCTCGCCGTCGCACTGGTGGCCGCCGTGGTGTGGCGCGTCCGCAAGCACCGCAGCTGATGCTCCTTTTTCGATCTCGCGCACGGACCCGCGGGCGCCGTCGACTGTCTCGACGGGTCGTTGACCGCATGAGACCGTGACGGGTGGGCATCGACGAGCCGGCCTCCGAGCCGCCGAGTGCGGACGCAACGGTCCGGTCGGGCTACCTCAGGACGCCGCTGCGGGCGTTCCTCCGCACGGAGAGCGGCGGTGCGGCGCTCCTGCTCGGCGCCTCGGTCGTGGCCATGCTGTGGGCGAACCTGGCACCGGGGTCCTACACGTCGCTGTGGAGCACGCGGGTCGGACTGTCGTGGGGCGAGCACGAGTCCTCGTTGACGGTGCTGGAGTGGATCAACTCCGGGCTCATGGCGTTCTACTTCTTCGTAGTCGGTCTCGAGACCCGGCGTGAGTTCGACATCGGCGAGCTCCGGGAACGACGTCGCGTGATCCTTCCGGTCGCAGCCGGTGTCGCGGGCCTGGCCGTGTCGGCGCTGATCTTCGTCGCTATCACCACCGGGGACGGGACGGCGCACGGCTGGGGGGTCGCGCTGTCGACCGACACGGCGTTCGCGCTCGGAGTGCTCGCGATCGTCGGGCCGCGATTCTCCGACCGGCTCCGGGCGTTCCTGCTCACCGTGCTCATCACCGACGACGTGATCGCGCTCGCCGTGATCGCGACCGTCTACACCAAGGAGCTCGTGCTCGTGCCGCTGCTCGTCGCGGTGCTGCTCTCGGGGCTCATCGTCGCCCTGATCCGGCTGCACGTCCGGGTCGGCCTCGTCTACCTCCTCGTCGGAGTCGCTGCCTGGTTCGCCCTGGAGAAGTCGGGCGTCGACCCTGTCGTCATCGGGCTCGTGATGGGCATGCTCACGTTCGCTCGCCCCGTGGGTCGGGAGGACCTCGAGCGGGCCACCGGGCTCTTCCGAGACTTCCGCGAGCAGCCCACTCCGGAGTTCGCGCGCTCGGCGACGCAGGGAGTCCGGGCTGCCATTCCTCCCAACGAGCGGCTCCAGGAGCTCTTCCACCCGTGGACGAGCTTCGTCATCGTCCCTCTGTTCGCCCTGGCCAACGCGGGGATCCAGGTGCGCGGCGACTTCCTGGGCACGGCCTTCCGGTCGCCGCTCACCTGGGCCGTGATCGTTGCGTTCGTCGTCGGCAAGCCGCTGGGCATCGTCGGCGGCGCCTGGCTGGCCACCGCGCTGTCGAAGGGTCGACTTCGCCCGTCCGTCGGCTGGGCAGCCGTTCTCGGTGCGGGCACCGTGTCCGGCATCGGGTTCACGCTCAGCCTGCTGATCGCGGCGATCGCCTTCGAGGGGCAGGCCCTCGCGGAGGCGAAGCTCGGCATCCTTCTCGCGGCCGCACTCTCCGCCCTGCTCACCTGGGTCGTCTTCTCCGTGACGGATCGTCTGCCCACGCGCCGCCGCGTGCGCGCTCTCCTCGGAGACGCTCAGTCGCTCGTCGACCTCGCCGTGCCGGTCGACCCGCAGCGTGACCACATCCGAGGGCCGACACAGTCACCCGTCACCGTCGTGGAGTACGGCGACTTCCAGTGCCCGTACTGCGGTCAGGCCGAACGCGCGGTGCGCCAGCTGCTCGCGGAGTTCGGGGACGTCCGCTACGTGTGGCGCCACCTGCCGTTGCACGACGTGCACCCCCACGCACAGCTCGCGGCCGAGGCGGCCGAGGCCGCGGGCAGCCAAGGAGTGTTCTGGGCGATGCACGACCTCCTCCTCGACCGCCAGGACGCCCTCGGGGCCGACCAGCTCGAGCACCACGCCGCGGCACTCGGCCTCGACGTCGACCGGTTCGCGAGCGAGCTGCGTACGCACGAGCACGAGGCCCGCATCGCCGGCGACGTCGAGAGCGCGAACCTCAGTGGCGTGCGTGGCACACCTACCTTCTTCATCAACGGTGAGCGCCACCACGGGGCCTACGACATCCATGCTCTCTCGCGGGCCGTCCGGCTGGCGCGTGCCCGAGCCCTCGTTCGCGACTGATCGTCGCGCAGCGCGCGCTGGGCAGCGCGCTGGGCAGGTCGAGGCCACTCTGCACGGCTCGCTCGGCTACTCGCCGAGGGTCTGCCCGAGCACGGCCAGCACCGCGGCGCGGGCGGCAGCCGTGCGTTCACCACGGTGCTCGACCAGCAGCTCCACGAGCTGTTCGCTGACCAGGGCGAGCGCCGCCCGCGAGGTGTGCACCAGCTCGTCGCGGAAGGACGCGGTGACCGGCGGGATGATCAGTGCGGTGGTCGCCAGGGAGACCAGGGGGGCGTTGGCGAACGAGGTCAGGGCCAGCACGCGCGCACCCGCGTCCCGGGCCGCAGATGCCACCTGAAGAGTCGGTCGGCTCGCCCCGGAGCCGGAGAGGGCCAAGCACACCGAGCGCACCGACAGCTGTCGGGCAGCGATCTGCTGAGCGAGCGTGTCCGGCATGTACTCCGCGGGGCGACCGGCCGCACCGAGCCGCATGGCAGCGTCCAGGCCGAGCGGTGCAGAGAGCCCGTTCGCGGCGATCACGACCCGGTCGGCCTCGTCGAGCGCGGTGACGAACTCCACGACCGCCTCATCGGTCAGCGCCGCGGTGATGCGCGGCAGGCTGCGTCCGAACGTGTCGATCCCGGCACGCAGGGCACCCACGGCGGTGCCGTCCCCGGCCTTGGGATGCTGGCCCGGTGCGAACGCCGGCTCACGGGCCAGCGCGACGCGCAGCTGCGGGTAGCCCTCGTACCCCAGGGTCTGCGCCATGCGGATCACCGAGGCCCTGCCCACGCCGACCAGGTCGGCCAGCTGTTGCGCCGTGTACTCCACCGAGCCCTCCGGGTCTGCCGCGATCGCGTCTGCCGCACGTCGCTCGCTCGGCTGCAGCGACGGTGCGAGAGTGGCGATGCGAACCGACGGCGGCGCGTCAGCTGGTCCGGTCCACGTCACGAGCACGCGCCCCTCTCATGATGCGCCGGCGGATCGTGCCGGAGATCGCGTCAATGGTCATCGTGACCGCGATCACCACGATGATGAGCACCCCGACGCTGTCCCACTGACGGTACTGGGTGTACCCGGTCAGCAGGTCGCCGACGCCGCCGACGCCGATCAGTCCGAGGATCGCCGAGGTGCGCACGTTGATCTCGAACCGGTACAGCGCGAGCGACATCAGCTCGGGCGCAGCGACCGTCCACAGACCCCAGCGGGCGACCTCGAGCAGGTTGCCGCCGGCTGCGCTCACGGCCTCTGCGGTGCCGCCGGGGACAGCTTCGATCGTCTCGTACGTCCACTTGCCGTGCGTGCCGATGCCACCGATGGCCAGAGCGAGAGCGCCGGTGAACGGGGTGAGACCCGTCACGGTGAGGATGATGATCGCGATGATCACCTCGGGCACCGCGCGCAGCACGGCGAACACGCCGCGCAGAGCCAGCCGCACCCACAGCGGGCTCACCCCGGCGGCGGCCGGGATGCCCAGCACCGTGGACAGGACCACGCCGAGAACGGCGCCAACCCAAGCCATCGAGACAGAGACCCACGTCTGGTAGAGCGCGGCCGGCAGCCGGCTCCAGTTCGGGCTGGAGAACATCAGGCCGAGATAGTGACGAAGGTCGCTGGGCAGCTCGGCGAGGGACGACCAGCTGATCTTCAGGTGCAGCGCCGCCGCCAGCACGACAGCGCTGACCAGGAGCTGCGCCGCGCGCACGCCGACGGGGTTCGCGCGCCGGGGAAGCCGTGCCATGGCGGGTGCTTCGGCCGTCATCGCAGCCTCTTGCGCAGGTAGTTCGAGGCGACCTCGATCGCGATGACCACCACGAGGATCTCCAGGATGATCATGGAAAGGGCGCCGTAGCGGTAGAAGCCACGAACCTCGTCGATCAACCGGCCGAGCCCTCCGGCGCCGACCAGGCCGAGGATCGAGGAGACTCGTACGTTGAGCTCGAGGGAGTACAGCACCTGGCTGGCGTAGACGGGCCAGGTCTGCGGGAGCGCCGTGAGCCGGTTGATCTGGCTCTGCGTGCCACCGGCCGCGCGACCGGCCTCCATGTACGACGCGTCGGCCGAGTCGATGGACTCCGAGACGAGCTTGACCACGATGCCGAGGTCGAAGAGCACGAGCGTGATCACGCCCGGCAGCGCGCCGACGCCGACCATCGCGACCAGGATGGTCGCGTACACCAGGTCAGGGACGGCCCGGATCACGTTGAGCACCGCGCGAACAGCGGCGCGGCTCGGGCTCGGGTTGGTGGGGCGAGCGGCCCACAGGGACAGCGGCAGGGCGAGCAGAGCGGAGAGCGCCGCGCCGATCACCGCCATCTCGAGCGTCTCGAGCAACGGCTTCCAGGTGCGCGGCAGGATCGACGGGTCGGGGTGGAAGAGCTTCGCGATGCGTTGTGAACCGTTGGACCAGTTGCGCGCGATCGCACCCAGGTCGATGTGCACCCCACCGAGCGCGGGCGACGTCGTCAGCAGCGTGATCACGACGATCACACCGACGACCGCGGCGACGCGCGGCCAGGTGCGAGGGCGGACCGGCACCGACAGCTGGCTCACGCTCACTGCCCCACGATGTCGCGCGTCTGGATCGACCGGCCGTAGATCGCCTCGAAGTCGGCGTCGGTCGCCGACGCGGCCGGCCCGTCGTACACGACCTCACCGGCGCGCAGGCCGATCATGCGCGTCGTGTACTGCCGGGCGAGGTCCATCACGTGCAGGTTGACCAGCACGGTCAGGCCACGCTCGGTGTTGATGCGTCGCAGGTCCGACATCACCGTGTGCGCGGTCGGCGGGTCGAGGCTCGCGACGGGCTCGTCCGCGAGCATGACCTCAGGCTGCTGGGTGAGCGCGCGGGCGATCGCGACCCGCTGCTTCTGGCCGCCGGAGAGGGCCCCGGCCCGCCCCCACACCTTCTCGAGCATGCCCACCGAGTCCAGTGCGCTCATCACGATCTCGCGGTCCTGGCGACTGGCTACGCCGAGCAGCGTCTTCCAGGTCGGGGTGTGCGAGAAGCGCCCGACGAGCACGTTGTGGTAGACGCTCGCGCGGTCGGCGAGGTTGAAGCCCTGGAAGATCATCCCGATGCTTCCCCGGACCTGGCGCAGCCGCCGGCCGCGCAGCTCGTTGACCGTGTAGGGCCCCACCTGCACGGTGCCCGAGGTGACCGGCACCAGCGAGTTGACGGTGCGGATCAGGGTCGACTTGCCTGAGCCGGACAAGCCGACAACGGAGACCATCTCGCCCGGCTCGACGGCCAGCGAAACGCCCCGCAGACCCATCACACCGTTGGGGTAGCGCACCGTGACGTCGGTCAGCCGGATGGGCCACGCCCCGGAGGCGGGGGACGGTGCCCCCGCCTCCGGGTCAGTGGTCGCGTCGTGCATGCGGGTCGCTCACTTGCCGGAGAAGCGGGCGTTGACCTGGCGGGCCACGTCGATCGCTGCCGGGTCGGCCGGCACCCACGCGGTCTGGCCGAAGATGTTCTTCAGCGTGTCGGGGTCGACCTTGGAGAAGCCTGCCATCAGGGTCGTGATCTTCTCACGAAGGTCGCTGGGCACGTCCTTGCCGATCACGACGCCGCCGTTCGGGTACATCTGGGACAGGCCGAAGACCACGACTTTCTGACCGATGTCCGCAACCTCGGAGGTCTTGATCGCTGAGCGGGCGTCCCAGTAGGCGAATCCGACCTCGGCGTCGCCGTTGTAGACGGCCATGATCAGGTTGTCGTTGCCGGTCACGGGCACCTGGTCGAGGTTGTCGACCTTGACCCCCTGGCTCTCCAGCGCCAGCACGGGCAGCTGGTAGCCGGCCGGCGAGGTGGTGTTGCCGAAGGCGACCTTGGTTCCCGGTGCGATCTTCTTCAGGGCGTCGACCGCGACCGGCCCGACGCCGGTGTTCTTGATGGCATCGGCGACACCGTTGCAGTAGAGGTACTTCTCACCGTTGGCCGCGTAGGTGGCCTCGACCGGAGTGTCGGTGCAGTACTTGCCGGCATTGGCGATGTTGGTGAAGAACTCCGAGGCGTACGACGAGGCGCCGTAGCGCACGTCCTGCAGGACCGGGAACGCGCCGCACTGGTCCTGGGCCGCCGCGAGCGAGCCGGCGTCAGCGATGGCGATCTGGGCCTGGCCGGCGCAGACAGCCTCGACGGCGGCCTGGTAGTCCTTGGTGACGACGCCGGTGACCGTGATGCCAAGCTGCTTGGACAGGTAGTCGGTCAACGGGGCGGTGGAGGTGACGAGGTCGTTGACCTGCTCGTTGGGGATCAGCGCGAGGGTGATCGACGACGGCCAGGCGGCGGTCCCGGCCGCCGAGGGGGTGTCCGAGGAGGTGCCGCTCGTGGTGCTCGCGCCACCACTCGTGCTGCAACCCGCCAACGCGAAGGCGGCGACGGCCAGGAGACCCGGCACCATGAGTGTCTTGCGCATGTCAGTCATGCCTTTCCATGGGGGTGGCCGGCGCCGTGCGACGCCGTCGGTCCGGGCACCGCTGACGCGGCCCAGTTCGTGATCTCGCCGTAGAGGTCAGCGAGGGTCGTCCCACTCATCGTTGGCTTCGGATCGGCGCTCTGGGCGGTGAACCCGACGAGGGCCGTGTCGGCGCCGAGCTCGGCGGCCGGAGCGAGGTCGTACGCCCAGATGTCGCCGACGGCGAGCACGGGGCCGTCTGCGAGGTGGTCGGTCAGGATCGCGACGAGGCCATCGGGCTTGCCGATCGAGAAGTGCCGCTCGACGAGGTGGTCGGCGGCGCCCAGCAGCTGCAGGACGTGGTCGACGCCGATCTCCGGGGCGTTGGTCGCCAGGACCAGCTGGGCGCTGCGGGCCAGGTCGGCGAGGAACTCGCCAAGACCGACCGGCGCTTCGACGGGCGCCGTCGCGCTGCCCAGCTCGCTGCGGCTGGCGAGGTAGGCCCGCCCGAGCACCTCGACGGGCACCGCGTGGGACAGTGCCACCTGACGGACCGCGTCGTAGCCGTCTCGGTAGGTCGCGTCGCCGGCGTCGACCTTCTGCAGTGCAGCGCGGGCGTCCTCCACCAGCCCGGGGTCGTCCGCGAGGGCGCCGACGTGGCGTGCATAGGCGAGCACGGGTCCGTGCCCGAGGGCGATGGTGCCGTCGAAGTCGAAGACGACGGTGGGCTGCAGCATCTACCTGCCTTCCGGTTGATCCAGGTGTGGACGATGCGGCCACTGTAGAGGTCAACCGTGGACGGATGGGCCACGCGCAGGTGAACTCTTGGTAACGGACCGATGTCAGGGCTCCTCGGCCAGGTGTGACGTCTGCGGCCGCAACGCAGGGTCGCCGGCATCAGGACGAGGGCATCGGAGACGACGCGGGCGTTCCGCCGTGCGAGTGCCGATGTGGTCAGCCTTACCGTCGTCGACAGGCGGGGGACCCGCCAGGGTGGGGGCGCCCCTCTCAGCTGAGCGTACGAGGGGACGATGGACCGGGGAGGAGCCGTCGAGCGTCAGCACGCGACCGCCTGGCCGCTTCCGCTGATCCGTCAGGTGCGCGCGCGTCGGTCGAGCACGCGGTATGCCAGGAGCTTGATGCGGTCGCTGAGCAGCGCCCACACCAGTGCGTACGCCCACACGAAGCCGGCCCAGCCCCAGCCCAACGGCGTCATGAAGACCCCGTAGACGGCGATGAGGGTCGCAAGCACCTGCGTCCCGACGACGGCGAGCAGGAGCACCCTGGCCGGCCGGATGGACCAGAACGGTCCGCGGGTGCGGGTCAGGAAGATCGTCAGGTGGCCGGCCACGGACAGGAGCAGGTACATCAGCGTCTGCAGCTGGGGGTGCGGCAGGTCGAAGACTCGGTCGCCGAGGAAGAACAGCCCGAACGCGGCGATCGGCCCGACGACGCCGAGGACGGTCGCGATGCTCAGGACGCGACGCATGTCCCACGCCTCCGGCGCGTTCGTGTACTGCACGTGGTCGTAGGCGATCGACAGGATCGCGCCGTCGTTGAGCAGCGCGAGCATCACGATCATGATCGCGGTCACCGGGTAGAAGTTGAAGAACAGGATCGCGATGGTCATCAGGAGCAGGACGCGCAGCGTCTCGGCGATGCGGTACATCGCGTAGCTGTTCATCCGCTGGAAGATCCGGCGACTCTCCTTGATCGCGTCGATGATCACCGAGAGCCCGGGAGCCAGCAGCACGATGTCGGCCGCAGCGCGCGCGGCATCGGTGGCTCCGGAGACCGCGATCCCGCAGTCGGCCTTCTTCAGGGCCGGTGCGTCGTTGACCCCGTCGCCGGTCATCCCGACGATGTGCCCTCGTCCCTGCAGGACGTCGACGATGTGGAACTTGTGCTCGGGGAAGACCTGGGCGAACCCGTCGACCGACTCGATCGAGGCGGACACCGTCGCGGACTCGGTCTTCGTCGAGTCGCCGAGGTCGCTCGCGTCGAGGAGGTTCGCGCCCAGCCCGACCTTGGTCGCGGTCTCCTTGGCGATGGCGAGGGCGTCTCCGGTCACCATCTTCACGCTCACGCCCATGGTCCGCGCGGTCGCGATGGTCGTGCTCGCGTCCTCGCGCGGCGGGTCGAACAGGGGGAGCACACCGAGCAGCAGCCAGGGACCGTCGCCGACGCGCTTGGCGACCCCGAGGGATCGGAAGCCGCGAACGGCGAAGTCCTGGACTGCCACGTCCACGGCCCGGGCGACCGCCGCAGGGGGTGCCACGAGCGCGGTGATCACCTGGGGCGCACCCTTCGTCACCGTGATGACCACTGCGTCCGGCCCGGTGACGATCGCCTCGGTCCGCTTGTGCACCGGGTCGAAGGGTTCGAAGTGGGTGACCTGGTACCCGTGCAGAGCATCGGGCGAGGGAAGGCCGCCGAGGACGGCCAGGTCGATCGGGTCGTCGTTCTCTGCGCGTGACGCCAGCGCGCCGGCCACGATCAGCTCCTCGGCGGTGGTGCCCGTCACCGTGTAGGGGTCACCAAGAGTCAGGCTGTTCTGGGTCAGCGTGCCGGTCTTGTCGGCGCACAGCACGTCCACACCCGCCAGCTCCTCGACAGCGACGAGTCGGCTGACGACCGCTTGCTTCCTGGCCAGCAGGCGCGCACCCACGGCCATGGTCACCGAGAGCACCGTCGGCATGGCGACCGGGATGGCCGCGACCGTGAGCACCAGGGCGAACTGCAGGGTGGTGACCACCGGGTCGCCGCGGAGCAGGGATGCCACGACGATGATCGTGACCAGGACGATCGCCAGGGTGATGAGGTAGTTGCCGATCCGCAGGACCGCGCGCTGGAAGTGGCTCACCTGGTGCACGTCGCGCACGAGCTCAGCGGTCTTGCCGAAGTAGGTGCGGCCGCCGGTCGCGTAGACGAGCGCCCCGATCTCGCCCCGACGCACGATGGAACCGGAGTAGACCGCGGCACCGGGCTCGCAGGTGGCGGGCAGGGACTCGCCGGTCAGCGCCGACTGGTCGACCTCGATCGGATCGCCGTCGAGCAGCCGCGCGTCGGCGGGGACGATGTCGCCCAGACGGAGCCGGATCACGTCCCCCGGGACCAGCTCGCGGGCCGGCACCACGCCCCAGGTGCCGTCCCGCTGGACGCGTGCGGTGATCGCCAGCTTGGCCTTGAGGGCATCGATCGCGTTGCCGGCCTGGCGCTCCTCGGCGAAGCCGACGACCCCGTTGGCCAGCAGGAGCACGAAGATGATCGCGAAGTCGTCCCAGTGCCCCACGGCACCGGACAGGACGACGGCGACCTCGATCATCCAGGGGATCGGGCCCCAGAAGTAGTGCAGGAACGTCAGCAGCGGGTTGGTCGTCCTCTCGGTGATCTCGTTCGGTCCGTAGGACGCGAGTCGTGACGCAGCCTCGGTGCCGGTCAGGCCGGCGGGCGAGACGTCCAGCCGGGTCCGGACCTGTTTCATGGGCGCCGACCGAAGGTCGATGCCGCCCCCCTCAGG
The DNA here is from genome assembly GCA_038252305.1 of Actinomycetales bacterium. Lineage (GTDB taxonomy): Bacteria > Actinomycetota > Actinomycetes > Actinomycetales > Cellulomonadaceae > Actinotalea. The sequence continues at coordinate 32,701 of JBBSAL010000019.1, read as the reverse complement.
GGTCGGCTCGGCGGTCACGGTGGTGGCCTCGACGGCGGCTGGTCGCACGATGTGCTCCTCGCTCTCGGTGTGCTTCGGACGGGTCGCGGGGTGCGAGGCGGGTCGCGCCCCGCACCCCGCCGAGGTGGTGGAACGGGTCAGCGCAGCCACGGGTGCTTGCGGACCATCTCGAGCTGCGCCCAGCTGCGCCCGAGGCCCCAGGTGTCGCCAGCGAGGGTCAGCGCGAACGTCACGAGGGCGAGGCCGTACACGATGTGGTAGTCGACCAGCGGGTTGGTGGTGCCCTGGACGAAGGGCCACTCCGCCGTCCACATCAGCAGCATCATCAGCGAACCCGCGACCGCTGAGACCCGCAGGCCGATGCCGAGCATCACAGCGACACCGACACCGAGCATGCAGAGCATGAAGAGCCAGTCACTGGCCGGGCTCGCGATGTCGGCGAAGAAGGTGGTGAACGGGCCGGACGTGCCGTGCAGGAGGAACCCCTGGCTCGGCGACCCGCCGTTCAGCCAGGACAGGCTGGGCGAACCCGTGGTGACGGGGGCACCGGTGCTGTGGTGCAGGCCGAAGGTCTTGTCGAGGAACGCCCAGAGGAAGATAAAGCCGACGGCGAGCCGGCTCGCGGCCATCACGCGCCGCGCGCCGACATGCGTGACCATGTCGTTCTCGATCATGACCGCGGGCTGCGCGGTCCGTGCCACGGACGTCGAGGGTGTGGCCATGAGGTGCTCCTTCGTGATGCCGCCGAGGGCGGGACCTGAGTGATCCGACCTCTCGACCGTACGAAGGCGCCGGGAACCGGCCGGGCAGGTCACCGACCGGACCAGGGAAGGGCTCGGACAACTCCTGGACTTCCCGGCCGCGCGAGACCGTCCGTCGGCTCGCCGGTACCCGCTCCGTGTCCGCCCGCGTCACTCGTGACGGGGAGCCACCCGTGGGCCGCTGCTCGCCGACGGCAGGCGCACCTGGGCGACGAGGCCTCCGCCTGGTCGCTCGAGCAGGTCGATCGTTCCGCCGCTCGCACGCACCAGCTCGGCAGCGATCGCCAGGCCGAGGCCGGTACCGCCGTCGTCGGCAGCGCCCGGTCCACGCCAGAAGCGACGGAAGGCCTTGGCCCGCTCGACCGGGCCCATCCCCGGCCCTCGATCGAGGACCTGCACGGTGATCGCGTCCGGCGCGGCGGTCACCTCGACATCGATCGCACCTCCTTCAGGTGAGGCGCGCACGGCGTTGGAGACCAGGTTGTCGAGGACCTGCGCGAGCCCCTCGGGGACGAACCACGCGACTGCTGCGGCGGGCACGGTGCAGCGGATCTCGACCTGGGCCGACTGCGAGACCAGCTCCCAGGCGGCGGCTCGGGCGGTCACCGTCGACGCCACGTCGGTCAGGACGGGCGTCGACACCCTGTTCCCTGTCCGTGCCCGGTCGAGCAGTGCGTTGACGATCGTCGTGAGCCTGTCCACCTCCAACAGCGCCGCCTCCATCGCGCCGCTCGGGTCCGCGCCCGCCAGCTCGAGGTTCTCGAGCCGGAGCCGCAACGCGGCGAGCGGGGTGCGCAGCTGGTGGGACGCATCGGCCGCGAAGGCGTGCTCGAGCCGCAGCAGGCGCTGGAGGTCGGCAGCGCTCCTGTTCAGGGTCTCGGCAAGTCGGCGCAGCTCGGGAGGTGCCTGTCCGACGGAGGCCCTCGCCTCGAGGTCGCCTTCGGACATTCGTCGTGCCATGGTGTCGAGGGACCGCACCGGTTCCACGATCGTGCGGGCGAAGGACCGTCCGACCAGGATCGCCGCGACGAGGATTGCCGCCGAGAGGAGCCCCAGTGCTCCGAGAACGGCGAGATAGCGCGTGCTGACCACCCCTGCCGGCACGGTGACGACGCTCACGGCGCTGACCCCGGCCGGACCTCGGACCGGTACCGCGCCGATCGCCAGCCCGAGCTCCGGATCGATCTGAGCCGTGGCCACACCGGTCACGGCGCGCCGCACCGCTGCGGCGTCCGCTGTGCCCGCCGGCAGCACGGGACCTGCGATCTGGTGACGGTCGCTGTCGAGGAGACCCGCCATCTCGCCAGGGCTGCCCGCGTCGGGACTCAGGACCACGCCGGCTCGCGAGGGATCGGTGAGGTCGGTCCGAGACGCCAGCAGGGCGATGACCTCGGCTCGGTCCTGGACGCTCTCGACGACGTCGTGGCGCGCCTCGCGGACCACGAGAGTCGCCAACGGGCCGACGAAACAGAGGAAGACGGCGACCAGGGGGAGGACGAGGCGCCGGAGGAGGGCCGAGGCCAGCGGTCGCCCGGAGCTCCGGGCGACGCGTCTGTCAGGAGACCGCGGCGGCACGGAAGCCCACGCCTCGAACGGTCTCGATCCAGCGGGGGTCGCCGAGCTTGGATCGCAGGCCGGCGACGTGGACGTTGAGGGTCTTCGTCGATCCGAACCAGTGGGCGTCCCAGACCTCCGACATGAGGTCCTCGCGCCGGCACACGGCGCCCGGGTCCGCGAGCAGCGCCGCGAGGAGGTCGAACTCCTTGTGCGTCAGCTCGACCAGGTCACCGGCGACGGTGACCGTTCGGGTCCGCCGGTCGAGGACGAGGGCACCGAGGTGCACCTGGCCGGCACTGTCGTCCGTCGTCGGCGTGGCCTCGCCGGGGTGCGCGGACCGGTCGGGTCGCCCTGCGTGCCCGGCCCGATCGAGCCTGCGCTCCAGTGCGTGCAGGCGTGCGACCAGCTCGCGCGAGGAGAAGGGCTTGACCAGGTAGTCGTCCGCACCGCTCTCGAGGCCGAGGACGCGGTCGAGCTCGTCGCCGCGCGCGCTGAGGACGACCACCGTGACGTCGGAGAAGCCTCGGATGCGTCGACAGACCTCGAGCCCGTCGAGGTCGGGCAGGCCGAGGTCAAGCAGGACGACATCGGCGTTCTCGGCGGCCGCGAGGCCCTCGAGCCCCGTGCGGACCCACACCGGGTCGAACCCCTGCAGCCGGAGGCCTTCGCTCAACGCCTCGCCCAGCGAGACGTCGTCCTCGACGATCAGCACCCGCACCTCGCGCTCCTTCCGCGTCCTCCACGCTACTCGTCGCGCACGGCCCCGACGGGCCGCGCGGTCTGCGGGCGGCAGCCGTGCGTCGCGCCCTAGATCCCGAGGTTCGCCCCGATGATCACCGTGCGCTCCGGAGGCAGGTGGAACACCTCGGTCCGGCTCGCGGCGTTGTGGGACATCCAGACGAACAGCCGCGCGCGCCAGTCCCGCAGGCGTGGGGCGCCCGCGGCGTTCACGGTGAGCAGCGAGAGGAAGTAGCGCGCGTCGTCGGCGTCCAGGTCGAGCTCGGGGCTCAGGCCGATCGCCAGCGCGAGCGACCGGGGGATGTCCTGGCTGTCGTTGAAGCCCACGCGCACGGTCACGTGGACGATGCCGTCGTCGGCGTAGCCGAGGTCGTCGACGACGACCCGTTCCGTGTGACGGATGTGCGGCACGTTCTCGTTGACGATCTGGACGATGACGACGTGCTCGTGCAGGACATGGTTGAAGGTCACGTGCGAGCGCAGCGCCAAGGGTGTGGTCGTCCGGTTGGGGTGCGGGAAGACTGCCAGCCCCGGCACCCGCGGGACACCGGTCTCGTGGATCATCGCGACGAAGTCCTCCAGCGGGCCCTCCATCTCGCGGCGTCTGCGGTGCAGGGTGTCCGCGCCCCGGCGCCACGAGGTCATCAGCGTGACGACGACGGCAGCGATCAGCAGCGGCAGCCAGCCGCCGCTGACCACCTTGGTGAGGTTCGCCGCGAAGAAGAGCGCCTCGAGGCCGCCGATCACGACGGCGAAGACGGCGACCTTCCACCGCGCCCACCTCCGCACGCGCAGGGCGAGCAGCAGGTAGAGAAGGCTGGTCAGGACGAGCGTGCCGGTGACGGCGAGCCCGTAGGCCGTGGCGAGCCGGCTCGCGCTCCGGAAGATCGCGATGAGCAGCAGGACACCGAGGAAGAGGATCCAGTTCACGACCGGGACGTAGATCTGACCGCCCTCCTCGGTGGAGGTGTGCTTGATCGACAGCCGCGGGAACAGGCCGAGACGGACGGCCTGACGCGAGACCGAGTACGCCCCGGAGATGACGGCCTGGGAGGCGATCACCGTCGCGAGGGTGGCCAGGGCGACGAGCGGCAACGTCGCCCACTCGGGCGCGAGGTGGAAGAAGGGGTTCTCGACCGTCGTCGGGTCGCGCAGGATCATCGCGCCCTGTCCCAGGTAGTTCAGGACGAGCGCTGGGAAGACGACCGCGTACCAGGACATCCGGATGGCCCGGGCCCCGAAGTGGCCCATGTCGGCGTACAGCGCCTCGGCACCGGTGATCGTCAGGACCACGGCGCCCATGGCGATGAAGGCGGTGAAGGGATGCTCGACGATGAACGCGAGCGCGTAGCTGGGGGAGAGCGCCAGCAGGATCTCGGGGTTGCTCACGATGTGCGGCACGCCGAGGACCGCGAGCACGACGAACCAGAGGACCATCACCGGCCCGAACGCCTTGCCGACCAGCTCGGTGCCCCACCGTTGGACGACGAAGAGCACCGTCAGCACCACGAAGGCGATCGGCAGCACGAGCCCCTGGAGGCCGCGGTCGACCACGACGAGGCCCTCGATCGCCGACATCACCGAGATCGCCGGGGTGATGACCGAGTCGCCGTAGAACAGCGCGGCGCCGACGATGCCGAGCAGCAGTGCAGCCGCCAGACGTCGGCGGTCGGCCAGCTTCGCCCGCAGCAGGGCGACGAGCGCGAGGATCCCGCCTTCGCCCTCGTTGTCCGCCCGCATGATGAGCGTCACGTACTTGACCGAGACGATGATGGTGATCGCCCAGAAGACCATCGAGATGACGCCGTAGATGTCGCCCTCGGTCGGCTTGACGCTGTTGTGCTCGATGCTGAAGACGGTCTGCAGCGCGTACAAAGGGCTCGTGCCGATGTCGCCGAAGACGACGCCCAGGGCTCCCAGTGCGAGACCGAGACCAACGCGCCGGGCAGGCGCCGACGGGGCGGGGTGCTCCGGTGCCGCGACCGGCGGGTGGTCCGTGACGGGTTCGTCGCCGTCGGCGGGGCCGGGGCCCTCGGTAGTGCTCACCGAGGCATGGTGGCACAGCCCTGACGACCGGATCGCCCGCGCCTGCGGCCCCGGTCATGCTGGCCGAGGAGTCACTCCTTCGGGCGGCGGCAAACCCCCACGCGGGCGGATCCCGCCGAGTACCGTCGAGAGGGAAGCCACCCTCGGTGGTCGACAGACGTGGGGAGGACCACGATGAACGGCCCTGGACGTTTCCTCACTCTTGCGGGGGCGGTCGCGGCCGTCGTCGCCTTCCCGGCCGCGGCATCGGCGGCCGAGGCCGACGGGTGCTCCGGCACCTTCACGTCGAAGGACGCCTCGGGGCTCACCCTCGACACCGCGAGCGCGCCGGGCGCCGGCGCGACGCAGTCGGCTCCTCTCCGGGTCGATCCGGGGGGCAGCGTCGAGTGGAGCGGCAGCACCGATGCCGTCATCACGGACGGGACGTGGTCGGTGACCGTCGCCGGGGTCCCGTTCCTCAGCGGTCAGTTCGCCAACGGCGACGGTACGACGACACGGTCCGGCGTCCAGGACCTCTCCGGGCTGCCCGGCCCGGCGACCTGGGCGCTTCAGGGCGCCATGGTGATCCCCGTCTCCGGCACGATCACGGGTTCGGGTGGCTCGTGTGACGCGAGCGGCTGGATCACCGGCACCGGATCGCCGACCTCGTCGCCGATCTTCTTCCTCGGAGCCGGCCTGGGCGTCGTCGGCCTCCTCATGGGTTCTGCCGTCGTCGCCGGGACGAAGGTCGTGGCCGGCGGCGCCGCGGCGGCGGGAGGTCTGTCATGAGCACGACCGTTCGACGCCGTCCCGTGCTCGGGTTCTTCGCCGGCCTCGTCTTCGGTCTCGGTCTCGCGCTGGTCCTCTTCGTCTTCGGCATCCTCCCGACGACGGCGGTGTGGCTCGTGGTCGTGACGGTCGTCGGCGCGGTGCTCGGTGTGGTCACCGCGTATGTCGCTCCGGCGAGATCGGTCGCCCGATAGCTGCGAGATGCTCCCGATCGGCTGTCCCGATCACCTCAGCCCCGGCCCTGCCGTGCCGATGAGTGCGGCGCACGTCGGAACGAGGAGAAGGGCGTCCGTGGACTCGATCGCCGCGATCAACGGCCGCATGGCCGAGATCCAGGGCAGGATCGCCGCCCTGGCACCCCCGCGCACCCCGGTCGTGCCCGCGTCGTCCGCCTCCTTCGCCAGCGTGCTGGCTTCGCAGCTCGTCGGCGCCGCCACGAGCGCGTCCGCCTCCGGAACCACGGCACCGGAGCCAGCGCGGATCGGTCGGTTCGGCGCCGCGCAGGTCGCCAACGCCGCGGCGATCATCAAGGCGGGCAAGGCGATGGGTCTGTCGGTGCGCGACCAGACGATCGGTGTGATGACGGCCATCGGCGAGTCATCCCTCCAGGTGCTCGACCACGGGGACACCGCGGGTCCGGACAGCAGGGGCTTGTTCCAGCAGCGCGCGAACGGTGCCTGGGGGTCGCTGGCCGACCGTATGGACCCGACGACGAGCGCGACGAGCTTCTTCACCGCGCTGACGCGTGTCCAGGGCCGGGACTCGATGACTCCGACCGCCGTCGCGCATCAGGTCCAGCGCAACGCGGACCCGCAGTACTACGCGAAGTACTGGGACGACGCCGTGGCGGTCGTCGCCGCGCTGAAGGGCACCGCTCCCTGACCGGCACCGCTGCCGACACCCTCGCGTCGGATGGCACCATCGACCCATGAGCGACGCACGCACCGCCGACGACCACCTGCACGCGATCAGCCGGGCCGTCGTCACGGTCGAGCGGGCCGAGGCCGTCCTGCAGGACGCGATCGACACCGCCCGCGCTGCCGACGTGCCTGACGAGGAGATCAGGCGCGTGCTGGCGGCTCGCGACTCCGGCATCCGGTCCCTCACGCGCGAGCTGGTCGACGTCCTGGGGCCGGCGTTCGTCGCAGCGCTGGCCGCGGCGAGCAGCAAGGAGCTCGCCGCGCAGTGGGCGGAGCCGGAAGGGCCCCTGCCCGGACCCAAGGCCGTCCGTCGCCTGCGCCTGGCCCATCGCCTGTGGTCCAGGCTGGTGGACGAGCGTGGGGCGGAGCGGACGCGGTCCTGGTTCGTGACCGCCAACCCTGACCTGGGAGGCGACTCCCCGGTCGCGGCCCTCAAGCGGGACCGGGTGCGGGACCTCCTGGCCGCGGCCGACCGGACGCTCGAGGAAGGCACGGGGCAGTGAACGCCGCGTAGTCTCCGCCCATGAGCACCCTTCAGGAGGTCGGCGAGCGTGACGCCTGGCGATGCTGGCTGTGCGACGAGCCGGTCGACCCCGACGCCTCCGTCAACGCCGATCGGGGCCCGAGCGTCGACGGCGGTGCCGCGCCGAAGGGCAAGAAGGCGGCGGCCGGCACCGAGCGCCTCGCCCACCGCGCGTGCAACACACGCAAGGGCGCGGTCAAGCCGGTCGTGCCTTGGTCACCGGAGCTCTTCGTGGTGGACCCCGCGTCGATCGTCGCGACGGTCGAGCGACTGACGCGCAAGGGCGGTCGCGAGGTCGTCGGGCGCTGCCCGACGAGGTCCGACGGCGAGGCCGCTGCGACGTGGCTCGTCGACCGCTTGTCCCGACTCGCACCGGACCTGCGGGTGGCGGCGGACGTCGAGCCGGGTGGCGGTCAGTTCCTGCTGGTGCTGCGCACGCGTTGAGCCCGCCTGCCGCGCGACGCTGTCGGGCGCGGGCCGAGCAACTCCGGGCTCAGCCGGCCGAGGTCGCCACGGGCTCGAGCACGACCAGCGGGATCTCGCGCGAGGTACGACGCTGGTAGCCCTCGTAGTTGGCGTACCTCGCCGTGATCGTCGGCCAGAGCTCGGCGCGTTCGGCGGACGTCAGGACGCGCGCACGCATCGGAACCGCAGGTCGTCCTCCGATGCCGACCAGGACCTGCGGCTCCGCCTGAAGGTTGAGGAACCAGGCCGGGTGCTGGTCGTCGCCGCCACGTGAGGCCACGACCACGGGGTTGCCGTCGAGGTGGATCGGAGCGGTGAGCATCGTCGCCCGCTGCTGACCGGACTTCCGACCGGTCGTCGTCAGCTCCAGGGCCGGCATCCCGCTGACCGACCAGCCGATGCGCCCGAAGGACACGGCGATCAGCGCGCGGTGGACCGCGTTCATGGCGGTGAGTGTCACCTTGCTCGGCATCCGGCCATCGTGACAGGTCGTCGACGCTTGCGTCGCCCGAGGCGCTCACCAGGGCGAGCAGGCCGGGCGGTCCTCGCCAGGACGGACCTCGGTGGCGACGTAGGGTCGGGGCATGCGATGGCACGTGCGGGACCTGGTGCTCCGTGCCGTCGGCACACCCCCGGTCGAGCCGGTCGCCGCGCGGGCCCGAGCCGGCGGCCTCGAGGCGTCGACGGTGCACGGCGTCCTCGAGCTCGGGCTGCGGATCGGCGAGGCGATGCTCTCCCTCGGTGCTGCGGCCGCCGACGTCACGCACACGATCAAGCAGATCCTCACCGCCTTCGGCCTCACCGGCAGCCAGGTCGACCTCACCTTCACCTCCATCACTGCCTCGTACGACCCAGGGATGTCCGGCACGCCGATGACCGTCATGCGAGTCGCGCGGAGTCGGACCACGGACTACGACCGGTTGACGAAGGTGCTCGAGCTCGCCCGCGAGCTCTCCGGCTCCAAGGTGCCCGCTGCCGAGGCACCCGTGGTGCTCGAGGCGGCGCACGAGGAGCTCGACGCCGTCCTCAGCGCCCCGCACCCCTACCGTGGCGGAGTCGTGACCCTCCAGCTCTCCGTGATGGCCGTCGCTGTCGCCTTCCTGCTCGGGGGCGGTATCGGGGTCGCCGCCGTCGCCGGTGTCACGACCGCCCTGATCGACCGCACCGTGCGGGTGCTCGGCCGCTGGGGCCTGCCACCGTTCTTCCTTCAGGCCGCCGGCGCCGCCGTCGCGACCGCCGTCGCGGTCCTCATCTTCCTGCTCGTGCCGCAGCTGCCGATCGAGCTGAGGACGTTGCCGCCGTCGCTGGTGGTCGCCTCCGGGATCGTCGTGCTCCTTGCGGGTCTGTCGTTGGTGGGTGCGGCCGACGACGCGATCAGTGGATTCCCCGTGACGGCGAACGGCCGGGTCTTCGAGGTCCTCGTGCTCACCGTCGGCATCGTGGTCGGCATCGGTGCCGTCCTGGACGTCGCACGCCGGCTCGGGGTGACGCTCGACGTGGTGGACAACCCAGGAGACTCGGTCTCGCCGGTGGTACAGGTCCTCAGTGCCGTGGTCGTGGCCGGGGCCTGGGCGTTGGCCTCCTATGCCCGGCCACGCGCCGCCGTGGTGGCCGGTCTCGCCGGTGGTGCGGCGTGGTTGATGTTCGCCGGGCTCCGCGAGCTCAACGTCGGCCCTGCGGTGGCGAGCGCCGGCGCTGCCGTCCTGGTCGGGTTCGCCGCCGAGGCGCTCGCCCCGCGGCTGCGGGTGCCTGCTCTCGTGGCCTCGACCTGCGGCATCGTGCCGCTGCTGCCCGGTCTGGCCATCTACCGGGGGCTGTTCCTCGTGGTCGACAACACCCAGAGCCTCGGGTCCGGCGCCCAGGTGCTCCTGGGTGCCGCGTCGGTGGGGCTGGCGCTCGCGGCCGGGGTCACGCTCGGTGAGCTCCTCGCGGCACCGTTGCGGCGCACTCGTCGCCTGGTGGCAGGCGACGAGCTCTGAGCGGTGCGCGGTCGACGGCCGGTCGGTTCAGGCCGTGCCGACGAGCGTCGCTGCAAGGGCGATGACGCCCTCGTCGTCCACCCCCGGGCTGAACCCGAGACGCACCACGACGAGGTCGGCCGAGGGGACCACCACGATCCACTGCCCGTCGTGCCCCTCGGCGAAGTAGGCGTCGGCCGGGAGCGAGGGGTGCACCAGGCTCCCGTCGGGCAGGCGGTTCACCCACCACCCCGCCCCGTAGCCCGGGTCCTCGGTCTGCACGTCGATCGCGCGCGTGGACAGTGCCATCCAGTCCTTGGGCAGCAGCTGCTGCCCGTTCCAGGAGCCGTTCTGGAGGGCGAGCTGCCCGACGGCCGCCCAGTCCCGTGGGGTGGCCCACAGGTAGGAGCTGCAGACCGGCGTCCCGGAGGCATCCGGCTCGAGCACGGCAGACGAGAGCCCGAGGGGTGCGAAGAGCGCGCTGCGCGGCAGGTTCGCGTCCGCGCCGGTGCGGGCGAGCAGGATGTCGCACAGCAGCGTGATGCTGCCGCTGGAGTACTGCTGGTAGGTGCCGGGAGCGTGCGCGAGCGGCTGGGACGCGACGTAGCCACCCATGTCCGGCTCGAGGTAGAGCATCCGGGTGATGGGCGTGCCGAGGTCATAGGTCTCGTCCCAGGCCAGGCCGCTGGTCATCCGCAGCAGCTCCTCGACTGTGATGTCGGCGCGCTGATCGGTCCACTCGGGTCGCAGGTGGTCGTCGCTCAGCGCGATCGCCCCCTGGGCGACCATGCGGCCGACCAGCAGGTTCGTCACGCTCTTGGCCATCGACCAGCCGAGCTGCGGGGTGCTCGCGTCGAAGCCTGGGGCGTAGCGCTCGGCGACGATCGTGCCGCCCTTGACGGCGACGACCGCGCGGGTGCCGAGCTGCGCCGCCGCGGCCGCGTCGAGACCGTCGCCGAACGCGGTCGCGACCGCACCCGCGACCTCGGGGCTCATCGTCGGAGTCGGGGCGTCGGTGAAGGGGTTGGCGCCCGCGGCGACCTCGACGGCGGTCGGGAACCTCGGGGGCGAGCCGGCCAGGGTGCAGCCGAAACCGGGCGTGAACCACGCCCGCTGGGCGGCGAGCACACCGAGGATCGAGCCCTTCGTCGTGGCGTCCGCGCCTTCGCTCGTGCGCAGCACCGGGACCAACGGGTTCGGCGGCAGGTCGTCCTGCGGGTCGGCCCGGCCGGCGAGGTGGTCGAGGGCGCAGGCGTTGTGCGCGGTGTAGCCGGTGCCCGTCAGCAGCAGCGGGCGCTCGTACCAGTAGGCGCTCACCACCCCGACGACGAGCAGGACGAGCAGTCCGAGCAGGACCCGACGGCGGGTGAGCATGGGCTGAGGCTACTGAGCCGGGCGCTCTGCGCGAACCGGGCGCGCCGCGGCTCGGGCGGCGCTCCGGCGAGGGCGATGCCTAGAATGAAGCCCCCAACGAGGAGTCGGCCATGACCGAGAGCAGAGCCCGGGACGCGTTCCGCGCACAGGTCCCCGAAGACGTCCGTCAGCACATGGACGCGGCGCGTGCCGAGATGCGCAAGGGGATGGAGAGCTTCCTGCCCCCCGCCTTCTTCGAGCACCGTGACGGCGCCCGGCGCGAGATGCTCCTCGCCGGCCGCGAGGCGATCGACGCGGCCCTGCGCCGGATCGACGAGAGGCGTGCCGAGGCCTGAGCGGCTCTCCTCGGGCGGCCGTGCCGGCTACCGTCGTCGTCCGCCGCCCAGGACCCAGAGCAGCGCCAAGGCGGACAGCGCCATCAGCGCGCCGCCCGCGCCACTGCGGTCAGCCGCGACCAGTACGGAACCGGCCACCAGCAGCGCGCCGGCCAGCACCGCTCCGGTGAGCCGGTCGACCGAACGGCTGACCGAGCGCAGTGCCCTGCCTGCCTGCTCGTCGCGCACCGGCAGCCCCCCGGACTCGATCCGGCCGAGGACGCGGCTCGCCTGGGTCGGCAGCGCGAGCAGGGCGAGGAGGGCGTCGCCGATCTGGTCGAGCCACAGGCCGATCCCCGTGCCGGCCTCGTCCTCGACGAGGCGGCGGGCGAAGGGGCTGATCTGCTCCCAGAGGTTCACCTCCGGGTCGAGCCCGGTGCACATCCCGGAGAGGATCGACACGGTACGTACCACGTAGATGAGGTTCTGCGGCACCTGGAAGGGCAGGTCGAGCAGCAGATCGCGGTACTGATGGGCGAAGTCGCGCACCTCCTGCGGGTCGATGTTGCGCAGCTCGCTCATCGACAGTCCCCAGTACCGGTCGAAGACCTGAGCCTCCGCACGCTCGATCGCGGCGATGTCGGCCCCCGGAAGGAGCATGTCGAGCATCCGGTACGCCTTGACCACGCGCGCGGCGTCCCGCGTCCCGACGGCGATGAGCAGCTCGCGCAGGCTGCCGCGGACGCTCTCGGGAACCTGCACGACCATCCCGAAGTCCACGAAGGTCAAGCGCCACGGTGTGGGCTCGTCGCCCTCGCGGGGCAGCGGAGTGATGAAGAGGTTCCCCGGGTGCGGGTCGGCGTGCACGAAGCCGTCCTCGAAGATCTGCTTGAGGTAGGCCGCGAGCAGCCGCTCGGCGACGGCCGTCCGGTCGATGCCGGCAGCGGTGAGCGCGGCGTAGTCGGTGATCTTGATCGCGGAGACGTCCTCCAGCGTGAGGACCCGTCGCGTGCTCAGGGCACGAACCACCCGCGGGACCTGCACCTGCGGGTCGTCGGCGAAGTTCGTCAGGAAGGTCTCGGCGCTGTCGGCCTCGTGCCGGTAGTCGATCTCCTCGTGCAGGATCACCGAGAACTCGCGGAGCAGCGAGGGGACGTCGGCGTGGGTGCGGATCGGCCGGTAGTGCATCAGCCAACCGCCGACCCGGCTCAGTGCCGAGAGGTCGGTCGTGACGATCGCGGCGATGCCCGGCCGCTGGACCTTGAGCACGACTGCCCTGAACTCCGTGTCGTGCTCCTCGCCGAGGATGGCGCGGTGGACCTGGCCGAGGGACGCGGCGGCCAGCGGCACCGGGTCGACGCGGGCGAACAAGGTCTCGAGCGGCGCGCCGAGCTCGGCCTCGGCCAGCTCCCTGATCGCCGCGAAGTCCTCCGCTGGGACCTCGTCCTGCAGATCGGCGAGCTCATCGGTGACCTCGCGCGGGAGCACGTCGAGGCGGGAGGAGAGGAACTGGCCGATCTTGATCATGACGCCCCCCATCCGGATGGCGAGCAGCCGGAACCGGGCGGCCTCGCGCCGGGAGCGTTCGACTCGGGTGCGCCGTGACCGGCCGCGGAAGCCGATCCGGGGCAGGACGAGATCCCACCAGATGAAGCGTGCGATGACCGCGGCGAAGAAGCCGAGGATGCGCAGGTAGCGGCCGCGCAGGTGGGACGGCGTCATCAAGCCTCCAGACGGGAACGCGAGCGCGTGCACTGAACGCTAGGCCACCGGCTGCGACGTCGCAGGGCGGAGGTGCCCACCCGACCGAGGTCAAGTAGGAGCTGGTGCCCTCGGCGACCCGCCCGCGGCGACCCAGCATGTCGGCGGCGCTTCGTGCACGCGTCCAGCACGGGACGGGGTGATCGTCGGACAAGGTCGAACGGCTCCGGCGCGGTGTGCGGGCACGCCAGGTCACCGGGATGCGTCACAGTGGTGTCAGGAGATCACGACTCGGCCGGAGGGCACGTCCCGGCCGGACGGAGCGCGGAGATCCCGAGGCAGTGCCGGGGTGACCAGCACCCGCAGGGGGGGTGCTGGTCACGACCCGGTGCGGGGGACGTGGCCGACGACCTGCCCCGGGTGCCGCGAACGTCCGGCGACTGGCAGGGTGGGCACCGTGCACCACCACCACCGGCACCGTCACCGCATCGGAGCGGCTTGATGATCACCCACGTCGTCCGCACGCACCCGAGCGCCGAGGTGCTCCCACGCGAGGAGCAGCTCGCCTGGCAGCTCGCCCGACTCGCTGCCGAGCGGGTCGATCCCGAACCGGACGTCGTCGACATGGTGATCAATCGCGTCATCGACAACGCGGCGGTCGCGGCGGCCTCGCTGACGCGCGCTCCCGTCGCCGCTGCTCGCGCTCAGGCGCTGGCGCACCCCTACCTGCCGGGGTCCACCGTCTTCGGGAGCACCCTCCAGACGCGGGTGAGCCCCGAGTGGGCGGCCTGGGCCAACGGGGTCGCCGTCCGTGAGCTCGACTTCCACGACACCTTCCTGGCGGCGGAGTACTCCCACCCGGGCGACACCATCCCGCCGATCGTGGCCGTGGCTCAGCACCGTGCGCGACGTGGCGGCCGCGACGACCTCACCGGGGCCGATCTCGTCCGCTCCGTCGTCACGGCCTACGAGGTGCAGGTCGACCTGGCGCGCGCGATCAGCCTGCACCGGCACGCCATCGACCATGTCGCGCACCTCGGGCCGGCCGTCGCGGCGGGCCTGGGCACGCTCCTCGGGCTCGACGTGCCGACGATCTTCCACGCCATCGGGCAGGCGTTGCACACGACGACGGCGACCCGCCAGTCACGTAAGGGGGAGATCTCGACCTGGAAGGCCTACGCGCCGGCCTTCGCAGGCAAGGTTGCGATCGAGGCTGTCGACCGGGCGATGCGCGGGCAGACCTCACCGACGCCCATCTACGAGGGCGAGGACGGGGTGATCGCCCGGCTCCTGGACGGCCCCGACGCGCGATACATGCTGCGCCTGCCGGGACCGGGGGAGCCGCGGCGGGCAATCCTGGACACGTACACGAAGGAGCACTCGGCGGAGTACCAGTCGCAGGCGCTCATCGACCTGGCGCGCCGACTGCACCGCGAGCGGCCCGAGCTCGGCGACCCGGAGCGGGTGCGGTCGATCGTGCTCCACACGAGCCACCACACCCACAAGGTGATCGGATCGGGCGCGAACGACCCGGAGAAGTACAGTCCGACCGCCTCGCGGGAGACCCTCGACCACTCCATCGCCTACATCCTCGCCGTGGCCCTGCAGGACGGTCGATGGCACCACGTCGACTCCTACCGCCCCGAGCGGGCGTCGCGTCCCGACACCGTCGCGCTCTGGCAGCGCATCTCGACCGTCGAGGACCCGGAGTGGACCCGCCGCTACCACGCGACCGACCCCACCGATCTGGCCTTCGGCGGGCTGCTGGAGGTCACCCTGACCGACGGGAGCACCGTCGCAGAGGAGATCGCGGTCGCCGACGCCCATCCGCTCGGCGCACGGCCCTTCGGACGAGCGCAGTACGTGGAGAAGTTCCGCACGCTGAGCGAGGGCGTGCTCTCCGCGGTCGAGGTCGAGCGCTTCCTCGACGTCGCCCAGCGGCTTCCTGACCTCGGGCCCGCCGAGCTGGGCAGCCTGACCATCGCGGCGCCGAGCGAGCTGCTCGCCACCGTCAGCACCCCCGAGGGGATCTTCTGATGCTGTACGCCTCGACCACCCCGGCCGACAAGCGGGTCGCCCTTCGGGCCGCGCTGGCGCAGGGCACCCTGCTGCGGTTCCCGGGAGCCTTCAACCCGCTCTCGGCCCGGCTCATCCAGCACAAGGGCCTGGAGGGCGTCTACGTCTCCGGGGCCGTGATCGCCGCCGACCTCGGGCTGCCGGACGTGGGACTGACGACGCTCAGTGAGGTCGCCGACCGCAGCCGGCAGATCGCGCGGATGACCGACCTGCCGACGCTCGTGGATGCGGACACCGGGTTCGGCGAACCGATGAACGTCGCCCGCACCGTGCAGACCCTGGAGGACGCCGGCGCCGCGGGCCTGCACATCGAGGACCAGGTCAACCCCAAGCGCTGCGGTCATCTCGACGGCAAGGCCGTGGTCGACACGGCGACCGCGACGGCACGGATCAAGGCTGCAGTCGACGCCCGCCGCGACCCGAACCTGCTCCTCATGGCGCGGACCGACGTGCGCGCGGTCGACGGGCTGGGGGCGGCCCTGGACCGGGCAAGGGCACTCGTCGACGCCGGAGCCGACGCGATCTTCCCCGAGGCGATGGCGGACCTGCGCGAGCTCGAGGCGGTCCGTGCCGCGGTCGACGTCCCGGTCCTGGCGAACATGACCGAGTTCGGCCGCTCGCCCCTGTTCACGACCGCTCAGCTGGCCGATGTCGGGGTGAACATCGTCATTTACCCGGTCTCCCTGCTGCGGCTCGCGATGGGGGTGGCGGAACGGTCCCTGGACACCCTGCTCGCCGACGGGACGCTTGCCGCGCTGGTCCCGCAGATGCAGACCCGGGCGCGGCTCTACGAGCTGGTGGACTACGCCGGCTACGAGCAGTTCGACGCGAACGTCTTCGACTTCACCGTGCCGGGAGACCCCCAGCCGAGCTGAACGCAAGGGAGCGAGCATGAGCGAGACCGAGCCCGTCGTCCACAAGGGCCTGATGGGCGTCGTCGTCGACACGACGGCGGTGTCCCGGGTGGACCCCGCGAGCAACTCCCTGCTCTACCGGGGCTACCCGGTCCAGGAGCTGGCGGCGCGTTGCTCGTTCGAAGAGGTCGCCTGGCTGCTGTGGCACGGTGAGCTGCCGACGGCGTCCGAGCTGGCCGGGCTCCAGGCGGAGGAACGCGCGGACCGCGTCCTGAGCGACCGGCTGCGGGCCGTCGTCGACCGGATGCCCGCCACCGCTCATCCGATGGACGTCCTGCGGACCGCGGTCAGTGTCATGGGCGCGGAGGATCCCGACGTGCACGACTCCTCGCGGGAGGCCAGTCTCGCGGCGTCCGTCCGGCTGCTTGCCCAGGTGCCCGGGGTGATCGCCTACGACCAGCGGCGACGGCGCGGCCAGGACGTCGTCGCGCCGCGGGACGACCTGCCGTACGCGGAGAACTTCCTGCACATGACCTTCGGCGAGGTGCCCGACCCGGTGGTCGTCGACGCCTTCCGGGTCTCGCTCGTCCTGTACGCCGAGCACTCGTTCAACGCCTCGACCTTCACCGCGCGCGTGATCACCTCGACCCTCGCGGACCTCTGGTCGGCAGTCGTCGGAGCCATCGGAGCGCTCAAGTGACCGTTGCACGGCGGGGCGAACGAGGCGGTGATGGTGATGCTCGGCGAGATCGGCACGGCGGCAGGAGCCTCCGCGTGGCTCGACGAGGCGCTGGCCGCGAAGCGCAAGGTCATGGGCTTCGGTCACCGCGTGTACAAGCACGGCGACTCGCGCGTCCCGACGATGGAGGCCGCGCTGGACACCCTGGTCGAGCACTACGACCGTCCGGACCTGGGCGAGCTCTACGCTGCGCTGAAGGTGCTCATGCTGGCGCGGAAGGACATCCGCCCGAACCTCGACTACCCCTCGGGCCCCGCGTACCACCTCATGGGCTTCGACACCGCCACCTTCACACCGCTCTTCGTGGCGAGCCGACTGACCGGCTGGACGGCGCACATCATGGAGCAACGCGCGTCGAACACGCTGATCAGGCCGCTGTCCGCCTACGACGGACCGGCGGAGCGTCACCTCTGAGCGATGGCCGGACGCGGCCCACCCCGGTGCCCGCTAGCGTGGTCGACGGACACTCGCCCCTTCGGCAGGTGCCGGCGGAGCAGGGAGTCCGATGAGCGCTCGTCTGGAAGAGCTCGACTGGCGACCCACGCCGATGGGTGTCATCAGCCTGCGACGACGGCGCGACCCGCTCTCCGGTGCCGACGTGTACGAGGTCAAGCTCGACGAGGACTTCCTCATGTCGAGCCTGTACACGGTGGCCGAGGTGGAGGTGGCCAGGCTGGCTCTCGCGCAGGTCCAGGGCGAGGACCTCGACGTCGTCGTCGGCGGCCTCGGGCTGGGCTACACCGCGCAAGAGGTGCTGGCCGACCCCCGCATCCGCTCGCTCACCGTCGTCGAACGGCTCGGCGAGGTGATCGACTGGCACCGGCGCGAGCTCGTCCCGGTCGGTGCCGTGCTCAACGCCGACGTCCGGTGCACGCTCGTGGAGGGCGACTTCTTCGCACTGGCCGGTGTACCGGGCGGGCTCGACCCGCGGACCCCCGGCCGGTTGTTCCACGCCGTCGTGGTCGACATCGACCACTCGCCACGACACCTGCTCCACCCGAGCCATGCCGTCTTCTACGAGGTGGACGGGGTCCGGCGACTCGCCGAGCACCTGCACCCCGGCGGCGTCTTCGCGCTGTGGTCGAACGATCCGCCGGACGAGGAGTACCTCGCCGTGCTCCGCGAGGTGTTCGTCGACGTCAGCGCCCAGGTCGTGTCCTTCGCCAACCCGCTGCAGGGACGCGAGGCGACGAACACCGTCTTCCTCGCCCGGAAACCGTCCGCCTGAGGTGGACGCCTGGCTGCTCTCCGTCGCGGCGTCCCCGCTGGTGTACCTGGGGATGTTCGTCTTCGCCGTGATCGACGGGTTCTTCCCGCCGATGCCGAGCGAGGCAGCTGTCGTCGGGCTGACCGCACTGGCGGCGGCGACCGGCAGGCCTAACCTCGCGTTGACCATGGTGGCGGCGGGTGCCGGAGCCTTCGTCGGCGACCAGGTCGCCTACGCGATCGGTCGCCGGATCGACGTGCACCGGCTGCCGCTCATGCGGCGGGGGCGCGGTCGTCGCACCCTGCTGCGGGCGGAGCAGGCGCTCACGCACCGCGGGACGTCCTTCATCCTCGCCGCACGATTCATCCCGGTCGCGCGGGTCGCGGTCAACATGTCGGCAGGCGCTCTCGGCTATCCCCGACGCCGGTTCGTCGCTCTCGCCGCGATCGGTTCGGTGACGTGGGCCGTCTACTCCGCAGCGATCGGCATCGGGGCGGGTGCCTGGTTCAAGGGCCACCCCTGGGGTGCCGTCGTGGTCGGCGTCGTCGGCGGGCTGACGCTCGGGGTGGCACTCGACTGGGCGCTCACCCGGCTCCAACGCGGCGCGGTCGTGGTCGAGTGACAGGTTCCTCGTCGCGAAGGTGACCGCCGTCGGTGGTAGACAGGTGTCAGCGGCGCCGCGTCCGAGCCGTGTCGACGCGTTCGTGCGGACGGCCCCCGTCGTGAGGAGATCTCGTGGTCTATCAGCGGACCATCACCATCGACATGCCCCACGAGGACGCCGTCGTGCGGACCCGAGAGGCGCTCGCTGCCCACGGTTTCGGCGTCCTCACCGAGATCGACATGAAGGCGACGCTCAAGGCGAAGCGCGGCGTCGACATCGAGCCCTACGTGATCCTCGGGGCATGCAACCCCGAGCTGGCTCAAGGTGCGCTGGCGGTCGATCCCGCCGTCGGTGTCCTGCTTCCCTGCAGCGTCGTGGTCAGGTCTGAGGGCTCCGGGCGGTCGGTCGTGCACGTCTTCGAGCCCGCGCTCATGCCGGAGGTCACCGGGCTCACCGGGCTGCAGGTGCACGCGGACGACGCATCCCACCGGCTCGCCGCCGTGCTGGTCGACCTTCAGGGGTAGGTCGGTGGGCTGATCGACTGGGCGTCACCTGCCCAGATGTCGGCCGACGAGGGTGCGGTCGAGCGCGCTTCGACGGTAGCGCCCGCTCATGCGCGGGTGCGGCCGGCGAGCCGGGCGACGCGACAAGTGGGGCCACAGGTCACGGCGGGGCAGCGGGCGGGCCTGACGCCATCGCCGACGTCCGCGGCCGCCCCGCCTCGACAGGCGCTTGCGCAGGCCGTCCGCCGTCGACCCGAGCAGGATGGGCCGTGGGAGGTCATGAGATGGTGCACGTCGCAGGCCGGCTGCCCCAGCCCGTGGCGTTCGTCCTCGGCGGCGGTGCGAGCCTCGGCGCGGTCCAGGTCGGCATGCTCCAGGCGCTCGGTGAGATCGGTCTACGGCCCGACCTCGTGGTGGGGACGTCGGTAGGTGCCCTCAACGGGGCGGTGCTCGCCGAGCGCCCTGACGAGGCAGCGGCGATCCTTCGCGAGGTGTGGAGCGACCTGGAGCGCCGGGACCTCATCCCGCGGAACCTGCTGAGCCTGGTGTGGCGACTGACCCAGTCTGCGAGCTCCCTGATCGGGCCCGAGGGGATCGAGCACGTCGCGGAGCAGGTGCTGCACGCGGAGACGTTCGAGGACCTGGTGGTCCCGCTGGCCGCGGTGACCCTCGACCTGGACAGCGGCGTGCGGCGGGTGCTCGACAGCGGGCCGCTGCTGCCCGCGCTGCTGGCGAGCGCGGCGATCCCTGGGCTGTTCCCACCGGTGACGGTCGACGGGCACGTGCTGGTCGACGGTGGTGCAGTGGCGAACGTGCCCGTGCTCGAGGCACTGGACCGGGGTGCAGGCTCGATGGTCGTCCTCGACTGCACCGTGCCTGGCCCCCCGGGCACGTACCGGACCGTCGCGGAGGTCGTCATGCGAGTGGCAGCGCTCGAGCTGCGGGCCCAGCTCGAGACCGCACTCTCGACCGCGACACGTTCCGTCCCGGTCCTCGTGCTCGACGCGCCGGGTCCGCGGAGCGTGTCCATGTTCGACTTCGATCAGACGGTCGGCCTCATGGACGACGCGCTCGAGGCGGCGCGCCGTCAGCTCACCGCGGTGGAGATCGGCGGCCCAGGACTCTACGGAGACCCGTTCAGCCGCTACACCGGGACGCGACGAATGGGGTCGCTGCATCCGTGGGGCTGGTGACGAGAGGTCTGCTCTGCTCGAAACCCTGAGCGCTCACCACCAGCCCCGTCGCTTCGCCCAGGTCAGCAACGAGCCGGACACCGCCGCCATGAGCACCAGGACCACCACGAGGGCGACGGGCGTCGTGCGGTCGTTGACGATGAGGTTCATGCCGAGCACCGGGGCGAGGGCGGTGATCGGCAGGGTGACGACCGCGGTCACGGCAAGTCGTTCGGCAGCGATCATCATCTTCGTGTCGGTCCGTGCGCGGTAGAGGTCGATGACCCCCTGCAGGGAGCCCCTCTCCTCCTCCGCGAGTCCGCTGATCCGATCGAACTGGTCGCCGAGGTCGTGCACCAGCGGACGACTCTCCTCGGGCACGAAGCGCTCGAGCCTGGCGACCCGTCGGTAGATCTCCCGGGACCGTGCCGCCATCGTGCGGACGGCGAGGAGCCCGTGACGCGCGCGGAACAGGCGGTCGAGGAAGGTCTCCGGATCGCCGAGCTCGACGTGGTGGATGCAGGCCCGGGCCTCCGTCCGGGACGCCTCTGATGCTGCCACCGGGAGCGGGTCGAATGCAGGAGGTCCGCGCATCGCCGCTCATCTGGGGTCCAGGACTGCGTGCGGGCGAGGTCGTTCGTCCTTAGGCTGGGGAGGTGGCCACGGTTCTCGCGGCCGTCGATGCCAGCCCCGTCGCGCTCGAGGTGATGCGGGCGGCTGTGGTCTTCGCCGGTCTGCTGAACGCCTCCCCTACGGCCCTGCACGTGGGGACGGACTCCGACGCGGATCTGGATGCCTCGGCGTCGTCGGCGGGCCTGCGCCTGATCCGCCTCGAGGGCGATCCGGTCGAGGTCATCTGCCGGGCACTCGGCGATCCCGACGTGGCACTCGGGGTGATCGGAGCCACCGGAGCGGGCTCGTCCCAGCCGCCGGCCGGGCGGATCGCGACCGCTCTCCTCTCCTCGGCGCAGCGTCCGCTCGTCGTGGTGCCGCGGGGTAGTTTCCCGCCTCACCCGCGCGGGCTGCGCCGGGCGCTCCTCCCGCTCGACGGGGGGCCGGCGTCGACAGCAGCCGTCGAGCCGGCCGTCGGGCTGCTGAGCCGGGCCGGCGTCGACCTCGTCGTGCTGCACGTGATCGATGCGGCATCGGTCCCGCTCTTCTGGGACCAGTCGGCGCATGCAGCGGGCGACTGGCGGGAGGAGTTCGTCGCCGCGCACCTTCCGGGTCGAGCCTTCCGGCTCGAGGTGCGCCGTGGCGAGCCCGGGCAGACCATCGCCGCCGCTGCCGGGGCCGAGAACGCCGACCTCATCGTCATGGGCTGGTCCCGGGACCTGACGCCCGGGCACGCCCTGACGCTGCAGCGCACGCTGGAGCAGTCGCTCCTCCCGGTCCTGCTGATGCCCGTGCACGCGCAGGTGCCGCCGGGCAGCTATCTGGGCCACTGGCACGCACCGGCAGTCGCAGAGTGACCGGGGGGAGTCATGCAGATCGGAATCGTCGTCGCCCCGTTCGTTCCCGTGCCGCCGGTGGGCTACGGCGGGACCGAAGAGGTCGTCGACGCGCTCGCCTGGGGGCTCCAGCAGTCCGGGTTCGAGGTGCGCCTCGTCTCCGTGGGGTCGTCGACCAACCCGGCGTCGACCTCGTGCTGGTACGAGGAGCCCGTCCTACCCATGGGCCGGACCGAGCCGGAGGCCGTGCAGGTCGTCCACGCGTACCAGGAGCTCGCCGGGGTCGACGTCATCCATGACCACACGATCCTCGGCCCGCTGATCTTCGGTGGTCGCGCCACGTGCCCGATCCTCACGACCTGCCACGGAGCCTTCACCCCGGAGCAGCGGCTGCTGTACCGCCAGATCGCCCTGACGGTCCCGCTGGTGGCCATCTCCCAGTCCCAACGTCGCTCGGCACCCGAGCTGCCGTTCCTCCGGGTGATCCCGCACGGGCTCGACCTGGACGGTTTCGCCGTCGGCCCGGGTGACGGCGGGTACCTCGCTTACCTGGGCCGGATGGGCCCGGGCAAGGGAGCCGACCGGGCGATCCGCATCGCCCGCGCGGCCGGCTGGCCGCTACGGCTGGCGTCGAAGATGCGCGAGCAGGCGGAGCGGGAGTACTTCGACCGCGAGATCGCCCCGCTCCTGGCGGACGACGTGGAGTTCCTCGGCGAGATCGGCCCCGACGAGCGCGCTCGGCTCCTGCGGGGAGCGGCGGCCCTGCTCAACCCGATCTGCTGGCCCGAGCCGTTCGGCCTGGTGATGATCGAGGCGCTCGCCTTCGGGACCCCGGTCCTGGCGACGCCGTGCGGCGCCGCGCCGGAGATCGTGCTGGACGGCCGGACCGGCTACCTGCGAGGAGACGAGGACGGTCTGGCGCGTGCGGTCGCCCGGCTCGGCGAGATCGACCGGGCCGCCTGCCGGGTCGACGTCGAACGGCGCTTCTCGATGGAGCGGATGGTCGGTCGGTACGCCGAGCTGTACGCGCGTCTCGCGCGCCCGGCGGGGCCTCACGCGCGTGGGCGGACGACCACGCCCGTGGCGGGATGAGGTGCACGTGGCCAAGCCGGATGCCTCGACGGAGCGGACCTTCGCTGCCGTCGTCCTCGGGTGGGACGGCATGCTCCCTGCCGGCACCCGAGCGCTTCGACGCCTGGGCCGCCTGATCGAGGGCCTGTGCGTGCACTGCGTCGAGGTCGTCGTCGTCGGAGCTCCGGACGTCCAGGAGGTCGATCGCTCCCTCGGTGCGCGACCGACGGGGCCCGGGCACCTGCACGTCTGCGTCGGGAGGAGACCGGAGGTCTTCCGGATCACGGCGTCCGGCCCCCACCTGCTCCGGCGGCCCGCGACCGCCACGGGGTGCGGACCCGACGACCCGGCCGCCGGAGGCGTCCGGCACGAGGACGTCGGCACGGAGCACGCGGTGCGATGGGCTCTCGAGCACCTCGAGACGCGGGGAGTCGTCCCGGGTCTCGTCCTGCTCGTGGGCGAAGGGCTCGGCCGGGTCGACGGTGCGCAGCACCCCGCGGGCTCTGTCTCGGTCGGGTCCACGCTCGCGGAACAGCTGCGACGTCTTCGTTCGGGCGCGATGCCTCAGCTGGACGAGGACCCCAGGTGGACGGTGCAGCCTCGGACGGTGGGCCGCCGCGCTCGGCAGTCGCTGTTCACCCTGGGTGCCGCAGGCTTCGGCACGCGCGGCGCAGCCGCGGAAGAAGGACCGGCGCAGGGCGCCGGCGTCCTGGCTGCCGGCGTCTACGACGGGTCGGGGGAGGAGGAGCACCTGATCCCGGCTCCCGTGTGGACGGTGCTGGACACATCGGCCCTGCACCCGGACGGCTCCGGCGACCGGATGGCCCTCGACCTGCGGTCGGGGGTTCTTGCGCGCCGGCCCGATCCCGACGGCGGGATCGCGAGCGTGTGCTTCGCCTCGCAGGCGCGTCCCGGCGTGGTCGTCCTGCGCGCCGCAGCGCCCGGGTTGCGCGGAGGACGCCCGCTCGTCGTGCCCGAGGGCGTGCCGACGAGCAGCGGACGCGAGGACGGCCTCTGGTGGGCCGGGACGGCCGGCGCCCACGGTGGCGTCACCGTGGTCGCGGACCAACGGGTGCGGGACGGCCATGTCGACCGGGTGGCGGCGTACGTGGCGCGCCCTCCTCGAGCGGTCGCCCGGGCCCTGGCGGCCCGGACGGTCCGCCGCGCGATCGCCGGCGGCTTCGGGCCGCTGCTGGCCGAGCAGCGGGAGCGCTGGGCAGAGCGCTGGGCGGACTGCCACGTGGCGATCCCCGACGACCCCGACGCCGAGCTCGCCCTGCGGTTCGCCCTGTTCCATCTGCTCGGTGCCGCCGACAGCCAGGGTGAGGCAGCGGTGGGCGCCCGCGGGCTGAGCGGGCCCGGGTACCGGGGTCACGTCTTCTGGGACGCCGACGTGTTCGTGCTGCCGGCGCTGGCAGCCGTGCGACCGGAGTCGGCACGGGCGATGCTCGAGTACCGGCTCCGCCGGCTCGGAGCGGCGCGGGCCAGGGCGGCCGGCGAGGGAGGTGTCGGAGCGCGGTTCCCGTGGGAGTCGGCGCGCGACGGCACGGACGTGACCCCCGCCTGGGCGCCGGACCTCGTCCGCCCCGTCGCCGTCCTCACCGGCGACCAGGAGGTCCACATCGTCGCCGATGTCGCCTGGGCGGCCTGCCGCTATGCAGCGTGGACGGGGGACCGGTCCTTCCTCACCGGGCCGGGTCGGCCGCTCGTCGTCGACACCGCTCGCTACTGGACGGGTCGCGCGCACTGGGACGGCTCCGGGCGCGCCCACCTCGAGGGCGTGATCGGCCCGGACGAGTACCACGTCGGGGTGAGCGACAACGCGTTCACGAACGCGATGGCGCGCTGGAACCTGAGGGCGGCGGCGGCACTCGACGGCCCGCCGGCGGACGCTGAGGAACGCGACGGCTGGCTGCGGCTCGCCGAGGCCATGGTGGACGGCTACGACCCGGTCGCCGGGCACCACGAGCAGTTCACCGGGTTCAGCGCGCTGGAGCCCTTCGATCTCGGCGACTTCGTCGGACGGCCCTTCGCAGCCGACGTCCTGCTCGGCCCCGAGGAGGTCGGGCGGGTCCAGGTCGTCAAGCAGGCGGACGTGATCATGCTGCACCACCTGGTGCCCGAGGACCTGCCACCCGGATCGGTGCAGGCGGACCTCGACCGGTACCTGCCCATGACGTGCCACGGCTCCTCGCTGTCCCCGGCGGTGCACGCGTCGGTCCTGGCGAGGGCAGGCCGGGCCGAGGAGGCGCTCGAGCTCTTCCGCGTCGCAGCGCAGATCGACCTCGACGACCTCTCCCTGCGGACCGGGGCCGGGGTGCACCTCGCGGGGATGGGCGGACTGTGGCAGGCGTACGCACAGGGCTTCCTCGGGGTCGTGCCCACCGCGGCCGGCCTGGTGGTCGACCCTCACCTGCCCGCGCGGTGGCGGCACGCAGAGCTCGGTGTGCGGTACCGCGGCACGCGTGTGCGGGTGACGGTCGACGACGACAGGACGACCGTCCTCGCGGACCAGGCCGTGCCGGTCGTCGTCGGCGGTGTCACGACGCTCTCCCGCCATGTCGCGCTGCTCCGCTCCGGGACCGGATGGTTGATCGACGAGGAGGCACGGCCGTGATCGGTGGGTGGTCGTTCGAGGGAGGTCCACCGGTGGCGACGGGGGGCGTCACGCTGGTGGACGGCACGACGTTCTGCATCAGCGATGCAGCGGGCAACATCGTCCCGGGGTCAGCGATGGGACTGTTCGTCCGCGACACCCGGTTCCTGTCGGGCTGGACGCTCACCGTGGACGGCGAACGGCTCGAGCCGCTCACCGTCACGGCCGGGGCGGACCCCTTCGCTGCGACCCACCTCGCCCGCACGCGCCCGCGGCCCGGACGCGCGGACAGCACCGTGCTCGTCGTCGTCGAACGGCGGGTCGGCGAGGGCATGTGCCTCCGGCTGACCGTGCACAACCTCTCGCCCGAGCCGGTCGAGTGCACCCTCGCCATCCAGGTGGAGGCCGACTTCGCCGACCTCTTCGAGGTCAAGGAGGGGCTGACGGACCCCAGCCCCGAGGTGCGCTCGTCGGTGCGAGACGGCGCAGTCTGGATGGAGCGGGCGGCCGACGGCCCGGTCCGAGCTGTCGCGGTGGTGCCCGGCGGTGATGCCGAGGTGGTCCCGGGGTCGGTGTCCTGGTCGCTGAGGATGCCCGCGCGGGGACAGTGGACCGTGAAGGTCGAGGCCGATGTCGTCATCGACGGTGACCGCCTCGTCCCGAGCCACCAGTGCGGCGCGTTGCACGTCGAGGCAGGACCGGCGGTACGGATGCGGCAGTGGCGCACCGCCGCCCTCGGGCTGACGACGCCGGACCCGGGCCTCTCCCGCACCTTGGCGCGGAGCGTCGAGGACCTCGGGTCCCTGCGGATCTTCGACCCGCGGCACCCGGACCGGGTCATGGTCGCGGCCGGTGCACCGTGGTTCATGGCCCTCTTCGGCCGGGACGCGCTCCTGGCCTCCTTCATGCTCCTCCCGCTCGACCAGGACCTGGCGCTCGGTACGCTGCAGACCCTCGCCGAGCTCCAGGGGGCCAAGGTCGACCACGCCACCGAGGAGCAGCCAGGGCGGATCGCCCACGAGGTGCGGTTCGGTCCACGAGCGTCAGCCGAGCTCGCCGGGGGGAGCGTCTACTACGGCACCGCCGACGCCACACCGCTGTTCGTCGTCCTGCTCGAGGAGCTGCACCGGTTCGGGGCGCCGCCGGCGCAGGTGGCCGCGCTCCTTCCGCATGCCGACCGCGCGCTGGAGTGGGTGGAGGCCTACGGCGACCGCGACGGAGACGGGTTCGTGGAGTACGAGCGCGCGACGCCGCGTGGGCTGGTCAACCAGGGGTGGAAGGACTCCTTCGACGGCATCAACTTTGCCGACGGGACCAGGGCCGAACCGCCGATCGCGCTCTGCGAGGTCCAGGGCTACACCTATGCCGCCTACCGGGCGCGGGCCCGGCTGGCCGAGGTGATGGGTGAGGACTCCGACGTGCGGCGCTGGTCCGAGAGGGCGGACGCACTCAAGGCCGCGTTCAACGCACGCTTCTGGTTGCCCGACCGGGGCTACTTCGCCGAGGGTCTGGACCGCGACAAGCGGCCGATCGATGCGCTGACCTCGAACATCGGCCACTGCCTGTGGTCGGGGATCGTCGACGCCGACCGGTCGGCCTCCGTGGCTGAGCACCTCCTCTCGCCGCGGATGTTCACCGGCTGGGGCGTCCGCACCCTGGCATCGGACATGGGTGCCTACAACCCGATGAGCTACCACAACGGCTCCGTCTGGCCCCATGACAACGCGCTCGTGGCCGCCGGGCTCATGCGGTACGGGCATGTGGAGCAGACCCAGCGGGTGGCGACGGCAGTGCTCGACGCGGCCGACCACTTCGGCGGCCGGCTCCCGGAGCTCTTCTGCGGGTTCGACCGGGAGGACTTCGCCGAGCCCGTGCCCTACCCGACGTCCTGCTCCCCGCAGGCGTGGGCGGCAGCCGCCCCGGTCCACCTGCTGCGGACGCTGCTGCGTCTCGAACCGTCCGTGCCCACCCGGACCCTCCGGCTCGACCCGGCGGTTCCGCAGCGCTACCTGCCGATGGACCTGCACAACGTGAAGGTCGCCGACTGCCGGCTCGGGCTGCGCGTCGAGGCGGAGAACGTCACGCTGCTCGACCTGCCGTCGTCGCTCGCCCTCCACCTGCCCGGACGAGACGGCTGACGGGTCGCCCAGGTGTCTGGTCGGCGAAACCCCACGCGACGCAGGCCCACGGAGGATGGTGGAGACAGGACGACGGATCGAGGTCCCAGATGGTGAGGTTCGCGGACAGGGCCGAGGCGGGTCGCAGGCTCGCCCCGCTGCTGGAGCACTGCCGCGGGCAGGACGTGGTGGTGCTGGGCCTGCCTCGGGGCGGCGTCCCGGTGGCCGCCGAGGTGGCCGCGGCGCTCGATGCCCCGCTCGACGTGATCGTCGTCCGCAAGCTCGGTCTGCCCTCCCGTCCGGAGCTGGCCATGGGGGCGATCGGCGAGGGTGGCGCACGCGTCCTGAACGCCGAGGTGCTCGGACTCCTTCCGGTGCCCGCCGAGGACCTCGACGCCGTCGAGCGTCGCGAACGTGCACAGCTGGAGGAACGTGTCGCGCGGCTGCGCGTCGGCAGGCCGCGAGTCGACCTCAGCGGGCGGGTGGCTCTCCTCGTCGACGACGGCATCGCCACCGGCTCGACCATGCGCGTCGCCTGCGCCGTGGCACGGGACCTCGGCGCGGCCCGCGTCGTCGTGGCGGTCCCTGTCGCCTCGGCCGAGAGCGTGAGGACCTTGCCCGACGCGGACGAGGTCGTCGTGGTCGCCACGCCGCGACCCTTCTTCGCCGTCGGGAACCACTACCGGGACTTCCGTCCGACGAGCGACGAGGAGGTCTCGGCCCTGCTCGACCTCGCCGCGAGGCGGCGGGGGACCGGCACCCCCGCGGCCACCGGCTCCGGAAGCGACCTCGAGGCGCGGATCCCGGTCGGCCCGCTGGTGCTCCAGGGTCTGCTCCACCTGCCTGACCAGGCACGCGGTGCCGTCCTGTTCGCGCACGGCAGCGGGAGCAGCCGGCGCAGCCCACGTAACCGCTTCGTCGCCGGAGTCCTCCAGCAGGCCGGGTTCGGGACCCTTCTTCTCGACCTCCTGACACCGCAGGAGGAACGCCTCCGCACCAAGGTCTTCGACATCGAGCTCCTGGCGGGGCGGCTGACGGCGGCGACCAGGTGGCTCCGCGACAGGCCGGGCGTCGCAACGTGCCCGATCGGCTACTTCGGCGCGAGCACGGGAGCAGGGGCGGCTCTCTGGGCAGCGGCGGAGCTGGGGCCGGAGATCTCGGCCGTCGTGTCGCGAGGCGGTCGCCCGGACCTGGCTGCAGATCGGCTCGCTGCCGTGCGGGCGCCGACGCTGCTGATCGTCGGCGGTGCGGACACGACGGTCCTCGAGCTCAACCGACGCGCACAGAGGCAGCTGTGCTGCCCGAACGACCTGGCGGTCGTCCAGGGCGCGACCCACCTCTTCGAGGAGCCGGGGACCCTCGCCGAGGCGGCCGGCCTCGCGCGGGACTGGTTCAGCCGGCACCTGCGTCCCGCTCCGAGCACCGGGTAGCGCACCGCAGGCCGACCGACGGCGCGCCCCGTGCGCTGGTTGGACCGGTTCCGGGTCGCCTGCGACGATGCGAGGCATGAAGCCCGAGCTCCGTCTTCCGTCCCGCCCCGTCGCCGCCGCGGCAGCCGTCATCCGAGGGGACAGGTACCGGATCACCGTCCTCGCCGAGGGACTCGTGCGGCTCGAGTGGTCGGACGACGGCGAGTTCGAGGACCGCGCCTCGACGTTCGCCCTGAACCGCGAGCTGCCGGTGCCCGAGCTCCGGGTGCTCGACCACGGCGACCACCTGGAGGTCGTCACCACCCGGTTCCGGCTCACCTACGACAAGGGCCCCTTCACGACGAGCGGTCTGAGCCTCGCGGTCCTGGGCGGGATCAGCAGCTACCACTCGGTCTGGCGCTTCGGCGTCCCCGACGACGGACTCGGGGGTACTGCACGCACGCTCGACGAGGCCGACGGTGCCGTTCCGCTCGAGCCGGGCGTCGTCTCCCGCAACGGGTTCGCTGCCATCGACGACTCGCGCTCCTTCCTCTTCGAGGACGACGGCTGGGTCGCGCCGCGCCGTGCTGGTCGCCAGGACGTGTACGTCTTCGCGTTCGGGCACGACTACCACGAGGCCCTCGCGTCGCTCTACGCGCTCAGCGGTCCCGCGCCGCTCCTTCCGCGGTTCGCCCTCGGCAACTGGTGGAGCCGCTACTTCCGCTACACGAGCGAGACCTATGTCGCGCTGATCGAGCGCTTCCGCACCGAGGGCGTGCCGTTCTCCGTGAGCGTGATCGACATGGACTGGCACCTGGTGGACATCGATCCCGCGCACGGCAGCGGGTGGACGGGGTACACCTGGAACCAGGAGCTGTTCCCCGACCCGGAGGCCTTCCTCGGCTGGTTGCACGCGAACGGTCTGCATGTGACCCTCAACGTCCACCCGGCCGATGGCGTTCGCTCCTTCGAGGAGCCCTACGCGGCGATGGCCGAGTCGCTCGGCCGGGACCCGAGCACCGGGGACCCGATCTCCTTCGACGTCACCGACCGCGAGTTCCTCGCCGCCTACTTCGAGGTGCTGCACCGCGGTCTGGAGGACGCGGGTGTCGACTTCTGGTGGCTCGACTGGCAGTCCGGCCCGTACTCACGCATGCCGGGGATCGATCCCTTGTGGATGCTCAACCACTTCCACTTCCTCGACAGCGCGCGCGAGGACCGGCGCAGCCTCACGTTCTCCCGCTACGCCGGACCCGGGAGCCACCGGTACCCGGTCGGGTTCTCCGGCGACACGGTCATCAGCTGGGCCTCTCTCGACTTCCAGCCGTTCTTCACCGCCGCGGCGAGCAACATCGGCTACGGCTGGTGGAGCCACGACATCGGCGGGCACTTCTTCGGCAGCAAGGACGACGAGCTCTCCACGCGGTGGGTGCAGCTCGGCACGTTCTCGCCGATCATGCGGCTGCACTCCGGCGCCAACCCGTTCATCACGAAGGAACCCTGGTCCTTCTCGCCGGAGGCGAGCACGGTGATGACCTCCTTCCTCCGCCTGCGTCACCGGCTGCTGCCCTATCTGCACACGATGAACCACCGCGCCGCGCACGACGGCATCCCGCTCGTCCTGCCGATGTACTACGACTGGCCGGAGTCCGCGGAGGCCTACGAGGTGCCGAACCAGTACACCTTCGGCTCCGAGCTGCTCGTCGCGCCGATCACCTGCCCCGCCGACCCCTCGACCCTCCTCGGACGCGTGCGCGGATGGCTCCCGCCAGGGACCTGGGTCGACGTGCTCACCGGCACGGTCTACGACGGGGACCGGCGGCTGCACCTGCACCGGGACCTCACCTCGATCCCCGTCCTGGCCAGGGCCGGCGCGATCGTCCCTCTGGACGGGCGTGCGGTCCCGTCGAACGGGACGGACAACCCCGCCCATCTCGAGCTCCTCGTCGTCGTCGGTGCCGACGGCAGCTTCGACCTGGTCGAGGACGACGACGCCCCCCGCCCCGAGGTGACGCGGACCCCGATCCGGTTCGCACAGGACGACGGCCGGCTGATCATCGGGCCGGTCCGTGGCCCGGGAACCGGTGTGCCGGCGCTGCGTCGCTGGACGGTGACCTTCCTCGCGGCGGACGAGGTCGCCGAGGTCCGGGTGACTGTCGACGGACGGCCGACCGCGCACCTCCTCGTCGACGGCCCGACCGGTCCGAGCGTCACGGTCGAGGACGTCCCGCTCGAGGCCGAGCTGCGGGTGGGGATCGGACCCGCCCCTCGGTTGCGGCCGCTCGACCTCGAGCAGCGCGCCTTCGAGGTCCTCGACCGTGCCCAGATCGCCCACGAGACGAAGGTCGCGGCCCTCGCGGCGGTGACCGGCACACAGTCCCTCGCGCAGCGGTTGACGGACCTGGATGCACTCGGGGTCGACCCGGCCGTCGTACGGGCCCTGAGCGAGGTGCTCCTCGCCCGTGCCCGATGAGGCCGTCGACGCGGTGCCGACCCGGGGGCGGGTTGAGCGCGTGACACCACAGGTGGCGACGGCGCGCGCGTCGGCGACGTGGTGGCGCGAGGCTTCCGCGTCGGTGGCCGATCTCGGCGTGCTGGTCCCCTTGGCGGTGGTCCTCGTCGTCGGAAACGGCCTGTCGGCGACCGCGGTGCTGCTCCCGGCCGGGCTGACCTACCTGCTGGTCGCCCGGGTGTACCGGGTGCCGGTCGCGGTCCAGCCGCTCAAGGCCTTCGCAGCGGTGGCGATCGCGGCGGGCGCCGGCGTCGACGTGATCGCGTCCGGTGCTTTGATCATGGGGGTGCTGTTCCTCGTCCTCGGGATCACGGGTCTGCTCGACCGGGTGGCGCGCCTCTTCCCGGTGGCCGTGACCCGCGGCGTCCAGCTCGCCGTCGGTCTGACCTTCGTCAAGATCGCCTGGGGACTGCTCGCCCACCCGCCCGCAACCTTCGGGACGGCTCCGTGGCTGCCGGGGGCAGCGGTCGTCGCGCTGCTGCTGGCGGCCCTTCTGCTGCACTGGCCGCGGCGGCTCGTCCTGCTGGTGGTCGCCGTGGCGCTCGTCGTGGCCGTCGCGACCACGGCTGGCCCCGGGGGTCCGACCTGGGGCCCGTCCGCGCTCTCGGTCCCACACCTGTCGTTCGCCTCGCTCGCGACCGCCGCGACGCTGCTGGTGCTGCCGCAGGTGCCCCTCACGTTCACCAACTCCTGCCTCGCTCCTGCCGATGCTGCGCGGGTGTACTTCGGCGAGCGCGGCGCGGCGGTGACGCCGGGCCGCCTGGCGCGCACCCTCGGCGCCGCCAACGTCGTCGTCGCGGCCGTCGGGGGGATGCCCGTCTGCCACGGTGCGGGCGGGATGTCGGCGCACTACTCCTTCGGTGGTCGGACCTGGCGGACGCCCGTCCTGATCGGGAGCGCCCTGGTGCTCGCTGCGCTGCTCGGTGGGGCGGGCCTCGCGCGCGTGCTCACCGGCTTCCCGCTGCCCGTGCTCGCGGCGCTGCTCCTGGTCGCCGCCGTCGCTCATGTCCGGCTGCTCTCGGACCTGCGGGGCGCCACCTCGTGGGGGATCGCCGCCGGGGTCGGGGTCGTCGGGTTCCTCACCTCACTGGGCTGGGCGGTCATCGGTGGGCTCGTGGTGCACGCCGTCGTGCAGCGACGGAGGCGGGCATGACGCCCGCCTCGGTGCCCCCGCTCGTCGAGCCCGGCCCACCGCTGACGGCGGCCGAGCTCGCCCGCTTCTCCCGCCACCTGCTGCTGCCGGGCATCGGCGAGACCGGTCAGCGCCG